>NZ_JAMGBF010000074.1 GCF_023516615.1 Streptomyces panaciradicis
CCGTGCGCCTGGGCCGCCCGCCGGGCTGCCGCCCGGCCGCCGGGGCCTGGGCCGGGGCCGGGGTCGAACGCCTCATCGCCCGTCTCCCGCTGCCGGGGGACACCGGCCGTACGGCTGCGTGTGCCCGCGCGGCCGCGGGTTTCGCCCCAGGGGTCGCTCAAGTCCCACTCCCTACGCTGTGGCCGACGCCAACCGTCCCGGCGCGAACGACCGGGCGGCGGGCGACCGCCCCGCACGTCAGGGCGCACCCCACGGGTTGGATGATTGCGCAATATAGCAACCGTTCCTGAGCCCGCCCGTGTGCGGGATCACATCCCCGCCCGCGCGTTCGAGGCCCCGACCAGGACGGTTGGGCGACGCGACGGTGGGCGCGGGTGTCAGTGGACCCGGGGTGTGAGGGATGACCGGGCGGCGGACGTCACGCCCGCGGCTTCGCCGCCCCCGGCGTGGCCCGCAGGTCCGCGAGGAGCTCGGCCTGCCCGGCCAGGACTCCCGAGAGGATCGTCCGCGCCACCCGCAGCAGCTCGGCCACCTCGGGACTGGTCAGGGAGTAGTAGACGGTCGAGCCCTCCTTACGGGTCACGACCAGGTTCGCCCGGCGCAGCACGGCGAGCTGCTGGGACAGGTGCGCGGGTTCGATGCCCACCTCGGGCAGCATCTCCGCGACCGCGTGCTCGCGTTCGCTCAGCAGCTCCAGGACGCGGATGCGCGCCGGGTGACCGAGGGTTTTGAAGAACTCGGCCTTCAGCTGGTACAGCGGCGTACTCACCGTGCCGTCTCCTCCACCCGCACACCAGGCCGGACCGCCGCGGCCGGCGGTACGACATCATCAATTATCGACTTTAGCAATTACGCATTGTCATGTGAGGATCATGCCTGCCCGCTCCGCTCAGAGCGGCAGGGTGATCCAGATGCTCTTGCCGCCGCCGTCGGCGTCGGGCCGGACGACCGCGGTGCCGTGCAGGGCGAGCAGGAGTTCCATGACGGTACCGAGGCCTCCCGCGCCGGCCCCGGTGACCGCCGCGTACAGCGCCGGCTGGTAGGGGTGACGGTCGTGGACGGCGAAGGCCAGGCAGTCCGCGCCCGCAGCGTATGTCACGGTCACCGTCGGGGAGAGCACGGCGGCGTGCCGGACACTGTTGGTGACCAGCTCGCTCAGGATCAGCAGGGCCGGGTCCACGGCGCGGTGCCGTAGCCCGATCCCCCACTCGACCAGGGCCTGCTCGGCCGTCTCACGAGCCGCCCGGACGGCCGAGGGCGCGGTGGGCAGCGTGAGCACATGCCGGTGGGGAAGAGCCTGCGGTCGTGTGGGCATCCCTCACGCCTCCCCGCGCGCGACACGGAACCCGGTGACGGCCCGGGGGCGGATGCGCAGGATCGTGTCCTGCGGACCGGGGGTCCAGCCGCCGGGGGCACGCTGCCGGGTGCCGTCGGTGACGGCGGCGTCGGCGGCGGCGGTGGCGTCGTCGACGGTGGCGGTGACGACGTCGGCGGCGGCGTCGTCGGCGGTGGCGGTGACGACCTCGGCCGGACCGGAGACGGTGACCGTCCAGCCGGTGCCGGGCAGGGCGCGGCACTCCTCCACCTCGCAGGTGGCCGTCGCCGGCCCGTCGGTGGCCGGGCCGCATGTGCGCACGAGCAGGCGGCCGTCCGCCCACACCTGCGCGGCGGGCCGCAGCACGGTCAGGTACCGCTGCGTGTACACGAGCCGGCCCGGGCGGCCGCGCCGCAGGAGACACAGGGCCTCCGCGCCGGAGACCTCGACCGTCCGGAGCGTGGCGGGGGCGGTGCTCATCGCAGGGCCTCCTCCGTGGCGGTGCCCGAGGGCCGGGGCGGGGGCAGGACTCCGGTGGCCTCCAGGTGGTCGCGCGCCGCACGGATCGCCTCGGGCGTGGTGGCGTACTCCTGACCGTCGCGCCGGAGCAGGTCGAGGGCGCCGACGGACTCGAGGACCTGCAGCTGGCCGGCGCGTATACCGGAGGCGAGCACCACGATGCCCCGGCGCCGCAGCTTCTCCACCGCGTCCTTCAGCACCAGGGCGCCGGTCGCGTCCATCGTCGACACCCGGGACATACGGAGGATGACGACGCGGACGTCCGCGACCTCGGTCAGCTCCAGCAGGAAGCGGTGGGCCGCGGCGAAGAACAGGGGACCGTCGATGCGGTACGCCACGATGTGCTCGGCGAGCAGCGCGTGCTCCTCGTCGCTGTGGTCGCCGCGGTCCAGCGGCACCTGTTCGACCCGGGCCTGCCGGGCGACGGCGCGCAGGGCGAGGACACCCGCCACGGCGAGGCCGATGATCACGGCGTAGACGAGGTCGAGGGCCAGGGTCGCGACGGCGGTCAGGACGAGGATCAGCGCGTCCGAGCGCGTCGCCCTCGCCATGGCCCGCAGCGAGCCGACCTCGACCATGCGGATCGCGGTGGCCAGCAGGACGCCGGCGAGCGCGGCCAGCGGAATCCTCGACACCAGGGGCGCGGCCGCGAGGACGATCAGGGCGAGGACGGCGGCGTGCACGAGGGAGGCGAGGCGGGAACTCGCGCCCGTGCGGACGTTGACCGCGGTACGGGCTATGGCGCCGGTCGCCGGGACCCCGCCGAACAGGGGCGCCGCGATGTTCGCCAGCCCCTGTCCGAACAGTTCCCGGTCCGGGTCGTGCCGCTGGCCCACCGTCATCGCGTCGGCGACCGAGGCCGACAGCAGTGACTCCAGGGCCGCCAGGGCGGCGACGGCCACCGCGGGCGCGACCAGGGTGCCGAGCGAGCCGAGGTCGAGGAAGGACAGGGACGGCATCGGCAGTCCGGACGGCAGGTCGCCGATCGGCTTCGCCGCGTCCAGGTGCGCCAGCTGGGCCACGGCCGTGGCGGCGATCACGGCGACGATCGAGAACGGCACGGCCGGCCGCCACCGCGCCCCCAGCAGCATCACCGCGGCCACGCCGACCGCGAGGCCGGCCGCCGTCCAGTTCGGGGACCGGACGAACTCCTCGGCGGCCCGCCAGGCCACCACCAGCACCCGGTCGCCCTCCGGCTTGGGCACGCCGAGCGCGTTCGGGAGCTGCTGCAGGCCGATCACGCAGGCGATGCCGAGGGTGAAGCCCTCGACGACCGGGGCGGGCACGTACTGCATGTAGCGGCCGGCGCGCAGCACCGCCAGGCCGACCAGCAGGACGCCCGCCATCAGGCCGACGGTGAGCACGCCCCCCGGGCCATACCGGCCCACGATCGGCACCAGGACCACCGTCATGGCGCCGGTCGGGCCGGAGACCTGCAGGTTGGACCCGCCGAACACCGCGGCGACGGCGCCCGCGACCACGGCGGTCGCCAGTCCCGCCGCGGCGCCGAGTCCGGAGGAGACGCCGAAACCGAGCGCGAGCGGCAGGGCGACGATGGCCACGGTGAGACCGGCGAGCAGGTCCCGGCGCGGATCCCGTCGTACCTGCGCGAGATCGGTGCGGGAGGGCAGCAACGACAGGAGGCGGGCGGCCGCCCGGCGGATCGTGGTGGTCATCGGGTGACGCCCTCGGCTTCCCTGGCATTACTTGCGAGCACAGCCATGACAGCATCTAACGAATTGCGAAACTTTGCAATTCAGCATCTGTCATCGAGAGGGCACAGGCGGGCGACGGGAGGGCCAACCGGCCGCCGGGTGAGGCCTGTTGGACCGGCATCCGAGCGGCGGAGCCGGTCCCATGATGGCGAGCACGGCCCCGGGCGCTGCCCGTGGCGCGTCACCGAGGAGGGAACCGGATCATGACCGACACCGGAGCGCTGCTGGCCGAGGTGGTGGGGGCGGAGCACGTCCTGAGCGGGGAGGGTGTGCCGGCGGAGTACGGACACGACGAGTCGCTGACCGCCGTGGCCCGCACGCCCGCGTACCTGGTGCGGCCCGCCACGGCGGACGAGGTGTCGGAGGTGATGTCGCTCGCCGCGGCGCGGCGGATCGCGGTGACCGCCCGCGGGTCGGGGACCGGGCTGTGCGGGGCGTGCGTGCCGCGCGCCGACGGGATCGTCGTCTCCTTCGAGCGGATGAACCGGATCGTCGAGATCGACACCGACAACCACGTCGCCGTCGCCCAGGCCGGCGTGACCCTGGCCGAACTCGACGAGCGGACCGCCGCGGCCGGGCTGTGCTACCCCGTGCGCCCCGGCGAGCAGGGCGCCTCGGTCGGCGGGACCGTCAACACCAACGCCGGCGGCATGCACGCCGTCCGGCACGGTGTGACCCGGCACCATGTCCTCGGCGTCGAGGCCGTCCTCGCCTCCGGCGAGATCGTGCGCAGCGGCGGCCGGTACGTGAAGACCAGTACCGGCTACGACCTGACGCAGCTCCTCGTGGGTTCGGAGGGCACGCTGGCCCTGGTGACCGAGGCGGTCCTGCGGCTGCGCCCGCGGGCCGAGCACCGTGCGACGGTGCTGGCGCCGTTCGCCTCGGCCGAGGAGGTCTCGCGGGCGGTGCCGCGGCTGCTGGCCGGGGGCGTGGATCCGCTGGCCCTGGAGTACGTCGACATGCTCACCATGGCGGCCATGACGGAGCGGCAGGAGCTGGCCCTCGGCATTCCCGGGCAGGTCCGCCGCACCGCCCTGGGATATCTCGTCGTGGTCCTGGAGGAGCGCTTCGCCGAGCGGCTGGAGGCGGACGTGGAGCGGCTGGGCGAGCAGTTGCTCGGGCTGGGCGCGGCCGACGTCTACGTGCTGCCCGCGGCCGCCGCGCGGGATCTGATGGAGGCCCGCGAGCGGGCGTTCTGGGCGTCGAAGGCGGCCGGCGCGGACGAGGTCGTGGACATCGTCGTCCCCCGGGCCGCGCTGCCGAGGCTGTTCGCCGCGGCGGACGCCATCGCCCGGGACAGCGCCTCGATCATCACCGGCTGCGGGCACGCCGGCGACGGCAATGTGCACCTGGCTGTCTTCCAGCCGGACCCCGTGCGGCGCGAGGGGGTGCTGCGCGGGCTGTTCCGGGCCGGTGCGGACCTGGGTGGCGCGATCTCCGGCGAGCACGGCATCGGGACGACGAAGAAGAGGTACTTCCTCGAACTGGAGGACCCGGCCAAGGTGGAGCTGATGCGCCGCGTCAAGCACGCCTTCGACCCCGACGGCATCCTCAACCCGGGGATCCTCTTCGACTGACCGCGTGAAAGGCCGAATCACCGTGAACGGTGCCCATGCCGTGGCCCGCACCCTGCTGGAGTGCGGTGTCGAGATCTGCTTCGCCAACCCCGGCACCTCCGAACTGCACTTCGTGGCCGCCCTGGACGACGAACCCGCCCTGCGGGCCGTGCCGTGCCTGTTCGAGGGGGTGGCCACCGGCGCGGCCGACGGCTGGGGCAGGATGACGGGCCGGCCGGCGGCCACCCTGCTGCACCTGGGGCCCGGCCTGGGCAACGGCCTGGCCAACCTGCACAACGCCCGCCGCGCGAACACCCCGCTGGTCAACCTGATCGGCGACCACGCCCTGTTCCACAAGAAGTACGACGCCCCGCTGGAGTCGGACGTCGACGCCCTGGCCGGGACCGTGTCCGGCTGGGTGCGCCGCTGCGAGGACCCGGCGACGGCCGGCAGCGACGTGGCCGAGGCGGTGGCCGCCGCCACCGGCGCCCCCGGGCAGGTGGCCACGGTGATCCTGCCCGCCGACGTGTCCTGGTCGGACGGTGCACGGCCCGCACCGCGCGGGGGCGCCCGGCCGCCCGCCGCCGTACCCGAGCAGACGATCGTGGAGGTGGCGCAGGCGCTGCGCGGCGGCGAGCCGGCCGCGATCCTGCTGGGCGGACCCGCCACCCGCGAACCGGCGTTGCGGGCGGCCGCCCGGATCGCCGCCGCCACCGGCGCCCGGCTGCTGTGCGAGACCTTCCCGGCCCGCCTGGAGCGCGGTGCGGGTCTGCCGTCCGTGGAGCGGCTGGGCTATCTCGCCGAGGGGGCGATGGCGCAGCTGCGCGACGTGCGGCACCTGGTGCTGGCCGGCGCCCGAGCGCCGGTGTCGTTCTTCGCCCATCCCGGCCTGCCGGGTGCGCTCGCGCCCGACGACTGCCGTATCCACACACTGGCGACGGCCGCCGACGACGCGGCCGGGGCACTGGGCCGGCTGGCCGACACGGTGGCGGCGGGGATCGTGCCGGTGGTGCAGGCCGCGGAGCGTCCCGAGGCGCCCTCGGGTGCGCTGACCGCCGAGAGCGCGGCGGCGGCCGTCGGCGCCCTGCTGCCGGAGGGCGCGATCGTGGTCGACGAGGCGAACACCTCCGGTCTCTGGCTGCCCGGCGCCACCGCGGGCGCACCCCGGCACGACTGGCTGACCCTCACCGGCGGCGCCATCGGCCAGGGCCTGCCGCTCGCCGCGGGCGCCGCGCTCGCCTGCCCGGACCGGCCGGTGCTGTGCCTGGAGGCCGACGGCAGCGCGATGTACACGGTCTCCGCGCTGTGGACCCATGCCCGCGAGCACCTGGACATCACGACGGTGGTCTTCGCCAACAGCGCGTACGCGATCCTGGGCATGGAGTCCCAGCGGCTCGGCATGAGCGCGGACGGGCCGGCCCGCCGCGATCTGCTCGACCTGTCCCGTCCCCGCATCGACTTCGTCGCGCTGGCCCGGGGCATGGGCGTGCCCGCCACCCGGGCGACGACCGCCGAGGACTTCACCGCCCAACTGCGCTCGGCACTCGCCGAACCCGGTCCGCACCTCATCGAGGCGGACGTCCCCCCGCTGTTCTGAGCCAACTCCCCGTCGACTCAACTCCCCTGCCTTCAGGCGGCGTTGACACCCGGGCCGATCCGCGAAACGGTGATGACCCCGTCGGCCCGCCCGGAGGTCCGCCATGGCTCCGCCGCCCGCACCCTCGTCCGACACCGGCCTCGTGGCACGCCTGCGGGACCTCGCCCCCTTCGTCCGCGAGCACGCGCTGCGCGCGGAGCAGGAGCGGCGGGTGCCGGACGAGGTGGTCGCGGCCCTCACGGAGACCGGGGTGTACCGGATGAACGTGCCCCGGCGGTACGGCGGTTACCAGACGGCGCCGCACACCCAGGTCGAGGCCCTCGCCGAGATCGCCGCCGCCTGCGGCTCGACCGCGTTCGCCACGCTGATCCAGGCGGGCTGCGCCTTCATCGCGGCGCTCTTCCCCGACGAGGCGCAGGACGAGATCTTCACCGGTCCCGACGTACGGGTCGGCGGCACCCTCGTCCCGGACGCCACCGCGAAGGCCACGGACGGGGGTTACCTGGTCGACGGCACCTCCGCCTTCGCCACCGGCTGCCGGCACGCCGACTGGCATCTGCTCACCGCCCGGGTGGAGACCGAGGACGGGCCGCCGCAGGCGCTGTGGACCGCCGTACCGATGTCGGAGCTGGAGATCCTCGACGACTGGTACGTCTCCGGACTGGCCGGCAGCGGCAGCAACAGTGTCGTCGCGCGGGACGTCTTCGTGCTGGCCCACCGTGTGCTGCCCGTCGGCCCGCTGCTCGCCGGGGAGTTCCCCTCGAAGAGCAACGCCGACGACCCGTTCTACCAGGTGCCCGTCCTGCTGATGTTCTGCGTGTGGACCGCGCCGCACGCGCTCGGCCTGGCGAGGGGCGCGCTCGCGGAGTTCACCGGACGCATCCACCGCCGGGGCATCACGTACACGTTGCACACGCGGCAGCACGAGGCCGGCGTGACGCATCTGCAGGCCGCCGAGGCGGCGATGAAGATCTCCTGCGCCGAACTGCTGGCGCGGGACCTCGTCGCCCGCGTCGAGGCCGGCGGGCCGTACCCGCGGCGGGACCGCGCCCGGGTCCGGGCACAGACGGGGTACGTGGCACGGTTGTGCAAGGAGGCGGTGGACCTGATCGCGTCCGCCTCCGGGGCGTCGTCCCTGCACCGGGAGGTGCCCGTCCAGCGGGCGGTGCGCGACGTGCAGGCGCTGAACCTGCACGCGTTCGTCAATCCGACGACCAATCTGGAGTTGTACGGCCGGGTGCTGTCGGGGCTCGACCCGGGCACGCCGTTCCTGTGAGCGGCGGGCCGTCGCGGCGGCCGTCTCCTACGGGGCGGCGGCGGGGCCGAAGCCGCTGAGCTGCCGGAATTCCCCCGCGGTCGGCGTCGAGCCAGGCCAGTTGGTAGTGCTCCTCGGGGAACGTCGTGATGACCCGGTCCCTCTCCTTCGTGTCGCACACCCCCTGCCGCAGCTCCTCCACCTCGACGCGGATCCTGGCCCGGCAGCCGATCAGCCCGGCGATCACCTCGACCTTCGCGGGGGCCACGACACCGGCAGGCGGTACGGATCAGCGGCGGCGGCTGTTCAGGGGCGGTGTCCGGGAACAATTCGCTCTCCGCGGGCGCTCACTCAGATACCACCGCCGGTACGAATGCGAGCGAGAAGGAAGGGCGTGAGTCCGATGACGGGCACGGGAGGAGAGCGGTTCCACGAGATCGCCGACTCTGATCTGGTCACCGGTTGCGGCCGGCGTATCGCGGTGAAGTGCCTGCGCCTGACGAAGCAGGAGCGGCCGATCACCCGGATCGCGCTGGACGTGGGCCGGGACGGGGGCGGCGTGCCGGGCGCGTGGGCCGCGCTGACCGCGGACGAGGCCCGCGGCCTGGCCCAACTGCTGCTGGCCCAGGCCGCCGTGGCGGAGCGCGGCACCGACGGGCCGCGCGGCACCCTCAGGTGAAGATGATCTGGCCGCCGGCGGCGTGTGCGTAGAACTCGCCGACGGTGATGATGTCCTGGACCTGCTCGACGAGGTCGTCCTTGTCGAGTTCGAAGAGGTCGACGGAGGCCTTGCAGGCGTAGATGCCCGCGCCGGTGTCGGCGATCATCTCGATGAACTCGGGGATCGGCGGGATGTCGAGCTTGTCCATCTTGCGTTCCATGTAGCGGGTGACCAGGTCGGGCACGCCCGGCATGCCGCCGAGCAGGGTCGGCAGGTGCAGGCCCGGGTTGCCGACGGTGGCCAGCTTGATGTGCTCCCAGTGCTTCTTCGTGATGGCGTCCAGGCCGAAGAAGGTGAAGAACAGGTCGGCCTCGATGCCCTCGGCGCGGGCGCCGTTGGCCATGATCAGAGCCGGGTAGATCCCCTCCAGGGACCCCTTGGAGACGATGATCGAGACCTTCTCGATCGTGGCGGTGTCGGGCATGACCGGCATCCTCCTCAGATGCAGCCGCGGGGCTTGGGGATACCGGCGATCTTCGCGGCCGTCTTCGCCGGTCCCTTGGGGAAGAGCTGGTAGAGCTCCTTGACGCTCACGCCGGAGGTCTTGCCCAGCACCCGCACGGTGGGTCCGGTGCCCTTGGCGGCGTACTGCTCGCGCATGAAGCGGATGACCGTCCAGTGCCGGTCGGTCAGGGTGTCGATGCCGCATTCCTTGGCGATCTGCTCGCCCATGGCCTCGGTCCACCGCTCGGGCTCGGTGAAGAAGCCCTCGTCGTCGACCGGGACGGCCGTGCCGTCATAGGTGGCGGTGGGCATGACTGTCTCCTTCTCGTTCAGGCAGGAAAGTTCTCGCTTGAGGCAGGAAAGTGGATCTTGCCGCGCTCGGGCATCGCCGAGCCGATGCCGGGCATCTCCCGGCCGGGCAGCAGGCTGTGCCAGTACAGCCACTCGAAGGCGAGCTTGCCGAGGTGCGCGGCGTGCGACTCCTTCATCAGCGGCAGGCCCACCGGGCCCGGGAAGTGGCCGGGCAGCGGCTCGGTGTCGTAGTTGAAGTCGATCAGCAGGGCCTTGTGGAAGCCGGTCTCGACGAAACAGTTGGCGTGCCCGTCGAAGGAGCCGTCCAACGGCTCTCCCGCGAGGAAGCGGCCGATGTTGCGCACCAGCACCTCGCCCTCGAAGTGGGCCACCGAACCGGCCTTGGAGGCCGACAGCCCGGCGGCGTCGCCGATGGCGAACACCTCGGGGTGGTCCGGGAGTTGAAGGGTGTGCGGGTCGACCGGCACGAACCCCAGCTCGTCGCCCAGGCCCGGCGAGCGCTCCACGTACTCGGCGCCGCCGTGCAGCGGCACGACGACGGCCAGGTCGAAGCCCACCTCCCGCTCGTCGTACGACACCAGCCGGCCGCCCTTGCCGTCGACCTCGCCGAGCGTGAACTCGGTGACCAGCTCCACGCCCTTGCGCTTCAGCAGTCCGCCGAGCGTCCGGGCGGCGACCGGCTTGGTGAACGCCCCGTCCAGCGGGGTGGCATACGTCAGCTCGACCCGGTCCCTGATGCCGCGGCGCTGGAAGTACCAGTCGGCCAGGAAGGCGAACTCCAGCGGCGCGACCGGGCACTTGACCGGCATGTCCGCCACGTCGACGACGACACGGCCCCCCTCGAAACGCTCCAGCGCTTCGTGCAGGCCCACCGCGCCGGGCAGGTCGTAGAAGGTGAAGACACTCTCGCCCCACCCCGGCCCGGTCAGCCCCTCGGTCTCCTCCGGGAGCAGCCGGGCACCGGTGGCGACCACCAGAACGTCGTAGGCGACCCAGCCGCCGACCGCGAAGTACACGGTCCGCGCGTCGAGGTCGACCCGGTCGATACGGGCCCGCCGGTAGTCGATGCCGTCGTGCAGCTGGTGCGGCCGGGAGCGGACCAGGGCGTGCTGCTGGGCGAGCCCGAACGGCACGAACAGCAGTCCCGGCTGGTAGACGTGGCTGTCGTCCTGGTCGACGACCGTGATCCGCAGCTCACTCTCGTCGTACGCGCGGCGCAGCCGGTTGGCCGTCATGGTGCCGGCGGTGCCGCTTCCGAGAATCACGATGTGTGTGCCCATGCCTCCACGGTCGGGCCCGAGATCAGTCCGGGGCAGGGGCCGATGGTCCCCTCGACGGGTACCCACCGGGGTATACGTGAGGCCCCCTCGTCCGGGCCGCCGAGCGACGGCCGGCACGTGTGACCGCAGCTCGGCCGCCCCGCCAGGGCCGAACGGCCCCCCGCGCACCCGGGTGGCCCGCTGACCGCCCGGCGCCCGCGCGCTGCACTGAAGACGACAGCGGGTACGGCACCCAGGAGGCAGGTCATGGCAGGAACCGCGCCGGAGACGGCCACGTCAGTTCCCGTGCGGGACTACGCACACGTCATCGACGTCACCCACGTCGACGGAGACGCCTACGCCGTCGACGTCCGCGACCACCGCCTGCTGGTCGACCAGCCCCTGGACGCGGGCGGGACGGACAGGGCGCCGACCCCGACCGAACTGTTCGCCGCGTCGCTGGCCACCTGCGTCGCCTTCTACGCGGGCCGCTTCCTGCACCGGCACGGGCTGGCGCAGACGGGTCTGCGCGTGCGGGCCGAGTTCACGATGGCGCCCGACCGGCCGGCCCGGGTCGACGCCGTACGCATCGTCGTGTCGCCGCCGCCCGGGCTGCCCCCGGAGCGGCTGCCCGCCCTGGCGGCCGTCGTCTCGCACTGCACCGTCCACAACACCTTGCGGCAGCCGCCCGAGATCGCCATCAAGGTGGTGCCGTGAGCGCGCCCGCCGAGTACCGTCCGGTCGCCCCGCGCCCCGCGCACCGAGGAGGTGAACCCGCCGTGCCCTTTCCCCGGCTGCTGAGCCGCCGGCTGCGCGGCGGCGTCAACAGGGCCACCCTGCACCTCGCCGGGCATCTCGCCTTCGCCGACCTCGAACACGTCGGCCGCCGCACCGGCACGGTGCGCCACACACCGCTGCGCGCCTTCCGCACCGGGGACACGGTCGTCGTCGGCGTCAACTTCGGTCGGGAATCGGACTGGTTGCGCAACATCCGGGCCGCCGGCGGTGGCCGGATGCGGCTGGGCGGGCAGTGGCTGCGGCTCGGCGCCCCGCGGATCGTGCCCGTCGCGGAGGGCGTACGGGGCATGCCGTGGCTGTTCGGTGCCGCACTGCGGTACGTGGTGCGGACGAAGGAGTGCGTGGAACTGCCCGTGCTGGGCGAGGGATCGGGGCCACCGACATGATCTTCTTCGCCGTAGTGCTCCAACTCCTCATCCTCGCGGGGGCGTTGTACGACACGGCCCGCCTGCTGGGACCGGACCCGGGCCCGCACCGCGTGGCACGCGCCAGGCGTCGCCGCACGGCGCTGGAGGCCGCCGAGCGACGCCTGGTGGAGCGACGGCTGCACGGCCGGATAGACGCGGTCGCCTACCGGCAGGCGATGCACGCGCTGGCGGAGGGGCGACGGGTGGCGGTGCGGTGGCATCCGCTCACGGAGGGCAGGCGGGCCCTGACCCGAAGCCACCGGCTCGCGGAGGGCCGGCGGGGACGCGGCTGACGGCGGAGGGCCTGCGATCGGGGCGGTCGGCAGTCGGCACGGCCGCGCGCCGCCGCGCACACCCTGCCACGGCGCACGACGCGACACCGCGGCCGGCGCTGATGCGACACCCGGCGTCACGCTGGGCACCGGCACGACACCCGGCACCCGGCACCTCACCCCGCCCGTGACGCGCCCTCCCGGCGCGGTGGCGTGGGCGTGGGCGTCAAGGGCCCGACCGGCCCCTGCTCCGGGCCGCTCGCCCCTCCTGCATCCACGGTCACAGCGATGATCATTGAGTTAGGCGCGGACGCCGGACCCGGCACTGCAAGGGGCTCCCCCGTCCCCTCGGGGACGGCGTCCGTGCCAGGGGGACGGCCGCTCGTGGGACCCGGTCGCGAGTGGGTCGTCCACCGGGTCCCTGGCCGGGCGGTCCGTTCCCCGCCGGGGTTTCACCTGTGCGCGGGGACCGTGCGTCTCCCCCGGGCGCGCCCCCTCATCCGTTCTTGCGGCCGACTCCCGCGTACACCCAGTACTCCGAAGGGTTGTCCGGGACGGCGTCCTGCGGGTCCGGCCGCCACAACGGGACGTGGACCAGGCCCGGTTCGGTCAGTTCGAAGCCGTCGAAGAAGCCGAGGATCTCTTCCTGGGAGCGCGTGGCGACCTGCGAGGTGGCCTTGGAGTTGTACAGCTGCGTCACCGCGGCCGCCGTGCGCGGGCGGTCCTCGTTCGTGGCGTGGGACAGGGCCAGCCAGCCGCCCTCGGGCAGGGCGTCCCGGTAGGCGGCGACGATGCCGGCCGGGTCCTCCTCGGGCGTGACGAAGTGCAGGATCGCGACCATCAGCACCGCCACCGGCTGGTCGAAGTCGATCAGCTTGCGCAGCTGGGGCGCGGACAGGACGTCGGCGGGGCGCCGTATGTCGGCGTCGACGATGTCGGCGTCCGGGTTGTCCGCCAGCAGCGACGTGCTGTGGGCGACGGCCACCGGGTCCTTGTCGACGTAGACCACGCGGGCCCCGGGACTGGCCGCCTGGGCCACCTCGTGCACGTTGCCCTGGGTCGGGATGCCCGAGCCGAGGTCGATGAACTGCCGCACCCCCTCTCCGACGAGGTGACGCACGGCCCGGCCGAGGAAGGCGCGGTTGGCGCGGGCCAGCATGCGCACCTGGGGATCGATGGCCGTGACGGCCGCCACCGCCTCCCGGTCGATGGCGAAATTGTGCTGTCCGCCCAGCATCGCGTCGTACATACGGGCGACACTGGCCCTGTCGGGATCGGTCACCGGTGGTCCTGCACTGTCGGACACCACAACATCCTCTCGGACAAGGGCTCTTGACGCCTCATCATATAGTTGCTGTCGACGCGCGGTGATCCGTTGTCACAGCCGCGCGGCCGGCCCCCCACCCGGAAAGGCACGACCCTGCGGAACGAACCGCGCAGCTCCGCCGACGACACCCCCGCCGTCCTGCCGTCGCCCCGCCGGTCGGCCTTCTCCCCTGCGGCCGACGTCATCGGCTCCGAACTCGATCTGCGGTTGACGGGCAGCCATGTCGTGCACGCCCTGACGCCCGGGTTCTGCGACGCCGCGTCCGTGTACCTGCTGGAGCGCTGGCGGCGCGAGGAGAGCGCATACGCCGTCGCCGATCCGCCCCAGCGGGAGGCGCGCCGGCTCGCGGTCCGCGTGGGCGCGGACGCGCCGGAGACCTGGGAGGGCGTACTGCCGGTCGGCGAGGTGATCGTCTTCCCGCGCGGGACGCCGTACGCGCGCGCCCTGACCGACGGCCACGCGCAGCTGCTGGACACCGTCGACGCGCACACCACCGAGCGGCTGAAGGCCTCGGCGGACGGCGACGAACGCATCGACCAACTGCTGCGGGTGGGGTCCTTCCTGGTGGTGCCGCTGCGGTCGCGCAACGACGCGATCGGGTTCGTGGCCTGCACGCGCGGACCGGACCGGGGGCCGTTCACGACCGCGGACGTCGCCGCCGTGGAGTCGCTGGCCGCACGCGCCGCCGTCGCGCTGGACAACGCGCGCCGCTACGAGCGCGAGCACCGCACCGCCCTGGCCATCCGCAACAGTCTGCTGCCCGGCGCGGTCCAGGAGGTCGAGGGCTGCCGCATCGCGCACGGCTCGCTGCCGGCCGGGCAGGGCACGGTCATCGGCGGCGACTGGTCCGACGTGCTGCGGCGGCCGGGCGACCGGGTCAGCCTGATCGTCGGGGACGCGATGGGGCACGGCCCGGAGTCCGCGGTCGCGATGATCCAGCTGCGCACCGCGGTCCGCACCCTGGCCGGCCTGGACATCCCCGCCGCGGAGCTCATACGGCGGCTGGACGACCTCGCCAGCGAGACCCCGGGCGCCTCCTTCGCGACCTGCATCTACGCCGAGTGGGACGCGCGCCTGCGCACCTGCACCCTGGTGGGCGCCGGGCACCCTCCCCCACTGCTGCGCGGCGCGGACGGCCGGACCGCGCCGGTGCCGCTCGTCGGCGCGGGCCTGCCCCTCGGGCTGGGCGCGGGCAGCTACGAGCCGACCGTGCTGGAGCTGGCGGAGCCCAGCGTGCTGGTGCTCTACAGCGACGGCCTGGTGGAGTCCCGCGACGACGACATCGACCACGGGATCGCGCGGCTGGCCGGCGCCGTGGACGAGGCCGCGCTCGCGCCGCCGGGCGCCGTCGACGACACGCTGTCCGCCGTGTGCCGCAAGCTGCTGCACGCGCCGGCCGGGCCGGGTGGCGGGGACGACCGCACGCTGCTGCTCGCCGAGCTGACGCCCGCGAAGGACTGACACCGCCGCGCGCCCTCAGGCCGTCAGGTTCGCCCACACGGCGTTGCCGCCGGTGAGTCTGGACCGGTCCACCCCCCAGGCGTCGGCGAGCTGTTCCACCAGGAGCAGCCCGCGTCCGCCCTCGTCCTCGGGGCCCGCCTCGCGGCGCGGCAGTTCGCTGCCCGAGTAGTCGTGGTCGTGCACCTCCAGGCGCAGGCACACGTCGCTGACGAAGCCGATGCCGCACAGGATCCGCGCGCTGAGCGTGTGGCGCACGGCGTTGGTGGCGAGCTCGGACAGCAGCAGCACCGCGTCCTCGCACAGCGCGGCCGGCAGCCGCCAGGCGGTGAGCCGGGCGCCCATGGACCGGCGGGCCACTCTCACGCTGGAGCGGTGGGCGGGCAGTTCGAGCCAGTGCGTGCGGTCGGGGTTCGCCACGTCTAACAGCTGTGGTGACGAAGTCAGGTGGGGGGACACGGTGTTGGCCTTCCGTGGGGCGGGCGGCAGCCAGGCGCGGGGGACGCCTCGAACGTCGGAGCACGCCAACTCGGCTTGGGGTGGGCGCGGTTGACGGACCGCGCGCGCGTTCGGCGGCACGGTTCACACACGTAACTATGATCGCACCCAGGTTCAGCCTGCAACAGACCTGCTGATAATTTCAGCGAGCCGGTATCGGTCTGGTGAGGTCATCAAGTCACTGTCAGACTCGGGCGAGTGACAGTTCCTCAGGAGGTAAGGGCGTGAGCGAAGGCCGTCAGGGCACGGGGGGCAACAGTGCCCCCACCGTGCTGCGCATGATCCTCGGCCGCCGGCTGCAGGAGCGCCGGCAGGGTGCGGGCGTCTCGCTGGAGGCGGCCGCCAAGGCGCTGCGCGTCACGCCCCTCACCATCCGCCGGCTGGAGAAGGCGGAGGTGGGGCTGCGCCCGCTGTACGTGGAGCTGCTGCTGCAGACGTACGGGGCCGACCGGCAGGAGATCGACGAGTTCGTCGCCCTCGCCGAGCGGGCCAACGAGCCCGGCTGGTGGCACACCTACCGCGATGTGCTGCCCGGCTGGTTCAGCGCCTATGTGAGCCTGGAGACCGGTGCCAGGACGCTGCGCACCTACGAGCCGCACTACGTCACCGGACTGCTGCAGACGCCCGCCTACGCGCGCGCGGTGCTCGGCGGCGGCTTCCCGAACGACAACGACGAGGACCTCGACCGCCGGGTGGACCTGCGGCTGCGCCGGCAGAGCCTGCTGGACAGACCCGACGCGCCCACGCTGTGGGTGGTGATGGAGGAGGCCGTGCTGCACCGGGTGGTGGGCGGCCCCGAGGTGATGCGGGAGCAGATCGAGCGGCTGCTCGAGGTCTCGGAGCTGGCGCATGTCAGCGTCGACGTCGTGCCGTTCACCGCGGGCGCCCACGTCGGGGCCTGCGCGCCGTTCACCTACTTCCGCTTCGAGGCCCCGGAGCTGCCCGACATCGTCTACACCGAGATCCTCTCGGGCGCGATGTACCTGGACCAGCGCTCCGACGTCGTGGCGCATCTCGAGGCGCACAACCGCATGTCCCTGCTGACCTCGGACGCGGACAGCAGGGCACTCCTGAACCGCATGCGCAAGGAGTACTCATGAGCTTCATCGACTGTCACGTGTACAACGGCATGCCCGCGTCGGACCTCGGCGAACAGGGCTGGGAGTCGCCGTGGAGCGGGCCCAACGGCGGGCAGTGCGTGCAGACGAAGCAGCTGGCCGACGGGCGCGTGGCCCTGCGCCAGTCGACCGACCCGGCCGGGCCCGCCCTCATCTACACCCCGGAGGAGATCGCCGCGTTCGTCGCCGGCGTCAAGCGGGGCCTGGCCGACCATCTGGCCACCGGCTGACCGAGAACCCCAGCGGGAAGGACCCGTGCCGGCCCTGGCCGCGACCTGCCCGACACCCCCACGATCACCACCGAAAGGGACAGGATGAGCAACTCCCACGCCGCGCGGGACATCGACACCAGCCGGCCCCACTCCGCCCGCATGTACGACTACTACCTGGGCGGCAAGGACCACTTCGACATCGACGAGCGGGCCGGTGAGCAGGTCGCCGGCGTCTTCCCGGCGATCTACACGTGCGCCCGCGAGAACCGGGCGTTCATGCACCGCGCCACCCGGGTGCTGGCCCGGGAGCACGGCATCCGGCAGTGGCTGGACATCGGCACCGGCATTCCCACCGAGCCGAACCTGCACCAGGTCGCCCAGTCCGTGGTCCCCGACGCCCGGGTGGTGTACGCCGACAACGACCCGCTGGTGCTCAAGTACGCCGAGCGCCTCATGCGCAGCACGAGCGAGGGCCGTACCACCTACATCCACGCCGACTTCACCGAGCCCGACACCATCCTCAACGCGCCGGAGCTGAGCGAGGCGCTGGACCTGACGCAGCCGGTGGCGCTGTCCCTCAACGCGCTGCTGCACTTCATCCCGGACGCCTGGGGGCCGTACGACATCGTCGCCCGGCTCATGGACGCCCTGCCGTCGGGCAGCGCGCTGGCGATCAGCCACTGCACGCCGGACTTCGACCCCGAGACCTGGCGGAAGCTGGTGGACATCTACATCAGCTCCGGGACCGAGGTGCAGGTGCGGTCCAAGGACGAGTTCGCCCGCTTCTTCGAGGGGTTCGAGCTGCTGGAGCCCGGTGTCAGCGTGGGGCACCGCTGGCGCCCGGAGGCCGAGATCGAAGCGACCGACGCCGAGGTCAGCCTGTGGACGGCGGTGGGGATCAAGCCGTAGGGCCGCACGGGAGAGCGTGGCGGGGCCGGACGGCTCCGGAACCGGGAAGGTCCTGTGGGCCGGTGGTCCCCGGTCCCGGGGCCGACCGGCCCCTCTTGGCCTCAGCGCCCCGGAACGGCCCGGAAAGTCCGGTGGCGGCCTGCTAGACCTGGGGCCGCCGCCCGCCGACGGGGCGGCGCTCTTCCTGCCACACCGTTCCCTTCCGGGAGGTCCCATGCTGTCCGCAGAGTCCGCCGCCGTGGTCCGTGCCACGCTCCCCGCCGTCGCGGGAGCACTCGACGAGATCACGACGCGCTTCTACGGCGCGATGTTCCACGACCGCCCGGAACTGCTCGACGGGATGTTCAACCGCGGCAACCAGGCCAGCGGCGCCCAGCGGCGGGCGCTGGCCGGCTCGATCGCCGGGTTCGCCACCATGCTCCTCGACCACCCCGACGTACGGCCCGACACCCTGCTGGACCGCATCGCCCACAAGCACGCGGCGGTCGGGGTCACCGACGACCAGTACACGATCGTGCACAAGTACCTCTTCGGCGCGATAGCCGAGGTGCTCGGCGACGCGGTCACCCCCGAGGTCGCGGCCGCCTGGGACGAGGTGTACTGGCTGATGGCCGGCGCGCTGATCGGCCAGGAGGCGCGGCTGTACCAGGAGGCGGGCGTCCAGCCGGGCCGGATCTGGCGGCGGTGGACGGTCGTCGAACGCCGTACCGAGACCCCGGACGCGGTGTCCTTCCTGCTGCGTCCCGCCGACGGCGAGGCGGCGCCGCGGGCGCGCGCGGGCCAGTACGTCAGCGTGCGGGTGCGCACGCCCGACGGGGTGCACCAGCTGCGCCAGTACAGCCTGTCCTCGGATCCCGGCACGGACCTGCGGCGCATCACCGTCCGGCGGGTCGAGGGCGAGGGCGGCGCACCGGACGGCGAAGTCTCCAACCTGCTGCACGCCGAGGTGCGCGAGGGCGACGAACTGACGCTGTCGGCGCCCTTCGGCGATGTGTTCCTCGACGACCCGGCCGACACCACCACCCCTGTGGTGCTGGTCTCGGCGGGCATCGGCGGCACCCCCATGACGGGCATCCTCGCCCACCTCGCGGCCATCGGCTCCACCCGCCCGGTCACCGTCCTGCACGCCGACCGCTCCCCCGCCGAGCACGCGCTGCGCGCCGAGACGCGCGAGCTGGCCGGCCGACTGCCCGGCGCACGCGTCGAGTTCTGGTACGAGCGGCCCGGCGCGGAGGAACCCGCCGCCCGCACCGGCCTGATGGACCTCACCGGCATCGAACTGCCCACCGACGCGACGGTGTTCCTGTGCGGCCCGCTGCCCTTCATGCGCGCCGTGCGCACCCAGCTGCTGGGCGCGGGTATCCCGGCCCGCCACATCCGCTACGAGGTCTTCGGCCCCGACCTGTGGCTTCCCGGCGAGTCCGACTGAACGGGCCGCGCCCGTAAGGGCCGTCCGGTCCCCCGGGGTGCCGGACGGCCCACTGACGGCCCCTGGTCCGCAAGGGAAGAGTGAGGTGCGCGGTCGCCGAACGACCGCGGGGAGACGAGGAGTCGGGCGATGGCGAAGGCATACCTGGTGGGCGGTGGGATCGCGGCGCTTTCGGCGGCCGCGTTCCTGATCCGCGACGGCGGGTTCGAGGGGGCGGACATCCACCTCTTCGAGGAGCAGCGGCAGTTGGGCGGCAGCCTGGACGCCGGTGGCACCCCGGACACCGGCTACAGCATGCGCGGCGGGCGGATGTTCGAGGCGGAGTTCCGCTGCACCTACGACCTGCTGTCCGGCATCCCCACCCTCGACGACCCCGCGGTGTCGGTGACCGAGGAGATCCTGTCCGGGCACGAGGAGTTCGGCTGGGACGACGCCGCGCGGCTGGTCGACGGCGAGGGGCGGATCGTCGACACGTCCACGATGGGCTTCTCCGAGCGCGACCGGCTGGAGCTCGTACGCTGTGTGGCGACCCCCGAGAGCCGTCTGGACGGCAAGCGGATCACGGACTGCTTCGGCGAGCACTTCTTCACCACCAACTTCTGGTTCATGTGGTGCACCACGTTCGCCTTCCAGCCCTGGCACAGCGCCATCGAGTTCCGCCGCTATCTGCGCCGCTTCATCCACCTCTTCCCCGAGTTCTCGTCCATGTCGGGGATCCACCGCACCCGTTACAACCAGTACGACTCGATCGTGCTGCCCCTGGCGGCCTGGCTGCGCGAGCGCGGCGTCGTGGTGCACTCCGGCGCCCGGGTCACCGATCTGGGGTTCGCCGCGGGGCGGCACAGCGGCACGGTCGAGACGCTCCACCTCACCCGGGACGGCCACGAGGAGAAGATCGCCGTGGCGCCCGAGGACCTCGTGTTCGTCACCAACGGCTCCATGACCGACGCCTCCACCCTCGGCACCCACACCTCGGCCCCGCCCCCGGCGCCGGGCCGTTCCGGCTCCTGGCTGCTGTGGCACCGACTGGCCCGGGGGCGCGAGGAGTTCGGCAACCCGGCGGCCTTCGACAAGCACGTCAAGGAGTCGCGCTGGGAGTCGTTCACGGTCACCGCCAAGGACCCCACCTTCCTCGACGCGCTCGCCGAGTTCGACGGGCGCGAGACCGGCCGGGGCGGCCTGATGACCTTCACCGACTCCAACTGGCTGCTGACCATCGTCGCCAACCGCCAGCCGGTCTACCGCGACCAGCCCGAGGGTGTCTCGGTGTGGTGGGGCTACGGTCTCTTCCCGGGCCGCGCGGGCAACCACACACCCAAGCCGATGACGATGTGCTCCGGCCGGGAGATCCTGGAGGAGGTCCTGCACCACCTGCGCATCGACGGGGAGCTCGCGGAGCGTGTGCTGGCCACCTCCACGGTCGTGCCGTGCGTGATGCCGTACATCACCAGCCAGTTCCTGGTCCGGCGTCGCGAGGACCGGCCGCACGTGGTGCCGGAGGGGTCGGTGAACCTCGCCTTCATCGGGCAGTTCGCCGAGGTGCCGGACGACGTCGTCTTCACCGTGGAGTACTCGGTGCGCACCGCCTGGACGGCCGTGTCCCGGCTGCTGCGCCTGGACCGGCAGCCGCCCGCGGTCCACAAGGGCCACCACGACCCGCAGGTGCTGGCCGCCGCGCTGGAGACCATGCACCGCCGGTGAGAAGGCGCACGGCCGGGACCTCCATACTGATCGAAACCGCTGTCCGCGCGTCGCTGCTGCGTTAGCCTCGTCTTCCCCTCTTGGGCGAACTGGCATACGACGAACATCACTTCGGGGGACCCGTGTCAGAACACCGGTCGGTGCCGTCGGGCTCGGCACCGGACGAGGCCGCGGCACTGCGGCAGACCGGCGCCGCGCCCCTGCACTCGGGCGATCCGCGGCGCATCGGCCCCTATGTGCCGCTGGCGCTGCTCGGCAGCGGCGGCATGGGACGGGTGTATCTCGCCCGTCCCGCGGGCGGCGGCCCGGGTCTGGTCGCGGCGAAGGTGATCAGGCCCGAGTACGCGGAGGACGCCGGTTTCCGGCGCCGGTTCGAGCGCGAGGCGTCGGTGCACGACCTGGTCCCCACCGCCCGTACGGCCCGGCTGTGCGGCACGGGCTTCGAGGACCGGCTGCTGTGGATGGCCACCGAGTACCTGCCGGGCCTGGATCTGGCGGACGCCGTGCGTGAGGACGGCGCCCTGGCGACCGCCGCGGTGTGGCGGCTGGTGGCCGAGCTGGGGCGGGCGCTGGCCGACCTGGCCGCCGCCGGGATCGTGCACCGGGATCTGAAACCGTCGAACGTGCTGCTGACGGTGCACGGCGCGCACGTCATCGACTTCGGCCTGTCGAAGGCCGTCGACGCGAGCGCGCTGACCGGCACGGGCAACCGGGTGGGGACCCCTGCGTACATGTCGCCGGAGCACCTGCGCACGGGCACCTGCGAGCCGCCCTCGGACGTGTTCTCGCTGGGCGCCACGCTGGTCTACGCGGCGACCGGGCATGCGCCGTTCGGCGACGGCACGGGCGTCGACGTGATGCACCGGGTGGCCTTCGAGGAGCCCGACGGAGAGCTGCTGGGCCAGGTCGCGGAGGCGGACGCGGACCTCGCGGCCCTGCTGGCCGCCTGCCTGGCCAAGGAGCCGGAGGGCCGGCCCACCCCGCGGGACCTGGTCGACACGGCCTCGGGCCATGCCGAGGCGGCCGACTGGCCCGAGCCGCTGGCCGGCCGGGTGCTGGCCCGGCAGCGGGCGTACGAGGTCCTCGACGGCCTGCCCGGCGAGGGGACGACCCGCCTGCGCTCTCCCGAGGAGCCGGTGGCCGTGGTCGCCGCTCCGGCCGGGGCCGCGGCCCGGCCCGCCGGGGGCGAGGCCGAAGCGGGCGTGACGCCGGCGGACCCGCCCGAGCGCTTACCCGCCGACCAGCCCCGCACCGCCGGCCGCAGGAAGCCGCTGCTGGTCGTCGCCGCCGGCGTCGTGCTCTGCGCGACGGCCGCGGGCATCCTCGCTCTCGACAACCCCCTCCCGCCCGCTTCCCACGCCCCGCCCGGCTCCCGCGCGGCCGGCGGCGGCACCGTGTCCGACGGCGCCCGGCCGACGGCATCGGGCTCCTTGGGGTACACGTCCGCCTCCGGCAAGAGCGTCGACGGAGGGGCGCGGACCGCCGACTCCCCCTCGGCGTCCACCACCACCGGCCCGGCCCGGGCCGGGCGCCACGGCACCTCCACCGCCCCGGCGGCCCCCGTGCCGAGCGCGAGCGACGAACCGACCGGGGCGGCGCCGACAACGGCCACGCCCGAGGCTCCCGCGACCCCGCCCTGGATCTCCGACTGCACCTACTACGCCGGCAGCGGCCGCACCCGCGAGGGCGACAGCGGCAAACGGGTCCTGCAGGTGCAGTGCATGCTGACCAAGCGCGGCTACAGCGTGGGCGGTTCGGGCGTCGACGGCGAGTTCGGCCCCGGCACGACGGCCGCCGTGGAGAGCTTCCAGAACGACAAGGGGCTCGAGGCCGACGGCGTCGTGAGCCACGACACCTGGACCGCGCTGCGCGAAACCGACTGAGCGCGTGATCGACACCACAATCGACACGGTGCCGTTTCGATAGCGGCGGGACTAGGCTGGGTTTCCACGTGAACGAAACGGTTTCGTTCAGGGGAGAAGCTCGCCATGACCTCCGTACTCGTCGTCCATGACCAGTCCCTGCAACGCCTCGGCCTCCGTATGCTCCTCGCGGCCGAACCCGACCTGAGCGTCATCGGCGACGCGGCGAACGCCCTCGATGCCGCCGACCGGTGCGAGGAACTCCGTCCCGACGTGGTCGTCCTCGGCAGCGGAGCGTGCGACGCGGACGGCGTCCCGGCCATCCGCCGCATCACCCGCCCCGTCGTGCCGGGCGAGCGCCGCCCGCGCGTCCTGGTGCTGACGCCGACCAGCAGCGAGGCGTACGCCTCCGCCGCACTGCGCGCCGGGGCGGGCGGCTTCCTCGCCCAGCACGCCACCCCGCAGGAGCTGACCGCGGCGGTCCGCGTCGTGGCGGCCGGGGACGCCGTCATCACGCCCGCCCTGACCCGCGCGCTGATCGAGACCGTCCGCCAGGAGCAGCCGACCCCCCGCACCGCACGCCGGTCCGGGCTGGCCACGCTCACCGAACGCGAACGCGACATCCTGACCGCCGTGGCCTCCGGCTGGTCGAACGCCGAGATCGGCGAGCGGCTGTCCATCGCGCCCACGACCGTGAAGTCCCACGTCAGCCACATCCTCGCCAAGATCGGCGCACGGGCCCGGGTGCAGGCCGTGATCTTCGCCTACGAGACGGGGCTGGTGCGCCCGGCCGCCGCCTGATCACCCCGGGGCGGCCCACCGTTCGAACGGCCTCGCCGCAACGGCCGGGCGCAGTACGGCCGTTGCGGCGAGGAGTCGGTCAGCCCTGGACGGGCCGGCCACGGCCCCAGGCCCAGGCCAGCCGGTCGGCGCCGGACTGGTTGGTGGTGGCCAGCCACGGTCGGGACGGGTCGCCGACCAGCTTCTGCATCGAGTAGATGTCGTCGGTGCGCAGGCCGGGCCAGTACACGGAACCCATGCCGAGTTCGCGGGCGGTGTCGGTCTCGGCCTGGATGAAGTTCACGTAGTTGTCGTCGGGCGCGGGCTTGTCGTAGTCCAGGCCCGTCGTCATCGGGGCGCCGAACTCGTCGATGACCGTGCGGTTCGCGCAGTCGCCGATGCGCTCCTTGAGGTCGGACACCCACTGGTCGTAGGTGGCGTACGACTTCCAGAAGCCGTAGTGGTGCAGCGACAGGTAGGTGCCCTTCAGGCGCGGGTCGGCGCAGACCGAGGTGACGTGGTCGTTGTAGCCGGCGCCGCTGACGAAGACGCGGTCGCGCGGGACGGACGGATAGGTCGCGAGCCACTTGGCGGCGATGTCGGCCCACTGGGCGTCGGTGTAGCCGTGCGGTTCGTTCATCGGCTCGAAGTAGACGCGCGGGTCGTGCTTGTACGTCTTGACGACGGTGTCCCACATGGGCCAGAAGGTGGCCTCGTCGTCGATGTAGCCGTCGCGCTTGTCGCCGGTGCCCTCCCAGTAGGACACGATGACCTTGAAGCCGTGGGCCGAGGCCGCGTCGATGACCGCGCGGTAGGACTTCCAGTACGCGCCGTTGACCGTGTACGGGTTGATCGGCAGCCGGACGGTGTTGGCGCCCAGGTTGGCGCGGAACGCGGTGATGATGCGGCTCGCCTTGGCGTAGGTCTGCGCGTAGGTGTCGGTGGTCGACAGACCCGAGAGCTGGAGGTAGTCGTCGGCGAAGTTGTCACGCGGGTCGGCCCAGTTGACGCCACGGAACTGGCTCGTGCCGGTCGGCGCGGCGGCGGAGGCGGGGCTGCCGGCCAGTGTCGCGCCGCTCACCGCGGCGATGGCCACCGCCACACAGGTGGCGCGCAATCGGGAGCTGAGGCGGTTCTTGGCGGGGGTCTTGCGCATCGACGTGCCCTTTCAGGAGGTGGCGGCTCGGCGCTCCACGCGATGTTTACGTAAACATGGACTGCCGTCGTGGGGGATGTTTACGTAAACTCGGCGGCGCCGGAATCGTGGCATCCGCCCCGGCGGCAGTCAAGGTGTCGCACGCGTAACATCCGGTGGGCTCCGCAACGGGTGCGGGGCCGGGTCGAAGGAGGCTCCAGTGGTGGAGCGGGGTGGTTCCGGTGTGCCCGGCGGGCGCCGCAAGCAGCGGGTGTCGATGGCCGACGTCGCCAAGCTCGCGGGCGTCTCCTCGCAGACCGTCTCGCGGGTCTCCAACGGTCATCCCGGGGTGATCGCCTCCACCCGGGAGCAGGTGCTGGCGGCGATGCGGGAGCTGGGCTACCGGCCCAACAGCGCGGCGCGCGCCCTGCGTTACGGGCAGTTCAACACCATCGGCGTCATCCTGTTCAGCCTATCCTCGACCGGCAACAGCCGCACGGTCGAGGCCATCGCCACGCACGCGGCGGCCGAGGGCTACGCGATCACCCTGATCCCGATCGACGTGCCGACCCAGGACAACGTCCTGGGCGCCTTCACCCGCATGGGCGAGCTGGCCGTCGACGCGGTCGTCGTCATCATGGAGGTGCACCTCCTGGACACCGGGACGGTCCAACTGCCGCCGGGCGTCCACGTCGTGGTCGTCGACTCGGACGCCGGTGACCGCTACTGCGTCGTCGACACCGACCAGGCCGACGGCGCCCGCAAGGCCGTACGGCATCTCCTCGACCTGGGCCACGAGACGGTGTGGCACGTCACCGGACCCGAGAGCTCCTACGCCGGACAGCGCCGAACCCAGGCCTGGCGTACGGAACTTCAGGAGGCCGGCCGCCCTGTGCCGCCTTTGCTGCACGGCGACTGGTCGGCCGAGTCCGGCTACGCGGCCGGCCTCGCACTCGCCGACCGCCCCGACTGCACCGCGGTGTTCACGGCCAACGACCAGATGGCGCTGGGCGTCCTGCGCGCCTTCCACGAACGCGGGGTCGCCGTCCCGGAGGACATCAGCGTGGTCGGCTTCGACGACATCCCCGACGCCGCGTACTTCGTACCACCGCTGACCACGGTCCACCAGGACTTCGCGGAGGTGGGCCGACGGTGCGTGGAGAAGGCCCTCCAGCAGATCCGCGGAGCCGGCGGGGTACCCGCGGGCACAGATCTGGTGCCGACGTCGCTGGTGGTGAGGGGGAGCACGGGGTCACCGCGGAGGTGACGGTATCTGCGGGCGCGGCAGGGGCGGGCCGGGGTCAGGCGCGCTCGTTCGGCTCCCTCCTCGCGGGCGGTGGTCGGCGGGGGTTGTCGCCCCCGCCGATCCGCGGGTCAACCGGTCGTGCAGGTGCTGCCGTTCAGGGTGAACCCGGTCGGGGCGGTGTTGGTGGTGCCCTTGCTCGCGATGAAGCCGACGGTGACCGAGCCGCCGGCGGGGATGGTGGTGGTGTAGGAGGCCGGGGTGACGGTCACCGCGCCGCCGGACTGCGCGGCCGTACCGCCCCACATGTTGGAGACGGTCTGGCCGTCGGCGAAGGCGAAGCCGAGCTTCCAGCCGTTGACGGCTGCGGTGCCCGGATTACCGATCTTGATCTCGCCCTGGAAGCCTCCCGACCACTCCCCCACGACGCGGTACCCGACCGAGCAGGCGGTGGTGGGGGCCTTGTCGGTGGTGACGTTCACGCCGGCCGAGCGGGTCGAGCGGTTGCCGGCCGCGTCATGGGCGTAGACGGCGAAGGTGTACGCCGTCGCGGCGCTCAGCCCCGACACGGTGGCGGTGTTGGTGGTGGAGGTGGCGACCCGGGTCTCGTCGCCGCCGGAGACGCGGACGACGTCGTAGCCGGTGACGCCGACGTCGTCGGTGGCGGCGGGCCAGCTGAGGGTGACGGACGTGGCCGTGACGGCCGAGGCGGTGGGCGTGCCGGGGGCCGTCGGCGCCTGGGTGTCGCCGGAGCCGCCCCCGAAGACCGTGGCCTCCTTGGCGGTCCGGGCGATGCCGTTGGCGCCGTTGAAGACGCGCTGTCCCCAGGAACTGAGCTGCTTGGGGTCGAAGTTGACCGCCAGGTCCAGGATCGGGTCGGTGTTGCCGCTCCACGACCAGGCCAGGTAGCCCAGCTTCAGCTGCTGGGCGGTGGCCATCATGGTGTCCTCGTCGGGGTCTCCGTACTGGTCGGCGGGACCGCCGAACTCGCCGATGACGATGGGCAGTTTGGCGTTGACGTAGGCGTTGAGGTAGTCGGTGATCTCCTGTGCGGTGTCGTACACGCTGTACATGTGGATGGAGAAGATGAGGTTGCCGGTGCTGTCGGCGTCCTGGACCGACTTGGCGTTGGCGCGCATCACGCCCTGCCAGTCCTGGCCCCAGTTGGGGGCGTCGACCATGATTGTGTGCTGGAGTCCGGCGGCGCGCAGCTTCTTGACGGCGGCGATGGTGGGGGCGGTCCAGCCGTCCGGATTGGTGTTGCCCCAGGGCTCGTTGCCGATGTCGATGACGATGTAGTTCTCCTGGCCGGCCAGGACGTTCTTCAGGCCGATCCAGTAGTCGGCGGCCTGGTCGAGCGTGCCGGCCGCGCTGTCCTCGCCATAGCCGGTGGTGTCGTGCACCTCCAGGACGCAGATGAGCCGGTTGGCCTTGCACTGGGCGATGACGTCTGCGACGTCCGAGGCGCTGTTGGCGGCCCAGCGGTGGCCGTCGGCGAGGACGACCCGGACGGAGTTGGCGCCGAGGGCCTTGATGTCGGCCAGCGACTGCTTGGTCTTCCCCGGGTACCAGGTGTGGGCGGCGTTGACGCCTCGCATGACGAAGTCGTTGCCGTTGCCCTCGACCAGCCGGCCGTTGCTGATGTGCAGGCCGGTGGCCTGGAGGCGGGGCGACTGCGCGTGGGCGGCGGCGGGGAAGAGCGCGCCGACGAGGACGAGTCCGACGAGGCTCGCCAGCAGGGCCACCAGGCCCGTCAAGGGGTGCTGTCGTGTCGTGCTGCTTGTTCTTCTCACTGCGGCTCCATGGGGGTGAGCGCCGGGAGATCCAGGCGTGGACATGGCACGAGCGGATTTCATGGGAGCGCTCCCATGAATCCACATCGCCCAGTACACGTCAAGGAGTGGGGCGGGGTCCCGTCCTCCCGCGCCGCTCAGACCACGAGTCCCGCGATGTGCGCGACGACCGTGTCGAGGATCTCCGACCAGGCCGACTCGTCCCCCATCACCAGGAAGTTCAGGGTCAGCCCGTCGGTGACGGCGGCCAGGTAACGGGCCAACACCGGTACGGGAACCTTCAGTTCGAGATCCCGGTCCAGCCGCAGCCGTTCGATGAGCTCCGCGAAGGCGCCGGCGTACAGCTCGTGCTGGCGCCGGGCCAGATGCTCGAAGCCCGGCTCGCGCAGCGCGTACTGGGTCAGTTCGTAGGTGAGCATGTGCTCGTCGGGGTGGGCGCGCACATGGTCCCAGTACGCCCGGAAGCCGGCCCGGACGGTCTCCTCCAGCGTCGCCTTCGGGCGCAGCGCTTCCTTCACCACGATCACGGAGTGGTCGGTGAGGGTGGTGATGACCGACTCGATCAGGGCCTGCTTGGAGTCGAAGCAGTAGTGGAAGACGCTCAGGGACACGCCGGCCTCGGCGGCGATGGACCGGGTCGTCGTCCTGGGGACGCCGTCCCGGGCCATCGCCCGGATCGCCGCTTCCGTCAGCTGGGTGCGTCGTTCGGCCGACGGTCTGCGTGCCATGCGTGTCCTTGAGTGTCGTGCGGGGTGTCAGGCGCTGTGGACGCCGACGTCGTAGAGCGAGTATCCCCAGGAGGTGCCGCGGGCCAGGCCGTGGACCCGGACGTAGCGGGCCGGGGTGCCGGCGAACCTGGCCGTGTCCAGCCCGCCGTCGCCGGAGGTGGTGGACCAGGCGGTCTGCCAGGTGGTGCCGTCGGTGGACAGCTCGATCCGGTACGACTTGCCGTACGCCCGCTCCCAGTCGAGGGTGACCCGGGAGACCAGGTGGGTGGAGCCTAGGTCGACCTGCCACCACTGGTCGTCGCTCCAGTCGCTGGCCCAGCGTGTGCCGCCGTCCCCGTCGACCGCACGCCCCGGCTGATAGCTGGTGAACGGGTTCCACTCGGACGAACTGGCCGTCGCCGGCCGGCCCTTGGCGAGGTCGACCGACGCCTGGTGCCGCTCGGTGGCGCCCCAGGTGTCGAGGTAGGACTGCGCGCCCCGGAACAGGTCGTCGACCACGGTCTGTCCGCCGACCTTCCGGATGTCCTCGATCCAGTCCGGGATCATCCCGACGTGCGCGGCGCCGTCGGTGTTGATGTCGAACGTGCGCTCACCGGAGGTCTGTCGGTCGATGACCGAGCCGCCGTCGACGCTTCGGAAGGGGTACGTCACCGGGTTCGAGGTGTTCGCGCCGCGCGGGGCGGGGTGGTCGCCGACGCCGTTGAAGTCGGTGCCGAAGCCGTAGCCGACGCCGTACTTGTCGCGCAGTGCCTTGGTGCGGGCCGCCTCGGCGACGAAGCCCTCGGAGCCGTGCATGTACTGGGCGACGAAACCGCCGAGGGAGTAGACCCGTTCGGTCCAGTTGAGGTCCATCCAGCTGTGCGAGGAGAGCACGCCGGGGTAGGAGGCCGACTCCAGGACGTCCAGTGCCTGGCCGACCGCCTTGACGCTCATGTGGTCGATCTCCAGCATCATCTTGCGCTTCATCATCCCGCGCACGGCGTACTCGCCGAGGTCGGTGAGCCCGCGTTTGTTGCACTGGGCGCCGGAGTCGTACGAGGGCACCGTCACGCCCGACGGCAGGTCGGACTCGGCCGCCGAGGAGGCGTTGCCGATGGGGTTGTCGTGCTGCGGGCCGGTGCACTTCTCGGTCTGCCAGAAGGTGCCGGTGGACAGGAACTGGCCGACGTTGATGGCCGTTCCGAGGCCGCCGGAGTCGAAGCGGACGCCGCACAGGGCGTTGTCGAACTTGTGGCACAGGAACATCGAGCGCACGCCGAGCCCGTACAGCTCGTCCAGGCCCTTGTCGATGTCGGCCTTGCTGCACTGCGGGATGTCCAGGATCTGCTTGCAGCCGAAGGGTTCGGAGGTCTCGACGCCCAGGATGACGGCCAGCTTGCCCTGTTCGATGACCTGGCGGGCCTGCGCGCTGTCGGTGACGATCCGGAACCAGCCCTTGCCGGGGCCGCCGTACATGGCGTCGATGTAGTCCTGCAGCTGGTAGGTCATCCTCGCCTGCAGCCTGATCGACGTCATCTCGTCGCAACTGCGGTCCTTGAACGGGTAGATGGAGCAGATCATGCCGTTGGTGACGAGGTCGTTGACCAGCACGCGCTGCCCGCCGCGCCAGGCCCGCTCCACCCAGGCGTAGTAGTCGGCCTGGTGGGTCATCGAGTCGTAGGCCGGCCAGTCCTTGAAGGTGGGCCAGCCGACCGGGTCGTGCCGGCCGTCACCGCCGTGGGTGATGTAGTCGAAGACCGCGAGGGTGCCGTCGGGGTAGTGCTCGGGGCAGTCCTTGAGGGCGTCGGCGACACCGTTCGGGGAGAACACCTTGCCGCAGATCAGCCGTCCGCCGAAGGCCTCGTTGCCGAAGAGGTGGTTGTGGGCGTCGACGAACCCGCGCACGTTTCCGGCCGAGTCGGTGCCGGTGAAGGGCTCACCGGTGACGTTGATCTGCACGTCCGGGGTGGGCGCCGCGGTCGGGATCCACCAGTCACTGCCCGCCGCCGAACTCGGCGTGGGACCGAGGACCACGGCGAGCACCAGGAGGAGCAGCGACATCAGGGTGACGTTCCTGCGTCTGCGGTTCGAGCGTCGTTTAGGCGTCACTGCCCACGTCCCTCCGTCGGCGCGATGGCGCGGCCGGCCCCATGGCATGGGGGAACCATGGGGTTGTCATGACCAGCGCAATATCTGGGACGAGGATCGGGGTGACGGGGCGGCGAGTCAAGGGTCCGGGACGCTTGACCTGATGACGCCGGGGATGATCGCGGCCCTTGATCTCGCCGGGGAGGGGGTCAGTCCGCGAACCGGGCCCATTCGCCGAGCACGGGTACGCACTTCTCCGCGAAGTACTCATAGTCCGCGGGCGTGTTGTACACGTGCGCGGACAGCCGCCAGTAGCCGATGCCGGCGAAGCTGGTGAAGGCGGCCTCCACGTCGAGTTCGCGGGCGACGCGGTCGCGCAGGGCGTCGGCCTCGACGCGGGTGCGGCCCAGGCCGTCGGGGAGGCGGACCAGGCGCATGCCGGGCACGGGCAGGCCGACGTCGACCCGGCAGTCCTCGCCGGTGAGGTCCGCGAAGGCGGCGCCGACGACCTGGGCGCCGTAGTCGGCCAGGTCGTCCATGAAGCGGCGGCCGGCGTCCCAGCCCCAGGTCTGCTCGACGAAGGCCAGGGCGGTCGGCGCGGCCAGGTAGGAGGTGGCGTCGATCGTGCCCTGCTGGTCGAAGCGGTCGGGATAGGGGTCGTGGGCTCCCCACGAGTCGATCAGCGGGTACAGCCGCTCGCGCTGGGGGCCGCGCGCGACGAGCGCCGCGGTGCCGCGCGGGGCGCAGCCCCACTTGTGCAGGTTGCCGGTCCAGAAGTCGTACGGGGCGTCGGCGAGCGGTGCCGGCAGCAGCCCGGGCGCGTGTGCGCCGTCGACGAGCATCGGGATGCCGCGCCGCCGGGCCTCCGCGCCGATCGCCTCCACCGGCAGCCTGCGCGCGGTCGCCGAGGTGATCTGGTCGACGACGATCAGGCCGGTGGCGTCACCGAGTTCGGCCACCACGGCCTCGTACGCCTGCTCGGCGTCGGCGTCCAGCGGCACCCGGGCGGTGCGCACCCGGCCGCCCCAGCGGCGGGCCAGCCGCTCGGCGCCCATGGTCACGGCCCCGTAGCCGTGGTCGGTGACGACGATCTCGCCGCCGGGGCGCGGGGCCAGGGCGGCGTAGACGATGCTCGCGCCGGCGCTGGCGTTCGGCACCAGGGCGAGGTCGCCGGCGTCCACCCGCAGGAACGCGGCGAGTTCCCGGCGGGCGGCGGCCAGACGCGGGGGCAGGTTCGGGAACCACACCACCGGCGAGCGTTCCATCTCGGCGCGCAGTTCCTGCTGCCGCTCCTGCGCCGCCAGCGGGACGGCGCCGAAGGAGCCGTGGTTGAGGTGCCGGAGGGCCGGGTCCAGCGACCACGCCTCGGCGGCGGGCCGGCCGTCGGCCAGCAGCAGGGGGCGCGGCGCGGTGGCCGGCTGGGTTTCGCTCACGTCGGGCAGCTTTCGGGAGGACGGTCGATCACCCGCATCCTGACACGGGACGCGGGCCGCTCCGACGGCCGGTCCGGCGGGCAGGCTCCGCGCCGCGGAGACCACGGCCCGCCCGAGGGCGCGTGCGCGGCTACTCCGGTGGGGTCGGGGTGTCGTGGGTGCGGTACATCGCCTGGACGTCCAGCTCCAGTTGGACCGTCGGGCCGACGACCGCGATGCCGCGCGCCAGCATGGAGCGCCAGTTGAGGGTGTAGTCCTCGCGGTGCAGTTCGGTCTTGGCCAGCGCGGCGCAGCGCAGTTCCTCGCCGTAGCCGCCGTTGACCATGCCCAGGTAGGTCGTGTCGAGCGACACCGAGCGGCTGACGCCGTGCATGGTCAGGCTGCCCAGCAGCGTCCACTTGCTGCCGCCCCGGTAGGCGAAGCGGGTGCTGGTGAAGTCGATGTACGGGAAGCGGTCGACGTCCAGGAAGTCGTCCGACCGCAGGTGCGCGTCGCGGGTGTTGTTGCCCGTGGTGATGCTCGACGCGTCGATACGGACGTGGACACGGGAGTCGGTGACGTCCGGGCTGACCTGGATGCCGCCCTCGAACCGCTCGAAGCGGCCGTGCACATGGGCCATGCCGACGTGCTTGGCGATGAACCGGATCGCCGTGTGCGGGGGGTCGAACAGCCAGGTGCCGGGGACCGGGAGGTCCGCCTGGCGGCCGGGCTGGAGCCACACCTTCTGCGGCTCCAGGGGCGCGTCGGCGACCACCTCGACGGTCTCCCGGTGCGGTTCGAGCCCTTCCGCCACGACCATCAGGCTGTAGCTGCCCGGCGGCAGGGCGGCGAGGAACAGGCCGTACGGGTCCGTGGTGCCGCGGGCGGCGACCTGGTGGCTGCGCAGTTCCGTCACCGTGACGTCGGCGGCGCCCAGGGGCTGGCTCACCGGGTCCAGGACCTCACGGACGACGACGCCCGCGCCGGCCGGGACGGGAAACGCGTGGCCCGCGGCGCTTCCGGGGGCATGTCGCAGGCGCCGCCGGAGCAGTCCGAGGGGCATGGGAATCACCTTTCACTGTGCTGACCTGTGGGGGTCGGTCATCTGTCGGCCCAGGCGGGGGCCGGTGGGGGTATCAGGCGTGCCCGAGGATGCGCCGCAGCGCGTCGGTGAGCAGTTCCTCGGCGGCCTCGTCGGAGGCGGCCGCGGCCGCGTGCCGGAAGCAGACGAAGCCGTCCGGCCGGACGAGCAGCGCTCCCCCGTCGGCCACCTCGCTCAGCCGGGCCCAGTCGCCGTACGGGTCCTCGTACTCCTGGCCCGGTCCGATGACGACGGTGGCGATGCGCGGGGTGCGGGTCCGCGCCGCCCGCACCCAGCTCTCGCCGCCGATGCCGGTGAGCAGGGTGAAGCGGCCGCGGCCGACGGTGTCGAGGGTGGACAGCCTGCGGGTCCCGGAGGTGATCCAGGCGTGCGGGAGTCGGGCGCCGGGGCGGGAGGTGGGCTGGTGGTACAGCTCGGGGTCGCGGTCGAAACCGGGGTCGGGCGTGCCGTCGGGGACGATCGCGGCGGAGTCGTAGCGCTGGTTGAGGTCGACGCCGTGCGCGTTGAACTCGTACACCTTGTGCGCGATCGCCTCGCGCAGCGCGGCCCGCTGCTCGCCCGCCGCCTCGGTGGCGTCCTTGCGGGCGGCGATGTTGGCCCACAGCTGCTCGGGCGTCTGCGGCGAGAGGCCGTCCAGGGCCTCGAAGACGGGGGCGGTCTCGGCGATGGACCTGTTGGCGCGGGTGACGATCTGCCGCCCGATCGGGGCGCGTTCGGCGGTGTAGGTGTCCAGGAGCTTCGGGGAGGCGGTGCCGTCGAGGACGTGCTTGAGCTTCCAGGCCAGGTTGTAGGAGTCCTGGACGGAGGTGTTGGAACCGAGGCCGTTGGACGGCGGGTGGCGGTGCGTGGCGTCGCCGGCGCAGAAGACCCGGCCGTTGGAGTACGTCTCGGCGTACATCTCGTTGACCGTCCAGGCCGAGGACGACTTGATCGTCACCGGGATCTCGTCGTCGCCGACCAGCTTGCGGACGATTCTCTCGGCGTATTCGGTGGTCAGGTCGGGGGCGCCGGCGGTGACGTCGTAGCCCCACACGATCAGCCACTCGTTCCACGGCCGCACGCAGCGCACCAGGCCGGCGCCGATGCCGCCGACGGTGGCGCCGGGGGCGAGCACCCAGTACAGGGTGGAGGGGCGGTGGGCGGTGTACCGGGTGAGGTCCGCGTCGAAGACGATGTTGATGCTGCCGGCCACGCCCATCTGACCGCCCATCGGCAGGCCCGCGTCCTCGGCGACCTTGCTGCGGCCGCCGTCGGCGCCGATGAGGTACCGGGCGCGGACGGTGTACTCGTCGCCGCGCAGCCGGTCCTCGACGGTGACCGTGACGCCGGAGTCGTCCTGGACGAAGGACTTGTAGACGGTGCTGAAGCGCAGGTGCGTGCCGCGGGCCACGGCCGCGTCGATCAGCACCGGTTCCATCAGGTGCTGGGGCATGTCGCACATGCGGGTGGGGCTCGCCAGCTCGTGCGCGGCCTGGACGAGTGGGTCGTTGCCCCAGGAGCGGATCCGGCCCAGTTCCTCGCCGGCCAGGCTGGTGCAGAAGGTCGTGTCGCCCATCAGATGCTGCGGCGTGGCCTTGTCGACCACCTCGTCCTCGACGCCGAGGTCGCGCAGCACCTCCATGGTGCGCTGGTTGGTGATGTGCGCCCGGGGTGTGTCGGCGAGGCCGGAGTACCGGGTGACGACGATGTTCGGCACGCCGTAGGTGCTCAGGGCGAGCGCGGCGGAGGCGCCGGCGGGGCCGCTTCCGACGATCAGTACGTCGGTCTCGACATCGGGCTCGACGGTGTGCACGGGGAACGCTCCAGGGCATGGGGACAGGCGCCGACTGTTCAAGATCATGTACGGCCGGCCGGGATTTTGGGTGTCTCAATTCGAGACAGTGTGTCGAGCCGGGCGCCGGGTGCGGACGTGGATTGTTGCGCGTTCAACCGCTCCCGGTAGGGTGAACGGTGCCGTGACCACCGCAGAGCATCCCACCGTCCGCCCCGCGCACACCTCGCTGCGCAGGGCCCGCGAGCTGTTCCTGCTGGGGCGGCAACTGCCCGACGGGACACCGGAGGACGTCGTCGCCGCGTGGCGTCGTGCCCGCTTCTTCGGCGTACGGCACGACGCGCCCGGTCCGGCCACCGACGCACCCCCTCCGCCAACGGCCCCTCGGTCGCCGCTGCTCGACGCGGCCCGGCCCGTGCTCGAACGCATCGCCCCCGTGCTGGGTGCCGGGCAGACCTCACTGGTCCTCACCGACGCACGGCTGCGGGTGCTCTGGGCCGGCGGGAAGGGGCCCTGCGAGTCCTGCCCCGACCTCTCCGAGCGGGCGGTCGGCCACAACAGCGCGGCCCTCGCACTGCACACCCATCGCCGGGCCGAGGTGCACGGGCCCGAGCACTTCCTCGACCTGTGGCAGGAGGTCTCCGCGGTCAGCGTGCCGGTGCGGGCCCCGGAGACCGGGCAGCCGCTGGGCACGGTGACGGTGGCCACGGGGCTGTGCGACGACGACGGCCCGCATCCGGGGGCTCCCCTGGCCGAGGCAGCGGCCGGTGCCGTCGAGACGGAACTCCTCGCGCGTTCGCGCGCGGCCGAGCGGGTACTGCTCGACGCGTATCTGCGCGCCGCCGGGGAGGAGTCCCGAGCGGTCGTCGGCCTCGACGGCCGCAACCGCTTCGTCAGCCGCGCGGCCGAACGGCTGTTGCCGCCGGAGGGGTTGGAGGCGCTGGAACGGGAAACGGTCGCGCTGGTGCGGGAGACGGCGGGCGGGGGCGGGCGGTCGTCGGAGCACGAGAGCGATACGGGCGGGCCAGCGCCCCGGCGCGGGAGCGACGTGATGGCCGTCTCCTATCGTGTCCCGCTTCCGGACGGGGCGGGGTGTACCGCCGTGTTGACGCCGGTGGTGCATCTGGGGGCCGTCGTGGGTGCCGTCGCCGTGCTGGAGTCGGTGGGATCAGTGGCGCCGGCGCCGGCGGCGCGGAGCGAGGTGGGGCTGGCCGGTCGGTCGGTGCCCTGGCGGCATGCGGTCGGCCGCGCCGTGGAGCTGGCCCGCTCCCCCGGGCCCGTGCTGCTCGTGGGCGAGCGCGGTACCGGGAAGAGCGCGCTGGCCCGGGAACTGGCTCCCGACGCCGTGACCGTGGACGCGGCGGAGCGGGAAACGGGCCACCGCCTGGAGGGGTTGCTGGAGGGGCGGCCTGTGCTCGTGCGGCATGCCGAGCGCCTCGCGGCGTCCGACACGGCGGCGCTCAACACGCTGCTCGCCTCCCGTCCGGGCGTGCCCCTGCTGGTCACCCACACCCCCGGCGCCGCGCCGGGTCCGTGTCTGCAGCGGCTCCTGGACACCCTGGCGGCACGCTCGGTGACGTTGCCCGCGCTGCGCGAACGCCCGCAGGACGTCAGGGAGTTGCTGACGGCCCTGACTCCGCGCCCGGCACCCGGACGTCCTCCGCTGACCTGGACGCTGGACGCTCTGCGCGCGCTGGAGCAGTACCCGTGGCCCGGCAACGTCACCGAACTCGCCCATATGGTCCGCGCGTTGGCCGAGCACCGCCGCTCGACCGGGCCCGTCCGGCGGACCGAACTGCCGGACCCCGTGCGCGAGGGCCCAGCGCCGCGCCCGCTCAGCCCCATGGAGCACGCCGAGCGCGCCGCCATCCTCGACGCCCTGCGCCTGCACGGCGGCAACAAGGCCCGCGCGGCGGCGGCCCTCGGCATCGGCCGCGCCACCCTGTACCGCAAGCTGCGGGGCTACGGCGCCTGAAGCCCCGCCCTCAGTCCACCGGCCAGGTGTGGGCGGGGGCGTTGAGGTGCATGTAGTCCATGTAGGTCGTCGTCATGCGGCGCAGGGCCTCCTCGCGGTCGGGGACGCCCGCCTTCTGCAGGTGGTGGACCGTCTCCGCCTGCCACAGGGCGCCGTTGCGGGCGGTGACGCAGCGCTGTTCGATGATGCCGAGCAGGGGTTCGCGCCAGGCGGCGTCCAGGCCGGCCAGTTCCAGGCCCCGGTGGGCCAGTGGCAGCAGGCGGCGCAACACCAGTTCGGTGACCGGGACTTCACCGACGCCGGGCCAGTACAGACGGGCGTCGATGCCGTCGCGGGCCGCCGCGTGCAGGTTCTCCTCGGCGACCGCGAACGACATCCGCGTCCACACCGGCCGGTCCTCGTCGACGAGGGCGCGCGTCAGGCCGTAGTACAAGGCGCCGTTGGCGATGATGTCGGCGACCGTGGGGCCTGCGGGCAGGACGCGGTTCTCGATGCGCAGGTGCGGGCCGCTGTCGGTGACGGCGTAGACGGGGCGGTTCCACCGGTAGATGGTGCCGTTGTGCAGGGTCAGCTCGCCCAGCTCCGGGATGCCCCCGGCGTCGAGCGCCTCCTGCGGGTTCTCCTCGTCGCAGATCGGCAGCAGCGCCGGGAAATAGCGCACGTTCTCCTCGAACAGGTCGAAGACGCTGGTGATCCAGCGCTCCCCGAACCACACCCGGGGGCGCACACCCTGGGCCTTGATCTCCTGCGGGCGGGTGTCGGTGGCCTGTTCGAACAGCGGTACGCGGGTCTCGCGCCACAACTCCTTGCCGAAGAGGAAGGGCGAGTTGGCCGCCAGGGCGATCTGCACACCCGCGATCGCCTGCGCCGCGTTCCAGTAGTCCGCGAACTCCCTTGGATCGACCTGCAGATGGAACTGGGTGCTGGTGCAGGCGGCCTCGGGCGTGATGGCGTCGGCGTACATCGACAGGCGCTCCACGCCGTCCACCCTGATGCGCAGGTCCTCGCCCCGCGCCGCGAAGATCTGCTCGTTGAGGAGCTTGTAGCGCGGATCGCCGGACAGGGCCGCCTCCCCCACGTCCGACTCCCGCAGGGTCGGCAGGATACCGACCATGATCAGGTGGGCGCCCACGGCACGGGCGCGTTCGTCGGCGTGGTTGAGGGCCCGGCGGATCTCCTCCTCCCAGGCGCCCGGCCCGCCGGTCGTCAGCTCCCGCGGCGGGATGTTGATCTCCAGGTTGAAGCGGCCCAGCTCGCTGGACCAGGCGGGGTCGGCGATGGCGTGCAGCACCTCCGTGTTGCGCATCGCCGGCCGGCCGTCGTCGTCGACGAGGTTGAGCTCGATCTCCAGCCCGACCCGGGGGCGCTCGGCCTCGAAACCGGACTCGCGCAGCATCTGGGCGAGTACGTCGAGGCAGGTGTGCATCTTGTCCCGGTACCGACGGCGGTCCTCCCGCGTGAACACCAGGGCCGGCACGTCACGTCCCATCGGGCCCTCCCGAGTCCCCTCGGCGGATGCCTGTCGTCCCAGCGTCGCACCTCGGGCGGCTCGCGGACAGCCGGAGACGCACGTACGGGCGGTACGGCGACTGCGTGGTCACGGAGCGTACTCGTTGGCGCTTGACGGGATCGAGGGGTTCCACGCTGCTCCGGGTGCCCGCTTCGGGCGGCCCGGAACGTCCGCGGCCGCGGTGGCCGCGAGGATGTGCCGGAACGTGGGGCACTCCATGTGGCTGGGCGCCGGGCAGGCGGCGACGTGCCGCAGGGAGTCGCGCAGGACGGCCAGTTCGCCGATCCGCCGGTCCAGCTCCCCGGCCTTGGCCAGCAGGGCCTCCCGGTCGATGCGGATCGTCCCGTCCGGTGCGAAGACCCGCGCGATCTCGTCGAGCGGGAACCCGGCGGTGCGGGCCAGCGCGATCAGCGCGAGACGCTCCAGCACGGACGGGTCGTACTGGCGGCGCAGGCCGCGTCGCCCGACCGGTGTGATCAGGCCCTTCTCCTCGTAGTAGCGCAGCGTGGAGGCGGGCACCCCGGCGCGCCGGACCACCTCGGCGATGTCCAGCTCTGTCATCCTCTTGACCTCAAGTCGGCTTGAAGTAGCACGGTGTCATCCTGGCCCGATGACGGCAAGCACAGGAGACGGTCATGGACGTGGAGCGCAGCACCGGTGACGAACAGGCGGCCCGTTGGAACGGCGCCGCGGGACACGCCTGGGTGGAGGCCCAGGCGGTGCTGGACGGGCTGCTCAGGCCCTTCGAGGCACCCCTCCTCGACGCGGTGGAGGCATGGGCCGGGCCGGCGGGCCGGGTCCTGGACGTGGGCTGCGGGACCGGCGGCACGACCCTGGCGGCCGCGCGGCGGCTCGGGCCCACGGCCCGCTGCGTGGGCGTGGACATCTCCGAGGCGATGATCGCCGCCGCCCGGGAGCGCGCCGAGCGTGAGGGCACCGCCGCGTCCTTCGTCCGCGCCGACGCGGCCGAGCACGCCTTCGAGCCGGGCGGCTTCGACGCCCTCTTCTCCCGGTTCGGCGTGATGTTCTTCGCCGACCCCGTCCGGGCCTTCGCCAATCTCCGGCGGGCGGCGCGCGAGGGGGCCGGGCTGCGGTTCATCGCCTGGCGCGGCCCGGCGGACAATCCGTTCATGACGACGGCCGAGCGTGCCGCGGCGCCGTACCTGCCCGGCCTGCCCGCCCGCCGCCCCGACGAGCCGGGCCAGTTCGCCTTCGCCGACCGCGACCGGGTCCGGAGCATCCTGGCGGAGAGCGGCTGGAGCGATGTCGACGTCCGGCCGTTCGACGCCGAATGCACCTTCCCCGAGCGGCAGTTGATCGGCTACTTCACGAAGATGGGGCCGGTCGGGCAGGCCCTGCGGGAGGTGGACGAGGCGACCCGGACGAAGGTGACCGAGACCGTCCGCGCCGCCTTCGAGCCCTTCGTGCACGGCCCGGACGTCCGCTTCACGGCGGGCGCCTGGCTGGTCGACGCCCACGCCTCCTAGGGCGTGTGTCGCCGCGGGCTACACGTACTCCGTCGCCGCGTCCAGCAGCCAGTCGGTGAGGTAGCCGGCGAAGGACGAGCGGACCAGCACCCAGAAGCCGGCCCGGGCCTCGTCACGCGAGACCAGGACGACCTGGGTGCGGCCCAGGGCGGTCTGGGCGCAGCGGCCGGGGCCGAAGACGCGCGGGTGCAGGTCGAGGGCGCAGCCGTGGGCCAGCAGGTCGCGGGCGCGGGGACCGGCGACGAGGAGGGTGGTGCGCTGGGCGGAGACGTCGGTGACGGACACCGGTTCCTCCCCGGCCGCCTCCCGGACCCGGCCCTCCAGTTCGTGCCGGGTGCCCGGCGGGCCGACCAGCAGCCATTCGTCCGGGCCGAGCCACAGCGCCCTCAACTCGCCGGCGCGCACGACGGTGTCGGGTTCCAGCGGCAGTTGCAGGCCCAGGGCGAGCGCCACGGCGTCCGCCGCCGGCCCCTTGGCGTCGAGGCGCACGTTCACCTGGGTCAGGAAGGGCAGTTCGGCCAGCCGGACGGCGCCGCCGGAGGCGCGTGTCGCGGCCGCCAGGCGGCCGGCGGCGTGCGCCAGGGGGCTGCGGGGCGGGGCGGTGAGCGCGGTGTCAGCCATCGCGGCGGGCTCCCTCGGGGTCGTAGAGGACGGGGCTTGCGACGGTCACCGGGACCAGCCGGTCGCCGACGGGCGCGTAGAGCCGCTCGCCGATGCGGTCCCGGCCGCCCTTGACCAGGGCCAGGGCGAAGGTCCGGCCCAGGGCGGCGCTGCGGTAGCTGGAGGTGACGTGCCCGAGCATCGGGACGGGCGGGGCGGGCAGCACGCTGTCGGCCACCAGATGCGTGCCCTCCGGCAGGAAGGTGGCCGGGTCCTCGGGGAGCAGGCCGACCAGGTGCTTGCGGTCGGGGCGGACGGTGTCGGCGCGGGCGTAGGAGCGCTTGCCGATGAAGTCCGGCTTCTTCTTCGACACCACCCAGCTCATGCCGAGGTCCTGCGGGGTGACCGTGCCGTCGGTGTCCTGGCCGACGATCGGGTAGCCCTTCTCGGCGCGCAGGACGTGCATGGTCTCGGTGCCGTACGGGGTGATGCCGTAGGGGGCGCCGGCCTCGTACAGCGCCTCCCACAGGGCGAGGGCCTGCCAGGGCGAGACGTTGATCTCGTAGGCGAGTTCGCCGGAGAAGCTGATGCGGCACACACGTGCCTCGATGCCGGCGACGGTCGTCTCCCGCCAGGCCATGAACGGGAAGTCCTCGTTGGCGACGGCCAGTTGGGGCGCGAGCGAGCCGAGGACCGCGCGCGACTGGGGGCCGACGAGGGCGACGGTGGCCCACTGCTCGGTCACGGACGTGCAGTGCACGCGCAGTTCCGGCCACTCCGTCTGCAGCCACTCCTCCATCCAGTCCAGTACGGCCGCCGCGTTGCCGGTGGTCGTGGTGACCAGGAAGCGGTCGGGGGCGAGGCGGATGACGGTGCCGTCGTCGAAGACCATGCCGTCCGGGCGGCACATCACGCCGTAGCGGATCATGCCGACCTTCAGGGTGCTCATCATGTTGGTGTAGAGCCGGTCCAGGAGGACGCCGGCGTCCGGGCCCTGGACGTCGATCTTGCCGAGGGTGGAGGCGTCCATGAAGGCGACGCCCTCCCGGGCCGCGGCGCACTCGCGCAGCACCGCGCTCTCCATGTCCTCGCCGTCCCGCGGGTAGTACCAGGGGCGCTTCCACTGACCGACGTTCTCGAACAGCGCGCCGTGTCCGACGTGCCACTCGTGCAGGGCGGTGGTGCGCACCGGGTCGCTCAGCGCGCCGCGGTCGCGGCCGGCGAGGGCGGCGAAGGAGACCGGGGTGTAGGGCGGGCGGAACGTGGTCGTGCCGAGCTCGGAGACGTCCACGCCGAGCAGTTCGGCGACGACTCCGCTCGCCAGGACGCCGGAGGTCTTGCCCTGGTCGTTGGCGGTGCCGGCCGTGGTGTAGCGCTTGGTGTGCTCCACCGAGCGCAGCCCGGCGCCGGTGGCGCGCGACAGGTCCTCGACCGTGACGTCGCGCTGGAGGTCGACGAAACGGGGGGCGCCCTCGCGGCCGGGCACCGTGAAGACCCGCATGGGGGGTGTCGGCCGCGGCTGGGCGGGCGGCCGAGGAAGGCGCGGGGTCTCGGGCGCGTAGCCCTCGGCCTCGAGTGCCCGGGCCCCGGCCGCCGCGCCCTGCGCGAGGACGGCGGCCAGGTCGAGGACACCGCTCGCGCTGCCCGCGACCTCGACGGCCTGCCGGCAGGTGTCGGGAACGAAGCTGCCGAGCGCGTCGTCGAAGCGGAGCCGGCCTCCCGCCTGGCTGAACAGGTGCGCCACCGGGTTCCAGCCGCCCGAGACCAGCAGCAGGTCGGCGGTGAACTCCCGCTCCCCCACGGTCTGTCCGTACGGGGCGACGGTCACCGCGGTCAGCCGCGCCGCGCCGTCCGTGCCGACGACGGCGTGCCCCGGCAGCACCTCGATGCCGGCCGCGCGGGCGCGCTCCGCCCACTCGCCCGGGTCGGTGCGGGTGTCGACGATCGCGGCGATCCCGACACCGGCCGCGTGCAGGTCCAGCGCCGCCGCGTACGCGCTGTCGTTGGTGGTGAACACGACCGCGTGACGGCCGGGCAGGACGCCGTGCCGGTTGACGTACGTGCGGGCCGAGGCGGCCAGCATCACGCCGGGCCGGTCGTTGTCCGCGAAGGCGAGCGAGCGTTCGTGGGCGCCGGTGGCGAGGACGACGCGGCGGGCGCGGATGCGGTGGACGCGTTCGCGGGCGACGTCCGGCGGGGCGGCGGCGCCGAGGTGGTGGGTGCGGCGCTCGACGGCCAGGAGGTGGTTGTCGTCGTAGTAGCCGAAGACGGTGGTGCGGCGCAGGACCCTGACCTCGGAGGCGGCGTCCAGGTGAGCGGTGGTCTCGGCGACCCAGTCGAGGAGTTCGCCCGTGCCGAGGAGGCTGCCGCCGGGTTCGGGGCGGTCGTCGGCGAGGATGACGCGGGCGCCGCTGCGGGCCGCGGCGGCGGCCGCCGCGAGGCCGGCCGGGCCGGCGCCGACGATCAGCAGGTCGCAGTGGTCGTGCACGGCGTCGTAGCGGGCCGGGTCGGGGGTGGCGGCGAGGCGGCCCTGGCCGGAGAGGCTGCTCGCGACCAGGCCGTCGTAGAGCTCGACGGTGGTGGCGGGGAGCATCGGCTCGGGGAAGGGTTCCTCGATCTGGACGACGGCGTTGGGTTCTTCCACGCCGGCGGAGAAGATGCCTCGGGGGCGGCCGAGCTTGATGCTGGTCGCTGCCGCGATGATGCCGTTGGCGAGGAGGGCGGAGGCGAGGGTGTCTCCGTGTACGCCCTGGTATTCGGTGCCGTCGAAAGTGAAGGTGAGGGTGCGCTTGCCGGTGCGACGGTGTGCTGGGGGCTCCGCCCCCAGACCCTCGATCGGCCCTGAAGGGGCCTTGTCCTCAAAATCCCCCAGAGGGGGTACCCCCGGACAGGCTGGATCTGCCGGCCGGGGCCCGGGAGTGGGCGGGCGCTCCTCCCCCGCCCGGTACACCGCGAGGATCTCGTTCGTCGCGGTGTCGCGTACCGCGTTGAACCAGCGGCGGCAGCCCGTCGCGTGGCTCCAGCGTTCGGCGAAGGGGCCCTTGGGGTTGGCGCGGAAGAACAGGTAGCGGGCCCACTCCTCGTCGGTCAGGGCCGAGGGGTCCTGGGGGTAGGGGACGTGGGCCTGGCCGCCGTAGTGGAACTCGGACTCGTCGCGGGGCCCGCACCAGGGGCAGGAAATGAGCAGCATGGGGTCGGCTCCCAGGGGTCCTAGTGGGCGACCGCGGCCGCGCCGTGCTCGTCGACGAGCGCGCCGGTGGTGAAACGGTCGAGCGAGAAGGGGGCGTTGAGGGGGTGCGGGGTGTCGTGGGCGATGGTGTGGGCGTAGACCCAGCCGACGCCCGGTGTGGCCTTGAAACCGCCGGTGCCCCAGCCGCAGTTGAGGTAGAGGTTGTCGACGGGGCTGAGGCCGACGATCGGGGAGGCGTCGGGGCTGACGTCGACGATGCCGCCCCAGGTGCGCAGGACGTGGGCGCGGGCGAAGACGGGGAAGAGTTCCAGGGCGGCGGACATCTGGTCCTCGATGATGTGGAACGCGCCGCGCTGGGTGTAGGAGTTGTAGGAGTCGATGCCCGCGCCCATCACCAGTTCGCCCTTGTGCGCCTGGCTGACGTAGACGTGGACGGCGTTCGACATGACCACCGTCGGGTGCACCGGCTCCAGCAGTTCCGACACCAGGGCCTGCAACGGGTGGCTCTGCAGCGGGAGTTCGATGCCGGCCATGGCGGCGAGGACCGAGGTGTGCCCGGCGGAGCAGAGGGCGACCTTGCCCGCGGCGATCGGCCCCAGGCTGGTGCGGACCCCCACCACCCGGCCGTCGACCACGTCCAGGCCGGTGACCTCGCAGTTCTGGATGATGTCGATGCCCGCGGCGTCGGCGGAGCGGGCGAAGCCCCAGGCGACGTAGTCGTGCTTGGCGATGCCGGCGCGGGGCTGGTAGGTGCCGCCGAGGACCGGGTAGCGCACGTCGGGCGAGATGTTGACGATCGGGCAGACCTCCTGGACCTGCTCGGCGTCCAGCCATTCGGCGTCGACGCCGTTGAGGCGGTTCGCCTCGACGCGGCGCACGCTGTCGCGGACGTCCTGGAGGCTGTGGGCGAGGTTCAGCACGCCGCGCTGGGAGAAGAGGATGGGGTAGTCCAGTTCCTCCTCCAGGCCCTCCCACAGCTTCAGCGCGTGCTCGTAGATGCCCGCGCTCTCGTCCCACAGGTAGTTGGAGCGGATGATCGTGGTGTTGCGGGCCATGTTGCCGCCGGCCAGCCAGCCCTTCTCCAGCACGGCGACGTTGGTGATGCCGTGGTTCTTCGCCAGGTAGTGGGCGGTCGCGAGGCCGTGCCCGCCGCCGCCCACCACGATGACGTCGTACGACCGCTTCGGCTCGGGCGTGCGCCAGAGGAAGTCCGGGTGGTCGGGGAGGTCGGCGCCGGGGGTGGTGGGGCTCATCGGGCGTCTCCTGCGGGTCCGGAAAGGTGCGGGTAGAGCGGGTGCCGGGCGGCCAGCGCGGCCGTGCGGGCGCGCAGGGCGGCGGTGTCCGGCTCCGGCTGGAGGGCGAGGGCGATGACGTCGGCGACGTCGGCGAAGTCGTCCTCGGTGAAGCCGCGGGTGGCCAGGGCCGGGGTGCCGATGCGCAGGCCGGAGGTGACCATGGGCGGGCGCGGGTCGAAGGGGACCGCGTTGCGGTTGACCGTGATGCCGATGTGGTGGAGGAGGTCCTCCGCCTGGCGGCCGTCGAGCGGGGACTCCCGGAGGTCGACGAGGACCAGGTGGACGTCCGTGCCGCCGGTCAGGACCTTCACCCCGGCGGCCGCCGCGTCCGGCCGGTTGAGGCGCTCGGCGAGGATGCGGGCGCCGGCCAGCGTGCGGGCCTGGCGTTCGGCGAACTCCGGGGAGGCGGCGACCTTGAAGGAGACCGCCTTCGCGGCGATGACGTGTTCCAGCGGGCCGCCCTGCATGCCCGGGAACACCGCGGAGTTGATCTTCTTGGCGAGGTCGGCGTCGTTGGTCAGGATGACGCCGCCGCGCGGGCCGCCGAGGGTCTTGTGGGTGGTCGTGGTGGTGACGTGGGCGTGCGGGACCGGGTTGGGGTGCAGTCCGGCCGCGACCAGGCCCGCGAAGTGCGCCATGTCGACCATCAGCAGGGCGCCCACCTCGTCGGCGATCCGGCGGAAGGCCGCGAAATCCAGCTGCCGGGGGTACGCCGACCAGCCCGCGATGATCATCTTGGGGCGGTGTTCCTTGGCGAGGCGCTCGACCTCGTCCAGGTCGACCAGGTTGTCGGCCTCGGAGACGTGGTAGGGCACGACGTTCAGCATCTTGCCGCTGTAGTTGATGCGCATGCCGTGGGTGAGGTGGCCGCCGTGCGCGAGGTCGAGACCGAGGATCGTGTCGCCGGGCTGCAACAGGGCGAAGAAGACCGCCGTGTTGGCCTGGGCGCCGGAGTGCGGCTGGACGTTGGCGAAGGCGGCGCCGAAGAGGGACTTGACCCGTTCGATCGCCAACCGCTCGGTGACGTCGACGTGTTCGCAGCCACCGTAGTAGCGCCGGCCGGGGTAGCCCTCGGCGTACTTGTTGGTGGCGACCGAGCCCTGCGCCTCCATCACGGCGGTCGGCGCGAAGTTCTCGGAGGCGATCATCTCCAGTGTGGACTGCTGGCGGTGCAGTTCGGCGGCGAGGGCCGCGTGGACCTCGGGGTCCAGCTCCGACAGCGGGGTGTTGAGCGCGTTCATACGGCGTTCGCGTTCCTCTCGGCGGCCTCGACGACGTTGGCGAGCAACATCGCGCGGGTCATGGGGCCCACGCCTCCGGGCATCGGCGCGACCCATCCGGCGACCGCGGCGGCCTCCGGGTGCACGTCGCCGACCAGCCCGTGTGCGGTGCGGGTGATACCGACGTCCAGGACGGCCGCGCCGGGGCGCAGCATGTCCTTGGTGATCAGTCCGGGCGACCCGGCGGCCGCGACGACGATGTCGGCCTCGCGGACGTGCCAGGCCAGGCCCTTGGTGCCGGTGTGGCAGAGGGTGACGGTGGCGTTCTCGGAGCGGCGGGTCAGCAGCAGGCCGATGGGGCGTCCGACGGTGATGCCGCGTCCGATCACGCAGACCCGTGCCCCGGCGAGGGGCACCTCGTGTCGGCGCAGCAGTTCGACGATGCCCCGCGGGGTGCAGGGCAGCGGCGCCTCGCTGCCCAGGACGAGCCGGCCGAGGTTCACGGGGTGCAGCCCGTCGGCGTCCTTGGCCGGGTCCATGCGGGCCAGCACGGCGTTCGCGTCCAGGTGTGCCGGGAGCGGGAGTTGGACGATGTAGCCGGTGCAGGCGGGGTCGGCGTTGAGCTGGTCGACGACGTCCTCGACCTGCCGCTGGGTCGCGTCGGCGGGCAGTTCCCGCCGGAGGGAGGCGATACCGACCTGAGCGCAGTCCCGGTGCTTCCCTGCGACGTAGGCCCGGCTGCCGGGGTCGTCCCCGACGAGAACGGTCCCGAGACCGGGCGGGCGATCACCGCCGGCGGTCAACTTGGCGACACGATCGGCCAGTTCATGCCGGATGCGGCCGGCGGTGGCCTTGCCGTCGAGTACCTGTGCTGTCACCGACGGTGCTCCTTCCCTGACGAGGACTGGATGCTGTGAAGGGGCGCGGGGAACTGCGCGACCAGCCACGACGAGCCCGCGGCCGAACACCGACCCGCCGCGGCCCTTCGGAACTCACCCCCGCAGCCGCGACATCGTCGGATCGAACAACGGCTCCTCGGCGACGACCGCCTCGACGCGCTCGTCGAAATACCCGATGTGCAGCACCGTGCCCGGCGCAGCCACCTCCACCGGCAGCCACGCGTACGCGATCCCCTTGCCGATGGTGTAGCCGTACGCCGCGCTGGTGACGTACCCGACGGCCCGCTCCCCGTCGTACACAGGCTCCTTGCCCAGCACGACCGACCGCGGGTCGTCGATGGTGAGGCAGGTCAGCCTGCGCCCCACGTGCTCCTTGCGGAGCGACAGTGCCGCCTTGCCGACGAAGTCCTCCTTGTCGGGCTTGACCGCGAAGCCGACGCCGGCCTCGTAGGGGTCGTGCTCGTAGGTCATGTCGGTGCCGAAGGAGCGGTAACCCTTCTCCAGGCGCAGGCTGTTGAAGGCGCCGCGGCCGGCGATGATGCCGCCGAGGGGTTCGGCCGCCGCCCACAGGGTGTCCCAGAGCTTCTCGCCGAGGTCGGCGGTGGTGTACAGCTCCCAGCCGAGTTCGCCGACGTACGACAGCCGCATCGCGGTGACCGGGACGCTGCCGATGTGGGCGCGCTTGGCGCGGAAGTACTTCAGGCCGTCGTTCGAGAAGTCCTCGTCGGTCAGCGGCTGCAGGACCTTGCGGGCCAGGGGCCCCCACAGGCCGATGCAGCAGGTGCCGGGCGTGATGTCGCGGACCTGGACGGTGCCGTCCGCGGGCAGGTGGCGGGTGAACCAGTCGAGGTCGAGGTTGCCGTTGGCGCCGACCTGGAAGAGGTCGCGCGCCAGCCGCGCCACGGTGATGTCGCTGCGGATGCCGCCGTCGTGGTCCAGGAGCAACGTGTAGGTCACCGAGCCGACGGACTTGGCGACCTTGCCGGTGACCAGGCGCTCCAGGAAGTCGGCGGCGCCGGGGCCGCTGACCTCCAGGCGCTTGAGGGCGGTCATGTCGTACAGGGCGACCGTCTCGCGGGTGACCTGGGCCTCGGCGCCGACGATCGGCGACCAGTACCGCGCGGCCCAGTCGTTCGGCGTGGGGATGGAACGGCCTTCCACCAGGTGCGCGTTGGCCTCGTACCACTGCGGGCGCTCCCAGCCGTTGGCCTCCAGGAAGAACGCCCCGTGCTCCTGCTGGCGGGCGAAGAAGGGGCTCTTGCGGATCGGGCGCGGCCGGCCGGACGGCTGGAGGGGGTGGAGGATGTCGTAGACCTCGACGAAGTTCTGGCAGTCGCGGGCCAGGACGTACTCGGGGGTCAGTTGGTGCGGCTCGAAGCGGTTGACGTCGCACTCGTGCAGGTCGAAGGACGAACAGTGGCCGTCGACCAGCCATTCGGCCATGGCCCGGCCGACGCCCGCGGAGTGGGTGACCCAGACGGCCTCGGCGACCCAGAAGCCCTTGAGGTCCGGGGACTCCCCGAGGAGCGGGAAGTTGTCGGTGGTGAAGGAGAACAGGCCGTTGATGCCCTCCTCGACCTTGGCGTCCCGGGTGGCGGGGAGCAGGTTCTGCGTCTCGCTCCAGGCGGGCGCGAAGTCCTCTTCCGTGAACTTCAGGACCGAGGGCATGCCGCCGGCCTCGTCGACGGAGAGGATCTCGTCGGCGGTGATGGGCATGGGGCGGTGGCCGTAGTAGCCGATGCCGATGCCGTCGAAGCGGTCGCGGTAGTACAGGTCGGCATCCTGGTGGCGCAGGATCGGGCGGACGGCCTCCTCGGTCTGGCCGGCGAGGGCGGGAATCGGGCCGGTCCAGGCGAGCTGGTGGGCGAGCGGGGTGAGCGGGAGGTTCATCCCGGCCATGCGGGCGATCTTCGGGCCCCAGATGCCGGCGCAGCACACGACGATGTCGGCCTCCAGGTCTCCCTGGTCGGTGCGGACGCCGGTGACCTCGCCGTCGGCCCGGAGGATGTCCAGGACCTCGTGGCGGGCGAGGAAGGTGACGCCGCGCTCGGTGGCGCGGCGGATCTGGGCCTCGACGGCGAGGACGGCCTTGGCGAGGCCGTCGGTGGGGACGAGGAGGCCGCCGAGGACCTTGTCGCGGTCGACCAGCGGGTGGCGCTCGACGCACTCGTCGGAGGTCAGCAGCCGGGACTCGATGCCCCAGGCGGTGATCCAGCCGTGGCGGCGGCGCAGTTCCGTCAGCCGCTCGGGGGTGGTGGCCACTTCCAGGCCGCCGACCTGCAGGAAGCAGGGCTTGCCGTCGACGTCGAGGGAGCAGAACTTCTCGACGGTGTAGCGGGCCAGTTCGGTCATGGTCTTGGACGAGTTCGTCTGGAAGACCAGGCCGGGGGCGTGCGACGAGGATCCTCCGGTGGCGGGGAGGGGGCCCTGGTCGACCACGGTCACTTCGGTCCAGCCTCGTGCGGAGATCTCGTCCGCGAGGGCCGCTCCCACGACGCCCACTCCGATGATCACCACTCGGGGTCCCGCCATCGCCGCACCTCCGGAATCAAGAACCGTTCAGTTGCTTTCTGCGCAACGTGATTCAGGTTGCGCAACTCAGCGTGCCTTTCGTGGAGGGGGGTGTCAAGGGGTCCGTGACGTCGGAAAACGGCCCGAAACACGGCCTGAACACGGCAATGCCCGGCGGGCGGTGCGCGAGGGTGCGCACCGCCCGCCGGGCGTGTTCGACCGGCCCCGGGCCGGGCCTACTTGAGCCAGGCGTCCACCTTGTCCTTGTTGGCGTCGACCCACTTCTTCGCGGCCGCGTCGTCGGTCATCTTGTCCTGCGCGATGTACTTGGCGACGGTGTTCTGGTCGTCGTTCGTCCAGTTGAAGTTCTTCACCAGCTTGTAGGCGGGGCTGCCGGACTTGGCGAACTTCGTGCTGACGATCTTGTCCAGGTCGTAGACCGGGTAGTCGCAGGCGATCTTCTCCGCCACCGCGTCGCAGCCGGTCGTGTACTTGGGCAGCGACACCTTCTTCAGCGGGACCTCGGACAGGAACCACTGCGGCTCGTAGAAGTAGCCGATGACCCACTTCTTGTTCTTCTCGGCGTCCCGGAAGGACTGGATGAGCGCGGTCTCGCTGCCCGCGTACACCACCTTGAAGTTCAGCTTGAGGTTCTTCACCAGGGCCGCGTCGTTGGTGACGTAGGACGGGTCGCCGTCCAGGAGCTGGCCCTTGCCGCCCGACTCCGAGGTCTTGAAGTTCGCGGCGTACTTGTTGAGGTTCTTCCAGTCGAGGATGTCGGGGTGCGCCTTGGCCAGCCACGGCGGCACGTACCAGCCGATGATGCCCTTGTTGCCGGTCTGGCCGGCCTCCTGGGCGGTCTTCTGGCCGCTGATGTACTTCTTCTTCAGGTCGTCGTGACCCCAGTTCTCCAGGACGGTGTCGACCTCGCCGGTGCCGAAGCCCTGCCAGGCGATCTCCTCTTTGAGGTTCTTCTTGTTCACGGTGCAGCCGAGCTTGTGCTGGGCGACGTAGGCGACGACCGCCGCGTCGGCCTCGTAGCCCACCCAGGGGTTGACCGCGAGGTTGAAGGCGCCGCACTTGCCGGAGCCGCCCGCGTTGTCCGAGCCCGAGGAGGTGTCGCCGACCTTCGCACCGCCGCAGGCGGTGAGGGTGAGGCCGAGGACGGCCAGGCCGGCCGCGCCGGCACGCCAGTGTCTTGCCATGGTGTCCTGCTCCTTTAAGCGCTCGCGCGTCGCGCCGCTGCCTGAGTGATCCGGTCGAACATGACTCCGAGCAGTACGATGGCGAGTCCCGCCGCCAGCCCCTTGCCGTACAGCTCACCCTGCGAGAATCCGGCCACGACGTCGTAGCCGAGGGCGCCCGCTCCTACCAGGCCGCCCACCACAACCATCGACAGCACGTAGATCAGGCCCTGGTTGGTCGCGAGCGTCAGGGCACTGCGTGACATCGGCAGTTGAACCTTGGTGATGATCTGCCAGGTGTTGCACCCGGCGGAGGTGGCCGCCTCCACGGTGGTCTCCGGCACGGCCCGGATCCCGTCGGCGATGATCTTCATGGCGACGGGCGCGCCGTAGACGACGGCGGCGACGATCGCCGTGAAGCGGGTGGCGCCGAACAGCGCGAGGAACGGCACGAGATAGACGAACGGCGGCATGACCTGGGCCGCGTCGAGGCTGGGCCGGATGATGCGGTCCACTATCGCGCTGCGGCCCATCCACACCCCGAAGACGATGCCGAGGACCATCACCAGCACGGTCGCCACCAGCGTCGAGGCCAGCGTGGTCATGGCGTCCGACCACAGACCGGTGCCGACCAGCAGGCCCACGCACACGGCCGCCGTGACACCGGCCTTCCAGCCGCCGAGCACCACGCCCAGCACGACCAGCACCGCCCCCACCAGCCACCACGGGGAGTCGGTGAGCAGGGTCTGGAACGGGTTGAGCAGGCCGTTGGTCAGGACGTCGCGGATGGCGTTGGTCAGGCCCGACAGGTGGTCCTGCGCCCAGTTGGTCGCGGTGTCGGCGGCACTGGCGATGTGGGTGCCGACGGTGCCGTCGCCGGGGAAGTCGGCCGCCCACAGGTAGGTGTGCGACAGGTAGATCAGGACCAGGGTGAGGACCGCGCCGGCGCCCAGCAGCGGCCGGCGCCATGTCGCGAAGCGGTCCTTGGCGTTGCGCGAGGTCTCCTCGCGGGCGCTGGCCGCGGTGGTGACCCGGTCCAGCACGATCGCCATGACGACGATGGCGAGGCCCGCGTTGAAGGCCGTGCCCACGTCGAGCGACTGCAGGGCCTGGATGACGTTCGCGCCGAGTCCGGGGGCGTTGATGAGCGCCGCGATGGTCACCATGGCCAGGGCGGCCATGATGGTCTGGTTGACGCCCATCACCACGGTCCGCTTGGACATCGGCAGCAGGACCTTCAGCAGCGACTGGCGGCGGGTGGCGCCGAGCGAGTCGGCCGCCTCGACGGTCGTCTTCGACACGTTGCGGATGGCGTGCGCGGTGATGCGGATCGTCGGCGGGGCCGCGTAGATGACGGTGGCGATGGTGGCGGAGGCGCCGCCGATGAGGAAGATCAGGGTCAGCGGGGCGAGGTAGACGAAGGTGGGCATCGTCTGCATGAAGTCGAGGAACGGCGTGACGACCCGGTTGAAGCGGTCGGACAGCCCGGCCCACACCCCGAGCGGGATGGCGAAGAGCAGCGCCACGAACACCGCGGAGACGGTGAGCGCGAGGGTGTCCATGCTCTCCTGCCACAGGCCCTGCAGCCCGAAGAAGGTGAAGCCCGCCACCGCCAGCAGCGCCACCCGCCAGTTGCCGACGGCCCAGGAGACGTAGCCCGCCAGGCCGACCACGCCGAGCCAGCCGATCTGCGGGACCGGACGGGCGCCGGACGGCTGGGAGATCAGGTGCTGGATGAAGGTCACCAGGTTGTCGATGACCAGCCGGATCTCGTTGAAGAAGTACAGGAAGAGCGGGTTGGAGTTGCGGTTGGCGCCGATGGAGTCGTTGAGGTCGTTCAGCCATTTGTGCAGGCCGGTGAGGTCGGCCGCCGCGAGAGACAGGGTCTGTTTGCCGCGCAGCACGGCGAACAGCACCAGCCAGACGACCAGGACGGCGCCGACCACCATGGCCCGGCTGATCCTGCGGGTCTTCTCCACGGGAGCGGCGGGGACCGTCTTCTCCGCCGTGCCCGGTTTCCCGTCGGGTTTCTCGATGGTGACGGCCATCATGCGCCGCCTTCCTGCCCGGCGACCACGGAGAGGATCTCCTCGTCGCCGACGATGCCGAGCAGTTTGCCGTTCTCGACGACCTTGACCGGCTTGTGGGCGGCCAGCACCGTGCGGGTGGCCTCCCGTACGACGACGTCCGGGCCGAGCTCGGGGCCGTCGAGTTCGTCGCCGTCGGCCGGCGGGCGCATGATCCAGCGCAGGGTGAGGACCTCGCCGCGCGGCACGTCCTTGACGAACTCGCGGACGTAGTCGTCGGCCGGGGCGCCGACGAGTTCGTCGCCGGTGCCGCACTGGACCGTCCTGCCGTCGCGCATGATCAGGATGCGGTCGCCCAGCTTGAGCGCCTCGGAGAGGTCGTGGGTGATGAACACCATGGTCTTGCCGACCTCGTGGTGCAGCCGGATGACCTCGTTCTGCATGTCGCGGCGGATCAGCGGGTCCAGCGCGGAGAACGGCTCGTCGAAGAAGAGGACGTCCGGTTCACCGGCCAACGCCCGTGCCAGGCCGACGCGCTGCTGCATGCCGCCGGAGAGCTGGTCGGGGTAGGAGTTCTCGTAGCCGGAAAGGCCGACCAGGTCCACGACCTCCAGGGCCCGCTTGGTGCGTTCGGCCCGGCTCATGCCGCGGATCTCCAGGCCGAAGGCCACGTTGTCGACGACCCGGCGGTGCGGCAGCAGCCCGAAGTGCTGGAAGACCATGGAGAACTTGCGGCGGCGCAGCTCGCGCAGCCGGGCCGCGTCGGCACCCCGGATGTCCTCGCCCTCGAAGACGACCTCGCCGGAGGTGGGTTCGATCAGCCGGGTCAGACAGCGCACGAGCGTGGACTTGCCGGAGCCGGACAGGCCCATGACGACGAAGACCTCGCCGGGGGCGACGTCGAAGCCGACGTCCCGGACGGCGGCCGTGCAGCCGGTACGGTCCATGAGCTCGCGGCGGCTGAGGCCGCACAGCTCCTCGGACTCCGGCACCTTCTCGGCCTTCGGCCCGAACACCTTCCACAGCCTGCGCACGGAGATCACCGGCGTGCCGGCCGAGTCCTGGGGCCCGCCGCGCCGCTGCGGCACCTCGGTCTGTGTGGTGGTCACGTTCGACCTCATTTCGGCGTTCAGCCGCGGAACCAGTGCTGCGGCCGAGGTTGGATGTTCTGCCAGATGTGTTTGGGCTCGCGGTATTCGTTGAGGCCGGTCGGTCCCAGCTCCCGGCCCGTGCCCGAGTGCCCGAAGCCACCCCATTCCGCCTGCGGCACATAGGGGTGGTAGTCGTTGATCCACACCGTGCCGTGGCGCAGCCGCCGGGCGACCCGCTGGGCGCGGCCCGCGTCCTGCGTCCAGACGGCTCCGGCGAGTCCGTACTCGGTGTCGTTGGCGATGCGGACGGCGTCGTCCTCGCCGGTGAAGCGCTCGACGGTCAGCACGGGTCCGAAGGACTCCTCGTGCACGACCCGCATGTCCTGCCGGCACTCGTCGAGGACGGTCGGCGGGTAGTAGAAGCCGCCCGCGAGGGCGGGGTCGTCGGGCCGTGCGCCGCCGCAGCGCAGTACGGCGCCCTCGGCGAGCCCGGCGGCGACGTACGCCTCGACCTTCGCCAGGTGCTGGGCGGAGATCAGCGCGCCGGTCTCGGCGTCGGGGTCGAAGGGGCCGCCGAGCCGGATGTTCCGGGCGCGGCGGACGATCTCGTCGACGAACCGGTCGTGCAGCGCGTCCTCGACGATCAGCCGGGCGCCGGCCGAGCAGACCTGCCCGGAGTGCAGGAAGACGGCGGTCAGGGCGAAGTCGACGGCCGCGTCGAAGTCGGCGTCCGCGAAGACGACGTTCGGGTTCTTGCCGCCGAGTTCGAGGGCGACCTTCTTCACGGTCGCGGCGGCGGTGGCCATGATCCGCTTGCCGGTCTCCAGTCCGCCGGTGAAGGAGACCATGTCGACCGCCGGGTGCTCGGAGAGCGGGGCGCCCGCCTCGGGTCCGGCGCCCAGGACGAGGTTGCCGGCGCCCGCGGGCAGTCCCGCCTCTTCAAGGGCCCGCATCAGCAGGATGGAGGTGGAGGGGGTGAGCTCGCTGGGCTTGAGGACGAAGGTGTTGCCGGCGACGAGAGCCGGGGCGACCTTCCAACTGGCCTGCAGCAGAGGGTAGTTCCAGGGTGTGATCAGTCCACAGACCCCGACCGGCTCGTACTCGACGCGGCTGACGGCGTCGTCGCGTCCGGTGTCGATGACGCGTCCGGCGTCGGTGCCGGCGAGGCCGCCGTAGTGGCGGAAGCAGGAGACGACGTCGGCGATGTCGTACTCGCTCTCCACCAGCCGCTTGCCGGTGTCCAGCGACTCGGCGCGGGCGAACACCTTGGCGTCGCGCTCCATGATGTCGGCGGTGCGCAGCAGCAGGGCGCCGCGCTCGCGCTCGGGGGTGCGCGGCCAGGGGCCCTCGTCGAAGGCGCGGCGGGCCGCGGCGATCGCCGCCTCGGTGTCGGCGCGTGTCGCCTCGGAGACGGTCGCGGCGAGCGTGCCGTCAGCGGGACAGCGGATCTCCCGGCGGCCACCGGCCACCGACTCCCGCCATTCACCGTCCACATACAGGTCTGCCACGCGCCCAGCCCTTCAACCGAAATGCGTTGCGCATCGTGCACCGTATTGCTTGTGGTGGAACACCCTGGCGAATGTGAGGACATACGTCAAGGGGTCCGCCGATGACGATTCGGCAAGGGTCCAAAGGCCCCTTCTCTCTTGACCGAGAGTCCCGCGAGCCCGGACTATGTTGCGCATCGCTCACTGAGTTGTGCATTACGCACCGACGGAGGCCGCCGTGTCCCCCAAGTTCCCTCGTCCGCAGTCAGGCCGCGAATACGTCCTCACCCTCTCCTGTCCCGACAGCGCGGGACTGGTCCATGCCGTGAGCGGCTTCCTCGTCAGGAACTGCGGCAACATCCTGGAGAGCCAGCAGTTCGACGACCGGCTCAAGGGCCGCTTCTTCATGAGGGTCCACTTCGACGTTTCCGATCCAATCGCGGACCTGGAAACCCTGCGTTACCGGTTCGGCCCGGTCGCCGAGGCCCACCGCATCTCCTGGACCATGCGCGACGCCGCCACCCCCACCCGGACGCTCATCATGGTGTCGAAGTTCGGGCACTGCCTGAACGACCTGCTCTTCCGCCGGCGCACCGGGTCGCTGAACATCGAGATCCCGGCGATCGTCTCCAACCACCGGGACTTCGAGGGGCTGGCCGAGACCTACGGCATCCCCTTCCACCACGTCCCGGTCACCCGCGACACCAAGCCCGAGGCCGAGGCCCGGCTGATGGAGCTGGTGCGCGAGCTGGACGTCGACCTCGTCGTGCTGGCCCGCTACATGCAGATCCTCTCCGACGACCTGTGCAAGCAGCTCGACGGCCGTGCCATCAACATCCACCACTCCTTCCTCCCGAGCTTCAAGGGGGCGCGCCCCTACGAGCAGGCGTACGCCCGCGGTGTGAAGCTGGTCGGCGCGACGGCGCACTACGTCACGCCGGACCTGGACGAGGGCCAGATCATCGAGCAGGACGTGGTCCGCGTCGACCACTCCCTCGACCCCGGCGAACTGGTGACGGTCGGCCGGGACGTGGAGGCGCAGGTGCTGGCGCACGCGGTGAAGTGGCACAGCGAGAGCCGCGTGATGGTGGACGGCAACCGCACGGTCGTCTTCCGCTGAGGCCGCCTCGCGCCGGTCCTCCGTATACGACGGCCGGACGGCTCGGGGACACACGGAAGCGGGGCCGGGACGGACGGATGTCCTTCCCGGCCCCGCCGCCGCGTCAGCCGCCGAGCCGCTCCAGCGCCGCCCGGCGCCAGCGCTCGGTCTCGGCGATCTGGTTGAAGGTGAACAAGTGCAGGCCCGCCACACCGGACGCCGGTGCGGTCAGTGCCGCCTCACCGCGCTCCAGCAGCCGCTCCGGCGCATGGCCCCCGGGAGCGGCGAACCGCAGGAACCACGACGGATGCCTGCTCAGGAACCGCGCCGACTCCCCCACGCCGATCTTCGTCGCGACGGCGAGCAGCTTGGTCCGCTGCACGGGGCCGGCGACGCCCACGCACAGCGGCAGCGTCACTCCCCGGCGCCTCACGCGCGCGATCCACTCCCCCAGCACCCGCGCGTCGAAGCACAGGTTGCTGACGATGTACGTGGCGTGCGCGCGCTTGTCCCACATCGCCTGGACGGTCAGGTCGTCGTGGATGAGGGGATGGCTCTCGGGGTAGCCCGTGATGCCGACCCGGGCGAAGGGCGCGCCCAGCTCGCCGAGCCTCACCAGCACCGGCAGGGCGCCGTCGTAGGGCCCCGCCGGCGGGTCGGCGTCGCCCGCCGGTACGAAGACGTCGTCCACGCCCGCCTCGCGCAGCCGGGTGACGACCTCCTTGAGGTGGACGTCGTCCCGCAGCAGCCGCGCGGGCACGTGCGGGACGACGCGGTAGCCGTGCGCGGCGAGCCGCCCGGTCAGCTCCAGGGTCGGCTCCAGTCCCTTGACCGGCGACGCCGTGACCGTGACCACGACGTCGCGCGGGACGTGCGCGAGGACCTTCTCCTCCGTCGCCGCCGCGGGCAGCACCTCGTAGCGGACGTGCTCCAGCAGGCGGCGCAGTGCTTGGCCGGCCAAGGTCTACCCGGCCTGCGTCTGGGCGTCGCGGTGGCGGTAGTAGGCGGCCTTGGACGGGGCGAGGGGTTCGTTGCCGAGGATCAGGTCGGCGGCCTTCTCGGCGACCATCATCACGGGCGCGTAGATGTTGCCGTTGGTGACGTACGGCATGACGGAGGCGTCGACGACGCGCAGTCCCTCGACTCCGTGCACCCGCATGCTGGCCGGGTCGACCACGGCCATCTCGTCGGTGCCCATCTTGCACGTGCAGGACGGGTGCAGGGCGGTCTCGCCCTCCTTCGCGACCCAGGCGAGGATCTCCTCGTCGGTGTCCACCTTCGGTCCCGGCGAGATCTCCCCGCCGTTGTAGGGGGCCATCGCGGGCTGGTTGAGGATTCTGCGGGCGACCCGGATCGCCTCGACCCACTCGCGGCGGTCCTGCTCGGTGGAGAGGTAGTTGAAGCGCAGCGCCGGGTGCTCGCGCGGGTCCCGGCTCTTGATCTTCACCGAGCCGATGGCGTCGGAGTACATGGGGCCCACGTGCACCTGGTAGCCGTGGCCGCCGGAGGGCGAGGAGCCGTCGTAGCGGACGGCGACGGGCAGGAAGTGGAACATCAGGTTGGGGTAGTCGACGTCGTCGTTGCTGCGGGCGAAACCGCCCGCCTCGAAGTGGTTGGTCGCGGCCGGCCCCTTGCGGAACAGCCACTGCAGGCCGATGAAGGGCGCGCGCCACTTCGCCATGTACGGCTGCATGGAGACCGGCTGCTTGCAGGCGTACTGGACGTACACCTCCAGGTGGTCCTGCATGTTCTCGCCGACGCCCGGCAGGTCGTGGACGACGTCGATGCCGAGCGCGCTCAGCTCCCGCGCGTTGCCGACGCCGGAGAGCTGCAGGAGCTGGGGGGAGTTGATGGCGCCGCCGCAGAGGATGACCTCCTTGGCCCGGACCTGCTGGGGGGCGCCCTTGCCGCGCCGGTACTCGACGCCGACGGCCCGCTTGCCCTCGAACAGGACGCGGGTGACCAGGGCGCGGGTGGTGACGGTGAGGTTGGGCCGCTTCATGACGGGCTTGAGGTAGGCCTTGGAGGCCGAGAGGCGGCGGCCGCGGTGGACGTTGCGGTCGAACTTGGCGAACCCCTCCTGCCGGTAGCCGTTGACGTCGTCGGTGGGCGCGTAGCCGGCTTCCTCGGTGGCCTTCTGGAAGGCGGTGAACAGCGGGTTGGTGGCGGGGCCGCGCTCCAGGACGAGGGGGCCGTCGTGGCCGCGGAACTCGTCGTCCGGGTCGGCGGCGAGGCAGTTCTCCATGCGCCGGAAGTAGGGCAGGCAGTGGGCGTAGTCCCACGCCTCCATCCCGGGATCGGCGGCCCAGCGCTCGTAGTCCATGGGGTTGCCGCGCTGGAAGATCATGCCGTTGATGCTGCTGGAACCGCCGAGCACCTTGCCGCGGGCGTGGTAGATGCGCCGGCCGCCCATGTGGGGCTCGGGCTCCGACTCGTACTTCCAGTCGTAGAAGCGGCTGCCGATGGGATACGTCAGTGCCGCGGGCATCTGGATGAAGACGTCCCACGGGTAGTCGGACCGGCCCGCTTCCAGGACCAGCACCTTGTTCGCCGGGTCCGCCGAGAGCCGGTTCGCCAGTGCACTGCCGGCCGAACCGCCGCCGACGATGACGAAGTCGTACTGCAAGGGAGCCATGGTGCCTCGTCTCGCTCGCGCCGTAGATACGCGAGGCATGCTAGTACCGGTATCGCTATACGCACTAGGTTGCGAGGCGCGCAACTTGACGGGAACCGGGGCCGGCACGCCGATCCGCACCGGCACCGCCCGTCGGGGGCTTATGCTTACGGCCACTGCGGCCAAGACGGCAGGTCCGGGTTTTTCAACCCTTTCCCAATCCCTTGTCGAAAGTCCCCCGCAGGCCATAGCCTTGCGCCGCGCCGGTGCTGGTGTTCACTGCCGACCCGGCCGGTACCGGCCTGGGAAGGGATGGGGACGAACGTCAGTGAAGACTCCAGTGAAGCGCACATCGCGTGACATCCGAACCGCGAACCGCTACGAGGTGCTGCGCCAGATCATCGCCGAGTCTCCCACCTCCCGCCAGGAGCTCGCGGCCGCCACGGGCCTGAGCCTGGCCACCGTCGCCACGCTCGTCGGCGAACTCCTCGACCTGCGCATGATCACCGAGGTCGGCTTCGAGGACTCGGCGGGCGGCCGCCCCCGGGGCCTGGTGGCCGTCAACACCTCGGGCGGCGCGCTGATCGGCGTCGACATCGCGGAGACGTACGTCCGCGTCGAGCTCTTCGACCTCGGGCTGAACGTCCTGGCCCGCGCCATGGAGGAGATGCGGCCCGGCGAGAACCGGCCCGAGCAGGTCGTCGGCCATGTCGCCGCGGCCGTCGGCGCCGTCGTCACCCAGGCCGGCGTGGAGGGCGCCCGGGTGCTGGGCGTCGGAGTGAGCGTGCCCGGGCAGGTGGACCGCGCCACGGGCATCTCGGAGTACGCGCCCAACTGGGACTGGCACGACGTGCCGCTGCTCGACCTGCTCTCCGAGGTCATCGCCTACCCCCTCTACCTGGACAACCCGTTGCGCGCCTGCGCGGTGGCCGAGCTGTGGTTCGGGGCCGCGCGCGGACGCCGCGACGCCGTGGTGGTCAACCTCGGCACCGGCGTGGGCGCCGGCCTGATCCTGGACGGCGCGCTGCACCGCGGCGTGAGCAACAGTGCCGGCGAGTGGGGGCACAACACGATCGTCCTGGACGGCCGGCTGTGCCACTGCGGCAACCACGGCTGCGTGGAGACGTATGTCGGGGCCCCCGGGATCATGCTGAACCTGCGCGAACTCAGCCCGCGCAGCACGCTGTTGCACCCCGAGGACCAGACGGCCACCATCGACGCGCTCGCCGCGGCGGTCGCCGCGCACGACCCGGAGGCCGTCAAGGTCGTCCGCGACACGGCCCGTTACCTCGGCGCGGGCATCGCCGACCTGGTCAACCTGTTCAACCCCGAAGTGGTCGTCCTGAGCAGCTGGGTCGCCAGGAAGCTGGCCGAGCCGCTGCTGGACGAGGTGCGCGCCGCCGTCGGGCGGCACGCGCTGAAGCGGCCGATGGCCGCCACCGAGATCGTCCTCTCCCCCATCCCCACCGACCCGGTGTGCCTGGGCGCGGCCACGTTCGCGCTCGAAGGGGCCCTGCAGTCGGTGAGCCAGAGGACGGGCAGACGCACCACCCCCGCAAGGAGCCGTACCGCACCACCTTCATGACGACGGAAGGGATGCACGTGACTCACCCCCACCGCAGGAGACCGCTCCTGCTGACGGCCGCGGCCGCGCTCGCCGTCACCGGCCCCCTGATATCCGCCCCGACCGCCTCGGCCGCCACCCCCACGGCGGCCGAGGTCTCCCCCCACGCCGCCCAGACCATCGACGACATCGGCGCCTCGGGCGCCTGGTGGGTCAACGACCTGCAGCACTTCGAGCCCGAGGTGCAGGCCAGGGTGGCGAAGCTGCTGTTCTCCAGGCAGGGCCTCGCCCTGTCCTCCTACCGCTACAACATCGGCGGCGGTGGAGTCGCGGTCACCACCCCGGCCCGCGCCGCCGAGGACTTCCTGAACCCCGACGGCTCCTACGACTGGAGCAGGGACAAAGGCGGCCGCACCTTCCTCAAGTACGCCGCGAAGTACGGCGTCAAGGACCTGATCGGCTTCGTCAACAGCGCACCGGCCGAATGGACCACCAACGGGCAGAGCTGCGGCGGGCAGTTGAAGGCCGAGAACGAGGGCGACTACGCCAAGTACGTCGCCGACGTCACCGACCACTTCGCCCGCCAGGGCGTCAAGCTGGACTACATCAGCCCCTTCAACGAGCCCGACAACGACTTCGGTTCGTGCGGCCAGGAGGGCATGCAGGTCACGGTCGACCAACGGGACGACATCGTGCGGGCGTTGGGCGCCGAGCAGCGGGCCCGCAAGCAGCAGACGTCGATCATCGCCGACGAGTCCAGCCAGACCACCCAGTTCGTCTTCGAGCTGCCCCAGTGGATCTCACAGCCGGGGACGCGGCAGTACGTGTCGGCGCTCGCCCACCACACGTACAACAATCCGAACGACGGACAGCTCGCCAACGTCTACGAGACGTCGAGGGCCGTCGGCCAGAAGTCCTGGGCCACCGAGATCTGCTGCTTCGGCAAGGGCTCGACGGGCTGGAACCAGGAGTACGACCCGACCATCGACAACGCCCTGCTGATGTCGCGGATCATCTACAAGGACTTCGCGAGCGCCCACGACTCGGCCTTCCAGTGGTGGGTGGCGCTGGCCAGCGGTTACGGCACCTCCCCCACCGAGAGGAACGACGCCGGCTGGAACGACGGACTGGTCTACTACGACCCCGACTACGCGACGAACGGCAACCAGAACCTGTACTTCACCAAGCGGTACTACGCGCTCGGCCAGTACAGCAAGTTCGTCCGGCCGGGCTCGGTCGCGCACAACGTGACCGGGGCGCCGGCCGGGGTCGAGGTCTCCTCCTACGAGTCCGGCGGCAAGTGGGTGGTCGTGGTCAACAACCACAACACCACCGACACACCGCTGAACCTGCACTTCAACAGCAGGACTCCGGTGCGGGCGAGCCAGGCCGTGCGGACCTCGGCGACCGAGGACTGGGCCAGGGTGGCCAAGCCGCCGGTGAGCGGCGGCACGGTCTCGGCGCACCTGGCCGCGCGTTCCGTCACGACGTACGTCCTCGACCAGCGCGGCCACGGCAGTACGGCCGTCACGGGCGCCTGGCAGGGCAGGCAGTCCGGCAAGTGCCTGACCGCGGACGCCTCGGGAGCCGCCATCAGCACCTGCACCGGCGGGGCGGAACAGTCGTGGTCGTACGACGGAAAGGGCGCCCTGAAGGGCGTGAACGGCTATCTGACGGCCGGGAGCTCGGGGCTGACGACTACCCCCGACTTCACCGGGGACGCGTCCCAGCGCTGGCTGCTCAATGCCAACGGCCAGATCCTCAGCGAGGCGTCCGGCAAGTGCCTGGACGTCAGCGGGCAGGCGACCGCCGACGGCAGCAGGGTGATCCTCTACAGCTGCAACGGCGGCGGCAACGAGGCGTGGTCCCGGCAGTGACCTCGTAGCACTCACTGTTTCGAGGGCCGCCCGGCCACCCCTGGCCGGGCGGCCCTCACTTATCTCAACTCCCATGGAAAGTGCTTGCGTTCGGCATGCCGAACGGCAGACAACATTTCGCGCAGACTTCGTCCAACCCCTTGCCTAAGCCCTGATCGAAAGCTTAGCGTCCGGCCCTGCAATCAGTTCGAGCCACCGGGCGCTGAGCCGCAGAGCCGCAGCCGCACTCGAGACAAGGACGTCAGCATGTCGGCATTGAGCAACGACAACTTCTCCCGCAGGTCCCTCTTCCGGGCCGCCGCGGGCATGGCCGCCGCCGGCACCCTCGCCGCGTGCGGCAGCAACAACGGGCGGGGCGGGAGCGGCGGGTCCGGCACCCAGCTCGTGCAGTACTTCCACGCCTACGGCGAGGCGGGCACCGAGCAGGCCATCAAGCGGTACGCGGCGGCGTACAAGAAGGCCGGCGTCAGCACCAACTGGATCACGGGCAACAACTTCGAGGCGAAGCTCTTCTCCGCGCTGCTCACCAAGCAGGCCCCGGACGTCTTCGAGTTCCACCCGCAGCTGCAGATGGTCAAGAGCGGCCAGGTCGCCGACCTCAGCGACCTCATCGATCCGGTCAAGGACGACTTCAACCCGAACGACATCAAGTCGCACACGGTCGACGGCAAGATCTACGGCATCCGGATGATCGACGACCCGCAGTTCTTCTACTACCGCAAGTCGATGCTGGAGAAGGCCAAGGTCGACGTCCCGACCACGCTCGACGAGCTGCTGGACGCGGCGGCCAAGCTCACCACCGACAAGGTCAAGGGCGTCTTCCTCGGCAACGACTTCACGGCGATCCAGAACAACCTGATCTTCTCGGCCGGCGCGGAGACCCTCGACGCGAACAACAAGATCGGGTATCACACGGACGGCGTCGTCGAGGGCCTGAAGAAGCTGCGCACGCTGTTCACCAGCGGCCACGTGCTGCTGGACGCCCCCACCGACTTCTGGGACCCCTCGGCCCTCAACCAGGGTCTGTGCGCGATCCAGTGGGGCGGCATGTGGTCGATGCCGGCCATGCAGAAGGCCCTCGGCGACGACCTGGGCATCTTCCCGTTCCCGAAGATCGGCAGCTCCGGCAAGCTGTCGGTCTACAACGGCGGCTGGTCGATCTTCGTGAACGCCAAGAGCAAGAACGTCGACGCCGCCAAGGAATACGTCAAGTGGCTGTGGATCGACCAGAAGAAGTACCAGGAGGACTGGGCGCTCTCCTACGGCTTCCACATCCCGCCGCGCACCTCGATAGCCAACTCGGCCACCAAGCTCAAGTCGGGTCTGCCCGCCGAGGCGGTCAAGCTCTTCACCGACTACGGCCACTTCGACAACATCGGCTTCGACCAGGTGATGATCACCGCGTTCAACGACGTGATCGCGTCCTCCGTGCGCAAGAACGGCAACCCGGAGGCGGCGCTCGACGCCTGCGACAAGAAGGTAAACGTCGAGCTCAAGAAGCTGTTCGGATAGGCCGCCGGGAAGACCACGACATGTCGACCACGACCACACGCGGGGTCGCCCAGCCCGCCCCGGCCAAGGCCTCCCAGGCCCGGCCGCGGCGGGGCCTGCGGGGCAACCCGACGCTCAACTTCTGGCTCTTCACCGGGCCCTTCCTCATCGGCCTGGTGATCTTCGTCTTCGTGCCGATCGTCTGGAGCATCTGGCTCAGCTTCTTCGACGCCCGGTACACGGTCACACCGAGCAACTTCATCGGCCTCGACAACTACAAGCAGATCCTGACCAACAGCAACTTCCCCGACTCGTTGCTGACGTTCAGCGTGTTCGCCGCCTTCATCGTGCCGACGACCTGGGCCCTGTCGCTGGGGCTGGCACTGCTGGTGAACCAGCTGCGATTCATGCGGGCCTTCTTCCGCTCGGTGTTCTTCCTGCCGACCGCCGTGTCCTACGTCGCCGCCGCGCTGATCTGGAAGATGTCCATCTTCAGCGGCGTCCGCTTCGGTCTGATGAACACCGTCCTCGGCTGGTTCGGCGTCGACAACATCGCCTATCTGGCGGACCCGACCCCGCCCTGGTACTGGCTGGTCATCGTGACCCTGCGCCTGTGGATCCAGTCCGGGTTCTACATGATCCTCTTCCTCGCGGCGCTGCAGAACATCCCGGCCGAGCTGTACGAGGCCGCCGCAATCGACGGCGCCAAGAAGGGCTGGCAGACCTTCCGGTACATCACCCTGCCGCAGCTGCGGGCCACCTCGACGGCGGTGATCCTGCTGCTGCTCATCGCCGCGTACCAGGCGTTCGACGAGTTCTTCAACATCATCGGCACCAAGGCGACCTGGGCGCAGACACCGCTCATGGAGCTCTACAAGGCAGCCCTCGGGACCAACCAGGACTACGGCGCCGGCAGCGCGGGCGCGGTCATCCTGTCGTTGCTCATCTGCCTCGTCACCCTGGTCCAGGGCAAGTTCATGGGCTTCGGAAGGGGGGATGAGTCCAAGTGACCACCACCGCACCTCATCAGGTCGGCAAGCAGCACAAGAAGGCCCGGGGAATCCTCGGCAACACGGGACTGTACGTCTCCGTCGGCGTCGCAGCCCTGCTCTTCCTGGTCCCGTTCTACCTGATCGTCCGCAACGCCCTCTCCACGGACCCGGAGATCACGGGCGAGAACTGGAAGCTGCTGCCTTCGTTCCAGTGGGCCAACGTCTCCGAGCTGTTCGACGACCCGACGGTCGAGTTCGGCCGCTCCATGGTGAACTCCCTGGTCGTCGCCGTCCTGACCACGCTCGGCACCCTTCTGGTCTGCTCCCTGGCCGGCTACGGCCTGGCCCGCATCCCGTACAAGCACGCCAACAAGGTCTTCTACGCGGTCCTCGCGACCCTCATGGTCCCCACGGCCGTCACCTTCGTGCCCAGCTTCGTGCTGGTCTCGTCCCTCGGCTGGGTGGACACCTACCGCGGCCTCATCATCCCGGGGCTGTTCAGTGGTTTCACCTGCTTCCTTTTCCGGCAGTACTTCCTGGGATTCCCCAAGGAGCTGGAGGAGGCGGCACGCGTGGACGGGCTCGGTTACTGGGGTGCGTACTGGCGGATCGTCGTACCCAACTCGCTGAACTTCTTCGCGGCGATCGCCACGATCACCTTCATCAGCGCCTGGAACTCCTTCCTGTGGCCCCTGGTCATCGGACAGGACCCGAGTTCCTGGACCGTCCAGATCGCCCTGTCCTCCTTCATGACGAACCAGACGGTCAACTTCCACCTGATCTTCATGGCCACCGCCATCTCCATCCTGCCCCTGATCTTCGTGTTCCTCTTCCTCCAGCGCTGGCTGGTGCAGGGGATCGCGCAGACCGGTATCAAGGGCTGACGCCCTCCACTCACGACCTGGAGACCGATGTCTTTCCGTACCACCCCTGCCTTCGACTACGTCGAGGACGTCTCGCCCGGCAGCGGAGCCCTTCCGCCCCGTGCCTGGTACGCGTCCTCCGACGCGGCGTCACTCTCGCTCAACGGCAGCTGGCGGCTGCGCGTGTCGCCGACCGCCGACGCCGAGGACGACTCGTTCGCCGAGCCCGGCTTCGACGCCGGGGACTGGGGCGAGGTCACGGTCCCGGGTCACTGGGTGCTCCAGGGCGACGGTGCCTTCGGCCTGCCGATCTACACCAACCACCTCTACCCCTTCCCGGTCGACCCGCCGCACGTCCCGACGGAGAACCCGACCGGCGACCACCTGCGCGTCTTCGACCTGCCCACGGACTGGCCGGCCGAGGGCGGGGCGGTGCTCCGCTTCGACGGCGTGGAGTCCTGCGCCCGCGTCTGGCTGAACGGCACGGACATCGGCGAGTTCAAGGGCTCCCGGCTGCCGCACGAGTTCGCCGTCGGGCACCTGCTCAAGCCGAGCGGCAACGTGCTCGCCGTCCGCGTCCACCAGTGGTCGGCCGGCTCCTACCTGGAGGACCAGGACCAGTGGTGGCTGCCCGGCATCTTCCGTGACGTGACGCTGCTGCACCGCCCGGCGGGCAGCGCGCTCGACTTCTTCGTGCACGCCTCCTACGACCACGCCATGGGCGAGGGCACCCTGCGCGTCGACTCCGACGTCGACGGGCGGGTGCTCGTGCCCGCCCTGGACATCGATGTCGAGACGGGCACCACGGTCACGGTCCCGGTCCAGCCGTGGTCGGCCGAGGTGCCGAAGCTGTACGACGGCGAGCTGGTCACCGAGGGCGAACGGGTCCCGCTGCGCATCGGGTTCCGTACCGTGGAGCTGGCCGACGGTCTGATCAAGGTCAACGGCCGGCCGGTGCTCTTCAAGGGCGTCAACCGCCACGAGTGGCACCCCGAGAAGGGCCGCGCCCTGGACCTGGAGACGATGCGCGAGGACGTGCTGCTGATGAAGCGGCACAACCTCAACGCCGTGCGCACCTCCCACTACCCGCCGCATCCCGCCTTCCTCGACCTGTGCGACGAGTTGGGCCTGTGGGTCATCGACGAGTGCGACCTGGAGACCCACGGCTTCACCGAGCAGGCCTGGCGGGACAACCCCGTCGACGACGACCGCTGGACCCCGGCCCTCCTCGACCGCGCCGAGCGCATGGTCGAGCGGGACAAGAACCATCCGTCGGTGGTCATCTGGTCGCTGGGCAACGAGGCCGGCACCGGGCGGGGCCTGACCGCGATGGCCGAGTGGATCCACGGCCGGGACTCCTCCCGCCTCGTGCACTACGAGGGCGACTGGAACTGCCGTGACACGGACGTCTATTCGCGGATGTACGCCTCGCACGCCGAGGTCGAGGCCATCGGCCGGGACCTGGACGGCGGCACGCACAAGCGTCGCCAACTCCCCTTCATCCTCTGCGAGTACGGGCACGCCATGGGCAACGGCCCCGGCGGCATCGCCGACTACCAGCGGCTGTTCGAGTCCTACGACCGCCTCCAGGGCGGCTTCATCTGGGAGTGGATCGACCACGGCGTCAAGCACGCCGAGCTGGGCTACGCCTACGGCGGCGACTTCGGCGAGGAGCTGCACGACGGCAACTTCGTGTGCGACGGCCTGATCTTCCCGGACCGGCGTCCCTCCCCCGGCCTGCTGGAGTTCAAGAAGGTCATCGAGCCCGTCTCCCTCGAGCCGTCCGACGGCACCGTGCGGGTGACGAACAAGCAGGACTTCGCCGACCTTTCGGCTTTCGCCTTCGAGTGGTCGTACCAAGTGGACGGCGAGACGGTCGAGTCGGGCGCCCTGGCCGTGCCCGCGCTCGGCCCGGGCGAGTCGGCGGAGGTGAAGCTGCCCGAACCGCCGCACGGGCACACGGGCGCCGAGACCCTGTGGACGGTGCGGGCGTCGCTGGCGGCCGACACCTCCTGGGCGCCGCAGGGTCACGAGGTGGCCTGGGGCCAGGTGGCCGTGGCGGCGCGGCCGTTGCCGGTGGTGTCCGCGAGCGCGGAACCGGTGGCCGACGACGGTGTGATCACGCTCGGTCCGGCCGCGTTCGACGCCCGCAGCGGGGCGCTGCGGTCCCTCGGCGGTGTCGCGGTCAGCGGACTGCGGCTGGACGTGTGGCGGGCGACGACCGACAACGACGAGGGCGCGGAGTGGCAGTCCGACACCCGGTACGCGCAGCTGTGGCGCAAGTTCGGCCTGCACCGCATGCGGCACCGGCTGGACTCCGTCGAGCTCGACGGTGACGCGCTGACCGTGCGTACCCGGGTGGCGCCCGCCGCGTGGGAGTTCGGCCTGGCGACGGTGTACCGGTGGACCTCGGACGGCGACCGTCTGAAGCTGACGGTGTCCGTGGGCCCGGAGGGCGAGTGGCCGGTGCCGCTGCCCCGGCTGGGCGTCCGCTTCGGGCTTCAAAGCGCCGACGCGGTGACGTGGTACGGCGGCGGCCCCGGCGAGGGCTACCCCGACACCAAGTCGGCCTCGCGAGTGGCGCGTTGGGAGTCGACCGTGGACGGCATGCAGACGCCGTACCTGCGTCCGCAGGAGAACGGGGCGCGTGCCGACGTGCGCTGGGCGGAGATCGGCGGGCTGCGCGTGGAGGGCGACCCGGAGTTCTTCCTCACCGCCCGGCGCTGGACGACCGAGCAGCTGGACGCGGCCACCCACCTCACCGACCTGACACCCGGTGAGACGGTGTGGGTCAATCTCGACCACGGCCTGCACGGCATCGGCACCGGGTCCTGCGGGCCCGGCGTGCTGCCCGCGTACTGGCTACGGGCCGAGCCGGCCGAGTTCTCCTTCGTGTTCTCGGCCACCGGGTGACACGATCCGCGTGACCCTCGCAGTGTGCGGCCGTCCCGTCCTCGCCGACGGGACGGCCGCGTCATGCCGCCGCCGGGAACGAGCAGGTCCTTGGGGAGGACGCCGTCGGCCAGGTCGTCGAGCTACTGCGATCGCAGCAGGCGCAAGTGTCTGCGGACGGCCGACGACGACAGGACGCGGGGCTGCGAGCGTGAGGGCGGGCCGTGATCGGCGGCCCGATCGTGGCGTATCCCCCGAAAGGCTCGTCGATGTCCCCTCTCGCCCGCTGGTGCCACCGGCACCGGCTCGCCGTCGTCCTGGTCTGGGTGGGCCTGCTGCTCGCCCTCGGGGCCGGGGCCGGTGCGGCCGGCAGTGCCTTCGGCAACAGCCCGACCTCCCAGAACACCGACTCGGCCAGGGCGACGGCCCTGTTGCAGCGGGCCTCCGACAGCGCGGCGGGCAAGAGCGGCCGGGTCGTCTGGCAGGTCGACGACGGCAGGGTCACCGATCCGACGGCCGAGAAGGCCATGGCGGGCGCGCTGGACCGTGTCGCCGACGCGCCGGGCGTCGCCTCCGTCACCGGCCCCTTCACGACCGCGGGCCGGGCGCAGGTCAGCGGGGACGGCCGCACCGCCTACGCCACCGTCGCGTTCGACCGCGAGGTGGCCGACGGGCAGATCGCCCATGTCGAGGATCTGGCGACCGCCCCGCAGTCGGGGAACCTGCGCATCGCGCTGAACGGGCAGGCGTTCAGCGTCGCCCCCGCGCCGAATCCGGTCGCCGACGCCATGGGCGTCGCGCTGGCCTTCGTGGTGCTGCTGTGCGTCTTCCGCGCGGTGTGGGTCGCGGTACTGCCGATCGTGACGGCCGTCGTCGGCGTGGGCACCTCCGCCCTCGCGGTGATGCTCATCAGCCACGTCATCACCCTCTCCAGCACGACGCTGACCCTCGGCTCGCTGATCGGCCTCGGCGTGGGCATCGACTACGCCCTGTTCATCGTGAACCGGCACCGGTCCAACCTGAAGGCGGGGATGGGCGTCGGCGAGTCGATCGCCAAGTCGCTGAACACCTCGGGGCGGGCGGTGGTGTTCGCCGGGCTGACCGTCGTGGTGGCGCTCCTCGGGATGCTCACCCTGAACGTCGGCATCATCAACGGCATGGCCGTCGGCGCGGCCGTCACCGTCGTCCTGACGGTGCTGGCCGCCATCACCCTGCTGCCGGCGCTGCTCGCCATGATCGGCCTGCGGGTCCTCGGGCGCGCCGAGCGCCGGGCTGTGGCCGCCGGCGCGGTCGCGCCCGCTGACGGGGCCGGACTGTGGGGGCGGTGGGCCGCGCGGGTCCAGGCCCGGCCCAGGGCTCTCGGCCTGGTCGCCCTGGTCGTGCTGGCGGCGCTCGCCTTCCCGACGCTGTCGCTGCGGCTCGGCGCCTCCGACGACGGCAACCTGCCCACGACGTCCACGAACCGGCAGGCGTACGACATGATCGCGAACGGTTTCGGGCCCGGCTTCAACGGCCCGCTCGTCCTCGCCGTGCAGGCGCCCACCGCCGCCGCCAAGGCCGCCGAGGCGCGGCTCGTCACCGACCTGCGGCGGGTCGACGGGGTCGCCGATGTCGGCGCGGCCCCCATGGCCGAGGGGCGGGCGGTCGGCGTGATCTCCGTGGTGCCGACGACCTCCCCGCAGTCGGCGGCCACCTCCGATCTGATCGACCGCCTGCGCGAGGACGTGATCCCGCCGGTGGAGCAGGGCACGTCCCTGAAGGTGTACGTCGGCGGCACCACCGCGAGCAACGACGACTTCGCCTCGGTGCTGCTGGCCAAGCTCCCGGTGTTCGTGCTGGTGATCGCCGCGCTCGGGTTCCTGCTGCTGACCGTCGCCTTCCGCAGCCTGCTCGTCCCGGCCGTGGGCGCCGTACTGAACGTGCTGAGCGTCGGGGTGGCGTTCGGCGCGATCGTCGTCGTCTTCCAGTACGGCTTCGGGTCCTCGCTCCTCGGGCTGGGCGCCGCCGGGCCGATCGAGTCGTTCGTGCCGATCCTGGTCGTCGGGATCATGTTCGGTCTGTCCATGGACTACCAGGTCTTCCTGGTCAGCCGGATGCGGGAGGAGTGGGCCCGCACCGGTGACAGCCACCGGGCGGTTCGGGTCGGGCAGGCCGAGACCGGCCGGGTGATCGCCGTCGCCGCCACCATCATGTTCTGCGTCTTCGGCTCCTTCGTCTTCGGCGGCATGCGGGTGATCTCGGAGTTCGGCGTCAGTCTCGCCGTGGCCGTCGCCCTCGACGCGCTGCTGATCCGGATGGTGGTCGTCCCGGCGCTCATGCACCTGTGCGGACGGGCGAACTGGTGGCTGCCCCGCCGGCTGGACGCGGCCCTGCCGCGGGTGTCCGTGGAAGGCCCCGCGGACGACGAGCCGGTCCCGGCACATCAGCCGGATCGAAGGCCGCAGCCCGCCGGACTGGCCGACTAGGGCACCCGGCGCCCGGCGGAGCGGGCCGGCTTCCGGCTGGTCCGCGCTCCTTACAGTGAGGGAATGGACGTGGGAACGGTGTGGCGGCGGTGGTCGGCCGGTCATGAACGGATCAGGGACGCGCTGCCCGCGATTCCGGTGGTCCTGATCGCCGCGGCCGCGACGGCCGTGGGCCCCTCGGGCTGGCGGGAGCCGCGCTGGGCGGAGGTGGCGTGGACGGCGCTGTTCTGTGTGCCGCTGATCGTCCGCAGCCGCCGCCCGCTGGGCGTCGCCCTTCTCACCCTGGCCGTCGATCTCACGCTGATGGCCTTCTCCCCGCACACCGCGGCCACTCCGGCGGCGAGCCTGGTCGCCCTGTACACGCTCGCCGACCGTGGCAGCAGGCGCACGGCGTGGATCGTCGGCGTCGCCTCCGCCGTGGCGGTCACCGGCGTCTTCGCCGCCACCCACGCGGAGTCCCTGCTGGGGGCGAGGGGTCTGCTGCGGTTCGACTTCGTGATCGCGGCCACCGCCCTGGGCCGTGCCGTGCGCGGCCGCCGCGAGCATCTGGCGGAGGCGAGGGAGCGGGCGGAGCGCGCCGAGCGCACGCGGGAGGAGGAGGCCCGGCGCCGGGTCACCGAGGAACGCGTGCGCATCGCGCGCGATCTGCACGACGTGGTCGCGCACCACATCACCCTCGTCAACGCCCAGGCAGGGGTGGCCCACCATCTGATGCGCACCGACCCCGACCGGGCGTACGAGGCCCTGGCCCACATCAAGGACAACAGCCGCGCCGCGCTGGACGAACTGCGGGCCACCGTCGGCCTGTTGCGGCAGCCGGACGACGCACCGGGCTCGCGTGCCCCGATCCCCCGCCTGGCCGACCTCGACACACTGGTCGCCGGGATCCGGGCCGGCGGGCTTCCGGTGTCGGTGACCCGGACCGGCAGCGCCTGCCCGCCGGCGCCCGCCACCGAGCTGACGGCCTACCGCATCGTCCAGGAGGCGTTGACCAACACCCACAAGCACGCGTCCGCGACCCGGGCCGAGGTGGTCCTGGACTACGGCCCGCTCGCGCTGCGGATCACCGTGACCGACGACGGACGCCCCGGTCCGCCCAAGGTGGGCACGGGCGGCGGTCACGGTCTGGTCGGCATGCGGGAGCGGGCCACCGCGATCGGCGGCAGCGTCACCGCGGGCCCGCGCCCCGAAGGCGGCTTCCGGGTCGTCGCCGAACTGCCGCTGTCCCTCGCCCCCGCCCCGCTCTGACACCCCTCGAGAAAGCACCGCTGATGACGATTCGCGTCCTGCTCGCCGACGACCAGGCCCTGCTGCGCGGCACCTTCCGGCTGCTCATCGACGCCCAGCCGGACATGGAGGTCGTCGCGGAGGCCGCCGACGGCGCGGAGGCGGTGCGGCTGGCGCGTTCCGAACGGGCCGACATCGTGGTGATGGACATCCGGATGCCCGGGGTCGACGGTATCGAGGCGACCCGCCTGATCGGCCGGGACGAGGATCTGGCCGGCGTCAAGGTCCTCGTCCTGACCACCTTCGAGGAGGACGAGTTCGTCATCGAGGCCCTGCGGGCGGGCGCGAGCGGGTTCCTCGGCAAGGGCGTCGAGCCGGCCCAGCTTCTCGACGCCGTCCGCCTGGTCACCGCCGGAGAAGCGCTGCTGTCGCCGACGGCCACCAAGGGGCTCATCGCGCGCGTCCTCGACCAGCCCTCGGCGGGGGACCTCGTCGACCCCGACCGGCTGGCCGCGCTCACTCCCCGGGAGCGCGAGGTGCTGACGCTGGTGGGCCAGGGGCTGTCCAACGACGAGATCGCCGAACGCCTCTTCGTCACCCCGGTCACCGCCAAGACCCACGCCAACCGGGCCATGGCGAAACTGGGCGCCCGCGACCGCGCCCAGCTCGTCGTCATCGCCTACGAGAGCGGTCTGGTGCGCGCCGGCCGGCGTGCGGACCCGTGAGCGGCGTCCACCGGGTGACACCGGCCCGTGCCCCCGCTCCCGTGCCTCCCCGCTCCGGCGTCGAAGGGCTCGCGGTGTCGGCTCAGATGTGAGCATCCACACCTCCTTCACCATTGCGCGCCCTGCCACGGCGCGGCAGAGTGTTCCAACTGCGGGATGCGTGAGGCGAGTTGCCCGCACCTCCAGGGCAAGGCGCCACGGACCACCCGGAAGGAAGACCAGTGAGCCCGATCTCGGTCCGCGGATTCGCGGTGGCCTCGGCGTCCGCGGTCACCGCCGTCGGAAGCGTTGTCGGCGTCGCCTCGGGCAGCGCCGCGCAGCCGGGCGGCGCCGAGGCCGGCGCGGCCGACGCGACGCTGCTCGCGGACATACCGGCGGGCCGGCAGGCCCAGGTGCAGACCGAGTCCCTGGCGATGCAGGCCGACGCGCAGGCCGTGCAGGCGGACGCCGGCGCCAGGAAAGAGGCCGAGGAGGCCGCCCGCAAGGCCGCCGCCAGGACGGCCACGGCGAAGAAGGAAGCCGCGAAGCGCGCCGAGACCAAGAGCGCCGCCAGCCGCGGCACCGCCGTCTCCCTCCAGCGGACGTACTCCGTCGCCGAGCTCCAGGCCCTGGCCCGGCAGATCGTGCCCAGCGGCCAGTTCCAGTGCTTCAGCAACATCGTGGAACGCGAGTCCAGCTGGAACATGCACGCCCTCAACGCCTCCTCCGGCGCCTACGGCCTCGTGCAGGCCCTGCCGGCGTCCAAGTACGCCACGGTCGGCGCCGACTGGCAGACGAACCCCGCGACCCAGATCAAGTGGGGGCTCAACTACATGAACGCCGCCTACGGCAGCCCCTGCGACGCCTGGGCGTTCTGGCAGGTCCACCACGCGTACTGACGCACCCCACTGTTTCGACGGACTTCTATGTTGACGTCCGTCGATGCAAGGCGCAGGCTTGCATCAAGAAGCCCTGGGGGTGCGCCATGAACGAGCAGTCCACCGATCTGCGCGAAGCGGTCCGTCGCCGGTACGCGGCAGCGGCCGTCCAGGTCACCGAGGGTGCGGCGGCCTGCTGCGGGCCCGAGCCGGTCGAGGTCGACGCCGACTTCGGCTCCTCGCTGTACGCCGCGGACGAGCGCGACGCCCTGCCCGTGGAGGCCGTCGCCGCCTCCCTCGGCTGCGGCAACCCCACCGCCGTGGCGGAACTGCGCGCCGGCGAGCGCGTCCTGGATCTCGGCTCCGGCGGCGGCATCGACGTCCTGCTGTCCGCCCGTCGCGTCGGCCCGGCCGGCAAGGCGTACGGGCTGGACATGACCGACGAGATGCTAGAACTCGCCGTGGCCAACGCGGCGAAGGCCGGCGCGACGAACGTGGAGTTCCTCAAGGGCACCATCGAGGCGATCCCGCTGCCCGCGAACACCGTCGACGTGGTGATCTCCAACTGCGTGATCAACCTGTCCACTGACAAGGCGGCGGTGTTCGCCGAGACCTTCCGCGTGCTGCGGCCCGGCGGCCGGATCGGCGTGTCCGACATCGTCTCGGACGACACCCTCACCGTCGAGCAGCGTGCCGAGCGCGGCGACTACGTCGGGTGCATCGCCGGCGCCCTGTCCTTCGCCGAATACCGCGCGGGCCTCGAAGCCGCCGGTTTCACCGGCATCGAGATCACCCCGACCCACCCGGTCGCCGACGGCATGCACTCCGCCCTGATCCGCGCCGTCAAACCCGCCGGGGCCGGCAGCGGGTCCGGGCGGCTCCCGTAAGATCCGCCGCATGCCCTGGATACGACGGCGTGCGCGCGGCGCGCGGCCTGCCGAGGATCGCCTGCCCGACCTGGAGTTCCTCGCCCTCGTGCAGGCGAGTATCGAGGAGTACGCGCCCGGCGCCACCCAGGGCTCCACGCTCAAGGGCAACTCGCTGAGCAGCCCGCGGGGATGGGCGGTGGGCGTGGCACCGCCGCATCACGGCGGCGGGCACCACTACGACCTCGTCGCACTGCCGGACGTGAGCATCCAGCCGGACGTCCCCTGCTTCGCCGACTGTGTCGTGGCGATGTCCGGCGATCCGCGCCGCGCGGCCGACTCGTGGGTGCAGACCGCGGGTGCCTGCATGCTCGAACTCCTCGACCCGCGCGGGCGCTTCGCCGACCACACGGACCCCGATGACGAGCGCGGCGTCCCCGGCCGGCACATGATCGCCTCCGGCGTGGTCGGCCTCGGCGTCGACCCCGCGGAGAACCGGCGCCTGCAGACCGCCCTCCTCGACGCGAACGTGCTGCACCGCGTCGCCCACACCTTCGTCCAGGACCTGCGGTCGCCGTTCTTCGACGGGGTCAAGGTCTTCTACGGCGGCCGGCCCGGCGCGATGCACGCCGAGATCCGCGTCAACGGGGAACGGCACGAACCCGCCTCGGCCGCCATGGCGGAGCTGGGCCTGCCCGAGCCGACGGTGTTCACGGCCGTCCGCCACTACGCGCTGCTTCTCCCGGCCGACGGCTGACGGCCGGCCCGGCCCCCCTGTGCGGCATCTGGCCGACCCCGGCGCGACGCCGGACCCGATTCCGCCGTAACCTGCGACACCATGAGCGATGCCTTTCCCTCCGGCCCGCGCGAGGCGTACGACCTGCTCCTGGCAGGCAACCACCGCTTCGCCGCCGGCACGCCCCTGCACCCCAACCAGGACGCCGCCCGCCGCGCCGACCTGACCTCCGTCCAGCGGCCGTTCGCCGTACTCCTCGGCTGCTCCGACTCCCGGCTGGCCGCCGAGATCATCTTCGACCAGGGCCTGGGCGACCTGTTCGTCGTCCGCACCGCCGGACACGCCGCCGGTCCGGAGGTGCTCGGCAGCATCGAGTACGGGGTGAGCGTGCTCGACTGCCCGCTCGTCGTCGTCCTCGGCCACGACGCCTGCGGAGCGGTCGCCGCGACCCGGGCCGCCGTGACGGACGGCAGGGCGGCGCCCGGGTACCTGCGCGACGTGATAGAGCGCGTGACGCCCAGTGTGCTGGCCGCTCACGCCGACGGTGCGAGCGAGGACGAGGAGTTCATCGCCACGCACGTGCGGCACACCGTCGACTTCGTCCTGGACCGCTCGCGGGAACTGGCCGACCAGGTCGCGCGCGGGCGCACCGCCGTGGTGGGCCTGACCTACCGGCTGGCCGACGGCAGCGCCCGTCCCGTCGTCGCCCGCGGCCTGGAGCTCCCGGCCGAGCGCCCCGGCACCGCCTCACGAGCCGAGGTCGGCTGACCCGCTCGACGCGTGCGAGGAGACCGGCAGGCCCAGGCCGATCAGCACGACGCCCATGACGCGGCCGAGCCCACGGCCGGCCCGCGGTCCGTCGAGGACCGGGCCCGCCTTCGCCGGCAGACCACACACAGCCGCCGAGCCGGACGAGGGTGAGGGCGGTGTGGAGCAGGACCAGGACCGCCATGCCCCAGGCGGTGGGCAGCCCCGGGGGGACGAGTGAGGGCAGCAGGCCGGTGGAGAACACGGCGATCTCCGGGCACGGCGGTCAGCAGCCCGAGGACGCCGGTCGCGGCCACGGGAGGGGTCAGCACGCCGCCGGCCTCCCCGGGTTGGCGGCCGTGCCCTCGGTGCTGAGCAGGACGACGACCGAGTCCGGCCCGAGCCCCAGGGCCGTGCGGCGGTCCGCGGCATCCGTGCCGGTGATCGCCGCGCGCAGACCGGCCAGCGCCGCGGCGCCGCAGGGCCCCGAGGAGACGCCCGAGGCCGCGAGGTCGGCGCCGGCCCGGGCGCAGTCGTCGTCCGTGACGGCGATCGCCGCGTCCAGCCCGGCGAGCAGGTGCGGCCAGGCGATGCCGGACGGTGTGCCGCAGTTCAGGCCGGCCATGACGGTCTCGCCCGTCGTCACACTGACGAGTCTGCCCAGGGTGAGGCTGCGCAGGACGCACGGCGCGGCCTCCGGCTCCACCGACAGCAGCGCCGGGGCATGTCCGCGGGGGCTGCCGCGGTAGTGGGTGACCACGGCCTGGGCCAGGGAGCCCACCCCCACGGGCACCGCGACGAGATCGGGGCCTTCGGTGACCCCCACAGCGGTCAGTTGCTCGTCGATCTCGGCGCAGAGGGTGGAGTAGCCCTCGACGATCCAGCGCGGGATCCGCTCGTAGCCCGGCAGGCCGGTGTCCTGGATCAGCAGGGTGTCCGGGGCGGTGGCCGCCTCCGCCGCCAGGCGCACGGCCTCGTCGTACGGGCCCGCGACCTCGGTGACCCGTGCCCCTTCGGCGGCGATGGCCGCGACGGCCCGCGGGTGCACGCCCCGGGGGACGAAGACGTGGGCGGCGTGGCCGTGGCGGTGTGCCATGCGGGCCACGGCGCGGCCGTGATTGCCGTCGGTGGCCGCCACCAGGGTGACCGGTCCGGGTTCCGCACCCCGCTCGGCCCGCTCGGCGAGGGCGCGGTGGACCGCCCAGGACGCGCCCAGCGCCTTGAACGCGGGCAGCCCCAGCCGGCACGACTCGTCCTTGACGAAGACCCGGCCCACCCCGAACTCCTCAGCGAGCACGGGGAGTTCGGTGAGCGGCGTGGGCGCGTGGTCGGGCAGCGAGCGGTGGAAGGCCCGGACGTCGGCGGGCGCGGGTTCGCACCGCCAGGCGCGGGCGTCGGGTCGCGCGTACCAGGAGGGCGCGAGAGAGTTGTCGGCCACCCGTCCAGGGTCCGATGCGCCCGTGGGATCGGTCCAGCGAACGTTTGCGACCTGTACGTCGGAAAACCGAAAGATCAGTCACCGGTGGCGCCGTCCGCGGCCGCCTGCGTCAGGCGGAGGTACGCCTCCAGCTCGGCCGCCCCGTTCAGCATCGCCCGTGCGCGGCCGGACAGCCGGCGGCGCCAGTCGGCCAGTGCGCCCTCCAGGGGTTCGAGTCCGCCGGCCGCGCGCACCTGGGTGATGAGCGGGGCGATCTGCTCGAGCAGGTGGCCCCCGCGCCTGAGCTGGTGGACCAGCCGGGCGTCCCGTACGGCGGCGTCGTCGTAGACGCGGTAGCCGGTGCGCGGCTCGCGGTGCGGGCGCACCAGCCCGGCGCGCTCCCACTTGCGCAGGGTCGCCGGCCGGACGCCGAGCCGGTCCGCGAGCGGCCCGATGAAGATGCCGCCGGGCTCGGACGCCGGGGCGGGTTCCAGGGCGCGCAGGGCCTCTTCCACGGCATGCAGCGTCCGCCGGTCGTCGAGGAGCTGGACATGGCTCTCGTCGATGTGGCGGAACGCCTCGTCGGTCGCGCCCCGGTTCACCGCCCGCATGATCGACGCCGCCGTCGGGTGGCCGTGCCCGGGCAGCAGCGCGAGGAACGCCCGCAGAGCCGCCGCGTGCAGCGGGAGGTAGGTGCGGTAGCCGTGGGCGGTGCGGTCGGCCGGAGGGAGGATGCCGGCCTCCTCGTAGTTCCTGACCGCCTGGGTGGACAGACCGTGCGCGCGGGCCAGATCGACGGGCCTGAGCCGTCCCGCGTTTTGAGGGTTTCGCGCCATGCTCCTGCTCGTATCGTCCAAAAGTCTCAATCGCAAGTTCAACGATACCGTTGAAGGCATGGCCGCTGACATCGAAGACATCACCGCGACCGTCGACGCCGCCTCCGTCATGAGGCTGCTTCCCGGCCGGCCCCGGCTGCTCGGGCTGGGCGAGCCCACCCACGGCGAGGGCTCCCTGCTCGACCTGCGCAACGCCCTCTTCCGGCAACTCGTCGAACAGGAGGGCTACCGGACCGTCGCGATCGAGAGCGACTGCGTGCGGGGCCTGGCAGTGGACGAGTACGTCACCTCGGGCACCGGCACCCTCGACGACGTCATGGAGCGCGGGTTCAGCCACGGCTGGGGCGCCCTGCCCGGCAACCGCGAGCTGGTGCGCTGGATGCGCGCCCACAACGCGCGGCGGCCCGCGTCCGAGTGGGTGCGCTTCGCCGGTTTCGACGGCCCCCTGGAGATCACCGGGGCCGCAAGCCCCCGGCAGTCCCTCACCGCGCTGCACGCCCACCTCGCGCACCGGGTCGCCGCGAACCTGCTGCCCTGCGCCGCGGAGACGCTCGACGGTCTGCTCGGGCCCGACGAGCGGTGGACCGAGCCCGCCGCGATGACCGACCCGTCCCGGTCCGTGGGCCGCACGGCCGAGGCGGGCCGGCTCCGATTGCTGGCCGACGACCTGGTGGCCCTGCTCGGCACGCAGCCGCCCGACCCGGGCGGGGCCGGCTCGCGGGAGGACTGGGAGCGGGCGCGCCTGTACGGCCGTACCGCCGTCGGACTGCTGCGCTATCACCACGCGATGGCCGACCCCTCACCGGCCCGCATGACACGGCTGTGCGCGCTGCGCGATCTGATGATGGCCCACAACCTGCTGGCCCTCGCCGAACGCGGCCCGGTGCTGGTGCACGCCCACAACTCCCATCTGCAGCGGGCGAAGAGCTCGATGCGGATGTGGGAGGGGCCGGTGGAGTGGTGGAGCGCCGGTGCCCTGGTGGGCGCCCGGCTCGGCGCGCGGTACGCCTTCCTGGCCACGGCCCTGGGCACGATCCGCCACCGGGGGGTGGACACGCCCGCGCCGGACACCGTCGAGGGCCTGCTGTACGCGCTCCCGGAGGACCGCTGTGTCGTCGACGCCGGGCGGCTCGCCTCGGCCCTCGGCGCCACGCCTCCCGCGCCCCGCGAGTCCCCCTGGTTCGGCTACGCACCGCTCGACCCGGCTCACCTGCGGGACGCGGCGGGCGTCGTGTTCGTCAAGGACGTCCGGGAGGAGGCCCGTTACTAGGTTCCACTTCCCGCGCGCCGACCCCGTTCAGGTGGCGATGGTGGCCAGGCCGGCGATGCCCACGACGTAGATGACGACGGCCATGACGCTGTCGATGCCCATCCGGGCGTACTGCCGGCGCGGGCGGAAGACGAGTCCCGCCATGTAGGTGACGGTGAGGACGATGCCGAGGGCGGTGAGGTAGATGTCGGTGTCGTGCGCGGCGGGGAGCACGGGCTTGCCGGAGATGATCGCGGCCGGCAGGAACAGCACGGGCAGGAAGGCGTTGCCGCCGAAGATGTCGCTGATGGCGAGTTGGTGATCGCCCAGCTTCGTGGAGGTCAGGCCGGTGCTGACCTCGGGCAGGGAGGTGGCGGCGGCAAGGACGGTCGCGCCGAACAGCACACCGCTCAGTCCCTGGCGGGCGAAGAACTCCTCGCCGCTGCGTTCGATGACCACACCGGCGACGAGCGTCGCGAGGGCCGCCGTGCCGAAGATCAGCCCGGCGCGGCCGGTCCGCACGCCCTGGTCGGTGGCGGCCTTCTCCTTCTTCCCCCGGGAGTGGCCGCGCGGTTCGGGCTGGCTGTCCGGGGCGTCGCCGCCCTCCCGCCACGGCAGCCCGCGGCCGGCCCGGTTCAGCAGCACCAGGCCGATCACCCACAGGACGGCGACGGCCATGGAGGCCGGGGCCAGCCGGGCGGCGTGCAGCCCCGGGGAGAGCTGGGTGCCCATGACCACCACGGCCAGGACCACCACGACGAGGGCGCCCTCCAGCACCAGTTGCAGGCTGGCGGCGACACGGGTCAGCGGGGCGCGCGGACGGACGCCCGCGGCGTCGAGCACGGCCAGGACGATGGTCTGGATGGCGATGCCGCCGAGGATGTTGCCGACGGCGACGTCCAACTGCCCCGCCAGGGCCGCCGAGACGGTGATGGCGAGCTCGGGCAGGTTGGTCGCCACGGCGAGGAGGATCAGCCCGCCCAGCGCGCTGCCCAGGTGGAGACGCTCGGCGAGGACGTCGGTGGTGTCGGACAGTTTGATGCCCGCGTACCAGATGACGGCCGCGCTCGCGACGAACAACAACAGCAGAACCGGAGAGCCCAGAGATCCCATGCACGCGCGGGTACCCACCGATCGTCTCCACGTGTACGACGCTCGTGCCCGGCCTGCGCGGCGGCCCGTGCCCGCGTGGGTCACCCTGGGAAGGGACAGGGCGGCCGACGGTCGCGCCCCCGGACACGTCACGGAGCGACGATGAGCACCGAGTGGAACGCCGGCCACCACCGTTTCGAGACCTCGGCGCGAGGCCGTGCCGTGCTCGCCGACCCGCGTCTCAACCGCGGTACGGCCTTCACCGCGCAGGAACGGCGGGACCTGGGCCTCGACGGACTGATCCCGCCGCGCGTGCTCACCCTGGACCAGCAGGCCGACCGGGCGTACGGCCAGTACTCCGCGCAGCCCACCGACCTGGCCAAGCACGTCAACCTGGCCGCCCTGCACGACCGCAACGAGGTGCTGTTCTACCGCCTGCTGAGCGATCACCTCCCGGAGATGCTGCCCATCGTCTACACACCGACGGTCGGCACGGCCATCGAGCGCTACAGCACCGAGTACCGGCGCCCGCGCGGCATCTACCTGTCGGTCGACGCCCCCGAGGACATGGAACGCGCCCTGCGCGCCTCCGGGCTGGACGCGGCCGACGTCGACCTGGTGGTGGCGACCGACGGCGAGGCCATCCTGGGCATCGGCGACTGGGGGGTGGGCGGCATCGACATCTCGGTGGGCAAGCTCGCCGTGTACACGGCCGCGGCCGGCATCGACCCGGCCCGCACCCTCGCCGTCGTCCTCGACGTCGGCACCAACCGCGAGCAACTCCTCGACGACCCGCTCTACTTGGGCAACCGCCACCCCCGGGTGGACACGCAGACGTACGACGCCTTCATCGAGCGCTACGTCACCACCGCGGAACGCCTCTTCCCGGACGCGCTGCTGCACTTCGAGGACTTCGGGGCCGCCAACGCGCGCCGCGTCCTGGACCGTTACCGGCGTGAGCACTTCGTCTTCAACGACGACATCCAGGGCACAGGCGCGGTGAACCTGGCCGCCGTCCTGTCCGCTGTGCGGGCCAGCGGGATGCCGTTGCCCGAGCACCGGGTGGTGGTCCTCGGCGCCGGGACGGCGGGGATCGGCGTGGCCGACCAGTTGCGGGACGCCATGGCCGCGCAGGGCCTGGGCCGCGAGGAGGCCACCGCCCGCTTCTGGGCCGTGGACCGCCACGGGCTGATCACCCGTGACCAGGAGGGGCTGCGCGACGTCCAGCTCCGCTACGCCCGGCCGGCCGAGGAGGTCGCCGGCTGGCGGCGGGACGCGAAGCTCGGGGGCGTCTCCCTGGAGGAGGTGGTGCGCCGGGTCCGGCCCACCGTGCTGATCGGCACCTCCGGCCAGGGCGGGGCCTTCACCGAGAGCGTCGTGCGGGAGATGGCCGCGCACACCGAGCGCCCCATCGTGCTGCCGATGTCCAACCCGACCCGGCTCGCCGAGGCCGTGCCCTCCGACCTGCTGGACTGGACGCAGGGCCGTGCGCTCATCGCGACGGGCAGCCCCTTCGAGCCGGTGACCCGCGGTGGAGTCACGTATGAGATCGGCCAGGCCAACAACGCGCTGGTCTTCCCCGGTCTCGGTCTCGGTGCCGTCGTCGCCCGCGCCACGCGGGTCACCGACTCGATGCTGTCCGCCGCGGCCCACGCGGTCGCCGGACAGGTCGACTCCACCGCCCGCGGGGCCTCCCTGCTCCCCCACACCCGGTTGCTGCGGCGCACCTCCGCCGCGGTGGCGGTCGCCGTGGCGCGGGCGGCGGCCGAGGACGGCGTCGCCCGCGAGCCGGTGGACGACACCATCGAGGACCGGGTCCGCCGGGCGATGTGGGAGCCGGTGTACCGGCCGGTGGTGGCGGTCTGAGGCGCTGGACGCTCCGCGCTCATCCCTCGTTGGGCCGGGCGAGTCCGATGTCGTAGGCGAAGATCACGGCCTGGACGCGGTCGCGGGCGCCGATCTTGGCCAGGACGCGGCCGACGTGGGTCTTGACGGTGGACTCGGACAGCACGAAGTGCGCGGCGATCTCGCCGTTGGTCCAGCCCCTGCCGACGGCTTCGAGGATCTCGCGTTCCCGTTCGGTCAGCGTGCCCAGGCGCGCGTCCTCGGCGGGGTCGCCCGGGCGGGCGGGCCGGTACCGGGCGTACTCGTCGAGGATGCGCCGGGTCAGGGCGGGGGCGATGACGGCGTCGCCCGCGGCCACGGCGCGGATGCCGGCGAGGAGTTCCTCGGGGCGGGCGTCCTTCAGGAGGAAGCCGCTGGCTCCGGCGCGCAGGGCGGCGTGGACGTACTCGTCGACGTCGAACGTGGTCAGCACCAGGATGCGGGAGCGGCCGCCGGAGGCGACGATGCGGCGGGTGGCCTCGATGCCGTCCATGCCGGGCATCCGCACGTCCATCAGCACCACGTCGGGGCGCAGTTCGGCGGCCTTGCGGACGGCCTCGGCGCCGTGCGCGGCCTCCCCTACCACGT
>NZ_JAMGBF010000075.1 GCF_023516615.1 Streptomyces panaciradicis
CCGCACGTCCATCAGCACCACGTCGGGGCGCAGTTCGGCGGCCTTGCGGACGGCCTCGGCGCCGTGCGCGGCCTCCCCTACCACGTCGGTCTCCGGGACGGATTCCAGCAGGATGCGGAAGCCGTAGCGCTGCAGGTGCTGGTCGTCGACGATGAGCACGGTGGTCACCGGGCGCCCCCCTGCGGGGTGAGGTCGAGCGTGGCCCGCACGCTCCAGCCGCCGCCGGGCGCGGGGCCGGCGCTGACGCTTCCGCCGTAGAGTGCCGCCCGTTCGCGCAGGCCCACCAGCCCGTGTCCTTCCTCACCGGGCGGTCCGGGCAGCAGGGCGGGCCCGCTGTCGCGGACGCGGACGGTCAGGGAGGTGTCCTCGACGAGGACGGCCAGGTGCACCCGGGTGTCGGGGCCCGCGTGCTTCAGGGTGTTGGTGAGGGCTTCCTGGACGATCCGGTACACCGTCAGCTGCACGCCGCCGTCGAGCGCGTCGACGTCTCCGGCGGTCCGGTAGACGACCTCCAGGCCCGCGGCGCGCACACCGGCGCACAGGGCGTCGATGTCCGCGAGGCCGGGTTGCGGGCTGAGCGCGGGCGCGGCGGGGGACGCGTCCGCGCTCTCGCGGAGCACGCCGAGGACGCGCCGCAGTTCGCCCAGCGCCTGCCGGCCGGTGTCGCCGATGAGCCGCAGGGCCTCCTTGCCGCGCTCGGGGGCGAGATCGGTGGCGTAGCCGCCGGCGTCGGCGAGGGTGATGATGACGGACAGGTTGTGGCCGACGATGTCGTGCATCTCGCGGGCCACCCGGGCCCGTTCGGTGGCGACCGCGAGTCTGCCGCGCTGGTCGCGCTCGATCTCCAGCCGGTCGGCCCGCTCGCGCAGCCCGGCGAGCTGGGCCCGGCGGATGCGCACCGTCAGGCCGAGCGCGAGGGCCGCGGTCGCGGTGCTCAGCAGGAAGAACAGGGCGTCCCAGACGGACACCGCGTGGGCCACGCGCAGCGCGACGACGGTCATGGCGGCCGCGACCACCGCGCACGCCCACGGCAGCTGCCGCAGCCGCCCGTGCAGCGCCAGGCTGTACAGGGCGATGAACAGGGCGATGTCCGCGCGCAGCCCGGCGTCCAGGGACCACTGGAGCAGGAAGACGGCCGTGATGACGCCGAACGTCGCCAGCGGCCGTCGGCGCCGCCACAGCAGGGGCAGGACCAACCCGGCCTGCAGCGCCAGCACAGCCGGCCACGGCAGGTCGGTGAGGGCGAGGCGCAGCCGGTGGGGTCCGTCGCCGCCGGAGACCGCGCCCGTGGCGTGCAGCAGGTCCGGCACGCAGAACAGCGCGAGGACCAGGACCACGACCGCGGTGTCCAGCACCCAGGGGCGGGCGCGGTCGGCCTGCCGCAGGCGCTGGCCGGCCCGTGCGAGGCGGGCGAGCAGCGGCCCCAGTCCGGCGGCGTCGTCGAAGGTCACGGATGTCACCCGTCCATGGTGCAGGGGGTCAGACGTCGGTGCGCACCAGCCGGTACGCCGCGCCGGCCAGGGCGAGGGCCGTCCAGCCGAGGAAGACGCCCAGTCCGGCGCCGGGCGAGAGGGTGGTGGCGTCGTGGGTGAGGGCGTACATCGCCTGGCCCGCGTTGCCGGGCAGGTAGGGGCCGATGTCGCCCTGCCAGGAGCTGGGCAGCAGGGTGACCAGGCCGGGGATCAGCATCAGAGCGGCGACCAGGACGGAGATCCCGCCGGCGACCGAGCGCAGCAGCATGCCGAGGGCCGCGCCGATGACGCCGACCAGGCCGAGGTAGAGCCCGGCGCCGAACAGGCCGCGCAGGACACCGGCGTGCGTGAGGCTCATGGCGGCCGGCGTGCCGGAGAGGATGCCGCTGCCGATCTGGAAGGCGGCGAACGCGCCGGCGGTGCCCACGACGAGGACGACCGTGCCGTACAGGGCCGCCTTGGCCCACAGCACGGGCAGGCGGCGCGGCACGGCGGCCAGCGTCGAGCGGATCATGCCGGTGGAGTACTCGCCGGCGGTGATCAGGACGCCGAGGACGCCCAGGGCCAGCTGGGCGAAGTTCGTGCCGAACAGGGACAGTTCGAGGCCGGTCGAGCTGGCGAAGTCCCGGTCCAGGGTGCCGGAGGCGTAGCCCGACCTGTAGCGGGTGGCGGCGATGAGCCCGAACGCGACCAGGAAGAGCAGTCCGAGCGCCAGGGTGATCCAGGTCGAACGCAGCGACCACAGTTTGGCCCACTCCGAGCGCAGCACTCCCCGGGTGCTGACCCGGTAGGCGGGGCGTGCGGGGCCGGCGTTGCGCGGTGTCTCGGTACCGGCGGTGAGGGTGCTCATGCCGCCCTCCCGGGGGTCCGGTCGGCGGTCGTGGTGGCGTGGTACTCCACCGCGTCCCTGGTCAGGTCCATGAAGGCCTGCTCCAGCGACACCGTGCGGGGGGTGAGTTCGAACAGGGCGATGCCGTGGTCCGCGGCCGCGAGGCCGATCTCGCGGGCGGTGAGCCCGGTGACCTGGAGTTCCTCGGAGCCGACCTGCCCGGTGATGTCGACACCGGGTCCGGCCAGCGCCTCGCGCAGCCGTGCCGGGTCCTGGGTCCGCACCGTGACGGTGTCGCCGCCGGCGCGGCGGACCAGGTCCGCGACGGTGGTGTCGGCGAGCAGCCGCCCCCGGCCGACGACGATCAGGTGGTCGGCGACCAGGGCCATTTCGCTCATGAGGTGGGAGGAGACGAAGACGGTACGGCCCTCCTCGGCGAGGCTGGTCAGCAGGGTGCGGATCCACAGCACGCCCTCGGGGTCCAGGCCGTTGACCGGTTCGTCCAGCATCACGGTCCGCGGGTCGCCGAGCAGTGCGGCGGCGATGCCGAGCCGCTGTCCCATGCCGAGGGAGAAGGCGCCTGCCCGCTTGCGGGCCACGCTGCCCAGACCGGCGAGGTCGATGACCTCGTCGACGCGGCGGCGGGGGATGCCGTGGGTCAGCGCCAGCGCCCTGAGGTGCTGGTAGGCAGAGCGCCCGGGGTGGATCGACTTGGCCTCCAGCAGCGCCCCCACCTCCTGCAGCGGTGCGCGGTGGCGGGCGTAGGGGCGGCCGTCGACCGTCACGGACCCGGCGGTCGGGGCGTCCAGCCCGACGATCATGCGCATGGTGGTGGACTTGCCGGCGCCGTTGGGTCCCAGGAAACCGGTCACGGTGCCCGGCCTGACGACGAAGTCCAGATGGTCGACGGCCGTCTTCTCGCCGTACCGCTTGGTCAGTTGCTGTGCCTCGATCATCCGCGTGCTCTCCCTCGGTCCGCGGCGCCCGTCGGACGCCGCACCACCCACGCTAGGAATCGAGACGTCCGTTTCGGTGGTACCGCGGGCCGATCCGCGGTCGGGGCGTGGTACCCGGGTACTACGCCGAACCGGGGACGGCGGCCGGGTCAGTCCCCGTCGGCGCGCAGCACCAGGTCGAGCAGGCCGGGGAAGCGGGCGTCGAACTCCTCGCGGCGCAGCCGGTTGACCCGCCGGGGTCCCTCGTCGCGCTGTTCGACCAGGCCGGCGCCGCGCAGGACGGAGAAGTGGTGGCTGAGCGCCGCCTTGCCGACGGGCACGTCGAAGCCGCCGCAGCTCCGCGTCCACTCCGCGGAGCCCGCGAGCTCGCGGACGAGCTGCAGCCGCACGGGGTCGGCGAGCGCGGACAGCGCGGTCAGTACGGACACGTCCGCGGGATCCGTGTGCACCGGTGCCGCCCGGTGACCGCCGCCGACCGCCTGCTTCGCCATGCCCCTCTGCCCTGTCCCGCGCGCCGTGCGGGTTCGTCCCGAGGCGCGCGCCGCCGCTTGCCGAGTGTTCGATCCGTATCTTACAGTCCCAGTGTTCGCTTTCCGTTGAACACTTTGAACACTTTCCCGAGAGGCGGTACGGCCCATGCGCGCGGTGGAGTTCCAGGAGTACGGCGGCCCCGAGGTGCTGAAGGTCGTCGAGGCCGGCGTCCCCGAGCCGCGGGCCGGGCAGGTGACCATCGACGCCGCGTACGTCGGCGTGAACTTCGCGGACCTCAAGGCACGCACGGAGGGCTACCGCGTGCGGTCGCTGCCCTTCCGTCCGGGCCTGGAGGTCTCCGGACGGGTCCGGGCCGTCGGTGAGGGCGTCGAAGGACTGCGGTCCGGCCAGGACGTCGTCGCCCTGACCGACAGCGGCGCGTACGCGGAGGTCGTGCTCGCCGAGGCCGCCTCCGTCTTCCCGCTGCCCGAGGGCCTGGACGCGCGGACCGCGGCGACGCTGCCCACCGTCCTGCCGACGGCGCACGCCCTGCTCCACGAGGTGGGGCGGCTGCGCGCCGGGGAGAGCGTGCTGGTGCACGGTGCGGCCGGCGGCGTCGGCACGGCGGCCGGGCAGCTCGCACGGGCGGCCGGCGCCGGCGCCGTCTACGGCGTGGTCTCCTCGCCGGACAAGGCCGCCCACGCCCTCGAGCACGGCTATGACGAGGTGTTCCTCGCCGACACCTTCGCCGAGGACGTCCGCCGCGCCACCGGTGGCCGGGGGGTCGACCTGCTGCTCGACCCGGTGGGCGGCGACACTTTGCGCCGGGGGCTGGACGCGCTCGCCGTCTTCGGACGCCTGGTGTCCTTCGGCAACGCGAGCGGGGCCGAGCCGTGGCAGGTCGGACAGCCCGAGCTGTACCCCTACGGCCGTTCCGTGGCCGGCTTCTCCATCCTGGGGCTGACGCAGTCGGCCCCCGAGGCGCTGCGTTCCCTCGCCGAGCGGGCCTTCCGCACGGTGACCGATGGCACCGTCAGCCTCCCGGTCACCGCGGAGTTCCCGCTGTCGGAGGCGGCCGAGGCGCACCGGCTGATGGGCGGGCGCACCTCCACGGGCAAGCTGCTGCTGCGCGTCCGGGACTGAGGACGCACCCCTCACCGGCCGGCCGAACACGTCGGCGCCGAAGGTACCGACAGGTAACTCTTTGTGCCGTACTACGCGTATAGTTTCGCTGTGAGCAACCACAGCACAGACACCGAAACGTCAAATTCGCAGGCCGGCGGAGTGCAGTCGGTCGACCGTGCCATCAGCGTCCTGGAGATCCTGGCCCAACGCGGCGAGGCCGGCGTCAGTGAAGTGGCCGCCGAGATCGATGTTCACAAGTCGACCGCGTTCCGCCTGCTCGGCGCCCTGGAGGCGCGCGGTCTGGTGGAGCAGGCGGGTGAGCGGGGGAAGTACCGGCTCGGCTTCGGCATCGTGCGGCTGGCCGGCGCGGTCACCGGGCGCATCGACATCACCCAGCAGGGCCGCCCGGTGTGCGAGCGTCTCGCCGAGGAGATCGGGGAGACCGTCAACATCGCGGTGTTGCAGGAGCATTACGCCATCAACCTGTACCAGGTGCGCGGGCCGGCGGCGGTCACCGCGCACAACTGGGTAGGCCAGCTCACCCCGTTGCACGCCACGTCGAGCGGCAAGGTCCTGCTGGCGTACCTGCCCGCCAAGGAGCGCGCCGCGCTGCTGGCCGAGGCGGGCCTGAAGAAGGTCACCCCGCACACCATCACCTCCAAGGCCAAGCTGGAGAAGCACCTCGCCGAGGCACGGGAGGCCGGATACGCCTGGACCATGGAGGAGTTGGAGATCGGGCTGCACGCCATGGCCGCCCCGGTCCTCGACCGGGACGGCGAGGTCATCGCCGCGGTCACCGCCTCCGGGCCCTCGTACCGCTTCACCGAGGAGCGCATGCGCGAGCTGGCCCCGGTGCTGATCAAGGGCGCGGAGGAGATCAGCCACCGCATGGGCTACCTGGGCTGAGGAAGCCCGCCGCTGAGCCGTTCGTTCACCCAGTCGTGGAAGGCGCCGATGTGGTGCTCGCTGGGAACCAGCACGCCACCCTTGGCGTACATCCGTGAGCTCATGCCGGGCTGCGTGCGCTCGCACGCGTCGAAGTCCTGCTGGTTGACGCGGTGGAAGAGTTCCACGGACCGGGTGACGTCCTTGCCGCTGTCGACGACGTGCGGGAGATACAGCCAGTCGCACTCGACGATCGTGCGGTCGACCGACACCGGGTACATGCGGTGGAAGATCACGTGGTCGGGGACGAGGTTGATGAACACCTGCGGCTTGACGGTGATCGCGTAGTAGCGGCGGTCCTGTTCGTCGCCGACGCCCGGGATGCGGTCGAGGCCCTCGCCGCCGTCGACGGTGAAGCCCCGGACCTCCTCGCCGAACTCGGCGCCGTGGCCGACGTAGTACTGCGCGGCGTAGCCGTCCGCGAACTCCGGGAGCACCTCGGTGAGTTCGGGGTGGATGGTGGCGCAGTGGTAGCACTCCATGAAGTTCTCGATGATGAGCTTCCAGTTGGCCTTCACGTCGTAGGTGATGCGCCTGCCGACGGAGAGGTTGTCGATGTCGTAGTGCTCGATCGACTCCACGTCGCCCAGCCGCTCGACGACCGCCCCGATGACGTCCTCCTCGAAGGAGGGCGGGTTCTCCGCGAGGCAGACCCAGACATAGCCGAGCCATTCGCGTACGGCGACGCTCGCGAGGCCGTACTCGGTCCGGCCGACGTCGGGCATCTTGGTGAGGTTGGGGGCGGCGACGAGCTTGCCGTCCAGGCCGTAGGTCCAGGCGTGGTAAGGGCATTGGAAGGCGCGCTTGACCTGGCCGGACTCCTCGGTGCACAGCTTGGCGCCGCGGTGCCGGCAGACGTTGAAGTAGGCGCGGATCGAGCGGTCGCGGGCACGGGTGAGAAGGATGGACTCGCGGCCCACGTCGACGGTGCGGAAGGCGCCGGGCGCGGCCAGTTCGGAGGCGCGCGCCACGCAGAACCACATCGTCTCGAATATGCGCTCCTGCTCCTGGGCGAAGACCGCCGGGTCCGTGTAGGAGGAGCCGGGCAGGGTGGCGATCAGGCTGTCCGGCAGGCTGGTCGAGGTCACGGTGCACTCCTCGGGGAACGTCGTGGAGGGGTCATTCACGCGCCGGGAAGAGCGACTCCGGACGGCGTTGGGGCGATACGCGCTAATGTTGTCCATTACGCAACTGCGCGTGCTGTACGCAACCGCTGGAACCGCAGCATGTGATGCCGCGGCGACGGTGTCAAGACGTGGCGGCGAGCTGCTTGCGCCACCGCATGAACAGCCGGGGCTGGTTCATCCCGAGCACGGCGACCGGTTCTCCGGCGCGCCGGTACACGGCGAGGACGTCGCGGTCGTCCACGGCGCCCGCCTCGACGGTCACACTGTCGGTGCCGGCCGCGTGACCGGCGAACTGGATCTTCACGCCGTACTGGTCGGACCAGAAGTACGGCGGCCTGGGTACGCCCGGTTCCACGGCGCCGCCCGCCAGCAGCGCGGTCACGGCGGCGTCGGGGCGTTCTCGCGCGCCGGTCCAGTGCTCGACGCGGCGGTGGGCGCCCGCGCGCGGGTCGTACCAGTTGGCGCAGTCGCCGACCGCGACCACGCCGGCGAGGCTGGTGCGCCCGTCGGCGCCGCACTTCACGCCGTTGTCGAGCGCGACGCCGGAGCCCTCCAGCCACTCGACGCACGGGCGGGCGCCCACGCCGACGACGACGATGTCGGCCGGCACGCTGCGGCCGTCCTCCAACAGCACGGCGTCCACGTGCTTCTCGCCGCCGAGGCCCTTGACGCCGACGCCGCACAGCAGCCGTACGCCGTGGTCGGCGTGGAGGCCCGAGACGACGGCGCCCATGGTCTCGCCGAGAGGCCCGGCGAGGGGAGTCGGGGCCGCCTCGACGACCGTGACGTCCAGGCCGAGGGTGTACGCGGTGGAGGCGACCTCGGCGCCGACGAATCCGCCGCCGATCACCACCAGGCGTCCACCGCGGGCCAGTTCGGCCCGCAGCGCGCGGGCGTCGTCGAGGGTGCGCAGGGTGTGCACGCCGGCCAGGCCCGCGGAGCCCGGCAGGGTGCGGGCGGCGGCGCCGGTGGCGATGACGACGCCGTCGGCGCGCACCTCCCGCCCGTCGGCCAGCCGCAGGGCACGGGACGCGCGGTCGAGCCCGGTGGCGCGGGTGCCGAGCAGCCACTCGGCGCCCAGGTCCTCGCCCTCGGCCTCCAGCCCCAGGTCCGCCTCGCCGAGGGTGCCGGCCAGGAACTCCTTGGACAGCGGCGGCCTGTCGTACGGGCGGTGGGTCTCGTCGCCGATGACGACGAGCCGTCCGTCGTAGCCCTGCCGGCGCAGCGAGCGCGCCGCCGACAGACCCGCCAGCGACGCGCCCACCACGGCGACGGTCCTCACGCGGGACCTCCGGCGAGCCGGGAGGCGATGCACGGCGGCAGGTTGGGGGCGTCGGTCGACACCCGCACATAGATCATGCCGTCCTCGACGACGACCTCGTGCGTGCGGACCGGCAGCTTGGCCGGGGGCGCGTCGACGGCACCGGTGCGCAGGTCGAACTTCGAGGCGTGCAGCGGGCATTCGACCTCGCAGCCCTCCAGCCAGCCGTCGGCGAGCGAGGCGTCCTGGTGGGTGCAGGTGTCGTCGATGGCGAAGACCTCGCCGTCGTCGGTGTGGAACACCGAGACGGGCGGGTCGATGTCGAGCCGGAAGGCCTCGCCTCGCGGGAGATCCGCGAGACGGCACGCGGGAATCATCATGACACCTCGGTGCGTATAGCGAAACGGATTGCGGTAAGCGCAACATCAGTCTGAGGTCGCCCAGAATGCTTGTCAAGGAGTTCCGACGCCGCGACAACCCGTAACGCGAGGTTGCTTCATCCGCAACATCGCGCGCGATACGAGACAGGAAAAGCGGCAGCCCGCCGTTCCGTCCGGCGGGGGCCGGACGGAACGGCGGGCGTGGGCGAGGCGGAGGGGACGGCGGTCAGAAACCGCGGTCGATCCACTCCTGGAGGTGGGGCGCCTCGGCGCCGAGGGTGGTCGTCTCCCCGTGTCCGGTGTGGACGACCGTGTCGCCGGGCAGCGTCAGCAGCCGCTCCCGGATGGACTCCACGATGGTCGGGAAATGGGAGTACGACCGCCCCGTGGCGCCGGGGCCGCCGGCGAAGAGGGTGTCACCGCTGAAGAGCGCCCCCAGGGCCGGTACATGGAGACAGACCGCGCCGGGGGCGTGGCCGGGGGTGTGCAGCACGGTCAGCTCGACGCCCGCGACCGAGAGCACCTGCCCGTCGGCGAGTTCGGCGTCGGGCGAGCGGTCCGGGTGGGTCTGCTTCCACAGGGG
>NZ_JAMGBF010000076.1 GCF_023516615.1 Streptomyces panaciradicis
ACACCCCGGTCGATGTAGTCCTGTACGGAGGCCACATGGAGCCGCAGCCCATGTGCGGCGACCACACGGTCGCGGTAGTCGAGGACCTCGGGGAAGTTGTGCCCGGTGTCCACGTGCAGCAGCGAGAAGGGAACGGCCGCCGGGGCGAAGGCCTTCAGCGCCAGGTGGAGCATGACGATGGAGTCCTTGCCGCCGGAGAACAGGATCACCGGCCGCTCGAACTCACCCGCCACCTCACGGAAGATGTGCGCGGACTCCGATTCCAGGGCGTCCAGATGGGACAGCGCGCCGCTCACACCAGCCCCCGCTCCGCGAGCACCGCGTACACCGCGTCCGCCGACTCCTCGGGCGTCTGGGCCTGCGTCGCCAGCACCAGATCCGGGTCCGCCGGCGGCTCGTACGGGTCGTCGACGCCGGTGAGCCCCGTCAGCCGGCCCGCGGCCTGCCGGGCGTACAGCCCCTTCACGTCCCGCTCGCCGCACACCTCGACCGGCGTGGCGACATGCACCTCGACGTACGGCGTCGCGCTGGCCTCGTGCCGCTTGCGGACCGCCTCCCGGCTGTCGGCGTACGGGGCGATCACGGGGACCACGGACAGCACGCCGTTGCGGGCCAGGACCTCGGAGACCAGGCCGATGCGCTGCACGTTCGTGTTGCGGTCCGCTCTGGAGAAGCCGAGGCCCGCCGAGAGGAAGCGGCGTATCTCGTCGCCGTCGAGGATCTCCACGCGATGACCCTCGGCCGCCAGGCGTGCCCCGAGGTGGCGGGCGATGGTCGTCTTGCCCGCGCTCGGCAGTCCGGTGAGCCAGACGGTGGCTCCCCGAGCCCTGGGTCCTGGCGTGGTGGTCATGCGCAACAGTCCTCTTCCTCGGCCTAGCGGTCGGCTCGCCGAACGCTAGGTAAGAAACTTGAGAAGAGGGACAGAGGAAGCTGAGGGTTCCGTGAGGGGCGGAAGGTGTGGCTGAGGTCATAGCAGGCCGCGGGCGGCCAGGTGCCGCCTCACACCCCCGCGAACACCGCCCCCGCGTCCCTGAGCCGCTCGTGCAGCTCCCGGAACACCGCGGCCGAGCGCGCCCCCGGCCAGTCCTCCGGCAGCAGCCGGGCCGGGAGACCGGGGTCGACGTAGGGCAGATGGCGCCAGGAGTCGAGAACCAGGAGGTAGTCGCGGTAGGCGTCCTCGGGCGGGGTGTCCGCGCGCCTCCGCCACTCCTGGAGCACCGGCTCGTGGCGGTCCAGGAAGACCTCGTGCTCCTTGGCGATGGCGGCCAGGTCCCACCAGCGGGCGACCGCCTCGACGGTGGGGGCGAAGCCGAGGTGCTCGCCGCGGAAGAGGTCGACGTACGGGTCGAGGTGCAGCCGGCGCAGGGTGTGCTCGGTCTCCTCGTACAGCCGCGCGGGCGCGATCCACACGCCGGGCGCCGCCGTCCCGAAGCCGAGCGCGGCCAGCCGGGAGCGCAGCACGTGCCGCTTCTGCCGCTCCGACTCCGGCACGGAGAACACCGCGAGCACCCAGCCCTCGCCCTCGGGTGCGGCGGTGGCGTACACGCGCCGGTCGCCGTCGTCGAGCAACTGGCGGGCGTCCGGCGACAGTTCGTACCCGGCGGCGCCCTGCGCCGTGCGGGCGGGCAGCAGCAGCCCGCGGCGTTTGAGGCGGGACACCGACGACCGTACGGAGGGCGCGTCCACGCCGACCGCGGCCAGCAGCCGGATCAGCTCGGCGACGGGCACGGGGCCCGGCACGAAGCGGCCGTAGGCGCCGTAGAGCGTGACGATGAGAGACCGTGGTGCATGCTGGTCGGACACGTTGATCATCTTAGGTCGTCGGCATCACTGCTGGTCACTTTCGGTGCGCAGTTTGAACCGCTGGAGCTTTCCGGTCGCGGTGCGCGGCAGGGCGTCAGCGAAGTGGATCTCGCGCGGGCATTTGTAGGGCGCCAGTTCGGACTTGACGAAGGCGCGCAGCGCCTCGGCGTCCCGGGCGGCGCCCTCCTTGAGGACGACATGGGCGACGGCGACCTGCCCGCGGGCCTCGTCGGGGCGCCCGACGACCGCGGCCTCGACCACGTCCGGGTGGCGCAGCAGGGCGTCCTCGACCTCCGGCCCGGCGATGTTGTACCCGGCCGAGATGATCATGTCGTCGGCGCGGGCGACGTACCGGAGGTAGCCGTCGCCGTCGCGGACGTAGGTGTCGCCCGTGATGTTCCAGCCGCCGCGCACGTACGCCCGCTGCCGCGGGTCGGCGAGGTAGCGGCAGCCGACGGGACCGCGCACGGCGAGCAGGCCCGGCTCCCCGTCGGGCACGGGGTGCCCGTCCTCGTCCTGGACGCGTGCCTGCCATCCCGGCACGGGCACCCCGGTCGTCCCGGGCCGGATGTCCTCGTCGGCGGCGGAGACGAAGATGTGCAGCAGCTCGGTCGCGCCGATGCCGTTGATGATGCGCAGTCCCGTGCGCTCCTGCCAGGCCCGCCAGGTGGCCGCGGGCAGGTTCTCGCCCGCGGACACGCAGCGGCGCAGGGAGGAGACGTCGTGGGCGTCGATCTCCGCGAGCATCGCCCGGTAGGCGGTCGGCGCGGTGAACAGCACCGAGACGCGGTGCGCGGCGACGGCCTCCAGCAGCTGCCGCGGATGGGCCTGTTCCAGCAGCAGGGCGCTCGCGCCGGCGCGCAGCGGGAAGACCACCAGGCCGCCGAGCCCGAAGGTGAAGCCGAGGGGCGGACTGCCGGCGAAGACGTCGTCCGCGGTGGGGCGCAGGACGTGCCGGGAGAAGGTGTCCGCTATCGCCAGGACGTCCCGGTGGAAGTGCATGCACCCCTTCGGGCGGCCGGTCGTGCCCGAGGTGAACGCGATCAGCGCCACGTCGTCGGCGGCCGTGGCGACGGCCGGGTACGGGGTGTCGGGTGCCGGGCGGCGCAGGAGGTCGTCCGGGGTGTCGCCGCCGTACGTGGTGATCCTCAGGCCGGGTATCTCGGCCTTGACCAGGTCGTCGACGGAGCGGACGTCGCACAGGGCGTGCCTGACCTGTGCGATGTCGCAGATCACCGCGAGCTCGTGCGGCCGCTGCTGCGCCAGCACCGTGACCGCCACCCCGCCCGCCTTCAGCACCGCCAGCCAGCAGGCGGCCAGCCAGGGCGTGGTCGGGCCGCGCAGCAGGACGCGGTTGCCGGGGACCACGCCGAGGTCGTCGGTGAGCAGGTGCGCGATCCGGTCGACGCGGGCGCGCAGCTCGCCGTACGTCCAGGACGGGCCGGTGGGGGTGTGGAACGCCGGGCGGGCCGGACCGGGGCCCGTCAGCAGTTCGGCGGCGCAGTTCAGCCGATCGGGGTACCACAGCTCCGGCAGGTCGAAGCGGAGCTCGGGCCATTCCTCGCGGGGCGGAAGGTTGTCGCGCGCGAAGGTGTCGACGTGGGCGGAGTCGGTCATGGAGGTGCGCCCCCTTATGCCGGGTTCGGCGTCCTGGCGGGCTCGTGAATGGAGCGTATCGTGTTGGTGACGACAGTCAATGGAGCGCGATACGGTCGGGGTGGAAACGGCAGAGAGGGGACCGGCGATGCCCGCATTCTCGCTCGAACCGGCACAGATCGCCTGGTGCGGGGAGCTGCGCACGGCCGCCGAGCGGCTGCGCCCGCTGGCCGAGAAGGGCGAACCGGGGCACGTCAACCGCCCGCTCGTCGTCGAACTCGGCAGACTCGGGCTCCTGGACCGGCTGTTCACCTCGGGCGCGCTCGACCTGTGCCTGATGCGCGAGTCCCTCGCTTACAGCTGCACCGAGGCCGAGACGGCGCTCGCGCTGCAGGGCCTGGGCGCCCACCCCGTGCACGCGTACGGCACCCCGGCCCAGCGCGAGCGCTGGCTGCCCCGGGTGTCCGACGGCACGGCGGTGGCGGCGTTCGCGCTGAGCGAGCCGGGGGCCGGCTCCGACGCGGCGGCCCTGACGCTGACCGCGCAGCCCGACGGCAGCGGCGGCTGGCGTCTCCGCGGCGAGAAGTGCTGGATCTCCAACGCCCCCGAGGCCGACTTCTACACCGTCTTCGCCCGCACCACCCCCGGCGCCGGCTCACGCGGCGTGACCGCCTTCCTGGTGCCCGCCGACCGCCCCGGCCTCACCGGCACCGCCCTCGACATGCTCTCCCCGCACCCCATCGGCGCCCTCGACTTCGACGCCGTGCCGGTCACCGCGGACGACATGATCGGCGAGGCGGACGGGGGCTTCCGGGTCGCGATGGGCACCCTCAACCTCTTCCGGCCCAGCGTCGGCGCCTTCGCCGTCGGCATGGCCCAGGCGGCGCTGGACGCGACCCTCGCCCACACCTCCCGCCGGGACGCCTTCGGAGGCAAACTGCGCGACCTGCAGACGGTCGCCCACCGGGTCGCCGAGATGGCCCTGCGCACGGACGCGGCCCGCCTCATGGTGTACGCGGCGGCGTCGGCGTACGACGAAGGGGCCCCGGACGTCCCCCGGCGCGCGGCGATGGCGAAGCTGCTCGCCACCGAGACCGCGCAGTACGTCGTCGACGCCGCGGTCCAGTTGCACGGCGCCCGCGCCCTGCGCCGCGGCCACCTGCTCGAACACCTCTACCGCGAGGTCCGCGCGCCACGTATCTACGAGGGCGCCAGCGAGGTCCAGCGGGACATCATCGCCAAGGAGCTGTACCGGAACCGGGAGGCGCGGTGACCGCGGAACGCATCAACCCCAGTGAGCTGTCCCCGCCGGCCGGCTTCTCCCACGCGGTCGTCGCCACCGGCACCCGGGTCGTCTTCCTGGCCGGCCAGACCGCCCTGGACACCGACGGCAAGGTGGTCGGCGACACCCTCCCCGAACAGTTCGAACGGGCCCTGGGCAACCTGCTGGCCGCCCTCGCGGCCGCCGGCGGCACCCCGTCCGACCTGGCCCGCGTCACCGTCTACGCCACGGACGTCGCCGCCTACCGCGAGCACGCCGGCCGGCTCGGCCGCGTGTGGCGGGACCTGGCGGGCCGGGACTACCCGGCGATGGCGGTCGTCGAGGTCGTACGGCTGTGGGACGAGAAGGCGCTGGTGGAACTCGACGGCTTCGCCGTACTGCCGTAGGCCACGGCGGAGTTCAGGCGGCCACGGCCGGGCGCTCGGCCGGCACGCGGTGCGGGTCGACGACGCGGCCGTCGGCCGTCAGCTCACCCGAGTCGTCGAAGACGATCGCGCCGTCGCAGCGCAGGCTCCAGCCCTGCTCCGGATGGGCCGCCACGATGTGCGCGGCGCGGCTGTCGGAGGAAGGGCACGAAGGCTGGTGGGAACACATGGCGCACCTCCACATCGGCCGGGACCGCTGCGTACGGCCCCGCTGCACAGACCATCCCGCGGACGCGAACCCACCGGAACGCCCCGGCGGGAAGCGTGACAACACCCGGACAACTCCCGGACGGTTCCACGACCCTCGACGCGGACTCGCCACCGAAGGGGTGACGGTCACCGCCCCGGACGGGCCCGGCCGGTACCTAGTGGAAGCCCCACCTTCAGGAGGTCTCCATGTTCGTCCGCCCCGCCATCGGCCTCGCGGCCGGTGCCGCCCTGCTCCTGCTCACCGCCCCCACCACGCCGGCCGCCGCGGACCCGTACGAGACGGTGACCGTCGACCCCACCGGCACCCTCGCCGCCGACGGCACCGTGACGCTCTCCGGCACCTACCGCTGCCTCGGCAACACCGGCCCGGCCTTCGTCAGCTCCTCCGTCAGCCAGGCGAAGCCGGACGTCCGCCAGGGCATCGGCGGCACCAGCGCGGTGTGCGACGGCCAGGAACACCGCTGGCAGAACTCGGGCAAGCCCACGGACGCCCTCGACGCCGGCACCGCGAGCGTCGAGGCCACGGTCATGGAGCTGCGCCCCATGAGCGGCCTGCCCCTGCCCCGCTTCCACGCGGTGCAGCGGCGGGACGTCACCCTGACCCGCGACTGAGAGCGGCCGGCCGGTACCTCGGGGTCACCGGGCGAACCGCCCCCGCTTACCATTGCGCTGTACACGCAGCAGCCCGGACGGTTACCTGGTCGGACCCGTGGAGATGCCCGTGGCCTCGCACCGTCGCTCTCCGAACCACCGTTTACGACTGCTCGTCACCGAGGCCCGGCTGACGCACGAGGCACTCGCCCGGCACGTCAACCGGCTGGCGGCCCTGCGCGGGCAGCCCACCCGGTACGACCGGACCTCGGTCGCGCACTGGCTGGCCGGCACCCGGCCCCGCTCGTTCACCGTGGAGCTGCTCTGCCACGCGCTGAGCGAGCGGCTGGGCCGGCCGGTCACGCCCTTCGACGCCGGATTCCAGACCACCCCGGCACACGGTGGCAGCGCCGCCCCGGACGCCGTCGCCCGCCTCGGCGACCTGGCCGGCGCCGAGACGGACCCGCGCCTGCGGGCCGCGGCACGCGCGGTCCCCTTCCGGCCCGGCGCGCCCCTGCCCGCCGGCCCCGCCGACCGGGCCGCCGCCGACGGCCCGCACGAGCCGGCGGACCTCGCCCTGGAGATCCGGTCCATGCGGGACACCGCCGCCTTCTGCGCCTTCCACCTCGACGCCTTCGGCGGCGGCTACACCCGCACGGTGCTGGCCGGCTACCTCTCCGACGTCGTCACCCCGTGGCTGCGCCGGCGGGGAGAGGAAACCGGCCACCGGGTGCTGTTCGCCGGCGCGGCCCAACTCGCCCACCTCCTCGCCCAGTCCGCCGCCGACATGGGCGCCGAGGGCCAGGCCCAGCAGGCCCACGAAATCTCCCTGGCGCTGGCCGCCCACGCCGGCGACCGGCGGCTGTACGCCATCGGGCTGCGGGCGCTGAGCGGACAGGCGCTGCGCCTGGGCGCCCCCGCCTCGGCCCTGCGGCTGGCCGAGACCGCCGCGGAGACGGTGCCGCGCACGGCCTCGCCAGGCACCCACGCCTACGTGCTGACCCAGTGCGCGCTCGGCCAGGCGATGAGCGGGCTGCCGCGCACGGCGGTACGGACCCTGCTGCGGGCCGAGCGGTGGCTGGAGCGGGCCGACAGCGTCGCGGGCCCGTTCACGCACTACGCCCACGCCGACTTCGCCTACCAGCAGGCCCAAGTGCTGCGCGCGCTGGGCGAGTCCGCCCCGGCGCTGCGCGCCTACGAGCTCTCGCTGCGAGAACGCGAGGCACACCGCAACCGGACGCGGGTGCTCACCCTGGCCGGCACCGCCGAACTGCTCCTCGCGCAGGGCCGGCTGGACGAGGCCTGCGCGCTGTGGCACCGCTGCCTCGACGAGGCTCCCCGCGTCCACTCCCAGCAGGTCACCCAGCGTCTCGCCGGGATCCGCCAGGAACTGCGCCCCTACCGGCGCAGTCCCGCGGTGGCGGAGTTGTGGGCGAGGGTGATATCCGGGGCCGAACGGAGTACCGGCGCGGACGGCGGCCGGTCCGGACGGCCACAGTGGTCCCATGACCGACCCTCTGACGACGGCCGACGTACTGGCAGCCCTGCGTAACCCCGAAGCCACGGGTGCGGCCGGCACCCCGGCGGGCCCTCACGTACCGCCGGCTCCCGACCATCCGTCGCCCTTCACGCGCGGCGGGCAGCAGGCGTGAGGGTCGCCTTTCAGGTGAGCCGACGGCAGGCGTGACGGCAGGCCCTCGCGTGCCGCCGGGGGCCGACCATCCGTCGCTTTTCGCGTGCGGCCCGCGGCAGGCGGGTCCGTCGTCCTTCGCGTGCAGCCCGCGGTGGGTGTGACCGTCATCTTTCAGGCGCAGCCGGCGGCAGGCGCCCCCGCCGGTCCTCGCGTGCCGCCGCAGCAGGCGTGTCGGTGGTCGTTCACGTGCGGCCCGCGGCAGGCGTGCATGCCGTCCCTCGCCTGCCGCCCGCGGCAAGCGTGACCGACGGCTCTCAGGCGCCGACCGCGGCCGCCGTCACGCGCGTACGTCCAGCAGTACCCGTACGGCCACCGGCCGGCGGTCCCCGATCGCGCCCCGCCACACGATGTCGGTGAGCTCGCCGACCAGCCGCATGCCGGGGAACCGGGCGAACAGCGCGGGCAGCGCGGCGGCGGCGACCCGGCGGGCGAGCGGGGCGCCGACGGCGGACGGGGCCGTCAGCCGCGGCCCGAGCAGCTCCTCCAGGACCGGCACGAGGTCCGCGGCCGGCACACGGCCGAGGGTCTGCGGGTGCCGCAGCAGCAGGGCGGCGCCGTAGGCGAGACGGATCGCGGTGGTGCCCGACGCGCCGATCAGCAGCTCGCCCGCCTGCTCCCGCAGTTCGCGGCCGGAGATCGCGCCGCCGTGCCGGGCGCGGACGAGGGCGCCGATCACGTCCTCGGCGGGCAGCTCCGCCTTCGTCCGCAGCGCCTCCTCGACCAGCAGGGCGAACTCCCGCTGCGCGGCCCGCATACCGGGAGTCCGCGCGTGCTCATGGCCGAACAGCCGCCCGGCGAGCTCCATCATGTGCGGCGCGTGGGCGGGTGGCAGTCCGAAGACGTGCGCGCCGACGGTCGCGGTCAGCGGCAGCGCGAAGTCGCCCATGAGGTCGGCGCGTTCGCGCCCGCCCAGTATCTCCAGCCCCTCCCTCACGCACCGGTCGATCGCCTCCGCCCAGACGTCCAGTCCGGCCGGTGCGAAGTACGGCGCCGTCAAATGCCGAAGAACCGCTTGTCGTTGACCATCCCGGTCCAGCACCTGCGTCATGCAGGCAATGGTCGGTGCTGCCGGACGCTCCGGCGCACGCCCCGCCCGGCCGAGTGTGTTGCACGTGTTGAACGTGCCCGTGAAGCGCCAAGGACAAGTGTCGTATCGCACGTCCTGCCATGCGAGGCCCGGTGTGGACGGCGACGCTGGCCGACGGCCTCCCGCCGCACCATGCCGTACAGCCTGACGCCGATACCGAAGCCGTGAGAGTTCGGCTTCATCTCGTACCCGAGCCGCCGGAGTCCGGGCAGGACTCCACCGCACGTACGGTCAGGGCCTCATCGAGGCGGACTGTCACCTCTCCTGCCGAAGTGCGCAACAAGAGACGTCCGCCGGCAATGCCCTGGGAGCCGCCGCAAAAGGTCCCCTCGGGAGTGGCCACCTCGATCCGGGGTTTCGACCTGTCCGGGCCGTACCAGGTCACTGCCACCGTTCCGGCGAGAGCCGTGGCGCACAGCATTGTCAGAACCACACCGCACGACAGCGCCGTCGCCGCGCGCACGGTCTCCCGGTGATCGAGGACGTCCTCGCCCCGGACCAGCACCCCGGGCAGCGTCTGCTGAACTACGGTGACCGCGGGCCTCCCGTGCGCGGCGCGAAGCAGAAGGAGGGCCCCCAGCGCGCCGGTTACCAGCGTCAGCAGCAACAGCCAGCCGACGACCACGTCGTAGGGCGCAGCCAGCTCCCGGATGTCGTCGCGGCCCTTCACCAGGCCGAATCCGACCATGCTCACCAGCAGCGCGGCCAGTCCTGTACGCCATGCCGCCGCCGCTTCACGAACCCTCGCCAGCTCCTGGCGCAGCAGGTGGCGGCGATGCCGGACGGCTGCGCGGTCCGCGAGCGTGGCGGGCGGCCCCGGAGCCGCCTGCCAGTTCACCGGCGAACATCCCGTTGCAGCAGGAGGATCCAGTACGCGCCACAGCCTTCGTCGTCCTCCGGGCGGCCAGGGTGCTCCTCGCTGCAGAGGCACGCGACCTGGACGGAGTACGTGCCACGGGACTGCCTCGGCCACAGTCCGCGGAACCCGGTCAGTGGGTGGATGTACTGGAAGGCATGCATGCAGCGCGGGCAGACGCCGCTGAGCACGAACTCGTGTCGGCCCCCCTCGATCCTCAGCCCGGCCATGTGGTCGGCCGCATAGCCGGGACGCGTGGTCTCCTCGAAGGGATCTGGGGGACCGGACATGGGAACCTCCTGCGCCCAGGGCGCGCGTCGTTCCGCCCGCCTCGAAAGCGATGGTGCCAGGGGGTGAACGCCGGAGCCGTGCGTATGCGTCCGCCTCGTCTGCCATCGACCTCCTCGCAGCCACATCTGCGCAGGTCGAGACGCTTTCGGTCCAAGTCCGGTCGCATTGTGGTCCTCCCTCGCAAAGCTCTCGCTCATACCCGTGGGCCGGAGCATCATGACGATGTGACCGCGCAGCAAGACCGTGCGGCGGGCCGGGGGAGGAGCCAGTGTGATGGGGGAGGCACCTCCCCCGGCCGGGAACGAATCGATCCGACGGGGGCGGCAGTTGACGTCGAACGAGCTGGGCGCATGCGCGGACGGGGAGCATGTGCGACGCCTGCTGGGTCGGGCCGGCGGTGCGGGCGTGACGTACGCGGACAACGTGGTGGTCCCGCTCGGCCCGGACCGGACCGAGCGGGACATGCTGATCGGTGAGCTGGAATCACTCGGTGGAGGGCTGGAGCCCCAACTGCTGGTCCGGGTCAGGCTGGGGCTCGGAACGCTGCTGGCGGCCCGTTGGGCGGAGGCAGGCGACCCGGACGACCGTATGCGCGCCGTCGAACTTCTGCGGGCCGCACGGCGGATGCCGGAGCTGGACGCAGGCGCACGCCGGGAGGCGGCCCGTGATCTGGCCGTTCTGCTGGTGGCCCCGCTGATCGACCTTCCGTCGGCGCAGAGCGGCGCGGCGGTGTTGCCGCCCGGTCTGGCTCGCTACCTCCCATTCGGTCTGCCCGCGGCCGCGGAGGGCATGAACGCGCTCGAAGTGCTGACCGAGGTCGTCGAACTGGGCCGCGAGGTGGCGGGCGGGGACGGTCGGCTGCCGGCCCACATCGAAGCCATCGCGACCATGGTGCCCCTGCTGCGTGTGGCGGAGGACGGAAGCACCGGCGCGCTCGCGGACATCATGGCCGCTCTGCCGGGATTGCTGCCCCCGGACGGTCAACTCGGCGGTCTGGCCCAGGCGCTGCCGCACATGATGAAGGCGTTCGACGCCCTGCCCTCCAGCGAGGACACGGGAGCGGGCCCCGTGGACGCAGCGCGTCCCGTACCTCCCACCGGGCCGCCCGAGGAAACAGATCTTCAGGAGATGGCGCGTTCGCTGGACGCGCCCACGATCCTCACGGAGATCATCAGCCCTGGTTTCGTCACACTCGAAGACCTGCGTGTACTGACCGAGCGGACCGTGGTGGAGGCGCGCTGCGGGGGCGGCCGGGAACTGGCCATCGCGGCCATGTCCCTTCTGGTACTCGGCATGCGCACCGGAGAACAGCACCACTTCGCACAGGCGTTGGAGCTACTGGCCCGACTGCGGGACGCGGCGCATCCCGTCGACTCGGACACCGCGTGGCTGCTCCGGGCCATCGTGCCCGCCGTGCTGGTCGGCTCCCACATGACCGGTCACAGTCTTCAGGACGGGCAGACCGCCGAGGAGCTGGTCGAAGAGGCACTCGGGCCCGGTGGTCTCCTTGCCGCGCAGACCCCCGAGCGGGCCGGTGCCCCAGGCCTGCTGCTCATGAACCGCTGTCTGAAAGCCCAGTTCGCCATCGATCGGGCGCAACGGGAGCGCGACACGGCCGCGTTGAACGAGTACCGCAGTGAACTGCTCGCCCTGGCGGAGCAGGCGGCCGAGGACGGCAGCGAGTGGAGCGGCCTGCCCCGGATCCTCCTGTGCGGCCTCGAAATCGTCCGGGCGTACCTCACCACCGACCTGTCCGCCTTGCGGAGCGCGGTCACCCAGCACACCGCCGCCATGGCATGCACCGGCACACTGCCCTTCGCCCGCCCACTGCTCACCGCGATGGAAGCCCCGCTGCTCGTGCTTGCGACGCACCTCGAGCCGGACCTCGACCGGGTGCGGCGCGCCCTCGACTCGGCGCGGGCCGCGCTGGACGAACCGGCTTCCGTATCCGGTCAGCGCCCTCGAATCCGGCTGGCCATCGCGTTGGCCCTGCGCACCCTGCACGTCGCCGGCGACGGGGACCCCGCTCTCCTCGACGAGGCCATCGCCGAGCTGGAGGCAGCTGTGGCGGACCTGGAAGCCGAGAGCCACGAAACACAGTCCCATGCCGCCGATCTCGTCGTACCCCTGCACGAGCAGTTGGCCACGACCCTCGCGCAGCGTGCCGGTCCAGGCGATCCCGGCCAGGACACCGCCGTACGGGACCGGTTCACCCGCGCTCTCGCCCATGCACGCCTCGCCCTGCGTGCCTCGGTGGACGACGTGCTGCTGCAACTCGGTGCCGAGCACGGTCTACGCGCCGCCCGAGCAGCCGGCAGCCTCGGTGTCCTCGCCGCCGGATGGGCGGTACGTCTCGGTCGGCCCCACGAGGCGGTCTCCTGTCTGGAGGCCGGGCGGGCCCTGGTGCTGCACGCCGCCGCGGTCCGGACCACCATGGCCGACCAGCTGGAGGCGCTCGGCGCGTACGAGACGGCGGCCGAGTGGCGACGGGCCGCGGCCTCCGCAGGTCCCGCGGTGTTCGACGAGGTGCTCAACCCCGATGCCACGGGGGTGCCCCGGCTGCCCAGCGAACTGCGCAGGAAGGCGCTGGAACTGGTGCGCACGACGCCAGGAGCCGCGAAGGCGGCATCAGAGCCGCTGTCCGTGCCGGTCCTCGCCGACGCACTGACCCGCTGCCGAGCCGACGCACTGGTGTACCTGGTGCCGGGTGACGAGGTCGGGGCCGCGCTTCTGCTCCGCCCCGGACTCGGCGTGCACAGCGTGGAGCTGCCCGGGTTGTCCACCGCGCATCGCGGTCCGCTGACAGCGTTCGTGCAGGCCAGGATCGAGATGCGGCGCAGCCAGGGGTCGGACACGGAGGACCCTGATGCGATCCCCGCGGTGCGTCGCCCGGAGAAGAGGCTGGAGCAGTCCCTGGACCGGCTGTGCGACTGGGCCGGCGCGTCGGTGATGGGACCGGTGATGGACGCGCTGGACGTGTGGGAGCGCGCACTGGCCGAGAGCGGCCTGGGACCGAGCGGCACCGATGAGAGTCCGGAGCCCGTCCGGCTGGTGATCGTTCCCTGCGGCGACCTGGGTGTCGTCCCGTGGCAGGCGGCGCGGCTCCCGCTGCCGCGGAGGAGCGTCGATGCCGAGGCGGACCCCTCCGGCATCCCGACGGTCGCTCACCTGTGCGAGCTCGCTGTCGTGACATTCGCCGCATCGGGTTCCGAACTGGTTCACGGGATTCGCCGTTCGAGGCTGCCGATCGCGCAAGGACAGGCGCTGGTGTCGGTCCCCCTGGACGACCTGTACCACGCCGACGACGAGATCCGGGCACTGGCGAAGGCGTACTACAGCAAAGCCCGGATTCTGGACGACGGCACCGGGCACCGCACCGACCTGCCGACGCCGGCCGCCGTACTGGAAGTCCTGGGCGCCGAGTCCTCCGCCGCCGGCACCCGCGCCGCGGTGGTGCACATGGTGTGTCACGGGAAGGCAGGCACCGACCCCACCCGTTCCGCGCTGTACCTCTGGTACGACGAGGGCGCTCCCCCGGAGACGGGTCACCTGTCGGTGACCACTCTGCTGGACACACCGTCGGCGGGGGACCGCGCCGGGCCGCTCGTGGTGCTCAGCGCGTGTGAGACGGATCTGAGCGACACGGACCACGACGAGGCCCTCACCCTCACCACAGCCCTCGTGCATCGGCTGGCCACGGACGTCATCGGCTCCCGCTGGGCGGTGTCCGACCTTGTCACCCCGGCACTGATGACGGTCCTGCACCATCATCTGAACGCGGGCCTGGCCCCGCCCGACGCACTGCGTGCCACGCAGCGCTATGCCCTCACCCCGACCGGCCACCGGTGTCCGGTACCAGGGCTGACCGACCTGGATCCCTTCCTCGCCGAACAGGATTTCAGCGGACCGCTGAACTGGGCCGCCTTCATTCACCAGGGCAACCCCGCCCCCGGCCGACCCGGAGGAAACCCGGTCCATGACGCCTGACCAGTTGATCGCCGTGCTGCACCGCCACTGGGCGCAGACGCTGGCCGAAATGGATGAGCACGAGCGAGCCGAGTTGCTGCGCCGGGTCACCGCGCTCGGCGAGGCCGGGGACCGCGACTCGATCCGGCGCGCCGTGCGGGACGTGGGGCGGATGCTGAGCAGGCTGCCCGCGCACCACCCCGTCGGTGCGGCGCTGCGCGGTGCCCTGCGTTACGCGGATCCGGTCGCCGACCGCGACGCCGTCGTCGACCGGGCCCGGCTGGCCGACCTACTCGGCTTCCTGTCCGGCCCGCCACCGACGGCTGACGAAGTGCTGGAGACCACCCGGCGTCGACTGCTCGACTCGCCGGCCCGGGAAGCGGCGGCGACGCCTGCGACCGTGACGGACGCGGCGCCGGACGACTGCATCCGGCTGCGTCACCCCGAACACGGCTACCGCTACCCCGAGTTCCAGTTCAGTCCCGGTACGGACGAGCTGCGGCCGGTGGTTCGGGAGGTGAACCGGCTGCTGCTCGCGGGGCAGGATCCGTGGGGCGCGGCGGACTGGTGGCTGGGCGACAACGAGTGGCTGAACGGTGCTCCGGCCGATCTCCTGGACGAGGCGCCCCATGAGCTCATCCTCGCCGCTGCCCGAGCCCTGGTGGAGGACGACTGATGGCCGGCCACGCCCCGCCCGAGGGGGCCCGGATGGAGCCGCTGGTCCGGCTGCTGCCCGCCGGCACCGAGGTGTACCGCTGCCACCGGGAGACGCGCCCGGCGGAGTCGTTCAACCCCAGCCGCCAGCACGCCTTCTTCGACGGAGACCGCTTCGGTGCCACGGAACAGGACCCGTTCTCCTATCTGTACGGAGCGCTCGACCCGGTCACTGCCCTGAGCGAGGTGCTGCTGCGGTCCATGCGGTTCGACGGTCCGACCGCCCAGCGTCGCATCCCCTGGGCACGGGCGAGCCAGTACTGCCTGTCGGTGGTGCGCACCACGACGGACCTCGCCCTCGTGGACCTGATGAGCGCGGAGGGTCTCGCCGCGGTGTGGCAGGACGCCTGGCTGGTCGACGCGGAGCGGCACGACTACGCCAAGACCCGCTACTGGGTTCGATTGATCAGGGAACACGCGCCGGACATTCAGGGCCTGTTGTGGCAGTCCAAACGTCACCGGCCGCGCGAGGCACTCCAGTTGTTCGGCGACCGTTGCGGGGAGCGCCCGCTGGAACCCGTTCCGGAACGTACGGTGCGTCTGTGCACGGAGGAGGGCGCGGCCGAGGCCCGGCGGCTGCTGGGCCCGGTCCGCGCGACGGTCTCCGAGCGGGAGCCGGCGGGTGGCTGACGCGGTCGCCGCTCAGGCCTCCGGGTCGGTGGGTTCCTCACGGGGGGCGCACAGAGAGACGGTCGCCTCCGAGTCGAGCCCCAGGACGAGGCGATCGCCGTCGACCAGGGGCCGGGGAACAGCAGGCAGCAGATACTCCCCGTTGACCCGGGTGCCGTGGGTGGTGCCGTTCTGATGTTCCGTCACCCACAAGGTGCCGTCCGAGCGCAGGGTGACCTCGGCGTGGCGGCGGGACACGGATCTCTCGTCGGCGAACCCGCCGGCCGTTGTGGGTGCCCACACCGGATCCCGGCCGAGGGCCCGCACATCGCCCGGACGCAGGTGCACCTGCACCGCACCGCCGGAGAAGCGCAGCACCGCCGTCGCCCCGCTGTCCGGGGTGGGGGCGGCGCTCGCGACCGGAGCCGAGCAGACCGGGCACCTGTCTGAGGTTCGTGGCACCTTTCGACCACACCCGGTGCAGCGCACGAGCCGAGCCTGCGGCGCGGGCTGCTCCAGGCGGTCGGCGCCTCTCGCCTCGGGAGCACCCGGGCGCAGGGGCGAGAACTCCTCCACCGAGTCGTCCTCGTCGGCGTGCGCACCCGCAGCCGCCTCCGGGGGAGAAGGCACCGTCGGAGCCGGCCGGGATTCGTCGTCCCCCTGCCGATCCCCGTGCCCATCGCCGGGCGAGGGCTTCTCCGGAGTGGCGGATGCCTGGTGGACGCCCGCCGGATGCACGGGTGTGCCGGGTCGGCGGGGCGTCAGGTCCTCCCAGGGCTCGTCGTCCGGCTCGTCGATCTCGACGTCCGACATCACCGTTCCGGGACCTGTTCGACCCGCAGGTCCACCGACCCGGTCTCCTTGTCCTCCCACACGTCGGTCACCCGTAGTGTGCCGTTCAGCGACTGCGGCCGGATCGTGAAGACCGCGCGTGCCAGCGGATTGATCAGGTGCGTCTCAAGGGCCATGCCGATGCCGCGCCCGCCGGCGTACGGATCCCGCAGACAGTACTCACCGAGCCGTCGGCGGGCCTGCGGGCTGATCTCCAACCGAATGCCCTGGCTGTCCCATACGGCAGCGGTGATGTTGCGGATCGACAGGTCGAGCACCTCCTCCGCCGCCTCACCCGTGATGAAGCCGAACACGACCACGTTGCCACCGAAGCGGTTCATCAGCTCCGGCCGCCCCACCTCGGCCTCGAAGTGCTGGCGAATATTGGCCCTGACCCGCTGCACGAGGTCGTTGTAGTCGTCTTCAGGGCGCACGTCCCACACCCGCCGCCGGGTCTGTGGATCCGTGTGCTGGATCCCGAGGTTGGACGTGAAGATGAGCACGCACTCGCTGAAGTACGTGGTGACACCCTGTCCGTCGGTGAGCCGCCCGTCCTCCAGGAGTTGGAGGAACTTGTCCATCACCCCTTGGTGTGCCTTCTCGATCTCGTCGAAGAGGATGACCCGGAAGGGATCGGCGCGTACGGCTCGGGTGAGTTCACCGCCGGCCTCGTATCCCACGTATCCGGGCGGCGCGCCCACGAGCCTGTCCGCGGCGTGCGCGGAGGAGAACTCGCTCATGTCGAACCGCAGGTAGGCGTCCTCGCTGTCGAACAGCAACTGCGCCACGCTCTTGGCCATTTCGGTCTTGCCCGTCCCCGTGGGACCGGCGAAGAAGAGGACGCCACGCGGCCGGTGTCCGGTGGACGTCGCCTGCGCCCCGGACAGCCCGAGGGCCGCGCGCTTGAGAATGTCGAGCGTCATCGTGACCGCCTGTTCCTGGCCTCGGACCCGCCCGGTGAGATGTGCGTGTCCATGGGCGATGCGTTCGCGGATGTCCCAGGAGCGCCATGGGTCCTTCTCCACGCCCAGCCGGTAGATGCGGACCGCGTCCGGCATCGCCTCGAACGGCATGCTCCTGGACAGGGCGAGCCGGTGGCTCTGCCGCATGGCGTCCAGCGACAGTCCGGCGGCTGCCCTGGCGAACGCGGTGACCGGGTCCAGCCGCGACGGTGCGTCCGCGACGGCCCCGGTGCCGTCCTGACGCGCCGCCTTGTCGTCTGCCGGTGCCGCCGGATGCTCCGAGGCGAGCAGTTGCGCCATACGGCGGCGCTCGCCGGCGTCCGGCCCGGGAACGGCGACCGCGCGGACGCGCCCGGATCCGCTCACCAGCCAGTGCGGCAGGTCGCGGTCGCTGTCCGCGAGCCAGATGACCGGGTTGAACAGTTTCCCCGCGCCCGCCGGGTCGCGCGGGGGGTGGTGCGGGGCGGCGGACAACGGCTCGGCTTCCTGGGCGAGTTGCACACAGGCCAGGAAGAAGTCCCGCTCGCCTTCGCCGAGCCGGGTGACGTCGGTGCTCAGCCTGGAGGAGTGATCGATCAGCAGTGCCAGCCGCAGCGGCTCGGCGTCACGGCCGTCCCGACGCCGTGCGGTGCGCCGTTCCCGGAATCCCGTGACGATCTCACGCAAGAGCGGCTCCGCTTCGAGGAGCTGGGGGGTGCGGCCGCTGCCGCTTCCGGTGCGCGGGCTCCGCAGGGCATCGTTGAGCAGTTCGACAACGGTCTCCTGGTCAGGGCCGACCAGTGCCTGGAATCCGGTTATCTGGTCGTAGCTCAGCAGTGCGCCGTACCCGAGTGGGCGCAGTCCGTCCCACAGTGATTCGGGCAGGCTGCGGTCGCTGTCGACCGGCTTTCCACCGATACGGCGCCGCGCCAGATAGCGGTCGTGGATGTTGCCGTGCACCACGAACTGGCTGTGCACCGAGAGCGTCCCGACGACCTCGTCGACGAAAGGGGGTATGGACCGCTGGGCGCTCGAGGCGGTGCGGCCGGGCTCGCCGTCCTTGGAGAGAGGCGTTCGCGGCGATGCGTTGGTCGAACTCATGAGTTCCTTTCTCCGCGGTGCAACGGCACCGCGGGTGGTGTGACGCGGCGTCGGCCGGATCACCTGCCGGCCACCGTCCCTGCGGCATGTGGCTCAGTGCCGGCCGTCGCGGTCGTCGATCTGCCGGTGCCGTGGTCCGTCGTCCCGGCGCCTCAGGTCGTCCCGGGAACGACCCGGACGCTCGCGCCCCGACGACCCCGACGCGGTGCGCGGCGCGGCGTCCGGTGAGCGTGGTGCGACGGCCTCCGAGTCGAAGCGGAAGTCGCATTCCAGGCCGAGGCGGGCAAGGGCCTGCTCGAAGCCCGCGGCCCACTGCTTCGCCTCGGCGCAGCGCTCGGCATCGATGGGTGAGGGCGGCCCGCCTCGGCATGTGACCAGGTCCAGGCCGTCCGGATGGACGGTCACCTCGATCCAGTGGTCCGGTTCCCAGCCGGGGGGAGCGAAGGCGGCGCACCGGGCGCCGGATGCGGTGTCGTGCCACAGGGCCGGTTCCCCGCCGAGCGCGCCGAGCACATGCTCTGCTCCCTGCTGGAGGTAGCGTCGTTCCAGTTGCTCCAGCCGATCGTCCACCGCCGCGCGTGCCCGGTCCCGGTCGGCTGCGCGGAGGGGACGGCCCTCCGCGACCGCCTCGCGCAGCAGTGCCAGGACGTCCTCGGCCGGCGGCGCGGGCTCCACGTCGGACGGCACCTCGGTGGTGAGGAAGTCCAACTGGGCCGCGGCCTGGAACAGGGCATCGGCACGGAGGCGGACACGCCGGCCGACATCGGCGGCGAAGATGCGGGCCTCCTCGAGATGTTCGGCGGCGCTGATGCCGTCACCGGCGCGTACGCAGATCAAGGCGTGGTGCAGGGCGGTGACGACGGGCTCGCTGTCCTCCGGGGTCGCTTCGACGGGCAGGGCGCCCAGGAGCTCCGCGGAGGCAGAGGTCACCTCGTCCTCGTCAGCCCCCCTAGCCCGGGTCACCGGGACCGGCTCGGATTCCACGGAGGGCCGGGCGGGCTCGGCGGCCGGCGGGGTCCCTGCTCCGGTCCGGCGCCGCGGCCGACGTCGCTCGGCGAGAACACGCTGCCAAGAGGTGTCCCGCGCATCGGCGACGTCGGCGACCGCCGTCGCGCATGCCCAGGCCGCCAGCTCGGCCTCGGCCTGTTCGAGTGCCCGTTCAGCCTCGGCCAAGGTCTGACGCGTGACGTCCAGGCGGCAGCCCACCGGCTGGACGGGCGGCGGCAGTACGGGCGCGGGCGGGGGCGAACCCGGCGGGGTTTCCCGCTTCAGGCGGGCGAGTCGGGCGGCGAGCACGGTGCGGCGCGCGTTCACGCGGACGGCGGCGAACGCGGCGCTCTCCCACTGCTGTGCGGCGTCGCGGGCCGACTCCTGCTGTCGCAGCAGACAGCGTTGTTCCTCCGCGGCCCGGACGGCGGCGTGAGCGAGCACCCCGGTGGCGGCCATGGCCGCTCGTCCGGCCAGCAACGCTCCGCTCATGGCACCCAGCGCGATCGCGGCCGGTTCGAGCAGCTCGTGCAGAGCGTGGGCCACGCCGTGCACGACGTGGTCCACACTGTGGGACATGTCTGCGACGGACACGTGCGGAAGCCCGCTCGTGACATGGCCGGTGGAGACGGGCGGGGACGTGTCGTATCCGTACGTCGGCCACACGTCCTGGACGCCGGCGTACCCCTGCGCGGAACTCATGCCGGTCCCCCCGTGGGTACGACGGGCAGCGTACGTCCGTCGCGGACGGCCGCCTGCAGGGCACGCTGCCTGAGCAGCGCGCGTCGCCAGAGCCGGTCGCGCCGCACGGTCCACACGCCGAGCGCGACGACGGTGCACACGGGCCACAGCCACGGTGTCCACAGCAGGACGTACGGCAGCACCACCGTGAACAGGACTGCCATCAGGACGCCCACGGCGAGCCTGGCCCAGCGGCCGGCGAGCACGAACCGCCCCGGCCGTTCTGCGGTCCCGATGATGAGTCCGGCCAGCGAGTGGGAGGGATGGTAACCGGGGGGCCCGATGCGGACCGCGATCCACAGTTCGAGGAGGTGTACGACGAAGGCGGCGGGCATCGCCAGCAGCCAGCCGGTGACGACGGCGGACTGCGGCGCGAGTCCCGCGGCATCGGAGAGCGAGATGACAAAGCCCCAGGGAACGCAGAGCAGGATGGCGCCCAGCAGTGCCCACCCGAGGTTCGGCAGCATGTCGAGGCGGCGCATCACGACGTCGAGTCCGTCGCGTGCGGCGGCCAGAGCGGCGGCGGCCTCCTGCTGTCGCCGTTCGTCGAGCCGTGCGTACGCCTGTGCCGCGTCGTCCTGGGCCAGACGGACGAGCATCATCGCGGCGAGTCGGCGTAGTGGGTCGTCGGCCTCGTCGAGCAACTGCTCGAACCAGGGAACGCGGACGGCAAGGGTCCGGGCGGCCCGCTGGGCCTGTCGGCTCCAGTGACCGGCGACTTGCGGCAGCCGGGCCAGGTGCAGCAACCGGGCGTCGACCGCCGCGGTCCGGCTGAGGGCCGCCCGCACCGCGCGCCGGCGCAGCCGCGGGTGCCGCAGGGCGAGTTCCTCCGTCTGCGCGTCCCAGGCGCTGCGCAGTCGCCGCCACTGGTCCTCGGTGGCGGCCAGCTGTTCGCCGCCCGGCCGGACGGACAGGGTGGTCAGGAGTCCTGGATGGCCGAGAGCGACGATGAGGTCACGAGCGTCCCGGTCGCCCTCGCTCGCGTGCTGTACGACCTCGGGCAACCGGTGACCCTCAAGGCTGAAGCCGTGCCAGGTGACGGGCAGATGCGGGCCGAGCCGGTTGAGGAGCCGGGCGAGGGTGACGGGATCGGGTGCTGCCTCGGACAGGCGGGTGCGCAGGTCGTCCCTGGCCGCAGGTCCTTCCTCGGCTTCGCCCGCCCTGGCCGCCGTCACGGGTTCGGCCACCGTGTCCGGCGGGAACTGCTCGAGCCAGCCGACCAGTGCACGGCGCCCGGACGGGGAGGACAGTAGCCGTGACGCGCTGGGATGGTCGCGGTCGAGCGCGTCGGCGAGGTCCTCGGGGTCGGTGTACTCCCGTCCGATGAAGGTGAACGGCCTTGTCCGCGGACCGGAGGCAGCGGCAGGACCGGGTGACGTGGCGATGCCCCGGGTGACCGGTGCGGGGTCCTCGCGGTCGGGATCGATCCACTGGCCGACCTCGTCCGAGCCCCAGCGGTGCTTCAGGGACCGGGTGAGCAGTCCCTCGCACAGGGCACGCAGCCGGGGGTCGCCGATTCCGCTGACATCGACGTCCTCCGTGCTGATGCGTCTGAGGACGAGCCCGCGTTCTCGCAGACGGATCGGGTGGGTGCCGAGGGCGAGTTCGGCGACGACCATGCCCAGGGACCACCAGTCGACGGACGGCTGGACGGTCTGTACGACGGAGGTGGCCTCCGGCGCGAGGTAGTGCGGCTTCCCGGTCCAGTGCCGTACCCGCGCGGAGGACACCGGCAGAGCGGCGCCGATGTCGACGAGGACCAGCCGAGGCTCTCCGGCCGGGCCTTCGCGGACGACGATGTTGTCCGGGGCGACGTCGCGGTGCACGATGCCGTGCCGGTGCAACGCGGTGAGTGCCCCGTGGAGTTGCTCGACCACCTGTCGGATGCAGTCGGCGGGCAGCGGGCCGCCCTCTCGTTCCTGGCGGCGTTCGCGGTACTCGGCGAGTGTGGTCTCCCCTTCCGAGAGGCAGACCTCCCACACCATTCCGGTCGCGATGCCGCGGTCCAGGACCTGAACGACGTTCTCGTGAACGGGTGCGCTGAGGACCTCATGGACCTGGTGATGCGGGGCGAAGAAGTGGTGGTAGCCCTTCCAGACCAACGGCACGCCCGAGGGTCTGAGCCGGGGGTCGCGTTCCACGACGCGCAGCACCACGGCCTGGGTGGGCCGTGGTTCGCCGGTGCGGCCGGCACCCAACTCGGCGAGCCGTTCAAACCGTCCGCGCAATTCCTCCGGCAGGTCGTGCAGATCGGGCCGGACTTCGCGGCCACGCGCCGGGTCCGGGTCGACATCCGGGAACTGGTCGGTCGGCGGAATGGCGGTCCGGGCCGAGGGCGGCCGGCCGTCAGGCGGAACTTCCGTACTCATGTGATTCTCCTCGGCCGAATGAATATCACGCGAAGATATTCCTGCCGCTGCGGGCGTCCGAATTTAGTCACTTTCTGAATGCCTTCGATCAAATAAAGTCGATCCCTGCGTCGACCACGAATAACTTGCGGCAAGAAATGGACAGGAAGAAACGTGTGGCGACCGGGTCGGCCCTCGGCAGGGCTGTACCGATCGCGTGAAACCGCCTACCTCCCGAGCGGCCCGGTCCTATCGTGCCGACATGGGTCTGGCACAACGCCCCGCGGCGCCTTCCGAACTCCCACTGCACCACCAACTCGTCGCCGAACTGCGCGCGCTGCGCAAGGTCGGTATCCCGCGCGTCCGGGAGATCGCGCATCCGGGGCTCACCGCCGCTGCGACGGCCGCGGGCCTGCCCACGGGGCCGATGGAGCCCGCGGCAGGCATCGAACGGCTGCTGATGACTGCGGTCCGCTGGCTCGACCGCTCCTGTCCGCCGTCCGGCGACCAGTCGCTTCCGGACGCGGTCGAGCCCGTCGGCGAACTCGCGCGTGCGGCGGCCCTCTCGTTCGGGCTCGTCGCCACCGGCTCCCAGACGGCCGGTGACCGGCGCAGGGCGGCCGCCGCGGTGTTCGGTGTCACCACGGAGAGCTTCCGGCATCGCCAGGAACACCAGGTCCTGGACCGTCTGGCCGACGCCGTGCTGGCCCTGGCCGGCGCGGGGGCCGCGGCGGACGGGAACACCGAGCGGTGCGGGTCGGCTCCGGATCTCCCGCCGCGCACGCCGCGGATGACCGATCCGCCCACGCACTTCGACATGACGACGCCGGGTGATCCGCCCGCGCACCCGCACATCCAGGTGCATCTGTCGCCGATCGAGTTGCTGCGCGGCATCGACGTCCTGGTCTCGTCCGAGAACACCTACCTGGAGATGTCGAAGATCTTCCGTGACACCGTCTCCGGGGCGCTGCGCCGCGCCGCAGCCGTGCGGAACGAGGCCAACGCAGTCGTCGACGACCCCCTCGCCCGGGAACTGCGGGACTGGCTGGCCCGGCACAACCACGGCGGCATCCAGGTACCGCCCGGCACGGTCGTACCCACGGGCCCCGGCGCCATGGCGGAGCGGGGTGTCCGCCGCGTTCTGCACGCGGCGGTCGCGGTGCCCCGGCGCGACGGCCGCGGCTACGAGACGTCCGAGCGGACGGTGGTCGACGCCGTGGCCGGCGTCTTTCGTACGGCCGCCAGGGAACGGGAGGCCTACGACCCCCCGCTGTCGTCCCTCTGCTTTCCCGTGCTCGGAGCCGGGCGTGGAGGTCTGCCACCCGAGCGGGCTGCCCGCTGGCTGCGCTGGGCCGTGGAGGAGGAACTGCGAGCGGACCCTCGCTGGACAGTGCACCTGGTCACGCGCACCCCAGCCCTGATCCCTGTGCTGCGGGCCGCCGACCAGTGCTGAGGGAAGGTCAGGCACGCCAGCTCGGTGCTGATACCGACAGGCCACGGCGGGCACCCTCCCTCTCCCACGCGGTCAGATCGCCGCGGCGTGGAATGCCGTACCAGCGCATCGGCCAGGTCCCGTCCTCGGCTCGCCGGTCCACCACGACCTGGAGTCCCGCATCGTGCGGACGCCGGACGCGGGTGAGGTGCGGGCCGTAGCGCAGACGCCCCAACTCCGTGCGCGGACAGAGCCTTTGGTTGGCGGAGCCGCGCCAGACGAGGTCCGTGGGCTCGGCGACCTTGAAGCGGCCGGTGACCACGGCATCGGCCGTCGCGAGCGCCGCTCGCTGCTCCGCGGTGAGTTCGTCGTCCTCGTATCCGGTGTAGACGAGCAGGTCGGGGGCCCCGCCGTCGGGGGCCGCCCGTACGCCGGTTGCGCTGCGCAGTTCGTCCGCACCCCTGAGGAAGGCGCCCAGTGCGGCCGGTTGGTCGCAGGGCTCCCCGCCGCTCACGGTCAGCCCGGACGCCCCCCGGTCCAGAGCCTCCTGCCACCGGGCCAGCAGGTCGACCACGGGGGTCCGGACGCCGCCGGCGCGGTCCCACGTGTGTCGTGACATGCAGCCTGGACAGGCCAGCTCGCAGCCCTGCGTCCAGACGCCGAGCCGCATTCCCGGCCCGAGTGTCACCAGCGGCAGGTGCGTGCCGCTCACATTCAGTTGTTCCGCGTTTCCCAACGTACTTCCTCCCCACGTGCGCGGAGAAAAAGTATTCGCTCGGACGTCCCCGGGCGGCAAGTGGTCATGTTCTCGTTCCGGACCGGAATCGGACCGATTGAGGAACCGAAGCGGACCCTTTTCGGGTCCGGGACGGGAACGGATTCTTCCCTCCCGCCCGCATGTATTTCATCGCATATTCGGCTAGGCTCGGCGTCCTGGCTTTCGCGTCCAGCGCCACCGTATGCGCACGGAAAGCCGATCTCCTGTGCCTTGGGGAAGGCACTCGTACACAGGGGGGACCTTTCGTGGAAACCAGACACACAGTCACGGGCGGTCTGCGTCCGGGCGGCCTCGGTCTGCACAGCTCGGTGCGCAGCCGCTGGCGGGGCCGGCGCGACGGGAGCCGGCTGCGGATGACGCTCCCCGACCAGAACCCGGACTCGGCCGAACTCATCACGCCGTACGTCCAGGAAGTCCGGCTCATGGCGGTGCGCACCACCACCGAGCTGCGCGCCCGGCTGCTGAGGGACCGGCACGCCCTGGTGGCGGGCATCCACTCCGGAGTCGTCGCGGTGATCACACAGTACGAAGTGCGGCGCAGCCCCTCGCCCGCACTGCTGGACCGATGGGGCCGCTCCGTCGCCGAGTGGCGCACGGCGGCGGCGCAGTGCCGTACCCGCGCGGAGTCGGACGTGGCCGGAGCGAACCTGCGGCTGGCGCACTACTGGGACGCCGTCTGGCGGCGGCAGTGCGCCGTCGACGGGAACCGCCGGGTGCGTCCGAACTCCTGGCTGCCCGGCCAGATCACTCTGGACCCGGGATGGCAGGACTACGACTCATGGCTCGCCGCGGCCCCCGGCGCTCCCTCGGCCCTGACCAGGGCACTGAACCTGCTCGACCTCGGTCATTCCTCGACGGGAGCGCAAGCGGCCTGAGGCCGACCGCACGGGGCAGCTGCACACGCGCCCGCCGCGTCATGTCGACGGCGGGTCCGCCACCCCTGCCCGCGTCCTGCCGATACACCACATCTCCGACGTGAAAGATGCACATGAACGCACTCCATCCGCTGCACATACCCCGGGCCGGCCGGCCGCCACACGGGCGCCGCGCTCCGGGCCGCATCCACCTGGCGCTGCTGGCCGCGCTGGCCCTGTGCCTCGCCGGCTGCTCCGCGCCCTGGAAATCCGACGACAAGGGCGCACACAAGCAGCCCTGCGGTCTCGTCGTGGACGGCTCCGGTTCCGGAACCAGCGACCACACCGGTATCGACGTGAAGAAGAAGCTCCAGGAAACGCTCATCCCGTTCCTGGACCAACGTGGGTGCTCCTCGCTCGCCTACGCGCCCGTGACGGCCTCCTCATGGACGTCGTCCTGCCGCCATTCGCCCATCGATCTCGACCCGAAGCCGAAGTCGAGCACCACCGATCCCGAGGTGCTGCGGCAGCGGGCCCGGATCGCCGCCGTCAACACGTCCGTCGAGATGCTCGACTGCGCCCGAGGACAGAACGGCTCGGACGTACTGGGGGCGCTCGGCCGGATCGCGCAGACGCTGCGCGAGACGCAGGGCTCCGCCGCCAACGACGCGAGCATCCTCGCGGTCAGCGATTTCGAACAGTGGGACCGAGAGTTCCACATCTCCAGGGAGCCGTTGTCGACCGCGGCCGAGAGAACGCGGGCTGTGAACAAGCTCCTGGCCGGCAGGGAAGTCCCGGCGCTGCGCGGGATGGACCTCTACACGGTCGGCTACGGCAAGAACCCGACCCGCAAGCCCTCCTCCTACCAGGGCTTCGACCAGTTCTGGACCGACATACTCACGACACGGGCGAAGGCACATGTCCATCACGACTACGAATAGCGATCCCGAAGAGTCCACCCCGCGGCGCTCCCGCATCGACCGTGTACTGCGCCGCGAGGACGGCTCGCGGCGGCGGCCCTTCGCGGCATACGGCAGGCGGACACGTCCCGAAGTGCAGCGGACACCGCTCGTCCTGAGCGACCGTGCACAGCGACGACTGGTCGAACAGGCACGGCAACAGGGCGCCGCGGACGGCAGAGGAAAGACGCTCGACGTCGTCGTACTGTCCAGCGGCCTCCTGCCGCCGTATGCGGCCGAACTGGCCGCCCGCCGCGACCTCGTGCGCGAACTGATGGAGGAGGAGGCGGCCGACCGGGAGTCCCGGAGCGCCCGAGAGGACGCGGAGGCGCGCAACCGCACCGCGCGCGAGGAGGCGGCAGTCGAGATCGCCCAGCACCGGCTGATCGAGGCGGAGCACGACGTCCGCCGGGCGCGCGAGCAGCTCGACCTGCTCGCTCACCGGGCGATGCGCTGGCAGCGGCTGCGCGACGCGGTGCGCGAGCGTTTCGAGAAGTCGTGGTCGGGTGCGGGCACGCGTGCCGATGCCGCCGACTCCACCACCTCCGACGGCGACGACGACCGCGAGGGTGACCTTGCGGACGACGAGTACGACGAGTACCGCACCCTCAACCCGGTGGCCGCGGCCCCGCTTGCGGCCGCGGCCCCGTCGGACAGCAGGGACACGGTCGTTGCCTCCGTCGAGGGCTGGGAGGGACTGCGAGCCCGGGCCGCGATGCCGGAGAAGGCGGTCCTCTTCCTGCTCGTCCTTGTCTTCGCGGTCGAAGTGCCCATCTACTGGGTGGCGTTCCAGCCCTTCCACGGTGTCGGCACCTCCAGTTCCGGCGTGCTCAACGCGACCCTGGCGATCTCCGTGGGGGTCCTCATGCTGACCGTGCCGCACCTCGTGGGCCGCGCCCTGAGGGAACGCGGGGCGACGGGCAGCAACCGGTCGTCAGGTCCTGCTGCCCTGTTGTTCCTCTGCTTCTGGGCGGCCTGCACGGTCACTCTGGGCATCCTGCGCGCGAAGACGGTGATGGCCAAGGAGCCGACGGTGAGGGCCACGGGCGCCGCCGCGGGATTCGAGGGCTCCGACGTGGACGTCCCTTCCCTGGCGGCGCGACTGGATCTCCAGCCCACGACCGTCTACTGGATGTTCATCTCCCTCTTGCTGCTCTCCGGCGGGATCGGCCTGCTGGCGGGTCTGCTGCGCGAACATCCGTACGTCGACAGTTTCCGCTCCGCGCTCGAGCGCCGTCAGGAGCGGGGGCACGACCTCGCCGTCGCCCACGCTCGGCATGCTGCCGCGCGAGCCTGGGCCGATACGGCGGGCGACCGCACGGAGCACCGCCGGCGCGCTGTCGAGGCCCGGCTGCGTGCGGCGGACGAACTCTACGAGACAGCGGCGCAGGCCCACCGCCAGGGCCTCACATCGGCGGCGTCCGACCCGGCGGTCCTTGAGGCGGCGTTCAAGCGCACCGAGGCAGATGAGCCGCTCCTGCCCACGCCCGCGAAGCGCCGCCCGCCTGCGCCGCGGCGCTGACCGTATCGGCCGTGAACGCCGGGGCCGGACCTCGCCGCGCGAGGTCCGGCCCCGGCAACGCGCCGCGCGGGCGGGTCAGATGTCCCGGAAGATCTCGATCTGCGCCCCGATGGTGTTCAGGCGCTCGGCGAGGTCCTCGTAGCCGCGGTTGATGACGTAGACGTTGCGCAGGACGGACGTGCCCTCGGCCGCCATCATCGCCAGCAGGACGACCACGGCGGGCCGCAGGGCCGGCGGGCACATCATCTCGGCGGCCCGCCAGCGCGTCGGGCCCTCGACCAGCACCCGGTGCGGGTCCAGCAACTGCAGCCGGCCGCCGAGGCGGTTGAGGTCCGTCAGGTAGATCGCCCGGTTGTCGTAGACCCAGTCGTGGATGAGGGTCTTGCCCTGGGCGACGGCCGCGATCGCCGCGAAGAACGGGACGTTGTCGATGTTCAGGCCCGGGAAGGGCATGGGGTGGATCTTGTCGATCGGGGCCTCCAGCTTGGAGGGCCGGACGGTCAGGTCCACCAGGCGGGTGCGGCCGTTGTCGGCGAAGTACTCCGGCGTGCGGTCGTGGTCGAGGCCCATCTCCTCCAGGACCGCGAGCTCGATCTCCAGGAACTCGATCGGCACCCGGCGCACCGTCAGCTCCGACTCGGTGACGACGGCCGCGGCCAGCAGGCTCATCGCCTCGACCGGGTCCTCGGAGGGGGAGTAGTCGACGTCGACGTCGATGTCGGGCACGCCGTGCACGGTGAGGGTCGTGGTGCCGATGCCCTCGACCCGGACGCCGAGCGTCTCCAGGAAGAAACACAGGTCCTGGACCATGTAGTTGGAGGAGGCGTTGCGGATGACGGTGACGCCGTCGTGCCGGGCGGCGGCCAGCAGCGCGTTCTCGGTGACGGTGTCCCCGCGCTCGGTCAGCACGATCGGGCGGTCCGGCCGCACGCCCCGGTCCACCTGGGCGTGGTACTGGCCCTCGGTGGCGGCGACGTCCAGACCGAACCGGCGCAGCGCGATCATGTGCGGCTCGATGGTCCGGGTGCCGAGGTCGCAGCCGCCGGCGTAGGGGAGCTTGAAGCGGTCCATCCGGTGCAGCAGCGGACCGAGGAACATGATGATGGACCGCGTCCGCACCGCCGCGTCGGCGTCGATCGCCCCCATGTCCAGGTCGGCCGGCGGCACGATCTCCAGGTCGACCCCGCCGTTGACCCAGCGGGTCTTGACGCCGATGGAGTTGAGGACCTCGAGGAGCCGGTAGACCTCCTCGATCCGCGCGACGCGGCGCAGCACCGTGCGTCCCTTGTTGAGCAGGGACGCACAGAGCAGCGCCACGCACGCGTTCTTGCTCGTCTTGACGTCGATGGCCCCGGACAGCCGACGTCCGCCGACCACCCGCAGATGCATCGGGCCCGCGTAGCCCAGAGAGACGATTTCACTCTCCAGCGCTTCACCGATTCGGGCGATCATCTCAAGGCTGATGTTCTGGTTTCCGCGCTCGATGCGGTTGACCGCGCTCTGACTGGTGCCGAGAGCCTCCGCGAGTTGCGCCTGTGTCCAGCCTCGGTGTTGCCGGGCGTCACGGATGAGCTTGCCGATACGTGCGAGGTAGTCGTCTGACATGAGGCTGAGGCTATCTCAGATATGAGATGGGGCATCTCGGGGGGTCCATTCGGGTGATGACCCGTCAACCTCGCCTCTCCGTACGGGTCCGCCGCCACCCGAAAGGTCCGGGCAAATCCATCGATGTCGTACGACGTCCGGTGCTGCTGTGCGTGTGCCGCGGCCCGTGCTTGCCGCCGGTGGTGATGGACCACGAGTGCCGGTTGATGTTCAGCCGCACTCCGGGAAGGATCCGGAAACTCTTGCGGAACGTGAGGGGCATCGCGCCTCCTTTCACTGGGTGCATGACATCTCCCTGCTACCCCGAGTCGGCGCACTGATGGCTCGCCTCGCCGGATCGCGGCACGACGGGACCGGGCCCGGGCATGACCATCCCGCCCCCATGTACTAGAGTTATCTCGACATCGAGATATCTGCCGAGGAGCACCGCAGCCGCAGCCGCCGTCGAGTCTGGCACTAAGGGTTACCTAACTTAGCATTGCCTTAGCGGATCGGCCGAGATGCCGAGGCGGCAGGATCGTGGTGGTACGCGCACATCAATGAAGGAGACTGTCGTGTCGGCGAACAGCTTCGACGCCCGCAGCACGCTGCAGGTGGGCGACGAGTCGTACGAGATCTTCCGGCTGGACAAGGTGGAGGGCTCCGCTCGCCTGCCGTACAGCCTCAAGGTCCTGCTGGAGAACCTGCTCCGCACGGAGGACGGCGCGAACATCACCGCCGACCACATCCGCGCCCTCGGCGGCTGGGACTCGCAGGCCCAGCCCAGCCAGGAGATCCAGTTCACGCCGGCCCGCGTGATCATGCAGGACTTCACCGGCGTTCCCTGTGTCGTGGACCTCGCGACCATGCGTGAGGCCGTCAAGGAACTGGGCGGCGACCCCGCGAAGGTCAACCCGCTCTCCCCGGCCGAGCTGGTCATCGACCACTCCGTCATCGCCGACAAGTTCGGCACGAACGACGCGTTCGCGCAGAACGTCGAGCTGGAGTACGGCCGCAACCGCGAGCGCTACCAGTTCCTGCGCTGGGGCCAGACCGCGTTCGACGACTTCAAGGTCGTCCCGCCGGGCACCGGCATCGTCCACCAGGTGAACATCGAGCACCTGGCCCGCACCGTCATGGTCCGGAACGGCCAGGCCTACCCCGACACCCTCGTCGGCACCGACTCCCACACCACCATGGTCAACGGCCTCGGTGTGCTCGGCTGGGGCGTCGGCGGCATCGAGGCCGAGGCCGCGATGCTCGGCCAGCCGGTCTCCATGCTCATCCCGCGCGTGGTCGGCTTCAAGCTGACCGGCGAGCTGCCCACCGGCACCACCGCCACCGACCTGGTGCTCACCATCACCGAGATGCTCCGCAAGCACGGTGTGGTCGGCAAGTTCGTCGAGTTCTACGGCGAGGGCGTCGCCGCCACCTCGCTGGCCAACCGCGCCACCATCGGCAACATGTCGCCGGAGTTCGGCTCGACCGCCGCGATCTTCCCGATCGACGACGAGACCATCAAGTACCTCAAGCTCACCGGCCGCTCCGAGCAGCAGCTCGCGCTCGTCGAGGCGTACGCCAAGCAGCAGGGCCTCTGGCTGGACCCGAAGGCCGAGCCGGACTTCTCCGAGAAGCTGGAGCTCGACCTCTCCACGGTCGTCCCCTCCATCGCCGGCCCGAAGCGCCCGCAGGACCGCATCGTCCTCGCGAACGCCGCCGAGCAGTTCAAGCAGGACGTCCGCAACTACGTCGACGACGTCGACGAGTCGGGCAAGGAGTCCTTCCCGGCCTCCGACGCCCCGGCCGTCGCCCCGAACGGCGCCCCGTCCAACCCGGTCACCGTGACCGCCCCCGACGGCTCGACGTACGAGATCGACCACGGCGCGGTGACGGTCGCGGCCATCACCTCCTGCACCAACACCTCGAACCCGTACGTCATGGTCGCCGCCGCGCTCGTCGCGAAGAAGGCCGTGGAGAAGGGCCTGACCCGCAAGCCCTGGGTCAAGACCACCCTCGCCCCGGGCTCCAAGGTCGTCACCGACTACTTCGACAAGGCGGGCCTGACCCCCTACCTCGACAAGGTCGGCTTCAACCTCGTCGGCTACGGCTGCACCACCTGCATCGGCAACTCCGGCCCGCTGCCGGAGGAGGTCTCCAAGGCGGTCAACGACCACGACCTCGCGGTCACCTCGGTCCTCTCCGGCAACCGCAACTTCGAGGGCCGGATCAACCCCGACGTCAAGATGAACTACCTGGCCTCCCCGCCGCTGGTCGTCGCGTACGCCATCGCGGGCTCCATGAAGGTGGACATCACCAAGGACGCCCTGGGCACCGACCAGGACGGCAACCCGGTCTACCTGAAGGACATCTGGCCCTCCGAGGCCGAGGTCAACGACGTCGTGGCGAACGCCATCGGCGAGGACATGTTCAACAAGTCCTACTCCGACGTCTTCGCGGGCGACGCCCAGTGGCAGGCGCTGCCGATCCCGACCGGCAACACCTTCGAGTGGGACGCCGAGTCGACCTACGTGCGCAAGCCCCCGTACTTCGAGGGCATGACGATGGAGACCACCCCGGTCTCCGACATCACCGGCGCCCGGGTCCTGGCCAAGCTGGGCGACTCGGTGACCACCGACCACATCTCGCCCGCCGGCGCCATCAAGGCCGACACCCCGGCCGGCCAGTACCTCACCGAGCACGGTGTGGAGCGTCGTGACTTCAACTCCTACGGCTCCCGCCGAGGCAACCACGAGGTCATGATCCGCGGCACGTTCGCCAACATCCGCCTGCGCAACCAGATCGCGCCGGGCACCGAGGGCGGCTACACCCGCGACTTCACCCAGGCCGACGCGCCGGTGTCGTTCATCTACGACGCCTCCCGCAACTACATCGAGCAGGGCATCCCGCTGGTCGTCCTGGCCGGCAAGGAGTACGGCTCCGGCTCGTCCCGCGACTGGGCGGCCAAGGGCACGGCCCTCCTCGGCGTCAAGGCCGTCATCGCCGAGTCCTACGAGCGCATCCACCGCTCGAACCTCATCGGCATGGGCGTCCTGCCGCTGCAGTTCCCCGAGGGCGCCTCGGCGCAGTCCCTCGGCCTGACCGGCGAGGAGACCTTCTCCATCACCGGCGTCACCGAGCTGAACGAGGGCACCACCCCGAGCACGGTGAAGGTCACCACCGACACGGGCGTCGAGTTCGACGCGGTCGTCCGCATCGACACCCCCGGTGAGGCCGACTACTACCGCAACGGCGGCATCATGCAGTACGTGCTGCGCAGCCTGATCCGCAAGTAAGCGGTCCGGCAGGGCAGTTGAGCACCGGAAGGGCCGTATCCCCGTATGTCGGGGGTGCGGCCCTTCCGCCGTATCCGCCCGATGTCATCACCCACCCTCAGGCTGAACACAGGGTTCCGACAGTGGACCGGGACAGTATCGAGACATGTCAGGCACCCTGGGGATCCACACCGGCCGCGTCCGCGGGCCCGTCGTCGACGCGCCGGCCCGCACCGACGCGGCCGTCACCCGGCCTGCCGGGGGGCGCAGATGACCGCCCGCCCGCGCGGCCGCTCCCTGCGCACGCGCCTGCTGCTCTTCGTCACCGCCACCCTGGTCGCCGTGTGCGCCGCGATGGCCGGCACCACGGCGTACCTTCAGCGCGCCTCTCTCATGGGCGAGTTGGACGAACGGGTCGGCGACGAGGTCGTCCGCAGCCTGGGCGGGGCCGAGCTGTACCCGGACGACCGGACGGGGCTGTCCTTCCTCAGCGAGAACGGCCATCCCGCCGGGATGCTCGCCGCCCGGCTGGACGCGGACGGCGGCATCCTCTCGGCGGCCGTCGTCCGCCGGGACGCCCCACCGCAGAACCTGACCGCGGACCAGCGCGCCGCCCTGCGGGGCATCGCGACCGACGGGTCCGAGCACACCCGTACGGTGCCCGGACTCGGCGTCTACCGGATCGCCGCCGCGCGGTCGGGCGACGTACGCGTCCTGGCGGGACTGCCGATGGGCGACGTCCGGGACACGATCGGCGCACTGGTGGCCGCCGAGGCCGCGGTGGCGGCGGCCGGTCTGGTGGTCGCGGGCGGCGTCTGCGCGGTGGTCATACGGCGGCAACTGCGCCCCCTGGGCCGGGTCGCCGCCACCGCCGCCGCGGTCACCCGCATCCCGCTGGACCACGGCGAGGTCGCCGGCCTGACCCGGGTCCCCGTCCGGGACGCCGACTCCGGCAGCGAGGCCGGCCAGGTCGCCGCGGCCCTCAACCGGATGATCGACCATGTGGAGACCTCCCTCGCCGAGCGGCAGCGCAGCGAGGAACGGATGCGGCGCTTCCTGGCCGACGCCAGCCATGAACTGCGCACGCCGCTCGCCTCCATCGCCGGTTACGCGGAGCTGATGAACCGCGGCACGGACCGGGTCGAGCCGGTGCTGGCCTGGCGGACGGTGTCGGCGGAGTCGGCGCGGATGACGGGGCTGGTGGAGGACCTGCTGCTGCTGGCCCGGCTGGACGGCGGGCGCCCCCTGGAGCGGGCCGAGGTCGATCTCGCGGCCGTCGCCGCCGAGGCGGTGTGGCAGGCCCGGGCGTCGGACGACGGCCACCACCACTGGCGGCTCGCGCTGCACCTCGACGAGGTGCCCGCCCTCGTCGTCGGCGACCGGACGAGGCTCCAGCAGGCCCTGGCCAACCTCCTGGCCAACGCCCGCACGCACACGCCCGCCGGCACCACGGTGGTGGTCGAGGTCGAGGCGACGGGGGAGCGGTGCGTGGTGCGCGTACGGGACGACGGACCGGGAATCCCGCCCGAACTGCTGCCCACGGTCTTCGACCCCTTCACCCGGGCCGGCCACTCCCGGACCCGCCCCCCGGGAACGACGGGCGGCTCCGGCCTGGGCCTGACGGTCACGGCAGCCGTCGTCTCGGCACACGGAGGGGCCATCGACGTGGAGAGCACCCCGGGCCGAACGGAGTTCACCGTCCGACTCCCGGCGGCCGAGACCGCTTTGGCGAGGCATCCCTCCGCCTCCGGTCACGTCCTGCACTGAGCGCGTCCGCACGGCCGGGCTCCGCCGGGACCGAAGACGGACCCTGGAAGAGCCCTCGGCCCTACCCTGGCGTCGTGACGGCCATCGACCTCCTCCACCGCGCCCTGCACGACGACGGTGATCCGCCGCTGCGTCCTCTCGGTGATCAAGTAGAGGGCCTGCTGAGGGAGTTGGACGCGCCACCTCGTCTCGCGGCTCATCTGCGGGCCGTGCACGACGTCGGGTGCCGGCTCGTCGACTGGATGGCGCGCGAGCATCCGGCGGTCCCGCTCGACGCCGGCGCCGTGCTGTTCGGAGCCGCGACGCACGACATCGGCAAGACGCTGCACCCCGAGGAACTGTCCGGTCCCGGTTCCGCCCACGAGGCCGCCGGCCGCGCACTGCTCCTCGCGCGTGGCGTCGAACCCGCGCTGGCTCGTTTCGCCGCCGGTCACGCGGACTGGAACCGGCCGGACATCACCCTCGAGGACCTGCTGGTGAGCGTCGCCGACAAGATCTGGAAGGGCAGGCGGGTCCAGGAGCTGGAGGACCTGGTCGTCGCACGGCTCGCGGCGGCGAGCGGACGGGCGGTGTGGGAGGAGTTCCTGGCCTTCGACGACGTGCTCACCGCCCTCGGCCGGGACGCCGACGGCCGACTGGCCTTCCAGGCGGCCTATCCGGTGCGGCAGCCGCGCTGAGACGCCCGAGGGAAGCCGTCGGCGCGTCGGCTGCGACAGTGCCGTATTCGAGTGGCGTGCCGCGTCAGCCGTTTACAAGACGGCCCCGCAGCGCTAACTTCCCCCACAGGCAGGGTGGGAGCGCTCCCATGAGGGCGGTGGACCGGAACCCGTCGCCCTCGGGCCGCTCCCACCCCGCTCGGCAGCTCACGCGCACCCTCCGCACCTGCGCGGACCTCGCCCCTGCCCCGCCCCCCGCACTCGTGCCACCCCCCACACCACCCGCACCCGCACCGCACCTCGCGCCGTACGGCCGTACCCGAAGGATGTTGCCTGTCATGATCCTGTCACTCCCCAGATCGGGCCGATTAGCGTCCTCGTCCCGCACCCGGGCCCTCTTCCTCGTCCTGGTCTCCCTGCTCGCCACGCTTCCGGCCCTCGCCCTCGTCGTCACGGCGGGCGGGAGGGCCGAGGCCCACGGCACGCCCATGAAGCCCGGCAGCCGTACCTTCCTGTGCTGGCAGGACGCCCTCACCGACACCGGTGAGATCAAGCCCGTCAACCCGGCCTGCAAAGCGGCCCAGCAGGTCAGCGGCACCACGCCGTTCTACAACTGGTTCTCCGTGCTGCGCTCCGACGGCGCCGGCCGCACCCGTGGCTTCGTGCCGGACGGCCAGCTCTGCAGCGGCGGCAACCCCAACTTCACCGGCTTCAACCTTCCGCGCAGCGACTGGCCCCTCACCCACCTCACCTCGGGCGCGACCGTCGACTTCTCCTACAACGCCTGGGCGGCGCACCCTGGTTGGTTCTACGTCTACGTCACCAAGGACGGCTTCGACCCGACCAAGCCGCTCACCTGGAACGACCTCGAGGACAAGCCCTTCCTCACGATCGACCACCCGCCGCTGAACGGCACCCCGGGTACGGTCGAGGCCAACTACTCCTGGTCCGGCAAGCTGCCCGAGGGCAAGTCCGGGCGCCACATCGTCTACATGGTCTGGCAGCGCTCGGACAGCGCGGAGACCTTCTACTCCTGCTCCGACGTCGTCTTCGACGGCGGCCACGGCGAGGTGACCGGCATCCACGACCCGGGCAACCCCACCGACCCCGTCCCGGGCACCTGCTCGGCCACCCGTAAGTCCACGGGGAGTTGGAGCGGCGGCTACCAGTCCGAGGTCACCGTCACCAACACCGGTGACGTCCCCATGCTGGGCTGGATGGTCGACTTCGCGCTGCCGGGCGGTCAGTCGGTGGCGAGCCTGTGGAACGGCAACGCGACCTACACCGGCCAGGACGTGATGGTCCACAACGCCGACTGGAACGGATCGCTGAGCCCGGGGCAGAGCACGACCTTCGGCTACGTCGTCCAGGGCGACGGCGGTGATACGAGGACGACCCTTCCCTGCCAGGTCGGCTGACCCGGCCGGCGTTCGGACTCGGGGCGGACCCGGTGGCGGCATGGCGCTCCACCGGGTCCGCGAGCCGGGCAGGCCGGGGGAGTACCTGTCCGGGTGGTGCTGGCTTGTGGCGATGCCGCGGTGCGACGACAACGTTGTCTATTGGTCTGCACATGACTTTACCGCGTCAACCGACAACGCTGTCAATCGAGTTGGCCTGCCCGGTTGATCCGTACGGATGCCTTCGCGGTGTGCCCCGGCCGGCTGACGCGCTCTTCCGTGGTACGCGTGACGCACGCTACTGTCCCTGCGGCTTGTGCGACCTGTGGTGCGCGACCCGTCCGAAGGAGGAGGGGCCGCGTCATGCGTTTGCGTCCTACGTCCCTGCTGCTGGCCGCCGTCCTGGCGGTCACCGGTGCCACGCCCGCCCTGGCGGCCACCGCGGCACCCCCCGACCTGCTCAAGGACCCCACCCCGTACGTCGATCCCCTCATCGGCACCAAGAACGGCGGCGACGTCTTCCCCGGCGCCGTCACCCCCTTCGGCATGTTCTCCTTCAGCCCGGAGAACACCAGAGGCGACGCCACCCGGACGGCGGCGCCGGGCGGCTACCAGTACGACGCCACCCGCATCAGAGGCTTCAGCCTCACCCACATGTCGGGCACGGGCTGCGCGGGCGGCAGCGGGGACATCCCGTTCTTCCCCTATGCCGGTGAGGTCACCTCGTCGCCCGCGAGCGACACCAAGGACGCCGTCTACGCCTCCGACTTCCGCCACACCGACGAGACGGCCGAGCCCGGCCACTACAAGGTCGGCCTCGCCTCGGGCGTCACCGCCGACCTCACGGCCACGGCCCGCACCGGCTCGGCCCGCTTCACCTACCCCGCGGACAAACCGGCCTCCCTGCTCATCCGCACCGCCAACTCCGAGGTGGGCTCCGCCGATTCCTCGGTCACCATCGACCCGAAGACCCGTACCGTCTCCGGCTCGGTGACCTCCGGGAACTTCTGCGGCTATCTCGACCCCGAAGGCCAACGCGCCTACTACACGCTGTACTTCACCGCCCGCTTCGACCGCGCCTTCAAGACGACCGGCACCTGGCAGGACGACACGCTGACCCCGGGCTCGACCTCGGCCTCCGGCGGCACCGGCGGCTTCTCCCACGGCGGGCGGCCCGTCGCCGGCAAGGGGGCGGGCGGCTATGTCGAGTTCGCCCCGGGCGACGGCCCCGTCGGAGTCAAGGTCGGCATCTCCTACGTCAGCCGGGCGGGCGCCGAGGCGAACCTCGCCGCCGAGAACCCGCCGCACCGCTCCTTCGACGCGGTGCGGGACGCGGCCCGCCGGGCCTGGCGCGACCGGCTCGACGCCATCCTCGTCGGCGGCGGCACCGACGAGGAGCGCACCACCTTCTACACCGCGCTCTACCACTCCCTGCTGCACCCGAACGTCATCAGCGACGCCGACCGCCGCTACCGCGGCAGCGACGGCGAGGTGCACACCGTCGGCGGCGGCCACCGGGCGCAGTACGGCACCTTCTCCGGCTGGGACGTCTACCGCGACCAGGTGCAGCTGCTCACCCTCCTCGACCCGCGGACCGGCTCCGACATCGCCCAGTCGCTGTACGAGCTCGCCGGGCAGAACGGCGGCGTTTGGGACCGCTGGCTGCACGGCGCGAGCGGCACCCACGTCATGAACGGCGACCCGTCCCCGACCGCCCTCGCCGGCATCCGCGCCTTCGGCGGCACGGACTTCGACCTGCGCGGCGCGCTGAAGTCCCTGGTGCGGGCGGCCACCGTGCCGACCGCGCAGGACCTGTCCGCGGCCGGCAAGCCCGTCCTGTCGGCCGGCCAGCGGCCTTCGCTCGACAAGTACCTGAAGCTGCACTACATGCCGTCCGTGTCCAACGCCTGGGGCGGCGCCGCGGAGACCCTGGAGATGTCCGGCGCCGACTTCTCGCTGTCCCAACTCGCCGCCGCGGCAGGGGAGAAGGACACGGCGGCGGCCTTCGCCGGGCGGGCGCAGTGGTGGCAGAACAACTTCAACGTCGCCGCCGACCCCACCGGCGGCTACATCGCCAACCGCAAGGCGGACGGCAGCTGGGTCACCGGCTTCACCCCGTCCACCGGCAACGGCTTCGTCGAGGGGACGGCCGCCCAGTACACCTGGATGGTCCAGCACGACCCGGCCGGGCTCTTCGCGGCGATGGGCGGCAGGGACGAGGCGCTGACCCGGCTCGACGCCTTCTTCCATGACGGCGACGGCGGTTGGGCCTTCACCGGCAGCGGCGGCGACAAGTCCGAACTGGACAACGAACCGTCGATCAACGTGCCCTACCTGTACGACTACGCGGGCGCCCCGTACAAGGCGCAGGAGACTGTCCGCGCGGCGATGAGGCAGCTGTGGTCCACCGAGCCCGGTGGCATCCCCGGCAACGACGACCTCGGCGCGATGTCCGCCTGGTACGTCTTCTCCGCCCTCGGCATGTACCCCCAGGTCCCCTCGCGCGCCGAACTCGTCCTGGCCTCACCGCTGTTCCCGCGCATCGAGATCGACCGCCCGCACGGCAACGACATCTCCGTCCGCGCGACGGGTGCCGCCGCCGACGCGCCGTACGTCACCTCGCTGAAGGTCGACGGCCGCACCAGCGGGCGGCCCTGGCTCCCGGCGTCCTTCGTCCGGGACGGCGGGCGGCTGGACTTCACGCTCTCCGGTACGCCGGACAGGACCTGGGGCGGCGACCCGTCCGACGCGCCGCCCTCCTTCCGCGCGGGCGAGCAGCCGTACCAGATCGGCGTCGGTCCGACCACGGCGACCTTCGCACCGGGCGGGAGCGCGAAGGTCGGCATCCGCGCGCTGTCGATGAGCGGTGGCGCGGGCCCCGAGGTGCGGTTCACGGTCGAGACGCCGGACGGGATCAGCGCCACGCCCGCGCACGGCACGGTCGCCGACGGGAAGCAGGAGATCACCCTCGCCGCGGCGGCGGACACCGAGCAGGGTTTCTACGACGCCAAGGTCACCGTGACCTCGCAGGGCACCTCCTACGAGCAGCCCGTCGCGCTGACCGTCGCGGCCCCCGGCACCCTGCTCGCCGCCTACGACAACACCGGCGTCTCCGACGACCAGGGCGACCACGACGAGGCCGACTACGACGGCGGCGGCTGGAGCTACTCCCGCCAGGCCCTCGCCGCGGCCGGGCTCGCCCCGGGCGGGCAGGGCACGGTGCAGGGTCTCGCCTTCACCTGGCCCGCCTCGCCGAGCGGCCGCCGGGACAACGTCTCCGCCGACGGGCAGACCGTCCGACTCGGCGACGGCGTGCACACGTTGTCCTTCGTCGGCAGTGCCGTCAACGGCAACCAGCGGACCGAGGCCACCGTCACCTACTCCGACGGCGGCACCGACACCGTCGACCTGTCCTTCACGGACTGGACCGTCGGCGGAGGCGGCGGCACCGTCCAGTACGGCAACGAGGTCGTCGCCAGGACCGCGTACCGCAATGTCGCCGGCGCCGACAAGGACCCGGTGGCGACGTACGTCTTCGCCACCAAGCCCTTCACGGCACCGGAGGGGAGGACCATCGCGAGCGTGAAGCTGCCGCGGAACGCGGACCTGCACGTGTTCACCCTCGCGACCGGCTGACCTCCGGCAGGGCGGCCGGCCAGTCGAGCTGGCGGCGCACGTGCACCGCGTCGCCGCCCTCGTGGCCGTTGCAGGGACAGGCGCGGATCTCCTTGCGGGGGTCCGCGCCGCTCAGTTCCGCATACCGGTTGAAGGCCGCGTACGCCCCGCTCGGCGGGCACACCGTGTCGCGCAGGCCGACTCCGCAGTGGGCCGGGGCGTGGGCACGGCGCGCGAAGGAGATCCCCTCCACGTAGGAGAGGGTGCGGTACGCGGCGGTCTCCGCGCCGCGGTGGACGGCGAGGTAGGCCGCGATCTCGCCGCACGGACCGGCGTCGGCTTCCTCCTGTGGGGTGCCCACGCGCTCGTGCTGACCTCGCTGTTCCCCTTCCGTGCCCGCGACACCGCCCGCCTCGCCGCCTCCTTCCTCCTCCGGCACGGCGGGGCCACCCTCGCCGCGGCCTCCCTGCTCGTGCTCACCGCCGCACTGACCGCCCTGCTGGCCGCCCCGCTGCTGCTCTCCCTGCTGTACGGCAGCCGCCGCGTGATCGCCGAGACCCGGGAGGACTTCACCGCATGACCCAAGGAGGGCACGGCCCTGACCCTCGACCCGTTCGGCGCGGCGGTCCTGCGCCTTCACCAGATGGTGCGCCCCCGCTCGTCCGGCACCCCGGACTTGCGGAAGAAGTAGCTGTTGACCTGGTCCCGCCACTCGCGGGCGCTGCGGAGCTGCTCCTCGTACCGCTCCGCCACCCGCGCGTGCCGGGCCGGTGCCACACGGCCCTTCAGCGAGGCCCACACGGCCATCGCCGCCTCCACCTGCGCCACGCCCTCGAAGTGCGTGTCGTAGATGTGCTGGATCACGGTCCTGCCGCTCTTCAGGACATGTCCGTAGGGCACGTGGTGGAAGAACAGCAGCAGCTCGTCGGGGCAGGTCTCCGGCGACTCGTACGTCTCGGCCCACGGCGCCGCGTACTGCCCCGCGAACCCCGTCCCGGTGGCGGTGCTGCGGTCCACGCCGACCCCGTCCCGGTCGGCGAAGTGGTAGGTGCCCCACGGGCTGTACTCGTACCCGTCGACACTCGGCCCGTAATGATGCCCCGGCTGCACCATGAACCCCACGCCGAGGGGCGCGGTGTACTTCTCGTACGTGCGCCATGAGCCGTCCAGCACCGCGTGCAGCTCCTTCACCGGGCCGTCGGCGCCGAACGTGAGCGCGATCCACTCGTCCAGGACCGCGCCCGGGTCCGCCTCCGGCCGCCAGGCCAGCCGTCCGAACGTGTACAGGTTGGCCTGGGCGAGGGGATGCCCGGTCCAGAAGGGATCGTCGCCGACGTTGGAGACGGCCACCAGCTCCTCGAACCCGCGCCCGGCCGCCGGGCCGAACCGCAGCACCTCGCTCCACATCGGCCCCAGCCAGCACACATGGCGCTGCTGCCCGGTGTACTCCTGTGTGGCCTGGAGTTCCACCGCGAGCCGGGTGCGCGGCATCGCACCGATCAGCGGCGACACCGGCTCCCGCACCTGGAAGTCCATCGGCCCGTGCTTCACCTGGAGCACCGCGTTCGCCGCGAACCGCCCGTCCAGCGGCAGGAAATGGTCGTACGCGGCCCGTGCCCGGTCCGTCGTCCGGTCCCGCCAGTCCTGGCGGTGGTCGTAGACGAAGGCCCGCCAGTGGACCGTGCCGCCGTGCGGCGCGAGGGCCGCGGCCAGCATGGTCGCGCCGTCCGCGTGCGTGCGGCCGTAGGCGAACGGCCCCGGCTGCCCCTCGCTGTCGGCCTTCACGACGTATCCGCCGAAGTCGGGGATCGCCTCGTACACCCGCTCCGTCGCCGCCGCCCACCACGCCCGCACGCCCGCGTCGAGGGGGTCCGCCGTGTCCAGCCGGCCGAGCACGATCGGCGCGGCGAAGGTGACCGACAGATGCGTCCGGATGCCGTACGGCCTCAACGCGGCCGCGATGTCGGCGACTTCACCGATCCGGTCGGTCAGCAGCCGTGCCTCGGTCGCGTGCACGTTGACGTTGTTCACGGCCACGGCGTTGATCCCGCAGGACGCCAGCAGCCTGCCGTACGCCCGTACCCGCTCGAACTCCCCGCGCGCCCGGCCGTCCGCCCAGAACAGCGACCCGCCCGCGTACCCCCGCTCCACCTGGCCCATGACCGGGTGCACGGCCACGTTGTCCCAGTGGTCCAGCATCCGCAGCGCCGGCGCCGGCCGGTGCTCCTCCGGCGGCCGCTCGCCGCGGAACGCCGCCTGGCCGAGCCGTACGACGTGGAAGAAGCCGTACAGCAGCCCGCGGCCGCCGGACGCCGTGACGGTCGTGCGTCCGTCACGGCGTCCGAGGGTGAACGCCTCGCTTCCGTCGTCGCCCGTGGCCTCCAGGACGAGTTCGGGGTCGTCCTCCACGAGAGCGCCGCCGAAGCGGGCGCAGGCCTCCGCCACCTCCCCGTGCACCGTCTCCACCAGCGGGCCCGGTCCCCGGACCAGCACCCGCCGGCCGCCGACCGGCCGGAACGCCTCCTCGGGCAGCCAGGCCGGATCGACGCCCTCGGGCAGGACGGGCACGGGAAGCGGCATCAGACCCCCAACGCGACTGCTCAGGCGAGCAGTTCGACCTCCGAGACGGTCGCCTGGCCGTCGAACACCAGACGGTACTTCCCGTACGTACCCGGGGTTCCCACGGTGAACGCGCGGGTCTGCCGGTCCCAGCGGAAGGGTTCGTCCGACCGCTTGTCGATCGTCTTCCAGGTGGTGCCGCCGTCGTCCGAGGCCTGGAGGGTCCAGCCGGTCGGCGCCTTGGTGTGGTCGGCGGAGGAGGTCACCGTGTACTGGACGCCCTTCACCGGTTCGGAGACCGGCAGATCGACGCTCGTCACGGTGGCGTCCGTGGCCGACGTGTTGTCGAACAGCGCGCCGTCACCCTTCAGCACGTCCGCCCGCGGCGCCGGCACCTTGTCGTCCTGGGTGATCGACACGGGAGCGGCGCTCTTGCCCGTGCCCCACGACGACGGCTTCGCGCCCATGGCGAACTCCAGCGTCCCGCCCTTGGCCAGCAGCGAGTGGGGGAGCGAAGTCGACGTCCAGGCACGGCCGTTGACCTTCAGGCCCTGGACGTAGACGTTGTCCACGCTGTTGCGCGGCGCCTTCACGACCAGGTCCCGGCCGTTCTCCAGATGGACGGTCGCCTTCTTGAACAGCGGGGAGCCGACGGCGTACTCGCCGCCGCCCATCACCAGCGGGTAGAAGCCGAGCGCGGAGAACAGGTACCAGGCCGACTGCTCGCCGTTGTCCTCGTCGCCGTGGTAGCCCTGCCCGATCTCGCTGCCGACGTACAGCCGCGACAGCGCCTCGCGGACGTTCCGCTGCGCCTTCCAGGGCTGGCCGGCCGCGTCGTACATGTAGATGACGTGGTGGGCGACCTGGTTGGAGTGGCCGTACATGCCCATCCGGACGTCCCGCGCCTCGGTCATCTCGTGGATGACGCCGCCGTAGGAGCCGACGTACTCGGGGGCGGCCGTCTCCGGGGTGGAGAAGTACGCGTCGAGCTTGTCCGCGAGCTTGCCGCGGCCGCCGTAGAGGTTGGCCAGGCCCCGGCTGTCCTGCGGGGCGGTGAAGGCGTAGCCCCAGCCGTTGGTCTCCGTGTAGTCGTAACCCCACACGCGCGGGTCGTACTTCGCGGAGTCCACGCGCCAGTCGCCCTTGGCGTCCCTGCCCTGGAAGAACCCGGCCTTGGAGTCGAAGAGGTTCACGTAGTCCTGGGCGCGGTTGAGGAAGTACTGCGACTCCTCCTGGTAGTGCTTCTCGCCCGTCTTCTCGTACAGGGCCCGGCCCATCCGCGCGATGCCGTAGTCGTTGACGTAGCCCTCCATCGCCCACGACAGGCCCTCGTGCGTGTCGGTGCTCGTGTAGCCGAGGAACGGCGAGGTCGCCATGCCCTTGCGGCCCACGCCCGAGGCCGGGGGCACCACGGTGGCGTTCTTCACGGCCGCGTCGTACGCCGCCTTCGCGTCGAACTTCACGCCCTTGACGTACGCGTCGGCGAAGGCCACGTCCGAGGAGGTGCCGGTCATCAGGTCCGCGTAGCCGGGCGAGGACCAGCGGGAGGTCCAGCCGCCGTCCTTGTACTGCTGCACGAACCCGTCGACCATCTCGCCCGCCTGGGAGGGCGTGAGGAAGGAGTACGCCGGCCAGGTGGTCCGGTAGGTGTCCCAGAAGCCGTTGTTGACGTACACCTTGCCGTCCACGATCTTCGCGCCGGTGTGGGTCGGGGTGTCCGGCCCGGGCATCGGCGAGAACGGCGAGGCGTACTGGTCCTTCGAACCCACCCTCTCGAAGCCGGAGTTGGGGTACAGGTAGAGCCGGTACATGCTGGAGTACAGCGTGGTCAGCTGGTCCGGCGTCGCCCCCTCGACCTCCACCTTGCCCAGCAGCCGGTCCCAGACCTGCCGGGCGCGGTTCTTCACCGTGTCGAAGGAGGTGCCGTCCGGGATCTCCTGGCGGAGGTTGTCCTTGGCCTGGTCGATGCTGATGAGCGAGGTGGCCAGGCGCAGGGTCACGGTGTGGTCGTCACCGGCGTCGAAGCGCAGGTAGCCCTTGACGCCGCTGGAGGAGCCGTCGGTCGCCTTCTTGTCGAACACGCCGTAGACGAACAACCGGGTCGCCCCCGTCGACAGCCCGGACTTCACGTCCGAGTAGCCGGTGACGATCCCGTTGTCCTTGTCCAGCGTCAGCCCGGCCTGCTCGGTGACGTTGTCGAAGACCACGCTCGCGTCGTCGCCGGGATAGGTGAAGCGCAGCGCCGCCGCGTGGTCGGTCGGGGCCATCTCGGCCTTCAGCCCGTTCTCGAACCGCACCCCGTAGTAGTACGGCCGCGCGGTCTCGTTCTCGTGCCGGAACGCCAGCTCACGCGCCTCCCGCCCGGTGTCCGGGGTGCCCGGCTGCGCGGACGGCATCAGCTGGAAGGTCTGCCGGTCGCCCATCCACGGGCTCGGCTCGTGGCTCGCGCTGAACGCCTGGATCGTCGGCAGGTTGTCGTCGTTGTTGGCCCGCGCGTAGTCGTACAGCCAGCTCAGCGAGGACGCGTTGGTCACCGGCGTCCAGAAGTTGAAGCCGTGCGGCAGCGCGGTCGCGGGGAAGTTGTTGCCGCGTGAGAAGCTGCCGCTGGAGTTGGTGCCGCGCGTGGTGAGGGCGTAGTCGGCGAGGTGCGCCTTCGGCTTCCCGGGCGCCACCTGACGCAGCGCGATGTCGTCCAGCCAGCCCCGGAACTTCGCCGGGCCCTTCGCGGAGTCGTACGCCACCAGTATCCGGTCGACCGTCTTGCCGGCCGCGACCGACCCGATCCGGGAGGCGACGTCGTTCCACTGGTTGACGTACAGCACCTTCGCGGCGCCCTGCCCCCGCGGCGAGAGCGCGAACCCGTGCCGGTCCGTCGCGCCGAGGTCGCTGAGGTAGGTGCCGTCGGTGAACGCCAGGTCCACCGCCACGTTCGTGGCGTCGTAGTCCCGGTCGCCGTCCGCCATCGACGGGTAGATCCGGTACGACAGCTCGGTGTCCCGGCCGACGGCCACGTTCACGTCGAAGACCTTGTTGTACGAGTACGCCCGGCCGTCGGCCGTGTGCCGGCCGGCGTAACGCAGGGCCCTCTTTCCGGTGAACCCGGCCGCCGCCTTGGCCGTGGGTGAACCGGCGGGCCCGTGGTCGACCAGCGACAGCATGTCCTGCGGCACCGGGCCGCCGCCCCCGCCCGTGGACAGCTGCAGATCGGCGAGCTGCAGGATGTCGGCGCCGTTGTTCCTGGTGATGTCCAGCCGGTAGTGCTGGTACTCGGCCGGCTCCGCGAGGTCGTAGGACTTCGTCTGGAACCGTTCGGAGAAGGTCTCGCCGGCGCGGGAGTCGAGGGTCTTCCAGTCCTTGCCGTCGGTGGAGCCCTGCAGGGTCCAGTCCCGCGGGTCGCGCTCGTCGTAGTCGTTGGCCGAGGTGAGGGCGTACGTCACGATCTTCATGGGCTTGTCGAGGTCGAACTCGGCCCAGCCGGTCGGCTCGAACGTCAGCCACTTGGTGACCGCCTCGCCGTCGGCGAGGTTCTCCTTCACCTCGCCGCCGCCGGTGTTCTCGGCGCTCGCGCGGACGTCCGTGACATGGTCGTTGACATTGCCCGGAATGCCGCTGCTGTAGCCGCCGTCGACGCCCGAGGCCCGCTTGGCGCCGTCCGCACCGGTGTCGACCGTGTTCAGCCAGTCCGGGGCCGGATCGCCCGTCTCGAACGACGACGCGAACTCCCGGTCGGCCTTGGCAGGAGCGCCGGGCAGCGCGACCGCCGCCCCCTGCGAGCCCACCGCCATGACAAAGGCGGTCGTGATCACGACCGCCGGTCCGTATCTGTGCCGAGCTCTGTGCCGCATACGCCAGCACCCTCCCTGTCTTGTGGCACGCACTGGACAACGTTGTCAACTTCGACGCGCAAGGACCAGTAGTGGGTCAAGTGGCCAGTGATGTCAAGGGTGTTGCCTGCGGCATTCGGGGCTTATGTCGCGGACTTTTCCGGCATGCGGCGCACAGGGCGCTCATATTTCCGCGAGGTCTCAACTCGGAAAAGACCCATGGCCAACCTTGCATTCGATCTTGCTCCGTTGGCGGGAAGTGGACTATACCTGTCGGCGATTCACACGATCCGTACTTTGCTGTCCGCACTTCCTGCACGACCCTGCTTGACCTGACCGCGGTGCCGGGGAGGATCCGGTTCACCGCCTGAGTCCTGGAGAAGGCGAGGACTTGAGCATGGGATCCACTTCCGGCGAGAACGAGAACAACGGCACCGCGGGCGTCGGCCGCCGCGATCTGATCAGGCGTTCGGCCGCACTCGGACTGATCTCCGTACCGGCCATGGGCTTTCTGTCCGCATGCGCGAGCGGCGGCGGGAGCGACGACAACTCGAGCGGCAATGACCAGGGCAAGACGTCCAAGTCCAATCCCTTCGGCGCCAAGAAGGGCACCAAGCTCGACGTCGTCATCTTCAAGGGCGGTTACGGCGACGACTACGCCAAGGCCTGGGAGGCGGACTTCGCCAAGGACCCCGGCATCACCTCCACCCACACCGGCACCCAGGAGATCACCGGCAAGCTCCAGCCCCGCTTCAACGCCGGGAACCCGCCGGACATCGTCGACGACTCCGGCGCCCAGCAGATCAAGGTCGACGTCCTGTACAAGAACGGCCAGCTCCTCGACCTCGCCCCGGTCCTCGACGCGCCGTCGGTGGACGACCCGGGCAAGAAGGTCCGGGACATGCTCATCCCCGGCACCCTCGACCCGGGCATCCAGGAGGGCAAGGTCGTCGCCCTCAACTACATCTACACGGTGTGGGGCCTGTGGTACTCCGGCAAGCTCTTCAAGGACAAGGGCTGGGAGCCGCCCAAGACCTGGGACGACTTCATCAAGGTCTGCCAGGCGGCCAAGAAGGACGGCATCGGGGGCCTCGCCCACCAGGGCAAGTACCCGTACTACATCAATGTCGCCATCATGGACATGATCGCCAAGAAGGGCGGCCTCGACGCCGTCAAGGCGATCGACAACCTCGACCCGAAGGCGTTCGTCGGCTCCGACGCGGCGCAGGCGGGCGTCGAGGCGATCTACGAGGTCGTGGAGAAGGGCCTGCTGATGCCGGGCACCAACGGCCTGACCCACACCGAGTCGCAGACCCGCTGGAACCAGTACAAGGCCGCCTTCATCACCTGCGGCTCCTGGCTGGAGAACGAGCAGCTGAAGCAGACGCCGGCCGACTTCGACATGAAGTTCCTGCCGATGCCCCTGCTGCCCGGCAGCAAGATGCCCTTCGAGGCGATCCGGGCCGGCTCCGGCGAGCCCTTCATCATCCCCGCCAAGGCCAAGAACCTCCCCGGCGCCAAGGAGTTCATGCGCCACATGCTCTCCAAGGAGTGGTCGACGCTCTTCGCCAAGGAGGCCAACTCGCTCACCATCCTCAAGGACGGCGTCGACGCGAGCGTGAAGCTGCGGCCCGGCACGCAGTCCACGGTCGAGGCGTCGAAGGCGGCCGGTGACAACACCTTCCGCTACCTGTACCCGGACTGGTACAGCGAGATGGACACCGCCATCCAGAACGCCTCCAACGAGCTCATGGCCAAGCGCATCCAGCCGAAGGAATGGCTGAAGCGCTGTCAGGCGGCCGTCGACAAGCAGGCGAAGGACCCGGCCTCCAAGAAGAACCGGCACGAGTAGTTCAGGGGGACGCCGTGGGGACTGCGCGTCGTAGGGTGGCCGCGGATCGTCCGTGGCTTGTCGCGCAGTTCCCCGCGCCCCTTTTCGGGGCGCCGCACAGACCGGAATGTCAGGGGCAGGTATGCGCAAAGGGCAGTACAGGTTCGTAGCGGGGTTTCTCTTCATTCCCGTGTTGCTCTACGTGGTCTTCGTGATCTGGCCGTACATCCAGACGTTCGGCTATTCGCTGACGGACTGGAAGGGGCAGTCGCAGACCTTCAATTTCGTCGGGCTGGACAACTACAAGGCGTTGTTCCAGGACGACGTCTTCATGGCGGCCATCTGGCACAACCTGCAGTTCCTGGTCTTCATCCCGGTGATCACGATCCTGCTCGCCCTGTTCTTCGCCTTCATGCTGAACGCGGGCGGACGCAGCAGGGCCGGCGGGGTCCAGGGCGTCGCCGGATCGAAGTTCTACAAGGTGGTCTACTTCTTCCCGCAGGTGCTGTCGCTGGCCATTCTCGCCGTGCTGTTCAACGCGGTGTACCGCAGTGACGGCGGCGGCCTGCTCAACGGCTTCCTGATCAAAATCCATCTCGTCGACCCCAACAATCCCATCGAATGGCTCAATGAGCCGAACGTGGTGCTGTGGGCGCTGATGGTCGCCGTCATCTGGCAGGGCGTCGGCTTCTACCTGGTGCTGTTCTCGGCGGCCATGCAGTCCATTCCGAAGGACATCTACGAGGCCGCCCTCATCGACGGCGCCAACCGCAACCAGTCGTTCTTCCGCATCACCCTGCCGCTGCTGTGGGACACCGTGCAGACGGCCTGGGTGTACCTCGGCATCATCGCGATGGACATGTTCGTCCTGGTCTCCTCGATGACCCAGAACATGGGCGCCTACGGCGGCGGACCCGACCACCACAGCGACGTCATGGCGACCGTGATGATGCGCAACTTCCTCTACTACGGCAAGAGCGGCTACGCCTGCGCCATGGGCGTGATCATGCTGCTGCTCACCCTGGTCCTGTCCGTCTTCACGCTGCGCGTCACCCGCCGCGAGCGCATCGAGTTCTGAGCGGGAGACATGACGATGAGCGCCCCCATCAAGGAAACCCCCGCCGCCCCCGCCCCGCGGCCCGTCGCCCCGCGGCCCGACCGCCCCGAGGAGCAGCGCGGCGAGGGCGTCGTACTGAACGTCTTCTCCCACGGCTTCCTCGCCCTGTGGGCCCTGCTGATCGTGCTGCCGCTGCTGTGGCTCGTGATCAGCTCCTTCAAGACCGACGCCCAGATCGGCGGCTCCGCCTTCGGCTGGCCGCACAACTGGTCCCTGGACGTCTTCCACCGGGCCTGGAACAAGGGCATCGGCGACTACTTCCTCAACACGGTCATCGTGCTGGTCTTCTCGGTGCCGCTGACCATGCTGTTCGGCTCCATGGCCGCCTACGTCCTGGCCCGGTACCAGTTCTGGGGCAACCGGCTGCTCTACTACTTCTTCGTCGCCGGCGCGATGTTCCCGGTCTTCCTCGCCCTCGTCCCGCTGTTCTTCATGGTCAAACGGCTGGACATGCTGAACACCTACCAGGGGCTCATCCTGGTCTACATCGCCTACTCGATGCCCTTCACGGTGTTCTTCATGCACGCCTTCTTCCGCACCCTGCCCACGGCCGTCTTCGAGGCGGCGGTCCTGGACGGGGCCTCGCACACCCGGACCTTCTTCCAGGTGATGCTGCCGATGGCGAAGCCGGGCCTGATCAGCGTCGGCATCTTCAACACGCTCGGCCAGTGGAACCAGTTCATCCTGCCCACGGTCCTGATGCAGCCGCAGAGCGGCGGCGACCCGGAGCGCTACGTGCTCACCCAGGGGCTCATCCAGCTGCAGCAACAGCAGGGGTACGCCTCCGATCTGCCCGTGCTCTTCGCGGGCGTCACGATCGCCATGATCCCCATGCTCGTGGTGTACCTGTCCTTCCAGCGCCAGGTTCAGGCGGGCCTCACGTCGGCCACGCTGAAGTAGCGCTCCGAAACCGCCCGATCGCGCGCCGTTCCCGCATTTCGGGCATGGCGCGCGAACGTGTATGTGCCTGCGGCCACGTACCCGGAAACGGTTCAACCTCTTGACGGGAGGCGACCCGAACGGCTCAGCTTAGAGTTCACTAGTTGGACATAGACGGGGCCTCATCGAAGCGGTCCCGCGCGCAGGAGGTCGTCGTGGAGACTCCGGGGTCGCAGTCGTCACTGCACCGAGCCAACCTGGAGCGGGTCGTCCGGGCCGTCCGGCTGGCCGGGTCCCTCACGCAGGCGGAGATCGCGAGGACCACGGGGCTGTCCGCCGCCACGGTCTCCAACATCGTCCGTGAACTCAAGGACGGCGGAACGGTCGAGGTCACGCCCACCTCGGCCGGTGGCCGCAGGGCCCGCAGCGTCTCCCTGAGCGGGGACGCCGGCATCGTCATCGGCGTCGACTTCGGGCACACGCATCTGCGCGTGGCGGTCGGCAACCTCGCCCATCAGGTGCTGGCGGAGGAGTCCGAGCCGCTGGACGTGGACGCGTCCTCGACACAGGGCTTCGACCGGGCGGAGGAGCTGGTCAATCGCCTGATCAGCGCAACGGGCGTGGACCGGTCGAAGATCGCCGGAGTGGGCCTCGGCGTGCCCGGCCCGATCGACGTGGAGTCCGGCACCCTCGGCTCCACCGCCATCCTGCCGGGCTGGACCGGCACGAAGCCCGCCGAGGAGCTGCGGGGGCGGCTCGGCGTGCCCGTGCACGTGGACAACGACGCCAACCTCGGCGCCCTCGGTGAGCTGGTCTGGGGCAGCGGCAGGGGTGTGCGCGACCTCGCCTACATCAAGGTCGCCAGCGGTGTCGGCGCCGGTCTGGTGATCAACGGCAAGATCTACCGCGGCCCAGGTGGCACAGCGGGAGAAATCGGTCATATTACTCTTGATGAATCCGGCCCCGTCTGCCGCTGTGGAAACCGCGGCTGCCTGGAGACCTTCGCTGCCGCGCGCTATGTGCTGCCGCTGCTCCAGTCCAGTCACGGCACCGATCTGACGATGGAAGGCGTCGTGCGGCTGGCCAGGGACGGAGACCCGGGCTGCCGTCGGGTGATCGCCGACGTCGGCCGTCACATCGGCTCTGGAGTCGCCAATCTCTGCAATCTGTTGAACCCGAGCAGGGTGGTCCTCGGTGGTGATCTCGCCGAGGCCGGTGAGCTGGTGCTCGGGCCGATCAGGGAGTCCGTCGGCCGCTATGCGATCCCCAGTGCGGCACGCCAACTGTCCGTGCTTCCAGGGGCACTTGGAGGTCGGGCGGAGGTGCTCGGAGCGCTCGCCCTCGCCCTCAGCGAGATGGGTGATTCGACCCTTTTGGACAGCACGCTGCACGCGACCACGCCTGCCTTCACTTAGAGAACGCAGGACGTCGTTGCCATCTCGTTAAGTATTTACTTCTTGACGTCGCACGTGCGGCCGAGTTGACTTCCAGCCACCTCGGCCGCAACGACGCGGCCTCGTCAGGGAGGTTTCTCAAGTGAACACGCTCATGCGTCGTGCAGCCGTGACCGTAGCGATCTCGGCTCTCGCCGTCTCGGTCGCCGCCTGTGGCAAGGCCGGTGACAAGAAGAGCAGCGACAACAGCAGCTCGAGCTCGGGCGGCGGCGGCAAGTCGATCGGCCTGCTCCTGCCCGACAACGTCACCGCGCGGTACGAGAAGTTCGACAAGCCGTACTTCGAGGCCAAGGTCAAGGAGCTGTGCGGCGACTGCACCGTCTCCTACGCCAACGCCGCCGCCGACCCGGCCAAGCAGGCTCAGCAGATGAGCAGCATGGTCACCAAGGGCGTCAAGGTCATCGTGGTCTCCGCCCAGGACTCCGCCGCCATCAAGTCCTCCATCCAGTCCGCGGTGGACAAGGGCGTCAAGGTCGTCGCGTACGACCGTCTGGCCCAGGGTCCGGTCTCCGCGTACGTCTCCTTCGACAACGTCAAGGTCGGCCAGCTCCAGGGCCAGGCCCTGCTGGACGCCCTCGGCTCCAAGGCGAAGAAGTCCTCGAAGATCGTCATGATCAACGGTGACGACGCCGACCCGAACGCCGGTCAGTTCAAGAAGGGCGCGCACGAGGCCCTCGACGGCAAGGTGAACATCGCCTACGAGCAGTCGGGTCTGTGGAAGGACACCGTCGCCGCGCAGAAGATGTCCGCCGCCATCACCCAGCTCGGCGCCAAGAACATCGCCGGCGTCTACGCCGCCAACGACGGCATGGCCGGTGGCATCGCCAACACCCTCAAGGGCGCCGGCATCAGCGGCATCCCGCTGACGGGTCAGGACGCCGAGCTCGCGGGCATCCAGCGCATCGTCGCCGGCACGCAGTCCTCCACGGTCTACAAGGCCTACAAGCCGGAGGCCGACACCGCCGCCGAGCTCGCGGTCAACCTGCTGCAGGGCAAGGACATCAAGTCCCTGGCCGACACCACGGTCACCAGCGGCTCGGGCGACAAGGTCCAGGCCAAGCTGCTGACCCCGGTCTCGGTGACCGTCAAGAACATCAAGGACACGGTCGTCAAGGACGGTCTCTACACCGTCTCGCAGATCTGCACCGCCGACTTTGCCGCCGCGTGCAAGAAGGCCGGCCTGCAGTAAGAGCCGCCCGGGCCCGTCCGGCGGACGGACCCGAGCCCCGGGGCGCGGTCCTGAACGGAACGCGCCCCGACGGCAGGCACCGAACCTGTCCGGCACCCGCGCCGCCTTCATACCCCGCTGCGGGGCGGGTGCCGGACGGAAGCATGGTGGACGCAACCGTTGCCAAGAGGCACGGACCGCGCGCATGTTCGACTTGTAAATCAGTGCCAACGGCACACCCCCTTGTAAATCAGTGCTTACGGCACACCCCTCCGCGCCCTACCTCAAGCGCGGCATCCCCGCCGGTCAGGCGGCGAAGGAGATGGTTCACGTGTCCGCTACGCCCGTGCTGGCGTTGCGCGGAGTCTCCAAGCGATTCGGTGCGGTGCAGGCACTCACCGATGTCGAACTGGAGGTCCACGCCGGCGAAGTGGTCGCCCTGGTCGGCGACAACGGCGCCGGAAAGTCGACGCTCGTCAAGACGATCGCCGGAGTCCACCCCATCGATGAGGGCGTCATCGAGTGGGAGGGCAAGCCGGTCAGCATCAACAAGCCGCACGACGCCCAGGGACTCGGCGTCGCGACGGTCTACCAGGACCTCGCGCTGTGCGACAACCTCGACGTGGTCGGCAACCTCTACCTCGGACGCGAGCTGCTGCACCGCGGCGTCATCGACGAGGTCACGATGGAGAAGAAGGCCCGCGAGCTGCTGAGCACGCTCTCCATCCGCATCCCGAGCGTTCGCATCCCGATCGCGAGCCTCTCCGGTGGTCAGCGCCAGGTCGTCGCCATCGCGCGCGCCCTGATCGGCGAGCCGAAGGTCGTCATCCTCGACGAGCCCACCGCCGCCCTCGGCGTCGAGCAGACCGCCCAGGTCCTCGACCTTGTCGAGCGGCTGCGCGAGCAGAACCTCGCCGTCATCCTCATCAGCCACAACATGGCGGACGTCAAGGCGGTCGCCGACACCGTCGCCGTACTGCGGCTGGGCAGGAACAACGGTTCCTTCTCGGTGAAGGACACCAGTCAGGAAGAAATCATCTCCGCGATCACCGGTGCCACGGACAACGCCGTGACCCGTCGTGCGGGGCGGCGCGGCGCGGAGGCGACCCAGTGAGCGACACATCCAAGGTTTCCAAGGTGGACCCCGAGGCGCAGGACACCGTCGCGCCCGCGGACGACCCCACCGCGGCCCCGATCTCCGTCGTCGACCCGCGTCTGCTGATCCGCGAAGAGGGCCTCAAGGGCTACTGGACCGAGTTCACCCGCAAGGTCAAGGGCGGTGAGCTGGGCTCGCTCCCGGTGGTGATCGGCCTGATCATCATCTGGACGATCTTCCAGTTCCAGAACAGCCGGTTCCTCAGCGCCGACAACGTCTCGAACATCAGCTACTACATGTCGGCCACCGGCATGCTGGCCATCGGCCTGGTGTTCGTCCTGCTGCTCGGCGAGATCGACCTGTCGGTCGGTTCGGTCAGCGGCCTGGCCTCGACCGTGTTCGCCGTGTTCGTGGTCCAGCACGGCCTGAACGCCTGGCTGGCGCTGGTCCTGGCGGTCCTCGTCGGTATCGGCATCGGCGGGCTGCAGGGCTGGTTCTTCGCCAAGATCGGCGTGCCCGCGTTCGTGGTCACTCTGGCCGGCTTCCTCGGCTGGAACGGCCTGATGCTGTGGCTGCTGGGCTCCAGCGGCACCATCAACATCCCGTCCGACACCGGCCCGGTCCACCTGCTCGGCCAGAGCTCGTTCTTCATGGACCAGGCCATCATCGGCGCCTACCTGCTGGCCGGCCTCGGGGTCGTGCTGGCACTGGTCGGCAACTTCGGTGAGCAGCGCCGCCGCAAGGCCGCGGGCGTGCCGTTCCGGCCGACCGCCGAGATCCTGCTGCGCGTCGGCGTGCTCGCGGTGGCGTCCTTCCTGGCCGCGTTCGTGCTGAACGACGCCGCCGGTGTCTCCAACGCGCTGGTGATCTTCCTCGCCGCGCTGGTGATCGTGGACTTCGTGCTGCGCCGTACGACCTACGGCCGCAAGGTCTTCGCGGTCGGCGGCGGCATCGAGGCGGCCCGCCGTGCCGGTATCAACGTGCCGGTGATCCGGATCACCGTGTTCGCCATCTCCGGCGGCTTCGCGGCGATCGGCGGTATGTTCTTCGCCGGCCAGACCGCGAGCGCCACGCTGAGCGCCGGTGGCGGCAACACCCTGATGCTCGCCATCGCGGCGGCCGTCATCGGTGGTACCTCGCTGTTCGGTGGCCGCGGCTCGGTCTGGTCCGCCCTCCTGGGCATGCTGGTCATCCAGTCCATCCAGACCGGCCTGGACCTGCTCAACATGAACACGTCCATCCAGTACATGATCACCGGTGCGGTGCTGCTGGGCGCCGTCGTCATCGACTCCGTCTCCCGCAGGAGCCAGAAGGCGGCGGGCCGGGCGTAACACCCCTCCCGAGACCTGTGCCCGGCACCAACGGCGGTGCCGGGCACAGTCATGTCGTAGGAAAGTGCGATCGTGGGTAGAGCCGAACGCGTGACCTACGACGCACCGCCCGGGCGTCGTCCGCAAAGGCGGAACATTAGACTCGACAAGCCCGGCAACAGCTCGATCAGCTTTTACTGCAAGGAGGCACGGGTGCCGCTGCTGACCCGCATCAGGGGACCGCGCGATCTGGACCGGCTCAGCCTGGAGGAGCTGGACCAGCTGGCAGAGGAGATCCGGACCTTCCTCGTCGACGCCGTCTCCAAGACCGGCGGCCACCTCGGCCCCAACCTGGGCGTCGTCGAGCTCACCATCGCCCTGCACCGCGTCTTCGACTCGCCCAAGGACAAGGTGCTGTGGGACACCGGCCACCAGTCCTACGTGCACAAGCTGCTCACCGGCCGCCAGGACTTCAGCCGGCTGAAGATGAAGGGCGGCCTGTCCGGCTACCCCTCGCAGGCCGAGTCCGAGCACGACGTCATCGAGAACAGCCACGCCTCCACCGTGCTGGGCTGGGCCGACGGCCTCGCGAAGGCCAACCAGGTGCTCAGGCGCGACGACCACGTGGTCGCGGTCATCGGTGACGGCGCGCTCACCGGCGGCATGGCCTGGGAGGCGCTGAACAACATCGCCGAGGCCAAGGACCGCCCGCTCGTCATCGTCGTCAACGACAACGAGCGCTCCTACGCCCCGACCATCGGCGGCCTCGCCAACCACCTGGCGACCCTGCGCACGACCGACGGCTACGAGCGCTTCCTCGCCCGGACGAAGGACATCCTCGACCGCACCCCGGTCGTCGGCAAGCCGCTGTACGAGACCCTGCACGGCGCCAAGAAGGGCCTGAAGGACTTCATCGCCCCCCAGGGCATGTTCGAGGACCTGGGCCTGAAGTACGTCGGCCCCATCGACGGCCACGACATCGAGGCCCTGGAGTCCGCCCTGGCCCGCGCCAAGCGGTTCGGCGGCCCCGTCATCGTCCACTGCCTCACCGAGAAGGGCCGCGGCTACCAGCCCGCCCTCCAGGACGAGGCCGACCGCTTCCACGGCATCGGCCCCATCCACCCCGACACCGGCCTGCCGATCAAGGCCTCCGGCGCCGACTGGACCTCCGTCTTCGGTGACGAGATGGTCGAGCTCGGCAAGGAGCGCGAGGACATCGTGGCGATCACCGCGGCGATGCTCCAGCCGGTCGGCCTGAAGAAGTTCGCGGACACCTTCCCGGACCGGATCTACGACGTCGGCATCGCCGAGCAGCACGGCGCCGTCTCCGCCGCCGGCCTCGCGCACGGCGGTCTGCACCCCGTCTTCGCCGTCTACGCCACCTTCCTCAACCGCGCCTTCGACCAGGTGCTGATGGACGTCGCCCTGCACAAGTGCGGCGTCACGTTCGTACTCGACCGGGCGGGCGTCACCGGCACCGACGGCGCCTCCCACAACGGCATGTGGGACATGTCGATCCTCCAGGTGGTGCCGGGCCTCAGGCTCGCCGCCCCGCGCGACGCCGACCAGGTCCGCGCCCAGCTCCGCGAGGCCGTGG
>NZ_JAMGBF010000077.1 GCF_023516615.1 Streptomyces panaciradicis
GATCCTCCAGGTGGTGCCGGGCCTCAGGCTCGCCGCCCCGCGCGACGCCGACCAGGTCCGCGCCCAGCTCCGCGAGGCCGTGGCCGTCGAGGACGCGCCGACCGTGGTGCGCTTCTCCAAGGGCGCCGTCGGCCCCGCCGTACCGGCCGTGGGCCGCGTCGGCGGCATGGACGTGCTGCGCGAGCCCGGCACGGACCGCCCGGACGTGCTGCTGGTCTCCGTGGGCGCCCTGGCCCCGATGTGCCTGGAGATCGCCGCCCTGCTGGACCGGCAGGGCATCTCCACCACCGTCGTGGACCCGCGCTGGGTCAAGCCCGTCGACGAGGCCATGGCCCCGCTCGCGGAGCGGCACCGCGTGGTCGTCACCGTCGAGGACAACTCCCGCGTCGGCGGTGTCGGCTCGGCGATCGCGCAGGCCCTGCGCGACGCGGGCGTCGACGTGCCGCTGCGCGACTTCGGCATCCCGCCGCGCTTCCTCGACCACGCCTCCCGCGCCGAGGTGATGACGGAGATCGGCCTCACCGCCCCGGACATCGCCCGCCAGGTCACCGGCCTCGTCTCCAAGCTGGACGGCCGGTACGACCGCAGCACGGCCTCCGAGGTGGAGCCCGCGCGCGACTGACATGCCGTACGACCGGATGGGCCGCTTTCCCCCCGCCGAGGGTGGTGGAAGCGGCCCATCCGCGTGAATCCGCGCGCGTCGGGGCATACGACTTGAGCCCCCTCTCGATCATGGCGAGGACGAGACAGCGTGGGAGGTACGCCGTGAGCAGCACCCTATTCAGGACGAAGAACGTCGAACACTCCATCCGGGACACCGAGGAACCGGAACACGCGCTCAAGAAATCCCTGTCCGCGCTCGATCTGACGGTCTTCGGCGTCGGTGTCATCATCGGCACCGGCATCTTCGTCCTGACCGGCACGGCCGCCAAGAACACCGCCGGCCCGGCCGTCTCGCTGTCCTTCGTCGTCGCCGGCGTCGTCTGCGCGCTGGCCGCGCTGTGCTACGCCGAGTTCGCCTCCACGGTCCCCGTGGCGGGCTCCGCGTACACCTTCTCCTACGCCTCCCTCGGCGAGCTGCCCGCCTGGATCATCGGCTGGGACCTGGTGCTGGAACTCGCGCTCGGCACGGCGGTGGTCGCCGTCGGCTGGTCCGGCTACATCCACTCCCTGCTGGACAACGCCGGCTGGCATCTGCCCGAGGCGCTCAGCGGGCGCGACGGCGCCTCCGGGTTCGGCTTCGACATCCTCGCCGCCGCCCTGGTCCTGCTGCTCACCGCCATCCTCGTCGTCGGCATGAAGCTCTCCGCGCGCGTCACCACGGTCGTCGTCGCCATCAAGGTCGCCGTCGTCCTGGTCGTCATCATCGCGGGCGCCTTCTTCATCAAGAGCGGCAACTACGACCCGTTCATCCCCAAGGCGGAGTCGGTGGAGGCGGGCGGGAACCTCAAGGCCCCGCTGATCCAGCTGATGTTCGGCTGGGCGCCCTCCAACTTCGGCGTGATGGGCATCTTCACCGCCGCGTCCGTGGTCTTCTTCGCCTTCATCGGCTTCGACGTCGTCGCCACGGCCGCCGAGGAGACCCGCAACCCGCAGCGCGACGTGCCGCGCGGCATCATCGGCTCCCTGATCATCTGCACCGCGCTGTACGTCGCCGTGTCGATCGTGGTGACCGGCATGCAGAAGTACAGCAAGCTGTCCGTGGACGCCCCGCTCGCCGACGCCTTCAAGGCCACCGGGCACCCCTGGTTCGCGGGCCTGATCAGCTTCGGCGCCGCGATCGGCCTGACCACGGTCTGCATGATCCTGCTGCTCGGCCAGTCCCGGGTCTTCTTCGCGATGAGCCGCGACGGCCTGCTGCCCCGCTTCTTCTCCCACACCCACCCGAAGTTCCGCACGCCCTACCGGCCCACGATCCTGCTCGGCGTGATCATCGCGATCGTCGCCGGATTCACCAGCCTCAGCGAACTCGCCGAACTGGTGAACATCGGCACGCTCTTCGCCTTCATCGTCGTCGCGATCAGCGTGATCATCCTGCGCAGGACCCGCCCCGACCTGGAGCGCTCCTTCCGCACCCCGTGGGTCCCGGTGCTGCCGATCCTGTCGGTGCTGGCCTCCCTGTGGCTGATGCTGAACCTGCCGGCCGAGACCTGGCTGCGGTTCGCCATCTGGATGGTCATCGGCTTCGCCGTGTACTTCTTCTACGGCCGCACGCACAGCCGCCTGGCCCGCCAGGAGCAGCAGCCGGCCGACAGCCCCGACGTCAGGGCCTGACCGTCCGCGGACCGGTGACTTCGGCGCCCAACTCCCTCACCCGGCGCCGTAGTTCCCGGTCCGCCGTCACCACCAGGACGGGGCGGCCGTCCTGCGTGGCGACCAGTTCCACCATCCGGTCGTCCCCGCTCCCCGAAGCCGCCTCCACCCGGACCCCGGGGACCGACTCCACCCCCCGCGCGGCCCCCTCGACCACCAGCACGATCTCCACCGGCCCGGCATGCCCGGGGAGCCCGTCCGCCGCCAGCCGGTCCCGCAGCCGCTCGGCGGCCCCCCGCCGGTCCCGCCACCATCCGTCGGGCACCGACCCGACGACGTTCGCGGCGTCGACGATCACCAGCAGGGGGTCGCTGTCACTCATGCGGCCAGGTTCGCACAGTCCGGCGAAAGGTCCGCTCAGTCCGCCGTCTTCTCGTCGAAGCTGGCGAAGTAGGCGGCGACCATGTCCTCGTCGCCGTGTCCCTGGGCGGCCGCACGTTCCAGCCGCTCGGCGGTCGCGGCGGCCACGTCGAGGCGGACCCCGTTGTCCCGGCCGGCCGCCACGATGAGGCGGGCGTCCTTGGCGGCCGTGGTCACCGCGAACTGGGCGGGGGAGAGGCGGTCCTCCAGGACCATCCCCGCCTTCGCCTTCAGATAGCCCATGTCCAGCGGGCCGCCCGCGATGAGGTCGAAGAACTGCGCCGGGTCCACGCCGAGCGCCCGCGACAGGGCGAGGACCTCGCCGGTCGCCGCGGTGGCGGCGAGCACCCAGCTGTTGGCGACCAGCTTCAGCCGGGTGGCGCTGCCGGCCGCGCCGTCCTCGCCGGTCCACAGGGTGCGGGCGCCGACCGCGTCGAACACCGGCTCCACGACCGCGCGTCCCTCGGCCGGCCCTGCGGCCAGCACCGTCAGCTGTCCGGCCTCGGCGGGCTGGCGGGTGCCGAGCACCGGGGCGTCGTAGAAGACCAGCCCGTGCTCGGCGGCGAAGGCGGCGAGTTCGCCGATCGCCTCGATGCCGGCGGTGGTCGCCTGCACCCAGGCGGCGCCGGAGCGCAGCGCGGGGGCCGCCTCGCGCATCACCTCCAGGGCGGCCGGGCCGTCGTAGAGCATGGTGAGGACGACATCGGCGCCCTGTACGGCCTCGGCGGGCGTGTCGGCGATGTGCGCGCCGTCGGCGGCCAGCGGCTCGGCCTTCGCGCGGGTGCGGTTCCAGGCGCGGACGCTGTGTCCGGCGCGGGCGAGGTTGCGGGCCATGGCGGCGCCCATGATGCCCGTGCCGAGAACGCTCACGGTGAGCTGATCGGTCATGAGGTCGGCTTCCTTCTCATGTCTGTCCTTGCGGTTGCCGAGATACAGCCTGCCCCCTCCGGGCCCGGACGTGCCCGTCGACGCCCCCTGCCACGCGGGGCCCGGCCGACGGCCGCCCGACCCGCCCGCTTAAGGTGAACTGGTGAACGGCGACTGGCTCCTGCGCGGCCGTGACGGCCGGCTCAGTGTCTACCTTCCGACCGACGACGCCGTCCTGTGCCGGGCGGAACGGACCCCCGGCGGCACCTGGACGCCCGCCCGCAAGGTCGGCGGTGAACAGAGGCTGCGGCCGTCCCTGGCGGTCGGTCAGGGCGGCGACCGCTACGCGCATCTCGTCTCCTGGCGGCCCACGACGGCGGGCGAGTCCGGGCTCGTGCACTCCACCCACTTCCGGCCCCGGCTCGCCGCCCTGGACTGGAACCCGATCGGGCATCCCGACAAGAAGGGGCCGCAGACCGGGATGCCGGCCGTCACGGTCGACTCAGCGGGCCGCGCCCATGTCTTCGTCCGCAACCAGGGCGGCGGGGTCAGCATGGTCGCGCAGAAGGAGAAGGGCGGCTGGGACCCCTGGCGGGACCTCAAGGGACGCGACGTACAGGACGAGTTGGCGGCGGTGACGGGGGAGTCGGGGCGCGTGGAGCTCTACGCGGCCGCGTCCGGCGGCATCCTGCACTGGCGTCAGGAGGAGCCGGGCTCCCAGCCCGTCCTGGAGGAGGCGATCGAGGCACCGGTCCGCCCCGGCACCCTGCACGCGCTCGCCACCTCCGCCGAGAGCACCACCCTCTTCTACACCGACGACTCGGGCGACCTGTGCGCCTGGCGTCCCGGTGCCAAACCGGTCGCCCTGCTGTCCTCCGCCGGCCCCGGCCCCGTCTCCGCCGTGCGCTGTGAACTGGACGGCTACGACTGCACGTTGCTCGCCCAGCGCTCGGCGAGCGGCCGGGTCGCCTTCGCCGCCTACCCGACCGAGCAGGAGTCGGCCGGCGCCTGGTGGGCGGAGTCCGGCCCCGCCCTCCCGGCGGACGCCGGGGTCTCGCTCGCGGTGGACGAGGACGACCGGGTGGTGGCCGCGACGTCCTCCCCGTCGACCGGCCTGCTCCTCCTCACCCGCCGCAAGGCCGAACCGGGGCTCGCACTGGAGGCGTGGCGGGAGGTGTGAGCCCCCGTCCCCAAGTGCCCTCCGGACGGCCGTCCGTCAGGACGTCGACGCCCCCGTCCTTGTCGAGCCGCCCCTGGCCGGTGACTTCTTCGCGGAGGCCGGGATCTCCTGGTCCTTGCGCAGCGCCTGCCACAACTGCCCGGCCTGGGGCTGGGCGGCGACCACGCGGTTGGGGTCCTGGGTGTCGTACCGCACCGGCAGCATGATCGTCTCCATCGTGGAGGGGTCTATGCCGTTCATGCTGCGGCCGAACTCGGCGAGCTTGGTGAGGGACGCCAGGCCCGAGTCGGTGGTGAGGGACCGGGTGAGCTGGTCGGCGATCCGGTAGGACTTCGTGGGGCTGCCGAGCAGGTCCTGCTTCTTGATCTCGCTCAGCAGGTCGACCAGGAACTGCTGCTGCAGGCCTATGCGCCCCAGGTCGCTGCCGTCGCCGACGCCGTGCCGGGTGCGGACGAACTGCAGTGACTGGGTGCCGTCGAGCTTGTGGGTGCCCGCGGTGATGTCGAGACCGCTGTTGTGGTCGTGGATGTCCCGGTCGACCGTGACGGTCACCCCGCCGATGGCGTCGACCAGTCCCTTGAATCCGGCGAAGTCGATCTCGACGAAGTGGTCCATGCGGACGCCCGACATCCGCTCCACGGTCTTGACCACGCACGCCGGTCCGGCCAGCGAGTACACGGAGTTGAACATCACGCGCTTCGCCGACGGCAGGGCCGAGCCGTCCTTGGCCGTGCACTCGGGACGCGTCACCAGGGTGTCGCGCGGAATGCTCACGGCGACGGCCTGGCGGCGGCCCTCGGGTATGTGGATCACGAGCGCGGTGTCGGAGCGGGCCCCGGCCGCCGTGTCCCCGCTCAGCTTCCCGTTGGCGCCCGCGCGTGAGTCGGAGCCGAGCACCAGCAGGTTCTGCCCCGACGTGGGCAGTTTCCCGGGCCGGTCGTCGCCGATCGCCTTGTCCAGGTCGACGCCCTTGATGTTGCTGTTCAGATCGCTGTACAGCCAGTAGCCGACACCACCCGCGGCCAGCACGAGCAGCACCAGGCTCAGCGCGATCCAGCGCCACACCCGGCGGCGCTTCCTCGGCGCCCCGCCCCGGCGGCCCGACGGCGCGCGCCGTGATCCCTCCGGGTCCGTCTCCGTCAGGGCGTGCGTCATGTGCGTCGGTCCTCTCTCCTCGACCAGTGGCTCAGGGCACGTGTGTGGGGGAGAGACCGAGCCGGTCCGCGGTGTGGGGCGTGCTTGCTGGTGATGTGTCGGTCCCGTGAAGATTAAACTTCGCGGCGCGAGACCGGAAGAGGGCCCCCGCCAGCCGGCGGAGGCCCTCTTCAGTCGCTCTCGGGTGTTACGCCGGAACCGACGCCACTCCCGGCGCCAGGAACTTCTTGCCGGTCACGCGCTCGGAGACACCCTCGCGGTCCAGGTACGGCGTGATGCCGCCCAGGTGGAAGGGCCAGCCGGCGCCCGTGATCAGGCAGAGGTCGATGTCCTGGGCCTCGGCGACGACGCCCTCGTCGAGCATCAGCCCGATCTCCTGGGCCACCGCGTCGAGGACGCGGGCGCGGACCTGCTCCTCCGACAGGACGACATCGCCCTGCTTCAGGAGCGCGGCGACCTCGGGGTCCAGCTCCGGCTTGCCGGAGTCGTAGACGTAGAAGCCGCGCTTGCCCGCCTTGACGACGGCCGCGAGGTTGGGGGAGACCGTGAAGCGGTCCGGGAAGGCCCGGTTGAGGGTCTCCGAGACGTGCAGACCGATCGCGGGACCGACCAGCTCCAGGAGGACCAGCGGGGACATCGGCAGGCCCAGGGGCTCCACCGCCTTCTCCGCCACCTCGACCGGGGTGCCCTCGTCGATGACGTTCTGGATCTCGCCCATGAAGCGGGTCAGGATGCGGTTCACCACGAACGCCGGGGCGTCCTTGACCAGGACCGCGGTCTTCTTCAGCTTCTTGGCCACGGCGAACGCCGTCGCGAGCGAGGCGTCGTCGGTCCGCTCGCCGCGGACGATCTCCAGCAGCGGGAGGATCGCGACCGGGTTGAAGAAGTGGAAGCCGACGACCCGCTCGGGGTTCTTCAGCTTCGACGCCATCTCCGTCACCGACAGCGAGGAGGTGTTGGTGGCGAGGATCGCGTGCGCCGGGGCGACCGCCTCGACCTCCGCGAACACCTGCTGCTTGACGCCGATCTCCTCGAAGACGGCCTCGATGATGAAGTCCGCGTCCGCGAAGCCCTCGGCCTTGTCCAGCACACCGGTCACCAGCGCCTTGAGGCGGTTGGCCTTGTCCTGGTTGATACGGCCCTTGCCGAGCAGCTTGTCGATCTCGGCGTGGACGTAGCCCACACCCTTGTCGACGCGCTCCTGGTCGATGTCGGTCAGCACGACCGGCACCTCCAGGCGGCGCAGGAACAGCAGCGCCAGCTGCGAGGCCATCAGACCGGCGCCGACCACGCCGACCTTGGTGACCGGGCGCGCCAGGTTCTTGTCCGGGGCGCCGGCGGGGCGCTTGCCGCGCTTCTGCACCAGGTTGAAGGCGTAGATGCCGGCGCGCAGTTCGCCGCCCATGATGAGGTCGGCGAGCGCCTTGTCCTCGGCGTCGTAGCCCTGCTGGAGGTCGCCGTTCTTGGCGGCGGCGATGATGTCCAGGGCGCGGTAGGCGGCCGGGGCGGCGCCGTGCACCTTGGAGTCGGCGATGAAGCGGCCCTTGGCGACGGCCTGGTCCCAGGCCTCACCGCGGTCGATGACCGGGCGCTCGACGACGATCTCGCCCTTGAGGACGGCCGCCGTCCACAGCAGGGACTGCTCCAGGAAGTCCGCGCCCTCGAACAGCGCGTCGGCGATGCCCAGTTCGTAGACCTGGACGCCCTTGAGCTGCTTGTTCTGGTTGAGCGAGTTCTCGATGATCACCGAGACGGCCTTGTCGGCGCCGATCAGGTTCGGCAGCAGCGTGCAGCCGCCCCAGCCGGGGACCAGGCCGAGGAAGACCTCGGGGAGCGAGAAGGCGGGCAGGGCCGCGGACACCGTGCGGTAGGAGCAGTGCAGACCGACCTCGACGCCACCGCCCATGGCGGCGCCGTTGTAGTAGGCGAAGGTCGGCACCGCGAGGCCGCCGAGGCGCTTGAAGACCTCGTGGCCGCCCTTGCCGATGGCCAGCGCGTCCTTGTGCTCCTTCAGCAGCTCGACGCCCTTGAGGTCGGCGCCGACGGCGAAGATGAACGGCTTGCCGGTGATGCCGACACCGACGATCTCGCCGGCCGCCGCCTCCTTCTCGACCTGGTCGATGGCGGTGTTGAGGTTCGCCAGCGACGCCGGGCCGAAGGTGGTCGGCTTGGTGTGGTCGAAGCCGTTGTCCAGCGTGATCAGGGCGAAGCGCCCGGCGTTGAACGGCAGGTCCAGGTGGCGTACGTGCGCGGACGTGACGACCTCGTCGGGGAACAGCTCGGCTGCACCCTTCAAAAGCTCAGCGGTGGTGCTCACTTGCTGCCTCCGTCGAAGTGCGGGTTCTCCCAGATGACCGTCGCGCCCATGCCGAAGCCGACGCACATGGTCGTCAGGCCGTAGCGGACGTGCGGCTGCTCCTCGAACTGGCGGGCCAGCTGCGTCATCAGACGGACACCGGAGGAGGCCAGCGGGTGACCGAAGGCGATGGCGCCGCCGTACTGGTTGACGCGCTCGTCGTCGTCGGCGATGCCGTAGTGGTCGAGGAAGGCCAGGACCTGGACGGCGAAGGCCTCGTTGATCTCGAAGAGGTTGATGTCCTCGATCGACAGACCGGCCTTGGCGAGGGCCTTCTCGGTCGCCGGGATCGGGCCGTAGCCCATGACCTCGGGCTCGACGCCCGCGAAGGCGTAGGAGACCAGGCGCATCTTCACCGGCAGGTCGTTCTCGCGGGCGAAGTCCTCGGAGGCGATGATCGAGGCGGTCGCACCGTCGTTCAGACCGGCCGCGTTGCCCGCGGTGACCCGGCCGTGCACACGGAACGGCGTCTTCAGGCCCGACAGGTTCTCCAGCGTGGTGCCCGGGCGCATCGGCTCGTCGGCGGTGACCAGGCCCCAGCCGGTCTCGCCGGCCTCCGGGTTGGTGCGGCGCACGGAGATCGGCACCAGGTCGGCCTGGATCTTGCCGTTGGCGTACGCCTTGGCGGCCTTCTCCTGCGAGCGCACGGCGTACTCGTCGGCGCGCAGCTTGGTGATGTGCGGGTAGCGGTCGTGCAGGTTCTCGGCGGTCATGCCCATGAACAGGGCCGACTCGTCGACGAGCTTCTCCGACACGAAGCGCGGGTTCGGGTCCACGCCCTCGCCCATCGGGTGGCGGCCCATGTGCTCGACACCACCGGCGATGACGGCGTCGTAGGCACCGAAGGCGATGGAGCCGGCGGTGGTGGTGACGGCCGTGAGCGCACCGGCGCACATGCGGTCGATGGAGTAGCCCGGCACCGACTGGGGCAGCCCGGCGAGGATGCCGGCCGTGCGGCCGAGGGTGAGGCCCTGGTCGCCGATCTGCGTGGTCGCCGCGATGGCGACCTCGTCGATCTTCTTCGGGTCGAGACCGGGGTTGCGGCGCAGCAGCTCCCGGATCGCCTTCACGACGAGGTCGTCGGCACGGGTCTCGTGGTAGATGCCCTTCGGGCCCGCCTTGCCGAACGGGGTACGGACGCCGTCTACGAAGACGACGTCCCTGACGGTACGAGGCACGATGGCTCTCCTCCAGGGTGCGGGATCTGCACTGCTGCGGCCGCGCTGAGCGCGCGCTCAGGCCCATGCTACTTGCGGGTAACGTAACTGCACACCCCTGACGGCCACAGCGGCGAAGGTCACACCCGCGGCGGAGCCGTGGACCCCCGGGGGGTGAGGACCGGAGTGGGTACCGGATGCGAGCCGGGCCCCTTGCCGGTGATCACGCCGAACAGCGTACGTGCCACGTCCGCCCCGAATCCGTGCACGTCATGGCTCATGGCGGAGAGCGTCGGACGGGTGAGCCGGCACAGCTGCGAGTCGTCCCACGCCAGCAGCGAGACGTCCGCCGGCACGCTCAGCCCCATCTCCGCGGCCACCGACAGCCCGGCCACCGCCATGATGTCGTTGTCGTAGACGATCGCCGTGGGCCGGTCCGGCGCGGCCGCCGTCAGCAGCGACCGGGTGGCCCGAGCCCCCGACTCCCCCGAGTAGTCGGTGGTCACCTGCCAGGCCCCCGCCAGCTCCAGGGCCCTCGCCGCCTCGTCGAACGCGGCCGTCCGGGTCGCCGTGTGCCCGAGCGCCGCCGCGCCCCCCACCCGCGCGATCCTCCGGTGCCCGAGCGCCGCGAGGTAGCGCACCGCCTCCGTCACGGCCGTCGCGTCGTCGGTCCACACCGACGTCAGCGAACCGGTCAGCGACGGATGCCCGACCGCCACCACCGGCATCCCCAGCCGCTCCGCCGCGGCCACCCGCGGATCGTCCAGCCGGAAGTCGACCAGGATCGACCCGCCGACCTGCCGCCCCCGCCACCATGACTCCAGCAGTCCGGCCTCCTCCTCCACGCTGCGCACGAGCCGCAGCAGCAGCGAGCAGGACCGCTCGATCAGCACGCTCTCCACCCCGGAGACGAACTCCATGTAGAAGGGCTCCAGCCCCAGCAGCCGCGCGGGCCGGCAGATCGCCAGCCCCACCACGTCCACCCGGGACCCCGCCAGCGTCCGCGCGGTCGTGCTCGGCGCCCACCCCAGCTCCCGGGCCGCCTCGAAGATCCGGTCCCGGGTCGCCTCCGACAGGCCCGGCTTGTGGTTGAAGGCGAGCGACACCGCCCCCTTGGACACACCGGCGCGCGCGGCGACGTCCTTGATGGTGACGCGGGAGGTCGTCATGCAGTCGGCTCCAGGCAGTACAGGGCGGCGCGGGCGGCATCCGGGTCGGGATCGTCCCAGCCGCTGACCTCGATGGTCACCCGCTCCCCGGGCAGCAGCGTGACCAGCCCCCGGTCGGCGCGCGCCGCGGGCCCCAGCCGGTCGGCCTGCAGCAGCAGGTCCCGTACGAGGGTCCGGGCCGTCACCGTCACCGCGCCCGGCGCCACCGCCACGTCGAACTCCGGCTGAGGATAGGGCACTTCGCGGTCCGGGACGGGGAACCACAGCGCCCGCAGCCCGTCCGCGTCGGCCACCAGGAACTCCTTGGGCCCGGCCGGCTCCAGCTCCGGCGGCACCGCCACGGAGGCGACCGCCCGCCGCTCCGCCCGGAACCCCACGGCCGCCTCCGCGACCACCGCGCCCTGCACGGACATCCGCCGCAGCGTCACCGTGCCCGTCCACGCCCGCCCGGCCTGGTTGACGGCGGCCAGCACCAGCCCCGCGTCCCGCGCCTGCAGGGTCAGCAACCGGTCCGCGTACAGCCGCCGCAGCTCGTGCCAGAGCGGCTTCTCCCGGCCGTCCCCGTCGATCGCGGCCCAACTCGTCACCGGCCAGCAGTCGTTGAGCTGCCATACGATCGTGCCCGCGCACCGCGGCCAGTGCGACCGCCAGTGCTCGATCCCGGCGGCCACCGCCCGCGCCTGGTTGACCTGCGTCAGATAGTGCCAGCGGCCGAAGTCCCCCTCGGGGACGGCGAAATGCCGGGCCAGCCCGCGCTCCAGCTTGCCGTTGCCGTCGTCGGCCTTCTGGTGGTGCAGCATGCCGGGGGAGTCGGGGGCGAGTTCCTCGTCCGGCAGCGCCCGCCGCAGCGTGGCGTAAGCGGGCGGCGCCTGCCAGCCGAACTCGGCCACGAATCGGGGCACTTCACGCCGGTACTCGCTGTAGTCCGCCCGGTTCCACACCTCCCAGGAGTGGTGCGTGCCGTGTGCCGGATCGTTCGGATGCCGCTCCCACGACCCCGACCAGGGGCTGCCCGCCGTGTAGGGCCGCGTCGGGTCCAACTCGGCCATCACGCGCGGCAGCAGGCCCAGGTAGTACCCCTCGCCCCAGGAGTCCCCGGCGAGCCGCGCCTCCCATCCCCAGTCCCGGAACCCCCACAGGTTCTCGTTGTTGCCGTTCCACAGCACGAGCGACGGATGCGGCATCAGCCGTACGACGTTCTCCCGCGCCTCCGCCTCCACCTCGCCCCGCAACGGCTGTTCCTCGGGGTAGGCGGCACACGCGAAGGGGAAGTCCTGCCAGACCAGCAGCCCCAGTTCGTCGCAGGCGTCGTAGAAGTCCTCGCTCTCGTAGATCCCGCCGCCCCAGATCCGCACCAGGTCCACCCCGGCGCGGGCGGCCTGCCCGAGCCGCTCCCGGTAGCGCTCCCGGGTGACCCGCGAGGGGAAGACGTCGTCCGGGATCCAGTTCACGCCGCGCGCGAAGAGCCGCTCGCCGTTGACGACGAGGGTGAAGCCGGAGCCGTGCGCGTCGGCGGAGGTGTCGAGCCGCACCGTCCGGAAACCGACCCGGCGCCGCCACACGTCCAGCGCTTCCCCGTCGTGCAGGAGCATCAACTCCACGTCGTACAGCGGCTGTTCGCCGTACCCGCGCGGCCACCACAGACGGGCGTCCGGCACCCGGAGCAGGACGGCCCCCGCCGTTCCCTCGATCTCCCCACGCACCCGGACCCCGCCGACCGTCGCCTCGACGGCGAGCGGCGCCTCCACCCGGCTGCGCTCGACCTCGATGTGCAGCTCCACCACGCCCAGGCCGTCCTCGACCGTCACCAGGGGCCGCACCCGGGCGATCCGGGCGGTGGACCAGGACTCCAGCCGCACCGGCCGCCAGATTCCGGCCGTCACCAGCGTGGGCCCCCAGTCCCAGCCGAACGAGCAGGCCATCTTGCGCACGTACTGGTACGGCTCCGCGTAGGCGGCCGGCCGCTCGCCCACCCGCCCGCGCACCGCCTCCGCCTCGGCATACGCCGAGACGAACCGCACCGCCAGCCGGCCCCGAAGACCGGTGACGTCGAAGCGGTGGGAGCGGTGCATGTTCCGCGTCCGGCCCAGCACCCGGCCGTCGACCGTCACCTCGGCGACCGTGTCGAGCCCGTCGAAGACCAGGTCGGTCTGCTCGTGGCCCCCGGCCCCGGCCCGCAGCTCCCTCTCGTACGTCCACTCCCGCCGCGCGACCCACGCCACCTCGGTCTCGTTCGCGCCGAGGAAGGGGTCCGGGATCACCCCGGCCGCCAGCAGATCGGTGTGCACACAGCCCGGCACCGCTGCCGGGAGTTCCTCCCCTTCGTGCCGCAGGACCCATCCCTCGGTGAGCGGTGTCGCCTCCAGCATGCACACTCCCTAAACCGTTTCAGTCCAGTCAGCGGATAGCTTTCGACAGCCTTGGCGGAATACAGACTTTACCGGTTAAGAAAACGTTGTCAGAGTACCGAACCAGCCAACCCGCTCGTGCTCGTCCGTCCCATGAACGTGAACCATGAACGGAGCTGATGCACATGTCCCGCCGTACAGTCCTGGCCATCGCGGCCGGAGCCGCTCTCGTCCTCACGGCCTGCACCGGCACCGGAGCCGCCTCCAAGGGCGCGGACGCCAAGGCGCCCGACGACCCGGCGAAGGTCAGCGGAACCATCAAGGTCCTCACCCAGCGCACCGACCTCGTGCAGGACGGCACGATGAAGAAGTACGCCGCCGCGTTCAACAGGACGTACCCCAAGGTCAAGGTCGAGTTCGAGGCCCTCACCAACTACGAGGCCGACGTCAAGATCCGCATGAACACGGAGAACTACGGCGACGTCCTGATGATCCCGGGGGTGGTGAAGAAGAGCGACTACCCCCGCTTCTTCGCCTCCCTCGGCACCCGGGCGGAGCGCGCCGAGAAGTACCGCTTCACGGACTTCACCACGGTGGACGGCAAGGTCTACGGGCAGAGCCCGATCGGCGTCGCCCCCGGCTTCGTCTACAACAAGAAGGTCTGGCGCGAGGCCGGCGTCACCAAGTGGCCCACCACACCGGCCGAGTTCCTGAGCGACCTCAAGGCGATCAAGTCCAGGACGGACGCGGTGCCCTACTACACCAACTTCGCGGCCCAATGGCCGCTGACGTCGTGGACGTTCGTCAACGGCTCGGTCGGCTGCGACACCGGGGCCACCACGAAACTGGCCGAGGGCGACCCCTGGGCGAAGGGCAGCGACCTGCGCGTCGGCGACACCCTGCTGTACGACATCGTGCACCAGGGCCTGGCCGAGAAGGACCCGACGACCACCAACTGGGAGCTGTCCAAGCCCCGGTTGGCCAAGGGCAAGATCGCCACGCAGTGGCTCGGCACCTGGGCGGTCGTGCAGTTCCGGGACGCCGCGAAGAAGGCCGGGGCGAACCCGGACGACATCGGCTTCATGCCCTTCCCCGCCCAGGTGGACGGGAAGTTCTGCGCGGTCGTCGGCCCCGACTACAACCAGGCCGTCAACGTCCACTCGAAGCACAAGGAGGCGGCCCGCGCCTGGATCGACTGGTTCACCGACAAGTCCGGCTACGACCGGGACAACCTGGCGATCTCACCGCTGAAGAGCGCACCGCTGCCCGACGTGCTGAAGCCCTACGAGGAGCAGGGCGTGAAGCTCATCGAGCTCGACGACACCGAGGGCGCCCGGGTGAAGGCGATCGACGACCAGTCCGAGGTCGGCATCAACAAGCCCGACTACCGCCAGGACCTGGTCGACCTCGCGCGCGGCGCCAGGAAGGGCAGCCTGGACTCCTTCCTCGCCGGCCTGAGCGGGAAGTGGACCGAGGCCCGGAAGACCCTGGGGTCCTGAGATGACGGACACCACCCCCAAGGCGCCCGAGCGGGCCCCCGCACAGCCGCCGCCCGACGCGCCCCTCCCGGCCCCCGCCCCGCGCGGCGCGCGCGTGCGGCGGGGCCTGACACCCTGGCTGTTCCTCCTCGTCCCCCTCGCCTTCCTGATCACCTTCACCTACGCGCCGATCGTCAACATGCTGGCGTACAGCTTCACCGACTGGGACGGACTCAGCCCCGAACTGCACTACACGGGCATCGGCAACTACACCGAACTGTTCACCCGCCCCGACCTGTTCGAGGTCTTCTGGGTCAGCGGCTACTACCTGGCCGCCTCGGTCGTGCAGATCGCCGTCGCGCTCTACTTCGCCACGATCCTCAGCTTCGACGTCCGCTTCCGGAACCTCTTCAAGGGCGTGCTGTTCTTCCCCTACCTGATCAACGGGGTGGCGATCGGCTTCGTCTTCCTCTACTTCTTCCAGGACGGCGGCACCCTCGACTCCGTCCTCGCGCTCTTCGGCGTCCACTCCGGCCACGCGTGGCTCGGCACCCCGGTCTCCGCGAACGTCTCCCTGGCCGGGGTCTCCGTCTGGCGCTACACGGGCCTGAACTTCGTGCTGTTCCTGGGCGCGATCCAGTCCATCCCGGGAGAGCTGTACGAGGCCGCCGAACTGGACGGCGCGGGCCGCTGGCAGCAGTTCCGGCACATCATCGCGCCCGGCATCAGGCCCGTACTGAGCCTCAGCGTGATCCTGTCCGTCTCCGGGTCGCTGTCGGTCTTCGAGATCCCCTACGTCATGACCGGCGGCGCGACCGGCACCGAGACCTTCGTGATCCAGACGGTGAAGCTGGCCTTCCAGTTCAACAAGACGGGCCTGGCCTCGGCGGCCGCCGTCGTCCTGCTGCTGATCATCCTCCTGGTGACCTGGATCCAGCGGCGCCTCGTCCCCGACGACAAGGTGGATCTCGTATGACACGCCGAGCGGTGGCCCGCACCCTCGTCTACCTGTCCCTGATCGCGGCGAGCGTGGTCGTCCTGCTGCCGCTGATCGTCGTCCTGCTGACGTCCCTGAAGACCGAACAGGAGACGTCGAACGACACGGGGGCGCTCAGCCTGCCCCACGACCTGCTCAACTTCCACAACTACGTCACCGCGTTCCAGGACGGCCGGATGCTCTCCGCCTTCGGCAACACGGCCTTCATCCTGGTCGTCTCCGTCGGCGGCACGGTCCTCATCGGCTCGATGACGGCCTATGCGATCGACCGGTTCACCTTCCGCCTGAAGAAGCCGGTGGTGGCCCTGTTCCTGCTCGCCGCCCTGGTCCCCGGGGTCACCACCCAGGTGGCGACCTTCCGGATCGTCACCAGCTTCGGCCTGTTCGACACCCGCTGGGCCCCGATCGCCCTCTACATGGGCACGGACATCGTCTCGATCTACATCTTCCTGCAGTTCGTCCGCTCGATCCCGGTGAGCCTGGACGAGTCGGCCCGCCTGGACGGCGCGAACGCGTTCACGATCTACTGGCGGATCATCTTTCCGCTGCTCAAACCGGCGATCGCGACGGTGGTGATCGTGAAGGGGATCGCCGTCTACAACGACTTCTACATCCCCTTCCTCTACATGCCGAACCAGGATCTTGGCGTGATCTCGACGTCCCTGTTCCGCTTCAAGGGCCCGTTCGGCGCGCACTGGGAGACGATCTCGGCCGGGGCGATCCTGGTCATCCTCCCCACGCTGGTCGTCTTCCTGTGCCTGCAGCGGTACATCTACAACGGCTTCACGCGGGGAGCGACCAAGTGAGGAGGGACCAGGGCGCCTGAGATCAGGAGGCCTGGGCGCTCGCGGACAGCGCGGCCACCAGTACCGGCGTGACCTGCTCGACCTGCCAGGCCCGCGCCCCGTGCCCGGCCAGCGCGGCCCCGACCGACTCGGCGTCCACGGCCCTCGGCGGCTCCCAGCACACCCGCCGCACGGTGTCCGGCGAGATCAGGTTCTCCTGGGGCATGTTCAGCCGCTCGGCCAGCGCCGACACCCCGGCCCGCGCCGCCGACAGCCGCGCGGCCGCGGCCGGGTCCTTGTCGGCCCAGGCCCGCGGCGGCGGAGGCCCGGTCACCGGCTGCCCGGGTGCGGGCAGCTGGGACTCGGACAGCGTCTTCGCCCGGTCCACGGCCGCCTGCCACTGCTCCAGCTGCCGCCGCCCCATACGGTTGCCGAAGCCGTTCAGCGCCGTGAGCGCCTGCACGTCGGCCGGCAGGGCGAGCGCGGCCTCCACGATGGCCGCGTCGCTGAGCACCTTGCCGGGCGAGACGTCCCGGCGCTGGGCGATCCGGTCGCGGGTCTGCCACATCTCCCGCACGACGGCGAGCTGCCGGCGCCGGCGCACCTTGTGCATCCCGGAGGTCCGGCGCCAGGGGTCCTTGCGCGGCTCGGCGGGCGGCGCGGCCGCGATCGCCGCGAACTCCTGCCGGGCCCAGTCCAGCTTCCCCTGCCGGTCCAGCTCCTTCTCCAGGGCGTCCCGCAGATCGACGAGCAGCTCCACGTCCAGTGCCGCGTACCGGAGCCACGGCTCGGGCAGCGGCCGGGTCGACCAGTCGACGGCGGAGTGCCCCTTCTCCAGGACGAAGCCCAGGACGCCCTCGACCATCGCGCCGAGGCCGACCCGGGGGAAGCCTGCCAGCCGTCCCGCGAGCTCGGTGTCGAACAGCCGCGTCGGCATCATGCCTATCTCGCGCAGACAGGGCAGGTCCTGGGTGGCGGCGTGCAGCACCCACTCGACGTCCGACAGGGCTTCGCCGAGGCCGGACAGGTCGGGACAGGCCACGGGGTCGATCAGGGCGGTCCCCGCGCCCTCCCGGCGCAGCTGCACCAGATAGGCGCGCTGGCCGTAGCGGTAGCCGGAGGCGCGCTCGGCGTCGACGGCGACGGGCCCGGTGCCGCCCGCGAAGGCGGCGATCACCCGGGCGAGCGCGTCCGCGTCGGCGACGACGGGCGGAATGCCCTCGCGCGGCTCCAGCAGAGGGATCGGCGCCTCCGCTGCAGAAGATCCGCCGTCGTCCGGAGGGGCGCCTCCGGTGGTTCGCAGTGAAACGTCTGCTGCGGTGTCTTGGGCGTCGGTCACCTGTCAAGGGTATCGGTGTATGGACGGCGCCTGCCGACGGAACGTTCCGTCGGCAGGCGCCGGGGGGTCGCAAACCGGTCAGCCAGGTGACAGCTGTGGTTCACGCGCGTGAACTTGGCGGGGTGGCCTTCAGTGGATGATGCCGGTGCGCAGGGCCACGGCGACCATTCCGGCCCGGTCCCCGGTGCCGAGCTTGCGGGCGATGCGGGCGAGGTGGCTCTTGACGGTCAGCGCGGACAGGCCCATCGAGACGCCGATCGCCTTGTTGGACTGGCCCTCCGCGACCAGTCTCAGCACCTCGACCTCGCGGCCGGACAGCTCGCGGTAGCCGCCGGGGTGGCTCGGGGCACCCGGGGGGCGGCGGTGCATACGGGCCGCGGCGGAACCGATGGGGGCGGCACCGGGCCGGGTGGGGAGCCCGACGTTGGTGCGGGTGCCGGTGACGACGTAGCCCTTGACGCCGCCCGCGAGGGCGTTGCGCACGGCGCCGATGTCGTCGGCGGCGGACAGGGCCAGGCCGTTGGGCCAGCCCGCCGCCCGGGTCTCGGAGAGGATGGTGAGGCCCGACCCGTCGGGCAGGTGGACGTCGGCGACACAGATGTCGCGGGGGTTGCCGATGCGGGGACGAGCCTCCGCGATGGACGAGGCCTCGATGACGTCGCGCACACCGAGCGCCCACAGGTGGCGGGTGACGGTGGAGCGGACGCGCGGGTCGGCCACGACCACCATGGCGGTCGGCTTGTTCGGGCGGTAGGCGACCAGGCTTGCGGGCTGCTCGAGGAGAACGGACACCAGGCCTCCTGGGGGGCGGGACGGCTTTCCAAGGTCACCACCGTCTTCGGCACCGAACCTGGAGTCCTTTAGAGAAAGATCACGATTTAGTGAGAAACAATGAGTGCAATTCGGACAGGTGGTCGATCGTTCGGTGAACGAATCGGTTCGTTCGAGGATTCATTCCTGACTGAATGTGGCCGTATCGACAAAGTGACGGTCAAACGGCCACCGCAAACTCGAACAGGGGGATCAGCGGGACTGCTGCGGTCCGCGCCGCTGCGGCAGCGTCACCACCGACGCGTCGCCCGGCCCGGCCGGCGGCAGACCCGCCACCTGGGCCAGCAGGTCGCACCAGGCCGCCAGGTGCGCCGAGGCGTCCGGGACGCCGCCGAGGCCCTCGCGGGGCGTCCAGGAGGCGCGGATCTCGATCTGCGAGGCCGCCGGGCGCTCCGCGAGCCCGCCGAAGTAGTGCGAGCTCGCGCGCGTGACGGTCCCGCTCGGTTCGCCGTACGACAGCCCGCGCGCGGACAGCGCGCCGGTCAGCCAGGACCAGCACACCTCCGGCAGCAGCGGGTCCGCGGCCATCTCCGGCTCCAGCTCCGCCCGCACCAGCGTCACCAGCCGGAACGTGCCCCGCCAGGCGTCGTGCCCGGCCGGGTCGTGCAGCAGCACCAGCCGACCGTCGGCCAGGTCCTGCTCACCGTCGACGACGGCCGCCTCCAGGGCGTAGGCGAACGGCGCGAGCCGCTTCGGCGCGCGGGTCGGCTCGACCTCGATCTGCGGCCTCAGCCGACTGCCGCGCAGGGCTTGCACCGCGGCCTGGAAAGCCGGCGGAGCCGCACCGATGCCATCCCCGTCCCCCTCCTGGGTGTCGTCCATTCCGTCAGCGCCGTCCGACAGTCGTCCTTGAGCCGCAGCCATGCGGGAAGATTAGGGGAACCGCGGCTCGGCGCAGGGCAAGACACCCGGGCGGGAGTTACCGGGACGTCATGTCAGACTTGCCCCGTGAGCGCCAACGAGACCCCGCAGACGTCCGCGACGTACGACTCCGCCTTCCTGAGGGCCTGCCGGCGCGAACCCGTGCCGCACACGCCGGTGTGGTTCATGCGGCAGGCAGGGCGCTCGCTGCCCGAGTACCGCAAGGTCCGCGAGGGCATCCCGATGCTCGAGTCCTGCATGCGCCCCGAGCTGGTCACCGAGATCACCCTCCAGCCGGTGCGCCGCCACAACGTGGACGCGGCGATCTACTACAGCGACATCGTCGTCCCGCTCAAGGCCATCGGCATCGACCTCGAGATCAAGCCCGGCGTCGGCCCGGTCGTCGACCGCCCGATCCGCACCCGCGCCGACCTCGCGCAGCTGCGCGACCTCACGCCCGAGGACGTCTCCTACGTCACCGAGGCCATCGGCCTGCTCACCCGCGAGCTCGGCGCCACCCCGCTGATCGGTTTCGCGGGCGCGCCTTTCACCCTCGCGAGCTACCTCATCGAGGGCGGCCCGTCGCGCTCGTACGAGAACGCCAAGGCGATGATGTACGGCGACCCCGAGCTGTGGGCCGACCTGCTCGACCGCCTCGCCGACATCACGGCCGCCTTCCTCAAGGTGCAGATCGAGGCCGGCGCCTCAGCGGTCCAGCTGTTCGACTCCTGGGTCGGCTCCCTGGCTCCCGCCGACTACCGGCGCTCGGTGATGCCCGCCTCCGCGAAGGTCTTCGAGGCCGTCGCCGGCTACGGCGTCCCCCGCATCCACTTCGGCGTCGGCACCGGCGAGCTGCTGAACCTGATGGGCGAGGCCGGCGCGGACGTCGTCGGCGTCGACTGGCGCGTCCCGCTGGACGAGGCCGTCCGCCGGGTCGGCCCCGGCAAGGCGCTGCAGGGCAACCTGGACCCGACGGTCCTGTTCACCACCCCGGAGATCGTCGAGGCCAAGACGCGCGAGGTGCTGGACGCGGCGGCCGGCCTGGAGGGTCACGTCTTCAACCTCGGCCACGGCGTCATGCCGTCCACCGACCCCGACGCGCTGACCCGGCTCGTGGACTACGTCCACACGCGGACGGCGCGCTGACTCACCAGGTGTGCCGGGGCTGGGCGCGCCTGCCGAACAGCAGGCCGCGCGGCTCCGGCGGCGGGGGAGTGCCCGCCTTGAGGGGCAGGGCCAGCAGCATGCCGGCGAGGAAGCCCACCACGTGCGCCGCGTACGCCACCGTGCCTGCGGCGGAGACGCCCTCGCCCGCCGAGTAGAACGCCTGCAGCACGAACCAGAAGCCCAGCACCAGCCAGGCCGGCAGTCTCAGCGGCAGGAAGATCAGGAACGGCACCAGCACCCACACCCGGGCCTTCGGATACAGCACCAGATAGGCGCCCAGCACCCCCGCGATGGCGCCCGAGGCGCCGATCAGGGGGTCGGCCGAGTCGGCGTTGAGGAGCGCGAAGCCGTAGCCCGCCGCGTAACCGCAGACGAGGTAGAACAGCGTGAAGCGGATGTGGCCCATGCGGTCCTCGACGTTGTTGCCGAAGATCAGCAGGAACAGCATGTTGCCCAGCAGGTGCAGCCAGCTGCCGTGCAGGAACATCGCCGTGAGCACGGACAGCGGCGGCGACTTGTCGTAGCCCGGAGGGGCCACCACACAGCCGGCGTGGCCGCTCGCGCTCGTGCCGATCTCACCCGTGGGGACCAGCCGCGGCATCTGATGGTGGATCAACTCCCGCGGCACCGCCGCGTAGTGGTCCAGGAACGCCTGCAGATGACACGTCTGCGACAGGTCGCTGCCGCCCGCCACGGAACCGGCGATACCGGGCGTGGACAGGAACACGAAGACGTTCGCGGCAATCAGCGCGTACGTCACCCAGGGGGTCCGGCGCACCGGGTTCACGTCATGAACGGGGATGACCACAAGAAAGTACTGCCCCCGATGGGCTCGGCGAATCGGTGAACACCGGCACGCGCGCGTGCGTATGACTCGTCAACCGTCCGCGGCACGGGGAAGGCGGGTCGCGGGGACGACGTGAGGAACAGGCGATGAACGACCGAGTTACCCCCGCGATGCAGGCGCTCCCCGACGGCGAGGCCGAACTCTCCCTGGTGGTGAGACTGCCGTGGGAGGACGTGGCCCGGCTGGGTCAGGAGGCCGGGCGGCTGGCCTCCCAGATGCAGCGGCCGGTGACCCTCGACGAGGCGGTGAGCCACCGGCTGCGCACCGTGCGCAGTGCCGCGCACGCGAAGCCCGCGGGGGAGCAGCCGCCCGCCGTCACCTCCACGGCGTCCGTGTCGTCGCTGCCGCCGCGGCCCCCGGCGGAGCAGGCACGGCAGGCGATCGAACGGATCAACGGCAGCGCGTAGGGCTCCGTCGTCGGCGGCGCCTCTTCAGGGGCGCTGCTGCACCGCCTTTGTCGCCTTGCGGGCCGCCACCAGTACCGGGTCCCAGACCGGGGAGAACGGCGGGGCGTAGCCCAGGTCCAGGGCTGTCATCTGTTCCACCGTCATGCCGGCCGTGAGGGCGACCGCGGCGATGTCGACCCTCTTGGCCGCGCCCTCCCGGCCGACGATCTGCACCCCCAGGAGACGGCCGGTGCGGCGCTCGGCGAGCATCTTCACCGTCATGGGGGAGGCGCCGGGGTAGTAGCCCGCCCGGCTGGTCGACTCGATGGTCACCGCCTCGAAGCGCAGGCCCACCCTGTGCGCGTCCTTCTCGCGCAGGCCCGTACGGGCGATCTCCAGGTCGCAGACCTTGCTGACCGCGGTGCCCACCACCCCGGGGAAGGTCGCGTAGCCGCCGCCGACGTTGGTGCCGATGACCTGGCCGTGCTTGTTGGCGTGGGTGCCGAGCGCGATGTGCCGTTCCTGGCCGGAGACCAGGTCCAGCACCTCCACGCAGTCGCCGCCCGCCCAGATGTTCTCGTGCCCGCGCACTCGCATGGCCAGGTCGGTGAGCAGGCCCCGGTGGGCGCCGAGGGGGAGACCGGCGGCCGCGGCCAGGGACGTCTCGGGGCTGACCCCGATGCCCAGGACCACCACGTCCGCCGGGTACTCGGCGTCCTCGGTGGCCACCGCCCGCACCCGCCCGTCCTCACCGGTGAGGATCTTGGTGACCTCGGTGTCGTTGACCATGGTGATGCCGAGGCCCTCCATGGCCTCGTGCACCAGGCGGCCCATGTCCGGGTCGAGGGTGGACATCGGTTCGCTGCCGCGGTTGACGACCGTCACCTCGTAGTCGCGGTTGATGAGCGCCTCGGCCATCTCCACGCCGATGTAGCCCGCGCCCACCACGACGGCCCGCCGCCCACGCGTGCGCGTGAGCGAGTCGAGAAGCGCCTGGCCGTCGTCCAGGGTCTGCACCCCGTGCACCCCGGGGGCGTCGGCGCCCGGCATGTCCGGGCGGATCGGACGCGCCCCGGTGGCGATCACCAGCTTGTCGTACGGCGTCCAGGACTCGACGCCGGAGCCGACGTCACGCGCGCGTACCCGGCCGCGCGCCACGTCGATCTCCGTGACCTCGGTGCGCATCCGCAGGTCGATGCCCCGCTCCCGGTGCTCCTGCGGTCCGCGTGCGATCAGCTGATCACGGTCGGAGACGTCGCCGCCCACCCAGTACGGGATGCCGCACGCCGAGTAGGAGGTGAAGTGGCCGCGTTCGAACGCCACGATCTCCAGCTCGTCCGCGCCCCTCAGCCGGCGTGCCTGTGACGCCGCGGACATCCCCGCGGCGTCGCCGCCGATCACCACCAGTCGTTCCCGCGCACCGTTCATGGTCATGCGAACACGCTACGGGGGCGGGGCATTTCAGTCCCGCTCGCCGTCCTCCCGCGGGCTCGTGGCCCGGGGTGCGGGCCGGGCCGCGGGAAGCGGGCCGGGGGCGCTCGCCGCGGGTGCGGGGACCACGCGCCGGGGCCGCAGCAGGCGCAGCCACACCAGCACCAGGACCGCCGCCACCGCGGCGAACGGCAGCACCGCGCCGAACGCCACGGCCAGCCAGCGCAGCATCGTCACGAACGCGCCCCAGCCGCCGGCCAGCGCGTCCACGAAGCCGGGCTCGTCGTCCTTCGCGGCCTTCTTCGCCGGTGCCCCGGACAGGGAGAGCGTGATGGTGGCCAGGCTCGTGCGGTCCTTGAGGGACTTCTGCTGCGCGAGCAGCGCCTCCAGGTCGGACTGCCGGCTGCCCAGTTCGCCCTCCAGCTCCACCACGTCGCTCAACTTCGTCGCCCGGTCCATCAGTTCACGGATCCGGGCCACACTGGCCCGCTGCGACCTGACCCGGCTGTCGACGTCGACGACCTGGTCGGTGACGTCCTCGGCCTTGGAGGTGCGCTCGAGGAGCCTGCCGGTGCCCTGCAGGTCGGCCAGGACCTCGTCGTACTTCTCGGCCGGCACGCGCAGCACCACGCGCGTGTGCTCGTGGCCCCGCGGGTCCCGGGTGGTGGTCTCGTCGCCGACGTAGCCGCCCGCGTTCTCGGTGGCGGTGCGGGCCTGGTCGAGGGCCTTCGGCACGTCCCGGACCTGGACGGTGAGGGAGGCGGTCCGGATGATGTCGCTCCCGGTGAGCTTCGGCGTCCGGTGCGCCGTGGCGCCGGACGCGTCCTTCGCTCCGCCGGGGGCGGAGCCCTTGGCGTCGCTCCGGGCGGGACCGTCGGCGGCGGAGGAGCCGCCCCCGGAGTCGCTCCCGGCACCGCTGCATCCGGTCAGCGCGAGCGCCGCGGCCAGCAGGATGCCGGCCACGGCCCGGACAGGTCGTACGGAACGTCGTGCGCGCATGCGGGTCCACCCCCGAGGGTCGGTGACGATGACGCTCCTTCGACGCGGGGAGGGCCCGGGACGTTGGCGGGCGCGGGTCCCGATGCGGTCACGGTCGGGACTCCTCAGGGCCACATGGCCCTCGCGTCGGTGTCCGTGGCGTCTGAGAGGGTGGAGCCATGAGTGGATCACCTCCGGCCGAGGGCCGGGTCGTCGTCATCGGAGCCGGGATCGCGGGCCTGGCGGCAGCCCACCGGCTGCTGCAGCGGGGCGCGCGGGTGACCGTGCTGGAGGCCTCGGACCGGGTCGGCGGCAAGCTGCTGCCCGGCGAGATCGCCGGCGCCCGCGTCGACCTCGGCGCCGAGTCGATGCTGGCCCGCCGGCCGGAGGCGGTCGGGCTGGCCCGCGAGGTGGGCCTCACCGACCGGCTGCGGCCGCCGGCCACCGCGACGGCCTTCCTGTGGACCCGCGGCGCCCTGCGCCCCATGCCCAAGGGGCACGTCATGGGCGTCCCCGGCACGGCGTCCGCCCTCACCGGCGTCCTGTCCGACGAGGGCCTGGCCCGTATCGAGCGCGACGCGGAACTGCCGCGCACGGAGGTCGGCGACGACGTGGCGGTCGGGGAGTACGTGGCCGGGCGGCTGGGCCGCGAGGTCGTCGACCGTCTCGTCGAACCCCTCCTCGGCGGCGTGTACGCAGGCGACGCGTACCGCCTCTCGATGCGCTCGGCCGTCCCGCAGCTCTTCCAGATCGCCAAGACCCACACCTCGCTGACCGAGGGCGTGCGCGAGATCCAGGCGAAGGCGGCGGCCGCTCAGCAGACCGGGCCGGTGTTCATGGGCATCACCGGCGGCATCGGCACCCTGCCGCTCGCCGTCGCCGACGCGGTGCGCGCGCGGGGCGGCGAGATCCTCACCGGGGCCCCGGTGACCGAGCTGCGCCGCGAGGCGTCCGGCGGCTGGCGGGTCGCCGCCGGGGACCGCGTCCTGCGGGCCGACGCGGTGATCGTCGCCGTACCCGCCCCGGCCGCCGCCCGTCTGCTGCGCCCCGAGGCCCCCGAGGCGGCCGCCGAACTCGCCGCCGTCGAGTACGCGTCGATGGCGCTGGTCACCCTCGCCTACCGCCGCGCCGACATCGCCCTCCCCGACGGCAGCAGCGGTTTCCTCGTGCCGCCCGTCGACGGCCACACCATCAAGGCGTCCACCTTCGCCTCCCAGAAGTGGGGCTGGATCGCCGAGGAGAACCCGGACGTCGTCGTCGTGCGCACCTCCGTCGGCCGCTACGGCGAGACGGAGATCCTCCAGCGCGACGACGCGGGCCTGGTGGAGGTCTCCCGCCACGACCTGAAGGCGGCCACCGGCCTGGACGCCGCCCCCGTCGAGACGCGCGTCACCCGCTGGACCGACGGCCTGCCCCAGTACCCGGTCGGCCACCACGCGCGCGTGGCCCGCGTCCGCGAGCACCTCGGCAAGCTGCCCGGCCTGGCCGTGTGCGGCGCGCAGTACGACGGCGTCGGCATCCCGGCCTGCATCGCGAGCGCGTACGCGGCCGTGGACCAGCTCGGCGGAGACCTGGGCGGTGTGCAGGAGCTCACCGCCAACCCGGTGCAGTCTCTGCACGGAGGAGCGGGAGAATGAGGGACATGAGTGACGACGCCCCCACCACCGAGGCCGCGCGCATCCCGAACAAGGGCAAGCTGGCCAAGGACCTCAACGAGGTCATCCGCTACACCCTGTGGTCCGTCTTCAAGCTGAAGGACGTCCTCCCCGAGGACCGCGCGGGCTACGCCGACGAGGTCCAGGAGCTGTTCGACCAGCTCGCCGCGAAGGACGTGACGATCCGCGGCACGTACGACCTCTCCGGCCTGCGCGCCGACGCGGACCTCATGATCTGGTGGCACGCGGAGACCAGCGACCAGCTCCAGGAGGCGTACAACCTCTTCCGCCGCACGAAGCTGGGCCGCGCGCTGGAGCCGGTCTGGTCGAACATGGCGCTGCACCGCCCCGCCGAGTTCAACCGCTCGCACATCCCGGCGTTCCTCGCCGACGAGACGCCGCGCAACTACGTCAGCGTCTACCCCTTCGTGCGCAGCTACGACTGGTACCTGCTGCCCGACGAGGACCGCCGCCGCATGCTCGCCGACCACGGCAAGATGGCCCGCGGCTACCCGGACGTCCGCGCCAACACGGTCGCCTCGTTCTCCCTCGGCGACTACGAGTGGATCCTCGCCTTCGAGGCCGACGAGCTGTACCGCATCGTCGACCTCATGCGGCATCTGCGCGGCTCCGAGGCCCGCATGCACGTCCGCGAGGAGATCCCGTTCTACACGGGCCGCCGCAAGGACGTCGCGGAGCTGGTCGCGGGCCTCGCCTGATCAGCGGACGGGCCGCAGGGCCGCCTTCCGGGCGGGGTCGACCGGCTCCGGCTCCCGGTGCGGTGCGCAGGCCGCGCGCCGCACCGGCAGCCGGCCCTCCAGCAGATACGCGTCCAGGTAGGCGTTGACGCACCGGTTGGGGCCGCCCGCGACCCCGTGCGACCCCGCGTCCCGCTCGGTCACCAGCACCGATCCCGACAGCCGCCGGTGCAGCTCCCGCGCGCCCTCGTACGGCGCGGCCGCGTCCCGCTCGGCCGACAGGATCAGCGTCGGCGGCAGCTCCCCGGGGCCGGTCCGCACGTCGACCGGGCGCTGCCGGGGAGCCTGCCAGTACGCGCACGGCAGGTTCGTCCACACGTTGTCCCAGGTCTCGAACGGCGCCACACGCGCCAGCCGCGTGTTGTCGCGGTCCCAGACCCGGAAGTCCGTCGGCCAGGGCGCGTCGTTGCACTCGACGGCCGTGTACACCGCACTGGAGTTCTCCGCCTCCGCGGCCGCCTCCCGCACCGGCGCCGCCTGCTGCACGAGCGGCTTCGGGTCGCCCTTGAGATACGCCGAGAGCGCCTCGGCCCTTTGCGGCCAGTAGTCGTCGAAGTACCCGGCCGTCAGGAAGGCGCCCTGCAGCTGCGCCGGCCCCACCTCGCCCCCGGCGGGCTCGGCGGCGAGCCGGGCACTCACCTTCTCGTAGCTGCGCTGCACCGCGGCGGCCGTGGCGCCCAGCCCGTACACGTCGTCGTGGCGGGCGATCCACTCCCGGAAGTCCTCCCAGCGCTCCTCGAACGCGGCCGACTGGGCGAGGTTGTCGTGGTACCAGACCCGCTCCGGGTGAGGGTCGACCGCCGAGTCGAACACCATGCGCCGCACGTGCGAGGGGAACAGCGTGGCGTAGAGCGCACCGAAGTACGTGCCGTACGACGCCCCCATGAACGTCAGCCGCTCCTCGCCCAGCGCCGCCCGCAGGACGTCCAGGTCGCGCGCGTTGTTCAGCGAGTTGTAGAACCGCAGCGCGCTCCCCGCCCGCTGCGCGCAGCCGCGCGCGTACGCCTTCGCCCGCGCGATGCGCTCCTTCTTGTACGAGGCGTCGGGGTGGGTCGGCGACGGCGACGGCCCCTTGAAGAAGTGCTCGGGGTCCTGGCAGGACAGCGGGGCCGAGCGGCCCACGCCGCGCGGGGAGTAGCCGACGAGGTCGTAGGCGGCCGCGAGGCGCTTCCACTGCGGCATGAAGCCCACCAGCGGGAAGTACAGCCCGTCGCCGCCGGGCCCGCCCGGGTTGTAGACCAGCGCGCCCTGCCGGGGCACCCGCCGCTTGCTGTTGTGCGGGTCCTTGTGCGTCGCCCGGACCCGGCTGACCATCAGCTTGATCTGCCTGCCGTCCGGGTGGGCGTAGTCGAGCGGTACCGACACCGTGCCGCACTCCAGGGCGCCCGGCATGTCCTGGGCGTCGGAGCACGTGCCGAAGGCGACGCCGGAGGCCATGGCCCGGGCGGCGGCCACCGCCGTGCCGCTGCGCTCGGCCAGACCCGGAGCGGCGGACGCGCCGCCTGCCGGGGCGGCGGTGAGGGCGGTCAGGAGCAAGGATCCGGCGGCCGAGTAGAGGGCGGCTGATCGCATCGCGTATCCCTTCGGTGCACGGCGGCGACAAAAGGGATGTTTCGTTCGGCGCTCGGCGAAGGCAAGCACCGCCCGGCCGGTGTCGGCCCCAATGACCCCCGTGCGCCCCCGGCGCACGATGCACGCCGGGGCCGGGGCGCCCAGCGGCTGTCGTTTGGATCAGGCCGGCTGCAGGGGACGGTGCGTCGCGGCCGACCCGAGCGGGGTCTGGTGCGTGCGGCTGCAAGGCGGCCCGCGACGCCGAGCTGATCCAAACGGCAGGCCCTAGGGCTGGTCCCGGTGGGTGAAGGCGGCCCGTAGGTCCGGCTCGCCGATCGCGCGCACCCCGCGTACGGCGACGCAGGTGAGGTAGGTGCGGTCGTCGCCGCCGGCTCGCCGGGCGAGGGTGCCCAGCAGCCGCTGCCCGGCCGGGGAGGCCCACCGCGAGTACGGGTGGACCTCGACCCGGGCTATGGCCAGGCAGCTCAGCGTCAGGGCGAGCGGCAGCGCGAACCACAGGGCGACCAGCCCGCGGGGCATGTCCGGCTGAGCGGGCACCAGCAGCGCGATCGCGCCCAGCCCGAGGACGGCCAGCGCGGCGAGCCGCACCTGGCGCACCCCGGAGGCGACCGTGGTGCGGTCGCCCGCGGGCACGGCGAGACCGGCGTCGACCAGCCGCTCGCCGAGGTCGCCGACGGCGTCCGCGCAGGCCGCGCGGGCCCGCACGGGGGCGATGCGGCTCTGCCCCTCCGGCCCGATGGCCCCGATGACGGACCGCTCGATGTCGTCGCGCCCGCGCGGGTCGACGACCGTCGCCCAGCCGGTGTGGGCGAGCAGCAGTCTGCGCTGCCGGGCCATGGAGACCATCGTCAGATCGGCGACCCGGCGGGGGCCGCCGGACAGGAAGGCCGCTTCGTAGAGCGTCAGGTCGCGCTGGGACGCATCCGTGTCGTCGGCCGCGGCGCGGACCGCGGCCAGGCACAGCCGTGTGCACGCGGTGCCCGCGACGGCCCAGGCCAGCAGCAGGAGAAGGACCCAGAACATGCCGCGTTTCTATGCCAAGGGCCTCGCCGAACGCCATGCCCCGTTCACGATACGGACGGAGTGTTGTCAGTACGTGACGTTCCGTTTGTCCGGAAGCGCGCTACTGCGGCGGCGGGCTGGACTCGGCCGGCGGCAGCGTGTACGTCGGCGTGAGCGGGGCGGCCGGAACCGGGTCCGCCGTCGGACCGGGAGGAGCCGGCGAGGGGGTGAGCGGGGGCGTGCTCGCGGAGGCCATGTCCCGGGCCAGCGCGTCCCAGTCGACGTACCCGGTGGCCTCCAGGGCCCTGATGTGGTCCAGGACGGTCGTGTTCGCGTCGTCGGCCAGGGAGCGCACCAGCGTGTTGCGGGTGGTGGCGCGCACCTCGGCGACGAGCGAGAACACCTTGCCGTGCGCCAGCCGCGCGATGTTGACGAAGTCGCGGTCGTAGTCCGTGCCCTGTGCCGCGCTCAGGGTCTGCAGCCACTGCTTCTGCTGGTCGGTGGGCTGGTTGGGCAGCTGCAGCCCGAGCTTGCCGGCGACGTCCCGGACCTGCTGGTCGAGAGCGGTGTGCCCCTCGACCAGGTGCTCCCCGGCCGTCCGTACGGCCTGCGTGGTGCCCTTCTGCTCCGCCTGCTGCCCGGCGGGCAGCTCCCACAGACCGGCCAGCCGGACCTTCGTGACGAAGTCCCGGTCGAGCCCGGACAGCGGACCGTAGCTCGTGACGGCGGTCTGGTCGTTGAGCACGTCCACGCCGGTGCCCGAGCGGTCGGCGTACGAGAAGATCGGGAAGATCAGGGCCAGCAGCGTCGCCGTCAGACCGACGACGATGACGCCGGTGCCACTGACGATGCCTCGGCCCCTGAGGGGCGGTCGCGGTCGCATGGTGCCTCCTGGTACGGCACCGCACGCGGGGCGGTTTCGGGTGCGGGACCGGCAGGCATGTTACTGCGCAGTCCTGGGCGACCGCTCCGGGGTCACCGGTGCTGCAGCACCCTCCGCGCCGCCCGCACCGCCCGGACCACGGGCCTGCGCGAGCGCGGCGCCGGCCCGGACCGCTCCAGCCACCACGCGCGCAGGTCCCGCCGCGCCGGGCCCTGGGCCAGGGCCTGCGAGGCGAGCAGGTGCTCGGCGAAGTCCAGCGCGTCGCGCCGGTACCCGCCGCTCATCGGGTGCCCGTGGGCGTACGCCAGGAAGAGGTCCCGGTACGCCGTGCCGAGGATCACCGGCAACTCGGGCGCGATCTTCCCCACCACATCGGCCCGCTTCCCGGCGAGCGCCCGTGCCTGCACCGCCATCCGCACCCCGTCGAACCCCTCCGGCACCGGCGTCCCGGCGACCAGCGCGGACAGCAGCGCGGTCTGCGCGAGCGCGAGCCGCTGCCGGGCGGGCTCGGTCGGCTCCCCGGAGCCCGTCGCCCACACCCCCTCCGCGGCCCCCGCCGCCCGAGCGGCCCCCCGTGCCGCCGCCCCCTTCTCCAGCGCCCCCCGGACGGCCTCCAACTCCCGCTCCAGCTCCGCCGGTTCGGGGAAGTTCTCGTCCCTCTCCAGCAGCACGCCGGGCGGCGAGACGCGCGCCGCCAGGTCGGCCAGCACGTCCAGGACCGGCTGCGGGACCGGGTGGGCGTGGCTGTCGTGCCAGACGCCGTCCCGTTCGAAGCCGCCCGCGACATGGACGTAGGCGATGGCCTCCAGGGGCAGCTCGGCGAGCGCCTCGGCCGGGTCCTCGCCGCGGTTGACGTGGTTGGTGTGCAGGTTGGCCACGTCGATCAGGAGCCGCACGCCGGTGCGGTCGGCCAGTTCGTACAGGAACTGCCCCTCGGTCAGCTCCTCGCCCGGCCAGCGGATCAGCGCGGCGATGTTCTCCACGGCGAGCGGCACCGGCAGCGCGTCCTGGGCGATGCGGATGTTCTCGCACAGCACGTCGAGGGCGTCCCGGGTGCGGGGCACGGGCAGCAGGTGCCCCGCCTCCAGCAGGGGGGAGGCGGTGCGGGCGCCGCCGGCCCGGACGAAGGCGATGTGCTCGGTGACCAGCGGGGCCCCCAGGGCCCGGACGCGTTCGGCGAGCGCCGCGAGGCGACCGGCGTCGGGCCGCTCCGCCCCGCCCAGGCCGAGCGAGACACCGTGCGGGATCACGGTCACCCCCCGCTCGCGCAGCCGCCCGAGCGACTCCGGCAGATGGCCGGGGCACACGTTCTCGGCCACGACCTCGACCCAGTCGATGCCCGGCATCGACTCCACCGCGCCGGCGATCTCCGGCCGCCATCCGATGCCCGTCCCCAGTCGCTCCATGGTCTTCCCCTCCCTGCCGTCTCCCCGCGAGAACGTGACGGGGGTATGGCCCCGGCGCCCGCGCCCGAACCGCCCGCCGCCCACCTTCAGAGCAACATTTGAGGTTCGCGGACGGACCGGCCCCGGGGCCTTTTGCCGGTACGCCGGCCGGCCGCACCCGCACGATCAGATCGCGGGTCGAGGAAGGACGGCGCGCCGACGCAGGCAGAGTCGAGGCGGTTACCGGGTGCGCAGCGCCGGATGATCGGCGACCACCGTGCACGACCCGGGCGCGATCTCCGTGAACCCCGCGTCGCGCACCAACGGCAGCCCGCTGCCGGTCAGTTCGCGCCAGCGCCCCGGCTCCGCGGTCCGCACGGCCAGCGGGAACCCGGCGTCACGCCACGCGGCCCGCTCCTCGTCCGACAGCTCCCACCAGGCCAGTTGGGCCCCGTGCCCCGCCTGGGCCATCGCCTTCCCGGCCGACATGCCGAGCTCGGGGTTCATCCACAGCACCGGCACCCCCGGCTCGGCCGCCGACACCGGCTCCGGATCGTCGAGTTCGGTGCCGGACACCTGCAGCCTGGCCAGGTCCTTCGGCCAGCCGTCGAGCGGTACGGGCGGGAACACCCGCACCTCGGCCGACTTCCCGGCGACGGTGATCCCGTCCAGCGCCTCGGCCCGCCGCCACTCCGCACCGCGGGCCCGCCGCACGACCTTGCGGATGCGGGCGTCCTGCCAGTCCCGCACGACCTGCGCCCACTCGCCGTCGCCGGCCGACCGCTCGTCGGCGAGCATCACGAGCACGGCCCGCGCGGCGGTCTCCAGGGCGTCGGTACGAGCCGGAGGCGCGGCCTTCTCGACGCGTACGACGAGCGGCAGCACGAACTGCGGCGCCTCGTCACGGGAGGTGCGCTCGGACCGGAAGGGACTGTCACTCGTCGACGTGTGGCTCACATCCGCCCACCCTAAGGGGGCGGCCCACGCGGCCGCCCGGCAGGGGAAGATGCCCTCATGCGACGCGATCTACGGCTGCACGACGTCGGCCGCCGCTACGGCCTGCGCGGCCCCTGGGTCCTGCGCGGCCTGAACCTGACCATCGCCCCCGGAACCCTCACCCGCATCGAAGGCCCCAACGGCACCGGCAAGTCCACCCTCCTGCGTCTCCTCGCCGGCATCGACAGCCCCACCGAGGGCCGCGTCACCGGCCGCCCCCGCACCGCGTACGTCCCCGAACGCTTCCCGGCGGCCCTGCCCTTCACCCCGCTCGGCTACCTCACCCACCTCGGCGAGGTGCACGGACTGTCCCGCGCCACGGCCGAGCGGGCGGCGGCCGCCCACCTGGAGCGCTTCGGCGCGGGCGGGTACGCCCACACCCCCATGGCCCGGCTCTCCAAGGGAAGCAGCCAGAAGGTCGCCGTGGCCCAGGCCCTGCTCGCCGAGCCGGAGCTCCTCGTCCTCGACGAGGCGTGGACCGGCCTGGACGCCGACGCCCGCGAGGAGCTGGAACGGGCGGTGGCCGAGCGCACCGAGGCCGGCGGTGCCGTCGTCTTCGTCGACCACGACCCGCACCGCCTCGCGGGGACGCCCGAGACGACGTACACCGTGCGCGACGGCGGTCTGGAACGCCGTGCCCCGCAGGACGGCACCCGCTCCGGCGCCCGGACGGACATCGAGGTGCAGGGCCCACCGCCCGCGCACCCCCTCGCGACCGTCACCGAGACCGCGCCCGGCCGCCACCGGCTCAGCGTCCCCGCGTCCCACTCGGACGTCGTGCTGCGCTCCCTGCTGACGGCCCGCCCGCCGTGGCACGTGGTCAGCGTGCGCCCCCTCGGCGAGGAGCCAGGCGAGGGCGACGAGAACGACGGCCCCGGCGAAGAAGACGACGACAACGACAAGGACAGCGACGGATGACCGCCCTTCTCCGCTACCAGACGGCCCTTCTGCTGCGCTCCCAGCGCTGGCTGCCACCGGTCGTCCTCTACGCGGCCTTCCTGGGCATCGGCGTGCAGAGCGGCCAGCCGGTCCTCGACTCCCTGGGCTACGCGGCCGCGGCCCTGCTCCCGGTCGCCGCCTGGCTGGTACGGATCTGCGTCGGCGTGGAGCCCGCCGCCGCGCGCGCGTGCGTCGCGGCCGCCGCCGGACCCGGGCGGGCGCATCTGGCCC
>NZ_JAMGBF010000078.1 GCF_023516615.1 Streptomyces panaciradicis
ACCGCGGCGCCCCGTCGGCGGCCGCCTCGCTGGGACTGCTCGCCGCCCTGCACACCCCGGCCGACGACGGGCCGGCACCGGACCGGCGCCGGCTGCAGGCCGCCGAGGACGCGATCACCGCGGGCGAGGTGGACCTCGCCCGGGACATCGCCCGCGAGGTGCTGACCCGGGCCACCTCGCCCGAGGACCGGGTGCGGGCCTGGATGGTGGTCATCGAGGCGGCCGGGCAGGCGCTCGGCGAGGTCGACACCGTCTACCCGCAGGTGCTCGCCGACGCCGGCGACGACCCCCGGCTGCTCGCCCTGGTCCACTACCAGCTGGCCTGGCGGGGCCTGGTCGTCGAGGGCGACTTCGCCAAGGGCCGCGAGGAGGCCGCGCACGCGGCGGAGCTGGCGGCCCGGGCCGGCGACCGGCGCACCGAGCTCCTCGCGCTGTCCTTCCAGGCGCAGACCGAGGCCCTGATGGGCCACCCGGCCGCCCCCGAGACCATCAAGCGTGCCCTGATGGAGCCGCAGGACCCGCAGGTGACCTGCCATCACAACGGCGCCGGCATGGCCCGCTACCGCTGGCTGATCATGAGCGACGAGCTGCCCGACGCCCGGGCCACCGTCAGCGGGCTGCTGCGCGAGGTGCGCCGGCGCGGAATGGTCGAGAGCGAGGTGCACTTCGTGCGTCTGCTCGCCGACACCGAACTGCGCTCCGGCAACTGCGGGCGGGCCCTCGACCTGGCCCGCGAGAGCATGCGGCTGGCCCGCGACTCCGGGATCGGCGAGATGCCCTCCGCCGTGCTCGCCTCCCTCGCGGAGGCCGCCGGCGGGGACGTGCAGCGGGCGCTGGAGCTGGGCCGGGAGGCGGTGGAACTCGCCGAGCAGGCCGGGGACCAGATGTACATCTCGCGGGGTCTGACCGCGCTCGGCCAGGCCCAGCTGGTGGCGGGCGACGCGGAGGGGGCGGTGGCCTCCCTGCGTCGGGTGCGGGAGTTGGAGAACGGATTCGGCATCACCGATCCGGCCCGCGGCCGCTGGCACGGGGACCTCGCCGAGGCCCTCGTGCGCATCGGGGAGCTCGACGAGGCACAGCGGGTCGTCGACGAGACCCGCGCGCACGCGCTGCGGCTGGGCCGGGAGAGCATGCTCGCCGTGCTGGACCGGGCCGAGGCGCTGGTGCGCGCCGCGCGCGGCGACCAGGAGGCCGCCGTCGCCCAGCTGACGTCGGCTCAGGACCGGCTGGCCCGGCTGGGCTACGGCCTGGAGGAGGCCCGCGCCGCGTTCGCGCTCGCCGGACTGCACCGGGGCCGGCCCGGCCCGACGTCGTACGACGAGGCGGCCCGGCTCTTCCGCCGCTGCCGGGCGCTGCCGTGGCTGCGCCAGGCCGAGGCGGCGGCGGTCGCGGGGCGGGTGGAACCGAATCCCCCCGCTGCCGCGTCAGAGGGCCTGGAGGGCCTCGCCTCGATGGAGCGTCAGGTCGCCGCGCTCGTCATGGAGGGCGCGACCAACCGCGAGATCGCCGCGCGTCTGTTCATCAGCGTCAAGACGGTCGAGGCGACCCTCACCAGGGTCTACCGCAAGCTCGGCATCCGCTCCCGGGTGGATATCGTCCGACTGGCGGCGGGGCGCCGTACGAAGTGAGGTTCGCCCGGCTTTACTGAGCGGCGACCGAGGGTTTTCCCTGCCCAACTCCCGCTAGGGGGTTCCCTCATTGGGACGAGGGTGCGCCGGGTCCTAGTTTTTGGGACGTGCCGCTCGCCCGGGCATACGGGGGTCGGTCCCGCGACCCCCGTGCAGCACCCCCCACAGCACCCGCGCGAACCCCACCGGCAACCCCCACTGAGGAGACTCATGTTCGGGATCGACCGCGCAAGAAAGACCGCCGCCGTGGTGGCGGCGGCCGCTGCGGCCGCAACGACGGCACTGATCAGCGCCCCCACCGCTGTCGCCGCCCCCCAGCCCATCGTCGGCGGTACCACGACCACGACGACCGCCTATCCGTTCATGATGCAGATCACGGACGCCTCGCAGAACCAGTTCTGCGGCGGCACCCTGGTGTCCGCGACCAAGGTGGTCACCGCGGCGCACTGCATGGTCGGCGAGACCACCAGCAGCGTCCGCGTCGTCGGCGGCCGCACCTACCTGAGCGGCACCAACGGCACGGTCAGCCGGGTCAGCAAGATCTGGATCAACCCGTCCTACACGGACGCCACCAACGGCGACGACGTCGCCGTCCTCACGCTTTCGACGTCGATGCCGTACACCACGGCGAAGTACGTCTCCTCCTCCGACACCTCGGTGTACGCGGCCGGCACCACCGCCCGGATCCTCGGCTGGGGCACCACGTCGGAGAACGGCAGCTCCTCCAACCAGCTGCGGACCGCGACCGTCCCGATCGTGTCCGACTCCAGTTGCAAGAGCTCCTACGGTTCGGACTTCGTGCAGTCCGACATGGTTTGCGCCGGATACACCTCCGGCGGCACAGACACCTGCCAGGGCGACAGCGGCGGTCCCCTGCTCATCGGGGGCGTCCTGGCAGGGATCACTTCTTGGGGCAACGGCTGCGCCGAGGCGGGTTACCCGGGTGTCTACACCCGGCTGACCACCTTCTCCAGCCTGGTGACGGCGCAGGTGAACTCCTAGCCCCGGAAGATTTCCTGAGCATCCCTCAGGGAGAGACCAGGGGGCGTTGCGAGCTACCACGAGCAGCTCGCAGCGCCCCCTATCCATGGGCGCGCTACTTGTCCGCGGTGAGCGTGCCCGCGGCGCCCCAGCTGTCCGCCGGGACCTCGTGGATCCAGACCTGCACGGTCTCCGGCGGGATCCGGTAGGCGTCGACGAAGGCGTCGGTGACGCGCCGCACGAGCTCCCGCTTGAGCTCGGGGTCGCGCGGGCCCTGCTGGACGGTGACGATCGGCATGACTGAACTCCCTTGATGTGCGTGTTCCTTCGGGTGGGTTCAGTCCATCGCGCCGGGCCTTCGCGACCAAGGGCCAGAAGGCGACCGCAGCGATCAGCTCTCGTGATCGCCGCAGGCCAGGAGCAGGGTGTCCAGGTGCGGGACGGGCGAGGAGACGGGCACGGCCAGGCCCGTCGACAGGGCCAGGCCCGGGGCGCGGAACGGGACGAAGGCCACCCGCGGGCTGTGCAGCACGCGCGCGTGGGAGGCGTAGACGACCGTCCAGCCGGGGCGGCTGCCGATGGTGGCGAGGGTGTCCTGCAGGGAGCCGTTCGCCGGGCCGGGCAGCGGCTGGAAGCCGGCCTCGTGGCAGGCGCCGACGACCAGGTCGACCAGGGCGGGGTTGTTGCGCCGCTCGGTCAGGCTCAGCGGCAGCTCGGCGAGTTCCCCGAGGTCGATCTCCGCCCGGCCGGCGAGCGGATGGGAGGCGGGCAGGGCGGCCACCAGGGGGTCGGGCCACAGCGGCAGCACGCGGACGCCGGGGACGGGGTCGACGGACCGTACGAACGCGGCGTGCAGCTGCCCTCCGGCGACCCGGGCCAGTCGCTCGGCGGCCGGGAGCGAGAACAGCTCCACCGGTACCTGCGGCGCACGGCGGGCGAACGCCGCGAGCACCCGGTCCAGGTGGGCGCCCATGCCCGTACTGGTTCCGATCCTGAGCCCGGGAGGCGGGGCGACGGCCGCGCGGGCCCGGTCCGCGGCGGCCAGCACCTCCCGCGCCCTGGGCAGCAGCCGCTCCCCCGCCGCCGTCAGCCGCACCCGGCGCGGAGTGCGGTCGAACAGCTCGGCGCCCAGCTCCCGCTCCAGACGCTGTATCTGCATGCTCACCGCGGACTGCACGATGTGCAGCCGCTCGGCCGCCCGCCCGAAGTGCAGCTCCTCGGCGACGGTGACGAAGTAGGTGAGCTGCCGCAGTTCCATGGCCCGACTCTAGAGGGGACGCCGGGGGCCTTGTTCCCCTGAGCGGACGGAGGGCTACCGGATCACCGTGCCGAAGCGGATGTCGTACGGCGTCCCCGGGTGCAGGGTCGCCGACATCCGCGCGGCCTCGTCGGCCAGGTCCGCCCGCTGGGTCCTGGTGAGCCGGCCGAAGGGCTCGATCACGAGGGCGTCCCGCTCCGGCTTCCACACCCCGGCGAGGAAGCCGTCGACGAGGAAGGTGCGGTGCGCCGTGTTGCCGGTCCAGCTGCGGCCCCGGTACTCGGGCGGTACGACGCGGGTGCGGTCGGCGTGCGAGAGGAGCAGGTTGTCGAACTCGGGCAGGAACCGGGGCGGGGCCGGGGTGTCGGGGTCGGGGCGCGGGGCGTCGGGCAGGTCGAAGAGCTCGGTGCCGGCGGCGTCGCGGAAGGTGAGCAGCTCGGGGCGGAGCCGTTCGAAGGCGTCCCGCAGGCGGGTCAGACCGGCCCAGGTCTGCATGTCCTTGACGGAGGCGGGGCCGAAGGCGGCGAGGTAGCGCCGGACCACGGCGTCGGGCGCGGGCGCCTGCCCGGCGGGGCGGCCCAGCCAGTGCTCCGCGGTGGTGAGGGCGACCTGCCCGCTGCTGCCCCACAGGCCCCGCGGGGTGACCTGGACGAGGGGCAGAGCGCAGCGGGCGGCGACGCCGAGGGCCTGCGGGTCGGCCTCGGGCCACTCGGCGGCCAGCGCCTCGCGCAGCTCCCTCATGGTGCGGGGCTCGGCCTCGACGAGGTCGCGGGCCAGCGCGGCCAGGCGGCCGAGGTCCACGCCCACGAGGCCCTTGCGGAACTGGGTGAGTTCGCGGTCACGGGCGGGCTGCACCAGAGGGCGCAGGGTGAGGCAGTCGTCGGCGGTGTGGGTGTGGATGGTCGAGCGCATCGTGACGATGCGGACGATCTCGCGGGCGGCCATCGGCTCCGAGAGGTGCTCGGGGGCGAAGCCGTCGAGGCGGCCGGCGAGCGCGTAGTAGGGCGGTTTCACGTTCTGCGCCTGGAGCCCCAGGAGATGGCCGACGGCGGCCGCCACGGTCAGCGGGGCCCGGCACAGGAGCAGCTGCCGGGCCAGGGTCGCCCGGTTCAGGGCGCGGGGACCGAGCACGGGGGCATCGGCGGCGCTCGCCCTCGGGGCGCGCCGGGTGCGGGCGGGAGTCGTCCTGGTCATGTCGGGCACGCTAGTCCGGCTTGCGGACAGGATCTGTCCGCGACTCTCACCGAATCCGGCGGGCTTCCGCCACCCCGGCGTCGTTTGCCCCGTATATCCTGCCCAGGATCACGCAGCCGCAGGTTCGACCCGGGAGGCAGCCGCATGTCCGAGCGACGCGCCCGTCCGGCCCCCAGAAACTCCGTGAAGTCCGTCTTGCGCCGCGCCCTGACGACTCCGCAGCCCCCGCCCGCCGAGACCGCGCCCCCCTCGCCCGCGTCCGCGGCCCCGGAGACGGCCGAGGTCGCCAGCGTCGTCCAGGCGGCCCTGTACCGCGACGGCGTCCGCGTCTCCTCGCCGGCCACCCTCGCCGAAACGTTCCGGGAGCTGCGCGAGGCGCGGTCCGGGATGGCCTGGATCGGCCTGGCCCGCCCCACCGAGAGCGAACTGCTCTCCCTGGCGGCCGAGTTCGATCTCCATCCGCTGTCCGTCGAGGACGCGATGGAGGCCCACCAGCGGCCGAAACTGGAGCGCTACGGCGACACGCTGTTCGTCGTGCTGCGGGCGGCCCGCTATCTGGACGCCCCCGAGGAGGTCGACTTCGGCGAGCTGCACGTCTTCGTCGGCCCCGACTTCGTGATCACGGTGCGGCACGGCGCGGCCCCCGACCTGTCCGCGGTGCGCCACCGTATGGAGCAGTCGCCGGAGCTGCTGCGACTCGGACCGGAAGCGGTCCTGTACGCCATACTCGACGCGGTGGTCGACGGGTACGTCCCGGTCGTCGCCGGTGTGCAGAACGACATCGACGAGATCGAGACCGAGGTCTTCCGCGGCGATCCCGAGGTCTCCCGCCGGATCTACGAACTCTCCCGCGAGATGGTCGAGTTCCAGCGCGCCACCCGTCCCCTGGTGGGCATGCTGCACGGTCTGATGGCGGGCTTCGCCAAGTACGAGACCGACGAGGAGCTCCAGCGCTATCTGCGGGACGTCGCCGACCACGTCACCCATACGAGCGAGCGGGTCGACGGTTTCCGGCAGGCCCTCACCGAGATCCTCACCGTCAACGCGACCTTGGTGACCCAGCAGCAGAACGCGGAGATGCGGGCGCTGGCGGAGGCGGGGTTCGAGCAGAACGAGGAGATCAAGCGCATCTCCTCGTGGGCGGCGATCCTCTTCGCGCCCACCCTCGTCGGCACCATCTACGGCATGAACTTCCGCCACATGCCCGAGCTGAGCTGGAGCTTCGGATATCCCTTCGCCATCGGGCTGATGGGGGTCATCTGCGGCGGCCTGTACGTGATCTTCAAGCGCCGGGACTGGCTCTGAGCAACCAGGCGCACGAGCACGCAGTGCCCTGGCTCGCACCATCCCGCAAGCGGGTCGCAGCCCCTACCGAGCCGCTATGGACTGCCCGCATGGGGGCGGGGGAAGCCACCGGTCAGGCCGCTGCACGCCAGGCCTGGACAGCATGCCTGGACAGGCGTCGGCGCAGCACGCCCCTTGCCACCGACGTTGGGCACGAAGTGACTCAGAAGTTCAAGTTGACCGTCGCATTCCTGCCGAACGACGTTGGCCGCCGCATTGAGGCGGTCGCTGTGTCCGAGACAGTACCGCCGCGGTGATTCCCAGTTACCGCGGCCGAGTCGCCGCGCACTTCGCCAAGTCACCGGCCACGGACAGCGGAGTTGCCGGAAGGGTCACCCAGCGACTACTCACCGCTGTACGCTGCGCGAAGAGCACGGGCATAACGCGGGGGACGACATGAAGGACTCATACAGCCTGTACCGTCGGGCCGTCAACGACGTGTGGAAGGGCTGGTGGGTGACCTGGCCCCTATCCAGGCGCGTCGAGCTGGGCCAGGTGCTGGAGAACGCGGACGGTGGGGTTCGTCCCGCCGGCGTTCTCTCCGACCGCGGCGTCCCCTTCACCGCCCGCCCCGGCACACCCCACAACAACTACACCTACGACACACAGGGCTCAGCGTCCGTCAAGTTCAAGGCGGCCGGCGTCGCCGCCGACGGATTCAAAGCGCTCGCAGTCGCCGACTTCGGCGCACAGGTCACCTTCGACAAGGGCGACGCCGCCCTCGTCGTCTACCGCGGGCTGACCGAGAGCGGTGTCTCCGACGTACGGAGTCTGGCCGCCGCTCTGGTGCGCCGCGGCTGGGACGACTGGGACGGCACCCTCCTTGCAGTGACGGACGTGGTATCCGCCGATTGCGGCACCGTTCTTACGGCCGCGGAGGCAGGAGCCGTCGTCGAACTACGCCTTCAGGCCGGCGCGGGCCAGGCCCAGTTGGGCCTGGCCGACCTGGCGAGCCGGGCCAGCATCACCGGGCGCCGCCGTATCGGCCTGGAATGGCTCGGCACCGACAGCACTCCCTTCTTCCGGGTCGTCCGCCTCCGCAAGAACTGGTTCGGCAAAGTCACCAAGGACTACGGCCCCCGCCAGCCAGGCCGGGGCGCTGCCCCCGTGCCCGTACCGCCGGTGCTGCTGGAGGAAGCACAGGACGACCCGCAGGTCGTGCTCGAGACGGTGCCGGTGGACGAGCAGCCCGCCGAAGGGTTGACGGAGCCGGCATGACGGGCGGCAGGGTGAAGGCCCCCGTAGAGGTGGAACTACAGCTTGTCGCCGGCACCGAGGACGAGCCAGGGCACACCATACGGCTGTCGGTGGACGGCGGCCCTGTGACGACGGCTCCGCTGGGGGATCTGGGCAGGGTCGAGGAACTCACGAAGGTCTTCGACCGGGGCGTGGGCGAGAACGACCGCGAGCAGGCAGGCGAGCGGCTGTTCTCCGCACTCCTCGACGGGGACCTCGGGACCGTATGGACAGAACTACGCTCCCGCGCGACACCGCGCCGGCCATTGCGTATCCGCATGGATATCGAGGCACCGGAGCTGCGTCCGTTGCCCTGGGAGTTGCTCCGCCATCAGGGCCAATGGCTCTGGCGCAGGCCGGAACTGCGCTGGAGACGCGGCGTCGCCGATGATTCTCCAATCGCCGAAGTCCGGGAACTCGGCCCCCTGCGGGCTCTCCTCGTCGTATGTAATCCTCCCCACGACGACCGGCTCCTGGCCGAGCAGGAGCTCGCCACGATCTCCGGCGCCCTAGAGCATCCGGGCCGCACCCACCTGGAGGTGCTCGACGCGCCCCGCGACGCGACCGAACTCGCCGAACGTATCGACAGGTTGCGTCCGCACATCGTGCACTTCATCGGCCACGGCATGCCACGCCCCGGGGCAGGCAGTCCCGTGCTCGTCTTCGTGCCGGCACACGAGGGGGCGGCCGACTGGGAGCTGACCGCGGAGGCGATCGCCGACCTCACCCACTGGCATCCGCTGCTAGTAGTTCTCAACGCCTGCCACTCGGGCAAGGCTGATCCCGCCGACTGGATAGGCGGCATGGCGCACGCTTTCCTAGATGCGGGCACGAAGGCCGTCATCTCGATGCAGGACGACATGGACTCGGACGCGGCCGTGGCTTTCTCCGCGAAGTTCTACGAGGAGCTGGGGCACGCGCGCCCGTTGGACGACGCTGTGGCCGCCGCCCGCTCCCACCTCGCCAGACACCAGGCGAACAGCGGATCGTGGTCTCTTCCGGTGCTCCTCACCCGGTGCGCCCCTGATCTGGTGCTGCCCATCGACTCCTCGCTCCCGCCGAACAGTTCGGTCGACGACATCCGCCGCTGCAGGCAGTACGTCGAACTCAAACGGTTCGTAGGACGCTCCGAGGAGCGGCGGCTGGCCTGGTGGGCGCTGGATGATCCCGCCCTCACGCCGAGCCGCGCAGATCGTCCCGTGCTGGTGATCGGCGGTCACTCCCAGACCAACAGCGCGAAAACCGGCAAGACGTGGCTCACCAATTGGTGCCTCGTCACATGGTTCTTGCGCGGGCACCACGTCGTCTCGGTCAACCTCAAGGCGCCCCTCGTCGCCCCGGCGGACGTACCCACGGCAGGCAGCCGCGTCCGACACAAAGACTGGCTCTCGGCACTACGGCTGATCCGCCAGGAGGCGACATCCCCCGAGCAGTTGTGCCAGCTGCCTGAGACCGCCTTCGGCAAATTCAACGCCGTACTCAACCACCTGGCAGGCGCCTCCGCTCTGCCGGGCGCCGAGCTGGAGCCCGCGGAAGACGCGTGGCTGCCGTTCAACGACGAGATAGGCGACCCTTACGACAAACGCAAGGCTATTGTCGTGGACGCGTTTGTCCACGCGCTACGGACCGCCACTGCGGGGCAGCCTCTCGTCCTGGCTCTCGACCATGCCGAGAGCGTCATGCCCGGAGCCTTCACGGAGATCCTGTACAAGTTGATGGTGCGACCGATCGCCTACGGCCACGCCGCCCCGCTGCGACTCATCATCGTCGCCCCCGACACATGGCTGAGCGATGTCCTGCCCGACAGCGACTCGCACATGCTGGGGAGGGTGAGCGTCGGCGACTTTGACAGCGCCCAGTTCATGCGACTCTCCCGGGCGTACGCGCGTCGCCTCGGCGTTCCACTCGACGAACGGATGGAGCAGGCGCTGGAGGGCATCAGCCGGCTCATGGCCCCGCACTTCGGCGTCGAGACCTTCGAGCACCTTACTCAGGTCCTGCCGCAGTGGCGGACGGCCAGAGCGCAACAGGGGGTCCTGCGATGACGGACGCCCTTGCGGAGATCACTCGCCGCCTCGCCTCCGGTGAGAGCCTCGAGGCCATCGCCCGCTCCCAGCGGCCGCCTCACTGGGCGCCTGCGCTGCGTGTCTGTGCCGTGGCCCGCACATTCGACGCCACCCTGTACGAGGCCGTGCTCGGTCCCACGGCGGCCGAACACGGAGACGGTGACGCACCAGGCCTGGTCGAACTGCTCCATGAGCGTGCGATCCAACCGGCGGGTGGCCTCCATCGGACGTACACACTCTCGGAGCAGGACCGCACCTCCTACTTTCTCGACTGGATCGGTACCGGCACCGGCACTCAGGCCGCGCCCGCTGCACTCCTCAGTCTCGAACGCAGGATCGCCGACCAGCGACTCGCTGAAGGAGACCACGCCGAAGCAGTACGGCACCTGCTGCTGCCTTCTGCCGAGGATGCGCTCGCCCTCTTCCACGACCAGTTCACCGCGGCTGACCGGCGACGCGACTTCGCTGCCTGCCAAGACCTCGTCGACGCGCTCGGCGACCCCGACCGCCTCCCCTACCTCCCTCCCGACATCTCCGAACTCGCCTTGGACCGAGCCGGATACGTGCGCGCGCGCGACCACTGGGCCGCCGACTTCGCCCGCTCAGCGCAGTTCCTCAAGCCCACCGAGCTCCTTCTTGACGCAGAGCAGTTACTCGCTGGAGAACAGCAGGTGTGGCAGCTGTACGCACCGGGAGGCGCGGGCAAGACGATGCAGTTGCGATGGCTCGTATCCCGGTACTGCGTACCGGCACCGCGCGACGTGCCTTGTGCCCGGATCGACTTCGATGTGGTCAACCCAAACGCGGTCGGACGGCATCCCTGGCTCCTGCTGCTGGAGATGGCCGATCAGTTCGGCCGCCGGCTGTCCGGTCGTCCCTTCGAGTCCCTGACCGCCGGCTACGGCGTCCACCGCGTCCTGCTCGACCGCATGCCCTCCAATCCGAGCAGCGAAGCCGCCGCGACTATCGACAGCCTCGACACATACGCGATCGAGGCGGAGCTCGTTGCCGGCTTCGCGAACCGGCTGAACCTCGCCGTCGCCGGTCGCCCGGCCGTCCTGGTCATCGACACGCTCGAGGAACTCCTGCTCCACGGCCAGGCAGAAGCGGAACGCCTGCTGCGCATGTTCTCCGCCCTCTTGGATCTCTGCCCAGGGCTCCGACTCATCCTCGCCGGCCGCTACAACCTGCGCACCCGGCTCCCCAAGGGGCTCAGAAGCTTGCGGAAGCACCAGGTCAAGCACATGAAGGTGCGCCCGTTCACCATGAGCCAGGCGCGCACCTACCTTACGGACGTGCGAGGCATCAGGAACCCCCAGTTGGTCCGCACCGCTGTGCGAAAGGCGCGCGGTCTGCCCTTCGCATTGGCCCTGCTCGCCGACCTCGTCGAACACGACCCGTACATCACCGCGGCGGAGCTCGAGGCGTGCGACGAGCCGCTCGTCCGCTACCTCATCGACCGGGTGGTCCGCCGGATCGACGATCCCGCGGTGCGCTGGCTGCTGCGCTACGGCGTGATCCCGCGCCGCCTGCGCAAGGAGGACGTGTTCACCGTCATGCGCCCCTGGCTGGCCAGAGGCATCACCGACACGTCCGAGGCAGACGACCCGCGCAAGGACAACCACCATCTGCGGGGCAGCGAAGACGTCTTCCCGTTCGCCGCAGCCGAACCCACCGACGATGACCTGGAACGCTCCTGGCAACGGCTTCTCGACTACGCGGGCAGTTCTTCCTGGGTGTCACGACAGCCTGGTGACGACAGCACCGTCGTATTCCATGCGAACGTGCTGGCACCGATGCGCCTACTGATTTCCGGCCACCAAGTGTACGGCGAGCTGCACCACGCGTTCGTCGCGCACTTCGAGGGATTGGCCGAGGCACGCCCTGAGCAATGGGTCGTCTGCACCAAGGAAGCGACGTATCACCGTTTCCAAGCTGGGGATCCCGCGGCGGAAGAGGTGTGGAGCGAGGCTCTCCTCAAAGCGGGCACGACGGAGCCGCCCGACAAGGCGCGAGAACTCGCCGAGGAAGTCCTCGGCGAGGAATACCTGGAGAGGGGACGACCCCGCATCCGCGCGGACGGGGAGCCGCTCATCAAACTGACGGCGGTCATGGGCGCTCATCTGGCCGTCGCAGGGACGGTCGCGCACCGCTATCTCAACTCCCCCGTGGTCAACCCCTCGGACCCGGCCCTGAATGAGGTCGAACGCCGCCTGGCGCTCGTCGACCAATTGCAGCAGGGATCTACCTCACCCAGACACCGCGAGACGGCGCTCCACCTTCGCGCCATCGCCCTGTTCGGCCGCGGCAGACTCGATGAGGCTGCCGAACTGGTCCAGTCGGCCCTAGAGACCGAGCTCACCGACTGGACCCGGGAGAAGCTGCAGATCATTCTCTCGCGGGTGCAGGACCAGTTGAGCGACCCGGACGCCGAATCCACCTATCGCAGTGCCATGGAGACGGCACGGACACGGGGTGACGAGCAGAACGAGGCGCTCATCTCGTTGGAACTCGCCCAGAGCCTCGAGGACCGCGGCCGCGTCGACGAGGCCATCAACCTCCGTACCCAGGTGCCACAGACTGCCTCCAGGCACAGCGGCACGCAGGCTCCGTCGGTCTACAACAGGGCCTTGCTGTCACTGGCCGGCGCACATCTCCTGGCCTTCGACGTCACCAAGAGCTTGGACGCCCTGCGAAAACTCGACCGCAAAGGCCCAGAGACGGCCTCGGCGCCGGAGCGCATCGAAGCCCGCCAACGTGAAGCACAAGCTTACGCGATGCTCGGCCGCTCTCGTCTCGCCCTCGCGGCGCTGGACCAGGCCGACCGGATCGCCCAATCGGACATCCACGACTCGACCCGGTACCGGTACCTGGCCGACATCGCCATGCGGCGCGGCCTCCTCTCAGGCGAGGTTCTGTCCGTGGACAGCGCGGAGCGGTCGTTCGCCCGGGCCACCGCCCTGTGGAGCGATCTCGGCTACCAGGACGGCCATCCGGAGTGTCTGCTCCTGTACGCGCGTTTCCTCACCTACCACCTCGGCGACCTCCGCCGGGCCGCGCAGGCCCTCCAGCACCTGCAGGAGGTGGATACAGCAGGGGAACACACTGTCGCGGCGGCGTTGCTGTGGCACGACCTGGCTTTTCGGACCTTCGACGTCCCGGATCCCTCGTTGCTCAGCATTCCGTTGAGGTCGCGAAAGGACCTGCTCGACGGGGGCGTCGCCGCCGTGCTCGCCGCCCCGGGCCGAGCCAGCGCTTTGGCAGAGGCGTTGGCCGACGTGCAACCGCCGGAGGCACGCCTGGCAGCCCTCGACGGGCTGTCCCGATGCGGCGCTCCTGAAGGTGATCCGCTTCCCGAACTCGAGCTGCTCCGGCCGCTCTTCTCCCCCCTTGCCGACGCGGGACCCGCCACGGTCGACCGGTATGTGCGGCTGACCCGGCTGGCGGAGTTCGAGCGGGTGTCGGGGCGGCACACGGAAGCGACCCGCCTCATGACGCAGGCACACGGGGGACTATGCGAGGCTGCCGAAGGCTCCGAACCGATGGCCAAGTGGCGCTGGGCACAGGCCCAAATCCGATTCAACGGGGTCCCGGAACGCCGGCTCAGCCGCTCGCTCTGCACTGTCGCCGCATCGGAGTCGCCGCTCATGCGGGCGACCGCGCTGTGGCTGCTGGCCCTCACCGAGAAGGGCACCGAACAGAAACGCGCACTGCTGCACGACGCCTCAGAACAGCTGGGACTCGTTCAGCAGCCCTCCCTCTGGAACCAGTTCGTCCTGCGGTCGATCGCCATGGCCAACGACGACGAGGCGACCCTTCAGATCGCGACACGCATGTCTGCCACTCTCGGCTACCGGCAGGAGGGGGAACGCCCGAGCGTCCCGTCCTCGTTCGGTGACACAGCATCGGAGCACGAAGACGTGTACCGCGTGGACACCTCGTTCCGCGTGACAAGCGCCCCCCTACCCACCGCCTACGCTCTGTCCGCCAACTGGCGCGATCTCACATCCGCCAACTCCGGTTCTCTGCGCCGCCAGCGCCGGGGGATCCCGCCGCTTCAGGCGATGCGGCTACAGGTCGACGACATCCTGGCGCATGCGTTCCCGTGGGAACTTGCCTTCATCGAACACCGTCTTCCGCCGTACCGCACTCTTCCCGAGGCCGCCGAGACCGCCGACGTCCGCGCAGTCCAGGCAGCTTTGAATGCGCAAACGAAGACCAAACTGGTCATCGACGGCCGATGGGGCCACCTTACTCACGCGGCTTTGACGGGATTCGTTGTCGGGGTAATCGCCGCCCTGCCAGCCGCCGTCCTGTCGGCCGGGGCGGTTCCGGCGGCGGCGACGGAGCTCGTCCGAAGGTCGCGCGAGCGGGCCAGGGCCCGATCCCGCCCACAGGCGCTCGTCCTCGCCTGCGACCCAACCTACGACAACCAATCGTATGCTGCCTCCGTATCGGCTCCGACGTCACGTGCGGTGCTCGGCGCGTATCACGCCCACGGCTTCGCAACGCATGAGGCCCGCTCACTTCGCGTTCTGCCGAAGCTGCAGGACCCACCGGCCGTCATCCACATCAGCGCCCCGCTGCGCCTGGCTGGCGGCATCAACCCGTGCTTCGACCTGTCGGCGGCCGAGCTGAGTCACAGCGAGCGGCTGAACCGGACCGCTACGGGTGGCGACCTCGAGCCGGAACAGCTCGTTGCATGGCTCAAGCAGTTCGAACCCGGCACACAGCCCCTGGTCGTTCTCGACCCGCCGCGGCCCGGTTCACCGGCCGACATTCCCCTCCAGCTGGTGCTGCGCAATCTATTCGCAGCGAACCTGTTCTCCTCGGGACACGCTCCTTCCGTTCTGGGCATCGGCCTGTTGCGCGGCACGCGCAAACCACAGACCGACCTTCTGGCACGGGCCCTGCGGGCGGACATCCCGCTACTGCGCCTCCTCGCGGATCTGCGCGGGCACACCGACCCTGCCGTCCTCACCGCCAACTGGGGAGAGGACAACCTCGAACGGCTCTGCGTCTCCTTGTTTGCCAGCCCGGCCACGCTCCGCGTCTCCGAGGCGGAGGCCACGCACCCGTGACAGACGGACCGGACATCCAGCCCCTTGCCCTCGACGCGGGCTTTCGCACCCGACGTGAAGCCGAGGTGCGCCACCTCCTTACGGGACTTGAGCAGGAGCTCACGGACTGGAAGGAAGCCGCCACGGCGCGAGGCCCACTCGAGAAGCACCAGTCACAGATCGAGAGCGCGGTGCGAGTCGTCGCAACCGCGCTCGAACAGCTAAGAAGCCTGCCCGCAGCCGAGCGTCTAGATAGGGCGCCGGAGCTCGTCCTCGACCTGCACCACCTGTGGGACTTCTTCCGCACCAAGCTGACGGTCCGACACATACCGCAGTACAAGCAGTTTTTGGATGCGGCAGACGAGTTGGCATGGGCGATCTACGAACCCGTACGACAGGCCGCAACCGACCCCTCATCGCCCCTCAGGGAACCGCCGCTCACCTTCCTCGCCCGCCACCCGGTACCCTTCGCCACCGCCCGCGGCAGCGACTTCGAGGACCTGCTGCCCTCGGGAGCACAACGCACCCTGACCGGACGCAGAGCCAGCCGCCATCTGCCCTTCCCCCTCATCGGCATCCCCTGGTCCGCGAGCCATCACCTTCCCTCCTTACTCGCCGCCGCCCACGAAACCGGTCACCACATCGAGGACGACCTGGATCTGGCCGAACCGCTGCTGACCCGCTTGCGGGAACGCACGGGCCTTCCAGCGGAACGTGTCTCGGTGTGGGAACCCTGGCTCGGTGAAGTCTTCGCTGACGTGTGCGCAACGCTCGCCTGCGGGGAGGCGTACGCGCGGACACTGGCCGACGCGCTTGCCACCACCAGGGACGTCGCCAGCGTCAGCGCCTATCCCCCGCCCCGACTGCGGCTTCAGGTGTGCAGCGCCACGCTTGCAGAACAGGCCACCGTCTCACGATCCGAGGATCACGGCAGCACCGAGCCAACGGCCGTGGTGCACGCCCTGATCCACGATGGTTTCCCGGAGCTCGGCGGCGCCACACTCGCCTCCCTGGTCGCACTGCGCCACCCTGATCAGCTCCAACAGGCGAGCCTAAGACTCCGAAACGGACTGCGATCAGGGCGCAGAGATGTGCCAGGAGTGCTGGCGGCAGCAGCCCTAACCTTCCTCGATGCCCCGGACGCCTACGACGACCACGCAATCGGCACCCGCGCCCTCCAGGAGGTTCTGTCCCTGGTCCCCCGCGGGGCGCGGGCCGGATCCGTCGCGGAGAATCTGCTAGCTCTGCGGGACTCCGCCGCCGGACGTCAACTGTTTGACCTGCTCCACCGAGACGCTGCACCACAACAGCTCGTCGCCCGGAGCAGCAGGATTGGACACCACTGAGCGGGTGGTCCCAGGGTGCGAGAGCCCGACGGTCCGGGTGCCGGGCTCGGCGGGCCCGGCACCCGGAGCGCGTGTCTCACCGGTCTACTCCTCCACCACCGGACGCGTCCGGCCCGGCTCGGGCAGTTCGCCCATCTTGTCGCGCACGTTCAGGACGTCCCCGATGAACAGGTCGTAGACCAGCACACCGATGACGCCGCCGATCAGCGGCCCGACGATCGGGATCCACCAGTAGGCGCTGAAGGCACCCGACAAGGAACCTGGCAGAGCCAGCTCCTTCCATCCCGCGATCCAGGTGAACAGGCGGGGACCGAAGTCACGGGCCGGGTTGATGGCGTACCCCGCGTTCGCGCCGAAGGACATGCCGATGGCGGCCACCACGAAGCCGATCAGCAGCGGTCCGAGGTTCGCCTGCACCGCCGTGTTGCGCATGTCGATCAGGGCGACGACCAGCATCACCAGGAAGGCGGTACCGACGATCTGGTCGATCAGTGGCCCCCAGATCCCGCCGTGGAAGTACGGCGCCGGGAACGTGCCGAAGATCGAGAACGAGGCCAGTGTGTGGCCGTTGGTCTTCGGGCCCTTCATGGCGCCGTCGAAGGCGCCGATCGCGTTGTGGTAGACGCCGTAGACCAGCGCCGCCCCGGTGAAGGCCCCGACGAGCTGGGACCCCCAGTAGGGCAGGACCTTGGCCCAGGCGAACTTGCGGCGCACCGCGAAGGCCAGGGTCACGGCGGGGTTGAGGTGGGCGCCGCTGACGCCGCCGGCGACGTAGATGCCGAAGACGACCGCCATGGCCCAGCCCCAGGTGATGAGGAGCCAGTCCCCCACCCCGACGAAGATCGTGGTGGGTCCCGAGGTTCGGCCGGATCCGGGCAGTGCCGCGACCGCCATGGCGACCACACCGCATCCGAAGGAGATGAGGACGAACGTCCCGAGGAACTCCGATAGGCATTCGCCCAGGAGACCCCCGCGACTTCTGAGCCTGGAGGGTTTCACCAGGGGAGGGATTTCCACAGCCATGTCGGCCCCCTTGGAGATTGGTTCCGGTCAGCACCACCATCGTCCGCCGGAGCCTCGCCCACCGCCAGGCAGAGTGCACCAATTCGTACACAAGGCCGTATCCCGGGGGTAATGGATACCGGCACTGTCCAAGGCCTGGCCGGCGGACGCGGGGCCGTCGGCCGCCCGAATTCTCGGGGCGGCAGGCCTAGGGTGTGGGGATGCCCGCGGGGCGGGAGAGGCGGCCGAAGCGGGCCGGGACGCCCGGGGAGTACAGGACGCTCACCGGCTCGCCCACCGGCGCGGGAAGGCCGGCGGCGGCCACCAGGTCCTCCTCGCACTCGAGCAGCTCGGCCCGGTGCAGGGGCCAGCGGGGGTGGGCGTTGCGCAGGTACGTCGGCCGGCCGAAGAACGCCGCGTGCATGCCCCAGCGGGCGGTCAGGAAGTGCTCCAGCTCCGTCGGCCGGGCGATGCGCTCGCCCACCCGTACGGTGATCCGGCTGTGCGCGCCGCGCGGGCCGGGCAGACGGCGGGAGCTGGTGTAGGTGACGGTGTCGCCGTCCGGGCCCACCGTCCTCTCCACGGCCATGCGGGACCACAGGTACGGCATCCGGAAGCCGAGCCGGCCCACGGCCACCGGGATCAGCCGGGAGGCGTCGAGCGAGCGGAACACCACCCCGCGCCGCCCGTGCCGGTCCACCGAGTACAGCCGCACGTTGGTCTCCGGGAAGGTGCCCAGGTAGGGGACGCCGGGCAGGTGCAGCCAGCCCACGCGGTGCATCCGGAACGCGACCAGGCCGACGTAGGTGACGCCGTCCAGGGTGTCGGGGACCGTGCCCGGCGGCAGGAGTCCGGCGACGTCGGCCGGGTCGGCGGCCCAGTGCAGGAAGGTCAGGTCGAGCCAGGACTGGGTGAGCAGGGGACGCGGTATCTCGCCCGGCGCGTCCGCGGTGACGGGTTCCGGCGGGACGGGGCCCGGTGACCGGGGCTCTCGGACGGACGGCATCGCGCCAGTATGCCCGGGCGCACCGGAGGCCTCTCCGGGCCCCCCGTCGTGTCCGGACGGGGGCGAGAAGGACCTTGGTCCCGGCGGAAGGGGACCAACGCACCCGGGTGCCGCGGCCGCCCGGTGACAGGCTGAGGGAGCCACGTCCGTACGGCCGGGAAGGGGATGGACAGCATGGCTTCTCGTGCCGTACGGCGCTGGCTTCCGCAGCAGCACGGCGCCTGGGCGATGCTGGTGGCGCCGTTCCTCGCGGGCATGCTGATCGCCACGCCGACGCCCTGGGACGCCGTCCTGCTGCCCGCCTGGCTGCTCGGCTACCTCGCCGCGTACCACCTCCAGCAGTGGCTGCGGCTCGACCGCCTCTCGCGCAATCCGAAAGCTGCCGCACGGCACGTCCGCCCCGCCCTGACCTTCGCCGCCGCCCTGCTGCCGCTCGCTCTGGCGCTCGTCGTGCACGCGCCCTGGCTGCTGCTCGCCGCGGCCTGCGCGCTGCCGTTCCTGGCCGTCAACTGCTGGTACGCCCGGCACAACCGGGAGCGGGCCCTTCTCAACGGACTGGCCGCCGTGGTGCCGGCCTGCGGGATGCTCCCGGTGGCCGTGCTGCTCGGGGGCGGCACGGTCGGGCAGGCATGGCGGCCGGCCCTGGTCTGCCTGCTCTACTTCGCCGGCACGGTGTTCCACGTCAAGACCATGATCCGCGAGCGCGACAGCCGCACGTACCTGCGGGCCTCGCGGGCGTACCACGCGGGGGCGCTGGTCGTGGCGTGCTTCCTGTCCCCCTGGGTCGCCGCCTTCTTCGCGCTCTGCCTGCTGCGGACCCTGGTCGTGCCGGCGCTGGGCCGGGTGCCGGTGCCGGTGGTCGGAGCGATCGAGGTCGCCCTGTCGCTGCTGCTGGTGGGGGTGCTCGTGCCGGTGTACGGCTGAGCCTCCGCGACTCCTCGTGACCCGCGCGCTGGGCCAAGTGCGTGACGCGCCCACCAAGTGCGCTGTGAGCAGCCGGGATTCCCTACGATCGGCACGTGGTCAACTTCCTGCTCGAACGCACGGCGCCGCTCTCCCCGCCCGAGGCCTGGCGCCGCCTCACCGACTGGCCCCGGCACGGCGAGGTGGTCCCGCTGACCCGGGTCTCGGTGCTCACGCCGGCACCGACGGGCGAGGGCACGGTCTTCGTGGCCCGCTCCGGAATCGGCCCGCTCGCCTTCGACGACCGGATGGAGGTCACCGTGTGGCGCCCGCCGACCGACGAGGAGCCGGGCATCTGCCGCCTGGTGAAGCGCGGCCGGGTGGTGCGGGGCTGGGCGGAGATCGAGGTGTGGCCGGGGCCGGGCGGGCGGGCCCGGGTGGTGTGGCGGGAGGAACTGGCGGTCCGGTTCCTGCCGGGCCTCTTCGACCCGCTGCTGGAACAGTCGGCCCGGCTGATGTTCGGGCGGGCGGCGAACCGGCTCCTGCGGATGCGGTGACGGCCGCGCAGGACGCGGTGACGGCCCCGACGGCTCTGCGGGATACGGGAGTTCAGGCCACCGAGCCGATCCGGCGCGCGGGTGCCGCGGTCGGGTCGTGGTGGATCGGGGTGTGTGCGCCGGTCAGGGACACGCCGCTGCCGCCGCGCCGTTCGGCGACGATCTCGGAGGCGATCGACAGGGCCGTCTCCTCCGGCGTGCGGGCGCCGAGGTCGAGGCCGATCGGCGACCGCAGCCGGGCCAGCTCCAGCTCGGTGACGCCGACCTCGCGCAGCCGCTCGTTGCGGTCGAGGTGGGTGCGGCGGGAGCCCATCGCGCCGACGTAGGCCACCGGCAGGCGCAGCGCGAGCTGCAGCAGGGGGACGTCGAACTTGGCGTCGTGGGTCAGGACGCACAGGACGGTACGGCCGTCGACCGGGGTGCGCTCCAGGTACCGGTGGGGCCATTCGACGACGATCTCGTCGGCCTCCGGGAAGCGGGCGCGGGTGGCGAACACGGGGCGGGCGTCGCACACGGTCACGTGGTAGTTCAGGAACTTGCCGACGCGGACCAGCGCCGACGCGAAGTCGATGGCGCCGAAGACGATCATCCGGGGCGGGGGGACGGAGGACTCCACGAGGACCGTGAGCGGTGCTCCGCAACGAGAGCCCTGCTCTCCGATCTCCAGGGTGCCTGTCCGCCCGGCGTCCAGGAAGGCCGCCGTCTCGCCCACGACCGTGCGGTCCAGCTCCGGATGGGCGCCGAAACCGCCGTCGTGGGAGCCGTCGGGCCGCACCACCAGGGCGCGGCCCAGCAGCTCGGGCGGCCCGGAGACGATCCGGGCCAGCGCCGCCGCCTCCCCTCGTGCGGCGGCGGCCAGCGCGGTCGCGGTCGCCGGGCGGCCGGGATCGCCGGCCCGCACCGGGGTGACGAGGACGTCGATGATGCCGCCGCAGGTCAGGCCCACGGCGAAGGCGTCCTCGTCGCTGTAGCCGAAGCGCTCCAGGACGGTTTCCCCGTCGTCCAGCGCCTGCCGGCACAGCTCGTAGACGGCGCCCTCCACGCAACCGCCGGACACCGAGCCGATCGCCGTGCCGTCGCCGTCCACCGCGAGGGCGGCACCCGGCTGGCGCGGGGCGCTGCCGCCGACGGCCACCACGGTGGCCACGGCGAAGTCGCGGCCCTGCTCGACCCACCGGTTCAGCTCCTCGGCGATGTCCAGCATCTGTCGGTCTCCTTCGGGGGTTGGGTGGAGGGCGTGGACGAGAGCGGGTTTCCCCGGGCGCCTAGTGCACGCCCATCCAGCTCTCGATCGGGTTCAGCGCGAAGTACACCAGGAAGATCGCCGTCAGGCCCCACATGAAGGCGCCGATCTCGCGGGCCTTGCCCTGGGCGGCCTTGATGGCGGTGTAGGAGATGACACCCGCGGCGACACCGGCGGTGATGCTGTAGGTGAACGGCATCACGACGACGGTCAGGAAGACCGGGATCGCGGTCGCGCGGTCGGCCCAGTCCACGTGCCGGGCGTTCATCAGCATCATCGAGCCGATGACCACCAGGGCGGCGGACGCGACCTCCTGCGGGACGATCGCCGTCAGCGGGGTGAAGAACAGGCAGGCCGCGAAGAACAGGCCGGTGATCACCGAGGCCAGTCCGGTACGGGCGCCCTCTCCGACGCCGGTGGCCGACTCGATGAAGACGGTCTGGCCGGAGCCGCCGGCCACCCCGCCGATCGCGCCGCCCGCGCCGTCGATGAACAGCGCCTTCGACAGCCCCGGCATCCGGCCCTTGTCGTCGGCCAGTTTCGCCTCGGTGCCCACGCCGATGATGGTGGCCATCGCGTCGAAGAACCCGGCGAGCACCAGGGTGAAGACGATCATGCCGACGGTCATCGCGCCGACCTTGCCCCAGCCGCCGAACTCGACGTGCCCCATGAGCGAGAAGTCGGGCATCGACACGGCGCTGCCGTGCAGTTCGGGGGCGCCGTTGGCCCACTGCCGGGGGTCGATGACGCCGGCCGCGTTGAGGATCGCGGCGACGATCGTGCCGCTGACGATGCCGACGAGGATGGCGCCGGGGATGTTGCGGGCCTGCAGCATGAAGATCAGCAGCAGGGTGCCGGCGAACAACAGCACCGGCCAGCCCGCGAGTTCGCCCGCCGGGCCGAGGGTGACCGGGGTGGCCTTGCCCTGGTGCACGAAGCCGGCCTTGTAGAAGCCGATGAGGGCGATGAACAGGCCGATGCCCATCGTGATGCCGTGCTTGAGCGCGAGCGGGATCGCGTTCATGATCATCTCGCGCAGTCCGGTGACGACCAGCAGCATGATGACCACGCCGTACATCACGCACATGCCCATGGCCTGCGGCCAGGTCATCTGCGGGGCGACCTGCGAGGACAGCACGCCCGAGACGGACAGGCCGGCGGCCAGGGCCAGCGGGACCTTGCCGACGAAGCCCATCAGCAGGGTGGAGAGTGCCGCCGCGAACGCGGTGGCGGTGATCAGGGCCTTCTGGTCGAGCGTGTCCCCCGCCACGTCCTTGCCGGACAGGATCAGGGGGTTGAGCAGGAGGATGTACGCCATCGCCATGAAGGTGGTGACGCCGCCGCGGACCTCGCGCGGAACGGTGGATCCCCGCCGGGATATGTGGAAGTACCGGTCGAGCCACGACCGTCCGGCGGGGACGCGGGTTCCTTCGCCCGCGTCCTCCGAGACGGTCTGCGGCTCCAGTGACTGCTGGGTCATGTGGGCCTACTCCCAAGGTTCAAAGGGGCACCCGCGAACTGCTCTGAGTGATGCGGGATTTGGGAAGGTGCTGCGGCCGCACGACCCGGGGGACGGCCCGAGACGAACGAACTGGTTGCTCCGGGCGGCACGTCGGAATGTGACGTTCCCGTGCCGCCCGGAGAGATGTGCTACGCCGTGCCGGTCAGGTGTTCGGGCCGTACCGGCGTCCTGTTCAGCTCCAGGCCCGTCGCGTTCCGGATCGCCGCGAGGACGGCCGGGGTCGACGACAGGGTGGGAGCCTCGCCGATGCCGCGCAGCCCGTACGGCGCGTGGTCGTCGGCGAGTTCGAGCACGTCGACGGGGATGGTCGGCGTGTCGAGGATCGTGGGGATCAGGTAGTCCGTGAAGGAGGGGTTCCTGACCTTCGCCGTCTTCGGGTCGACGATGATCTCCTCCATCACCGCCACGCCCAGGCCCTGGGTGGTGCCGCCCTGGATCTGGCCGACGACGGACAGCGGGTTGAGCGCCTTGCCGACGTCCTGGGCGCAGGCCAGCTCGATCACCTTGACCAGGCCGAGCTCGGTGTCGACCTCGACGACGGCGCGGTGCGCGGCGAAGGAGTACTGGACGTGGCCGTTGCCCTGGCCGGTGCGCAGGTCGAAGGGCTCGGTGGGGCGGTGCCGCCACTCCTCCTCGACCTCGACGGCCTCGCCCTCCAGGACGTCGACGAGGTCGGCGAGGACCTCTCCGCCGTCGGTGACGACCTTGCCGCCCTCCAGCAGCAGCTCGGCGGTCGCCCACGCGGGGTGGTAGGTGCCGAACTTGCGGCGCCCGATCTCCAGCACCCGCTCGCGCACCAGCTCGCAGGCGTTCTTCACGGCGCCACCGGTGACGTAGGTCTGCCGGGAGGCGGACGTCGAACCGGCCGAGCCCACCTGGGTGTCGGCGGGGTGGATGGTCACCTGGGCGACGCCGAGCTCGGTGCGGGCGATCTGGGCGTGGACGGTGACCCCGCCCTGGCCGACCTCGGCCATCGCGGTGTGCACGGTGGCGACGGGCTCGCCGCCGACGACCTCCATGCGGACCTTGGCGGTGGAGTAGTCGTCGAAACCCTCGGAGAAGCCGACGTTCTTGATGCCGACCGCGTAGCCGACACCTCGTACGACGCCCTCGCCGTGGGTGGTGTTGGACAGGCCGCCGGGCAGCTGCCGTACGTCCGCGCCCTCGCTGGACTCCCACTGGCGCTCCGGCGGCATGGGCATCGCCTTGACGCGGCGCAGGAGTTCGGCGACGGGCGCCGGGGAGTCGACCGGCTGCCCGGTGGGCATGAGCGTGCCCTGCTCCATGGCGTTGAGCCGCCGGAACTCCACCGGGTCCATGCCGAGCCTCTTCGCCAGCTTGTCCATCTGCGCCTCGTAGGCGAAGCACGCCTGGACCGCGCCGAAGCCGCGCATGGCGCCGCAGGGCGGGTTGTTGGTGTAGAGGGCGATGGCCTCGATGTCGACGTCGTCGACGACGTACGGGCCGACGGAGAGGGAGGAGGCGTTGCCGACGACGGCCGGGGAGGCGGAGGCGTAGGCGCCGCCGTCCAGCACGATCCGGCACTTCATGTGCGTGAGCTTGCCGTCCTTCGTCGCCCCGTGCTCGTAGTACAGCTTGGCCGGGTGGCGGTGGACGTGCCCGAAGAAGGACTCGAAGCGGTTGTAGACGATCTTGACGGGCTTGCCGGTGCGCAGGGCCAGCAGACAGGCGTGGATCTGCATCGACAGGTCCTCGCGGCCGCCGAAGGCGCCGCCGACGCCGGCCAGCGTCATGCGCACCTTGTCCTCGGGCAGGCCGAGGACGGGCGCCATCTGGCGCAGGTCGGAGTGGAGCCACTGGGTGGCGATGTAGAGGTGGACGCCGCCGTCCTCCTCCGGGACCGCGAGGCCGGACTCGGGGCCCAGGAACGCCTGGTCCTGCATGCCGAAGGTGTACTCGCCCTCGACGATCACGTCGGCCCGCGCCCGGGCCGCCTCCACGTCGCCGCGGACGATCGGCTGGCGGTGCACGATGTTGGGGTGCGGGACATGGCCGATGTGGTGGTCGTCGCGGCCCTCGTGGACGAGGATCGCGTCGGGCGCGGTCGCGGAGGCCTCGTCGGTGATGACGGGCAGCTCGCGGTAGTCGACCCTGATCTTCGCCGCGGCGCGGCGGGCGGTCTCGGGGTGGTCGGCGGCGACGAGGGCGACCGGCTCGCCGTGGTGGCGTACCTTGCCGTGGGCGAGGACCGGGGTGTCCTGGATCTCCAGGCCGTAGTTCTTCACCTCGGTCGGCAGGTCGTCGTAGGTGAGGACCGCGTACACGCCCGGCGTGGCGAGCGCCTCGGCGGTGTCGATGGAGAGGATCTCGGCGTGCGCGACCGGGGAGCGCAGGATCTGCCCCCAGAGCATGTCCTCGTGCCACATGTCGGAGGAGTACGCGAACTCGCCGGTGACCTTGAGGGTGCCGTCGGGGCGGAGCGTGGACTCGCCGATGCCGCCCTTGGTCTGCGAACCCTGGGTGATCTTCGTGGGGGTTCCGCTGGGGGAAGCCATGGTCAGACCGCCTCTCCCTGCCGGGCGGCCGCCAGGCGGACCGCGTCCATGATCTTCTCGTAGCCCGTGCAGCGGCACAGGTTGCCCGACAGCGCCTCGCGGATGTCCGCGTCGGTCGGGTTCGGGTTGTGCTCCAGCATCTCGTCGGCGGCGACCAGCAGGCCGGGGGTGCAGAAGCCGCACTGGACGGCGCCGGCGTCGATGAACGCCTGCTGGATGGGGGCCAGTTCGGTGCCCTCGCCGGTCTGCGAGTCGGTGCCCCGGGCCTGCCAGCCCTTGGCCTCGTCCAGCGAGGTGCCGCAGGAGGTGCCGCACGACCGTGCCTTGGCGTAGTCCGCGAGTCCCTCGACGGTCACGACGTCCCGGCCCTCGACCTGCCCGGCCGCGACCAGGCACGAGCACACGGGCACGCCGTCCAGGCGGACCGTGCAGGAGCCGCACTCGCCCTGCTCGCAGGCGTTCTTGGAACCGGGAAGACCCAGGCGCTCGCGCAGCACGTACAGCAGGGACTCGCCCTCCCAGACGTCGTCGGCCTCCTGCGGACGTCCGTTGACGGTGAAGTTGACCCGCATCACGCAGCTCCCTCGGTGTGGCGGCGGGCGCCGCGGTACGACTCCCAGGTCCAGGTCAGCGTGCGGCGGGCCATGACTCCGACCGCGTGGCGGCGGTAGCTCGCGGTGCCGCGGACGTCGTCGATCGGGTTGCAGGCACCGGAGCACAGCTCCGCGAACTGCTTGGCGACCGACGGGGTGATGATCTTTCCGTTGTCCCAGAAACCGCCCTCCTCGAGCGCCGCGTTCAGGAACTCCTCCGCGGCCTTCGCCCGGACGGGGGTGGGGGCGGCCGAGCCGATGCCGGTGCGGACGGTGCGGGTCTCGGGGTGCAGGGCGAGACCGAAGGCGCACACGGCGATCACCATCGCGTTGCGCGTACCGACCTTGGAGTACTGCTGCGGGCCGTCGGCCTTCTTGATGTGCACGCTCTTGATGAGTTCGTCGGCGGCGAGGGCGTTGCGCTTCACACCGGTGTAGAACGCGTCGATCGGGATCAGGCGGGTGCCGCGCACCGACTCGACCTCGACCTCGGCGCCGGCCGCGAGCAGGGCGGGGTGGGCGTCGCCGGCCGGGGAGGCGGTGCCGAGGTTGCCGCCGACGCCGCCGCGGTTGCGGATCTGCGGGGAGGCCACGGTGTGCGAGGCGAGGGCGAGGCCCGGCAGCTCGGCGCGCAGGTTCTCCATGATCTTCGTGTACGGGACGGAGGCCCCGAGACGCACGGTGTCCTCGCCGACCTCCCACTCGGTGAGGTCGGCGACGCGGTTCAGGTCGAGCAGGTACTCGGGCCGCCGATGGTCGAAGTTGATCTCGACCATCACATCGGTGCCGCCCGCAATGGGCACAGCGGTGGGGTGCTCGGCCTTCGCGGCGAGCGCCTCCTCCCAGCTGGCGGGGCGAAGGAAGTCCATGACCGGCTCTCTTCTTCGTCTCGTGGGTGGAACGGATTTGAGCCACTTCCGGTGCGGCGGGACCGGCTCGTTCATATGCAGTTCACGCGGAGTGGGGTCAGTACACAGCTCGGTACTCCATGGGGGTCAGTCACGGAAACCATGAAGGAGTTGGCTGGCCAGGGCGGGCATCTTGTAGATTCGTATGAACGGAGGCACTCAGTTACCTCCCTGTTTTCCTGTAGAAACGCAGGAGACAGCCCGGCGACCGAAGGGTGCGGCTACCGCGCCGTCCGGCGGACTTCTCCCTCCGGCCACCCTCTGGATTCATCGTAGATTTCGAGACATAGAACGGCGGCGACGAGAATGCGGCTGCGCGCACTTCTGGACACCGATGCGCTGGGCCTGAGGCTGCTCGGTGGCGAGGACGAGCTGGACCGCACCGTACGGGGCGTCATGACCACCGACCTCCGGGACCCGAGCCGCTATCTGTCGGGCGGCGAGCTGGTGCTCACGGGGCTGGCCTGGCGGCGCGACGCGGACGACTCGGAGCCGTTCGTACGCCTCCTCGTGCAGGCCGGCGTGGCCGCCCTGGCGGCCGGTGAGGCGGAGCTCGGGGACGTGCCGGAGGACCTGGTGCTGGCCTGCGCCCGCAACCGGCTGCCGCTGTTCGCGGTGCACGAGTCGGTGGCGTTCGCGACGATCACCGAGCACGTGGTGCGGCAGGTCAGCGGCGAGCGCGCCGGGGACCTCGCGGCCGTCGTCGACCGGCACCGCCGGATGATGACCTCCGGTCCGGCCGGCGGCGGCCCGGACGTGGTCCTGGACCTGCTCGGCTCCGACCTGGACCTCAGAGCCTGGGTGCTGTCCCCCACCGGCCGGCTCATCGCGGGCTCCAAGGCGGCCGGGCCCGCCCTGCCCGCCGAGGTCTGCGCCGAGCTGGCCGCCGAGCACCTCGCCGCCACCCGCACCGGCCGCCGCGGACCGCACCGGCTGAGCGCCGGCCAGACGACGTACTCGCTCTTTCCGATCCGCAGCAGCGGACGGTCCCCGCAGGCCGCCCGGGACGTCCGGGAGACGGTCCTGTCGGACTGGCTGCTGGCCGTCGAGGCGGACGCGGGCGACTGGCCCGCCGAGCGCCTCGACCTGCTGCAGGGCGTCACCCAGCTGATCTCCGTCGAGCGGGACCGCCGGGACGCCGCCCGCACGGTCCGGCGCCGTCTCGCCCAGGAGGTCCTGGAGCTGGTCCAGACGGGCGCCGCGCCCGCCGAGATCGCCGCCCGCCTCAGGGTGGCCGCCCCGGTCCTGCTGCCCGGTCTCGGGGCCGCCCCGCACTGGCAGGTGGTCGTGGCCCGCGTCGAGTGGCAGGACGCCGGCATCGAGGCAGGCCCGGTCGCCCAGGCGCTGCTGGAGGAGATCCTCGTCGACCCCCTGGCGACGGGCCCGGAGCCCTCCGACCGGATCGCCGTCGCGCACACCGGCGAGGAGGCCGTGGCCCTCGTCCCGCTGCCGGCGGTCTCCGCCGAGCACGACGGCTCGGAGACGGGGATCCTCGCCGAGGCGCTCCTGCAGTCCGTACGGGAGCCGCTGTCGGCCGGCCTCGACGACGACGGGCAGCTCACGCTCGGGGTGAGCGCGGCCGTGCACTCCGCGGAGGGCCTGCGCGGGGCGCTGGAGGAGGCGCGGCACGCGCGCAGGGTCGCCGCCGCGCGACCGGGGCGGGTGTGCGCGGCGGGCCACCAGGAGCTGGCCTCGCACGTGCTGCTGCTCCCCTTCGTGCCGGACGACGTGCGGCGCGCGTTCACCGCGCGGCTGCTCGACCCGCTGCGTGACTACGACCGCCGCCACCGCGCCGAGCTGATCCCCACCCTGGAGGCGTTCCTGGACTGCGACGGCTCCTGGACCCGGTGTGCGACCCGGCTGCACCTGCACGTCAACACGCTGCGCTACCGGGTGGGGCGGATCGAGCAGTTGACGGGCCGCGACCTGTCCCGGCTGGAGGACAAGCTCGATTTCTTCCTGGCGTTGCGCATGAGCTGAGAGTCGTCTCCGGGGGCCTCGAATGGCACCAAGTGCCGCCCGGGTCCCACGACTTTGTGAAATCCTTCACCCAGCCCCTTGGCCGAGCGCCCGGATTCGTGCTGAGATGCGGCCACCAACCAAGGCTCGATGGCGTGCTCGGGGAGGGCAACGTGGCGCATACCGCCATGTCTGGTACCGGAACGACCGCAGGTGACGATCCCCTCCAGACCGCGGTATGGCGGCTGCGCTCACGGGCCTGCTGGGTCGACGCGGCCGCACTGCTGGAGCCGGTCACCGCCGGCTCCGCGCTGCAGAGAGCGGCGCTCCTCGTGGAGAAGTGCCTGTACACGGAGCAGGGCTGGGAGGCGGCCGAGGACGCGCTGCGTACGGCGGAGGCCCTCGCCCACACCGACGACGAGCGCGGCGCGGCCGCTTGTGAACGCGGGTACTTGGCGTACGCGGCGACGCTGCACTCCGTGCGCGACCGGGCCGACGAGGCGCGGGCCGCGCTCGGGCGGGCGGCGGCGCTGATCGCGCCCGGGGCGGCGGGGCGGCCGCTGCTGGACTTCCGGCGCGGGCTGATCGCCGAGAACCTGACCGGCTCCCCGCAGGCCGCGCGGGCCGCGTACCGCCGTGCGCACGCCGGCGCCACCGCCCACTCCGATCCCCTGCTGCTGTCCTTCACCTGGCGCCATCTCGCGGGCCTCGACCTGCGGGAGGGGGAGCTGGCGGAGGCGCGGCACGGGTTCGCCGAGTCGCTGCGCATCCGCGAGGAGCTGGGCTACCTCGTGGGCACGGCGCCCGCCCTGGTGTCGCTGGCCGACGCGGAGACGGAACCGGAGGCGTCCCGGCTGCGGGAGGAGGCCCGACGGCTGTTCCGGCTGCTGGGCGGCGTACCGACATGGCTGGCACGGCAGCTGGCGCCCCCGGCACCGGACGCGGCGACGGCCTGAGGCGTGATTTCGTTGGCCTAGGGCGTGTGTCGAAAGTCCCGTCGTCCGCCCGAAGGGCGGGCCCCGCGGCGTCTGGTGCGTGCGATCGCAAGGCGCCGGAGCGCCCTAATAGCGGAGCTATTCGGGCGTTTCGGCAACGCCGCGAGCGCGCGTGCCAGGCGCCGCGGGGCAGGCGGGACTTTCGACACACGCCCTAGAGGTCACTGAGAGGAAGCTGAGAGGTTGCTGTGCCAGTGTGGCGCGCCCAACCCCCTCATAGGAGCCTCTCGATGAGCCTCGTCAATGGCTTGCCCGCACATGTCCTCTTGGTGCACTTCGTCGTCGTCCTCGTGCCACTGACCGCCATCGCGGTCGTGGCGAGCGCCGTGTGGCCCTCCGTCGCGCGCCGCATGGGTGTGGCCCTGCCGGTGCTCGCGCTGGTCACGCTGGCGAGCGTGCCGCTGACCACGAGCGCCGGCGAGTGGCTGGAGGAGCACGTGGGCAGCGACGCCCTGGTACGGCGGCACGCGGAACTCGGCGACGGGCTGCTGCCCTGGGCCCTGGGCCTGTTCGTGCTGGCGGCCGCGGTGTGGTGGACGACCCGGCGGACCTCGTCGTCCGAGCAGACGGGCAACCGGTCGGCGTCGGTCGTGCGGATCGCGGCGGCGGTGCTGTCGGTCGTCGTGGCGGCCGGGGCGGTCGTGGACGTGTACCGCATCGGTGACTCCGGCGCGAAGGCCGCCTGGCACGACGGCTACTCGAAGACCGCCAAGGGATCGGGCGACGGGGACGACTGACCCCTCGCCTCGCGGACGGGACGTGCGGGGGCTCCGGTCGGTGGGAACTCCCGCACGGCCCACGGCGGTTCAGCGCCGGCGGGCCGCTCCCGCGAAGTGCTCGCCCACCAGCGCCCGCACCACGTCCAGGTCGCGGGCGATCAGGGCGTCGAGCAGTGCCGCGTGTTCCGCCGCGTCGGCCACCAGGTCGGCGCGGCCGCGCGACGCCGGTGCCCCGACCAGCGGCCACTGGGCGCGGCGGTGCAGGTCGTCGGCGATGCGGACGAGTTGTTCGTTGCCGGACAGGGCCAGCATCGCCCGGTGGAAGGTGCGGTCCGACTCACCGTACGTCGCCCGGCAGCCCGAGGACGCGGCGCGGACCGTCGCCTCGGCGAGCGGGCGCAGCTCCGCCCAGCACTCCACCGGGACCGTACGGGCCAGGCGCAGCATCACCGGCACCTCGATCAGCGCCCGCACCTCGGCCAGCTCGGCCAGTTCCCGGGTGCCGCGCTCCACCACCCGGAAGCCGCGGTTGGGCACCACCTCGACCGCGCCGTCCAGCGCGAGCTGCTGCATCGCCTCGCGCACCGGTGTCGCGGAGACGCCGAAGCGCTCGCCCAGGGCCGGCGCCGAGTACACCTCGCCGGGCCGCAGCTCGCCGGTCACCAGGGCGGTGCGCAGCGCGGAGAGGATCTGGCCCCGTACCGAGGCCCGCTGAACCTGACGCGGTCCGGTGATCGGCTGCTCACTGTGCGTGTGCTCGCCGCGCGCGCCCCCGCCCGCGGCGATGCCCCGTTCCCGGTCGACGTCGGCCGCGGCCGGCTGCGGCGGCACCCTGGGCACGTCCGCGCCGGCCTGCGGGACACCCGTCCGTGCCGAGCCCTGCGCGCTCTGCCTCACGGGTCCTCCTCCGGACGTGTCGGTACTTGGGGTCATTACGGCGGGTTGTTACTCGTCCGTCAAGCACCATAAGCGCACAAGCCGTCAGTTCAAATCCCGACCATCCCGAATCAGGCAAGGCTTACCTTGCCATCCATTCCGGTCGGGAGAGGCACCATCCCGCGAGAGGCGCCGGGTCACCTGGCGCTCACCGGGCGGCCAAGCCGTCGGGAGCGGACGCCAGTTGGGACCCCCGGAGGCGCAACCTCCGCGCCGGTCCCGTAAGATCACCGCAACGAGACCGCCCCTTCGGTTACAGGTACTTCACAACTTCCTCACTTGGCGCAGGAACTTCCCGAAGAACCATCCGTACGGGTAGTCTTATTCGAACTCAACTCCCGCCCCTCAAGCGGCAGTTCGAGCAGAACGCCGCCCTGGGCATCCCCTTGCACCTCCTTGGCGGCCTCTTGCCCCGAAACCCCCTGAGGGCCGGTGGGATTGGGCCACTATGGCGGGCGTTACGCCCTATCCCAATGCAAGGGACCCCTAGATGAGACTGACCGACATATCGCTGAACTGGCTGCTTCCGGGCGCCGTACTGCTCCTGGGCATGCTGGCGGCGGTGGCGGTGCTCGCGCGCAGCAAGCGGTCCGGCGGGGAGCACGCGAAGGACGACTCGTGGGAGCGCAGTGAGGAGCGCCGCAGGCGCAAGGAGGCTCTGTACGCCACCGCCTCCTACGTGCTGCTGTTCTGCTGTGCGGCGGTCGCCGCCGCGCTCTCCTTCCACGGCCTGGTCGGCTTCGGCCAGCAGAACCTCGGCCTCACCGACGGCTGGGAGTACCTGGTGCCGTTCGGTCTGGACGGCGCGGCCATGTTCTGTTCCGTGCTCGCGGTGCGCGAGGCCAGCCACGGTGACGCGGCCCTCGGCTCCCGGATACTGGTGTGGACGTTCGCGGGCGCCGCGGCCTGGTTCAACTGGGTGCACGCGCCCAGGGGCATCGACCACGCGGGCGCGCCGCAGTTCTTCTCCGGCATGTCCCTGTCGGCGGCCGTCCTGTTCGACCGCGCACTGAAGCAGACCCGCCGTGCCGCCCTGCGCGAGCAGGGCCTGGTGCCGCGTCCGCTGCCGCAGATCCGTATCGTCCGCTGGCTCCGGGCTCCCCGTGAGACCTACAGGGCCTGGTCGCTCATGCTCCTGGAGGGTGTGCGCAGCCTGGACGAGGCGGTCGAGGAGGTCCGCGAGGACAAGCGGCAGAAGGAGGAGAACCGGCTGCGCCGCCGCGAGGCGGACCGCCTGGAGCGCGCCCAGCTCAAGGCGATCAGCCGCGGCCACCGCGGGTTCGTCGGCCGTGGCCGGCCCGAGCCGCAGGCCCTGGAGCGGGCCTCCGCCCAGGCCACCGCGGAGCCTGCCATATCGGCGCCGGAGCTGCCCGTACGCCAGCGTCCCTCGTTGCAGCCCGTCCGCAAGGGCGGTTCTGACCCGGTGACCGTCGACCTCACCGCGGAGGACGACACAATGGCCCTGCCGCGCCTCGACTCCCTGGAGCGCAAGCTCAAGGACCTCGAGCAGCAGTTCGGCTAGAGACGGCCGTCATGGGGAGGGGGCGTGGCCTGCGGGCCACGCCCCCTCCCCGTTCACGCGGCCTCCGCGCCGAGTTCGAACCACACGGCCTTGCCCACCCCGTGCGCCCGCACCCCCCACGCGTCCGCCAGTGACTGCACCAGGACCAGGCCCCTGCCGTGCGTACCCTCGTCGGCCACCGGCACCCGCAGCCGCGGCCTGCGGGCCACGAAGTCCCGCACCTCCACCCGCAGTCCGTGGGAACCCACGGTCGCGGTGAGTACCGCGTCCCGGTCGGTGTGGATGAGTGCGTTGGTGACGAGTTCGCTGGTGAGCAGCTCCGCTATCTCCGACCGTCCGGGCCTGCCCCAGTGCCGCAACAGCTCGCGCAGTGCCCTGCGCGCCTCGGGTACCGCCTTCAGGTCCGCCCGTCCGAGTCTCTGCCGTAGCTGCGATGGCTGGTCCGGTGCCGGGACGCCGTCCGCCCTTTCCTCCACCGTCTGAGCCGAGGAGGCCCCGATCGCCATGGGACCGCCCCCTCGTGCCTGCCTCTTCATGACCCCCGCCCGCGTGCCGATGTCGGTTCCCCTCCTTGTCGAACACGTTCACGGGATCCATGCCCCATGCCACACGCGCCAGTCATGTCGAATCATCGACGATCAGGTGTTCGGCCACGGTTGTGCTCCTCACGGCCGGGTGCGGGGACCCTTCGGAGGAAGGCGCCGGGACCGTCCGGGCGGGGACGCCACCGCCGCGCACGGCGGCCACGCACGCGGGGAAGAGCGTCCGGAACGTGCCATCAGCCAGTTCGCGTGTCCCGTGCACCGCGGTGCGCGCGAAAGGCCGGTCCTGTCCGTGCGAGGGGCGGAGCGGACGCCGCCGGCCACCCGTGCGAGCTTCGCTGCCGGTACGGCCTGCCGAAAGCCCAGGTCGGAGCGGTGCTGCCGGCGTCCCGGGCGACGGGCCGGGTGCCGAGGCCGACGGCCTGCCGTACGGCGACGCGGGCGGCCCGCGCAAGAGCGCGCACCGCGCGGGGACCGCGGGGCCCTCCCCTCGCCGTCGTCTCTGGGCGGTCTCTTCCATGAGCGGAGGCGATCGGGTCCGTCCGCGTCCGAAGGAGCCGCCGACGGCTCCGTGCCACCCGGCTCCGCGCCTACGCGCCCGGCCAACGTCCTGACCGCCGCGGATCGCCCCATCTGCCGATGCCGGTCTGCCGAGGCCGCCGTACATGACGAAACCCTGTGGCAGATGGTCCGCGCGGGGCGCGAACCGTCCTTCGGACGACGAAGATCCGGCCCCGAGCCCCGTCGCCCGCGCGGCCGTCCCGCCGCCGCTCGTGAAAGTGGCCGGAATCCGCTGGTCGCCACCGGGTGACGGAAGCCCGAACCGTACGGCGACGCGGGCGGCCCGCTCAGGGGCGCACCGCGCGGGGACCGCGGCGCCCTCGCCGTCGTCTCTGGGCGGTCTCTTCCATGAGCGGAGGCGATCGGGTCCGTCCGCGTCCGAAGGAGCCGCCGACGGCTCCGTGCCACCCGGCTCCGCACCTACGCGCCCGGCCGACGTCCCGGCCCGACATGCAGGAACGGCCGCGGCGCGGGGGTCGGTGGACCTCCGCGCCGCGGCCGCCCGATCCTCGGGTGCGGTCGCCGGCCGGGCGACTACTTCGCGCCCAGGGCCTTCGCGCCGATGCGGTAGATCTTGTGGGTGTCGCGGGTGACGTCGACGTACACCTTGGTGGTGCTGTTGCGGCTCCAGGTGAGGGTCACGACGGCCTCCGTGTGGTTCCTCGCGGTGCCGTTGTCGGTGACCTTCCAGGCCAGCGGCACGTTCTGGGCGCGCAGGACGCCGTCGGCGTGCTCCCGGTCCTCTCAGGCGGCCAGCTGCTTCTGGAAGGCGGGCGTGAGGGCGTGGGCGCGCAGGGCCTGGCCGAGGCTGCCGCTGTCCTCGTCGGTCACCGCGTCGATGTAGGAGCCGTAGAAGTCGGCGACGCGGGTGAGGTTGTCCGACGACTTGCCGCTGACGCTGCGCGGGGCGCCGGCGGAGGCCTGGGCGGTGGCGCCGAGACCGAGGGCGACGGCGAGGACGCCGGCGGACAGGGCGGTGCGGGTCCTGCTGTTCATGTGAGTTCCCCGATTTTCGAAGTGTGCGGTGTGTGCGGTGTCTGCGATGCGTGCGGTCGGTGCGGTAGGCGCGGTCAGTGGAGCTTCTCGACGGCCTTGGTGGCCGTCTTCTTGAACGCCTTCACCGGGGCGTCCTTGAAGCCGCCCATGCGTCCCCAGTCGACGACCGTCACGGTCCGGCCGTCCCGGCCGACCGCGAGGAGACGGACGTCGGTGGCGCCGTAGGACGTCTCGGTGTGCAGGCCGTAGAGGTGGGCGCCCTCCTCCACGGGCAGGGTGCCGTAGTCCTTGAAGGTGACCTTCAGGTCCGGGTCGGCCTTCTCGGTCCGGGCCGCGCAGGACCTGATGTCCTTGTCCAGCCGCGCGACGCGTCCCTTCGCCGCGCCGGTGGTCGACGACTCGACGCTGACCTGGACGGCGTGCGCGTCGAGGTCGGTGCGGAACTCCCGGTGCCAGGAGCCCCGGTCGTCGTTCAGCACCTTCCCCAGGCAGCGGTCCGCCTCCACCGTCTCCGGCAGGCCGGCGGTGACCTTGCCGGCCGTCCAGGACGACGTGAGGTGCGGCGGAAGATCGGCGGCGGCCAGGAAGCCGGGTGCCTTGGTGACGGCGCCCGCCGGCTGGGCGAGTGCGGTGCCTGCGGCGAGGCCCGCGGCGGCGAGTGCGACGAGCACACCTGCTCGGGTGCGCTTGGGCATGGGTGTCCCCCGTGAGTGAGTACATGGGTGTGGGCTGTCGCCGCGACGGCGGTTGGTCGGTCCGGCCCTGGTCGGTGCGACACCAAGAGCATCGGCTGTCCCGGCGGGCCGGCGCAACGCCCGCCGCCCGTTCGGCGGTGGTGGAACCATCCCAGCCCATCTGACGTGCAGGTACAGGAAGTGCCTGGGATACGGGGACGCGACGCGACGACGGGGGAACGGTGTCGGCTGGGGACGAGGTCGAGGAGTTCGCGGCGCTGCTGCGCCGGCTGAAGGACCGTACGGACCGGAGTTACGGCTCCCTGGCCCGGCGCCTGCACATGAACACCTCCACGCTGCACCGCTACTGCGCGGGAGAGGCGGTACCGCAGGAGTACGCCCCGGTGGAGCGCCTCGCCGCGTTCTGCGAGGCGACACCGGAGGAACGCCTGGAACTGCACCGGCTGTGGCTGCGCGCGGTGGCGGCGCGCCAGCGCCCACGGCCGACGGGGGTGGGCGCACCGGAGGACGCGGAGGGCTCCGAGGGCACGCAGGCCGCGGAGGGCACGGCTGCGGCGACGGGGTCGACGCCGACGCCGACGGATGAGCCGGCCGTCGCGGAGGACGCCGGTCCGGCGGGCGGGGCGGAGCCCGCACCCGGGCCTGCTGCCGGGCCGCGTCGCTGGTACCGGCGGCGGCGGATGCTGGTGTCCGTCGGGGGCGTATGCGTGCTGCTCGCCTCGCTGGGCGGTCTGTCCGCCCTGTCGGACGACGGGTCTCCGCGGGCGCGGACTCCGCGCGGCATGACGGCGCCCGGGACGACGGCGCCGGGTGCGCCGTGGCGCCCGCCCAAGCCTTCGGCGGGCTCCTCCTCCACCGCGGCCCCCGGTAGTCCGTCGCCCGGGGCCGGGAAGAAGTCCGGCGCCTCGCCTTCCGCGGGCGGCGGTCCCAGCGGAACCGGCGAGCGGGCCACCGGGCTTCCTCTCGCCTGGACCGTGGACTCCCAGGTGTGGCAGGGAGGCTGCGGTCACGACTACGTCATCGACAAGCCGCCCGCCGAGGTGCCCCCGCCCCCGGTCCAGCAGGACGCCGGGACCTGGGCGGCGACCCAGGGCGCGGTGCACGGGCGGCAGACCCTGGTGCAGGTCTCCGTGCAGGGGCGCTCGTCGACGGCCGTCGTCCTGGAGGCCCTGCGGGTACGGATCGTCGGCCGGGGACAGCCCCTGACCGGCAACTCCTACGCGACGGACCAGGGCTGCGGCGGCGAGCTCACGCCCCGCAGCTTCACCGTGAACCTCGACGCCGACCGCCCCGTGGCCCGGCCGGCGGCCGGCGCCGACAGCGCACACACCCTCCCCGCCGTGCACTTCCCCTACCGCGTCTCCGCCCAGGACCCCGAGGTGCTGCTCGTGGACGCGACGACGCGCGCCCACGACGCCCGCTGGTACCTCGAACTCGACTGGTCCTCCCAGGGCCGCAAGGGCACGATCCGCATCGACGACCACGGCCGCCCGTTCCACACGACCGGCATCGCGGACCTGCCGCGCTACTGGTACGGCACGAACGAGACCGGCGAGCGCGCCTGGGTCCCGTACGACAGTTAGGGCCTGGGCACGTTGCGGAGGTTGGAGCGGGCCATCTGGAGCATGCGTCCCACTCCGCCGTCCAGGACGATCTTCGACGCCGACAGGGCGAACCCGGTCACCATCTCGGCGCTGATCTTCGGCGGGATCGACAGGGCGTTGGGGTCGGTGACGATGTCGACCAGGGCGGGGCCCTTGTGCTTGAAGGCGGACTTCAGGGCCCCGGCGAGGTCCTTGGGCTTCTCCACCCGCACCCCGTGGGCGCCGCACGCGCGGGCCACGGCCGCGAAGTCGGGGTTCTTGTTGGTGGTGCCGTAGGAGGGCAGCCCGGCGACCAGCATCTCCAACTCCACCATGCCGAGGGAGGAGTTGTTGAACAGGACGACCTTGACCGGCAGGTCGTACTGCACCAGCGTCAGGAAGTCGCCCATCAGCATGGAGAATCCGCCGTCGCCCGACATCGACACCACCTGCCGGCCGCGGTCGGTGAACTGGGCGCCGATCGCCATCGGCAGGGCGTTCGCCATGGAGCCGTGCGAGAAGGAGCCGATGACCCGGCGGCGGCCGTTGGGTGAGATGTAACGGGCGGCCCAGACGTTGCACATGCCGGTGTCGACGGTGAACACCGCGTCGTCGTCGGCGAGTTCGTCCAGGACGGAGGCCACGTACTCGGGGTGGATGGGGACGTGCTTGTCGACCTTGCGGGTGTAGGCCTTGACGACGCCCTCCAGCGCGTTCGCGTGCTTCTTCAGCATCCGGTCGAGGAAGCGGCGGTCGGTCTTCTCCTTCACCCGCGGGATCAGGCAGCGCAGGGTCTCGCGCACGTCGCCCCAGACGGCGAGGTCGAGTTTCGAGCGGCGGCCCAGGTGCTCCGGCCGGACGTCGACCTGGACGATCGTCACGTCGTCCGGCAGGAAGGCGTTGTAGGGGAAGTCGGTGCCGAGCAGGATCAGCAGGTCGCACTCGTGGGTGGCCTCGTAGGCGGCGCCGTAGCCGAGCAGACCGCTCATGCCGACGTCGTAGGGGTTGTCGTACTGGATCCACTCCTTGCCGCGCAGGGCGTGTCCGACCGGTGACTTGATCTTCCCGGCGAACTCCATGACCTCGGCGTGGGCGCCGGCCGTGCCGCTGCCGCAGAAGAGGGTGACCTTCTCGGCGCGGTCGATCATGTCGGCCAGCCTGTCGATCTCGGCGTCGCCCGGCCGGACGGTGGGCCGGGAGGTCACCAGCGCGCTCTCGGCGGCCCGTTCGGGGGCGGGCTGGTCGGCGATGTCGCCGGGAAGGGAGACGACGGCGACGCCCGAGCGCCCGACGGCGTGCTGGATGGCGGTCTGCAGCAGCCGCGGCATCTGTTTGGGGCTGGAGATGAGCTCGCTGTAGTGGCTGCACTCGCGGAACAGCCGGTCGGGGTGGGTCTCCTGGAAGTAGCCGAGGCCGATCTCGCTGGAGGGGATGTGCGAGGCGAGGGCGAGCACGGGCGCCATGGACCGGTGGGCGTCGTACAGACCGTTGATGAGGTGCAGGTTGCCGGGGCCGCAGGAGCCGGCGCACGCCGCGAGCTTCCCGGTGATCTGGGCCTCGGCGCCGGCCGCGAAGGCGGCGGTCTCCTCGTGGCGGACGTGCACCCAGTCGATGGCGGCATTGCGGCGCACGGCGTCCACGACGGGGTTGAGGCTGTCGCCGACGACGCCGTAGAGGCGCTTGACTCCCGCTCGGACGAGGGTGTCGACGAACTGTTCGGCGACGTTCTGTTTGGCCATGGTGCTGTCTGCCCCTTCGGTCTCCGACAGATCCCTACGGGGTACATGAATTCACAACCGCCCGCGTCACGCCTCCCAAACGGCGGCGGCCGTACGGTCGTCCGCGTATCCCTTGACCCGGACCTGGGTGTCGGCGAGGAACGCGGCGAGCCCCGGCGGGGTGGGGCCGGACCACCGGCCCGTCAGATAGCGGCACAGGTCGGGTTCGCCGCGCAGGGGTTCCGCGAGGCCGCCGGTGCACATCAGGAGTGTGTCACCCGGGTGGGCGATGGAGGCGCGGAAGCGGAAGGGTTCCCGGGGCGGCGGCGGGGCGGGTTCGTAGGGGCTGGGGGGCGTCGGGATGCCCAGGTCCATCGTCAGGCGGTCGCCCTCGGGGGTCTCGGCCGGCAGTGAGCCGAAGCCGACGACCGGTTCGCCGGTGGCGTCGGTGACGCGGGGTTCGATGTCCTGCCAGTCGCCGTCCCTGAGGCGGAACAGTCCGCCGTCCCCGACGCCGAAGAAGACGCGCGTGCGGCACTCGGGGTCCGCGGGCAGCAGCAGGCAGCGCAGGGTGGCCGCGTACTCCTCGGGGTCGATGCCCTGTTCGGCCGCGCTGGCGCGGAGTTTGCCGAGGCTGCGGTCGGTGAGGCGGTGCAGGCCGGACTTGAGGTCGCCGCGACGGCCCGCCCGGATGTCCTCGGCGAGCCGGGCGTGGCTGCGGCCCACGGCCCGGCCGATCCAGTGGCAGGCCTCGGCGGCGGCGCGGTGGGCGCCGGGGGTGGCCCGGGCGCCGGTGGCCATCGCGACGAGGACCAGGGCGTGTTCGGCGGTGCCGAAGCGGGCGGTGAGGAGGGAGTCGCGGCGGGGCTCGCCCCGGTAGCGGGCGGAGTCGCCGCGGACGGAGGCGGCGCGCAGCGTGCAGGCGCCGTAGCGGGCCCCGTCGAGGACGGTGTCGGCGACGAGGTCGTCCAGGTCGTCGGGGTCGGCGGGCGGCAGCGCGGTGGGTTCGGCGTCGTAGGTCGGCGGACCGGAGCCCACGTAGTCGACGGGGGGCGGGGCAAAGGCGGGGAGGTCCAGGTGGGTGGCCGGGTGGGGCGGGTGCGCGGAGTCGTCCTGGGCCGGTGGCGGGGGTGGGATGTCTTGGGCCCGGGTCCCCGGGGCCGGGCCCGCCGGCGGCCGAGGCGGCGGTGCGGGGGCTTCGGGCGGAGGGGGGAGCGCCGTGCCGACAGCCGTGGAGGTCCGGCTGGACGGAGGCTGTTCGGGAGGTGGTGTCTCGGTGCTCCTGGACCGCTGTTGCGGAACCCCTGGGCCCGCCCCGGGATCGGTGTCCTCGCCCCGCTCCCCCGCCCCGGCGTGCACCGCTCCCGCCGCCGAGGCGAACCGGTCGTCCAGTGTGTCGGCCGCGGGGGTGGGCCCCGTGTCCTCGGTGGAGTCGTCGTACAGCTGTCCCCACCAGTCGTCGTCGTGCCCGGTGGGCCTTCCCCCCTGCTGACTCATGCCCCTAATTGTCCACCGCCGGGGCCGGATGAAAACGGGGCATGGGGAAAATGCCGCACGGCACGCCGCGTCGAACGGCGTGTCGAGTGAGCCGTCGAACGCGAGTGCGGGGGAAGTCGCCGGGCGGCTCCACCCCCCACGGGAGAGCCGCCCGGCGACCACCGGGGTGACCCGGGCCCGGATCCCCTGCGTGCCGGCGGTGCGCCGACGGCACGCTCACGGGCCCGGATCACGTTGTGGATGACCGGATCACGTCCCGATCCGGTCGGACCGGAACCGAGTGTGACCCGGTTCCCTGGAGACGAGCTGTGCGTCGGCCCGGGATTCCGCCGCAGGCGGGCGGGGCCGACAGGGTCGTGCCGCCACCTTGGCAGAGTGACGGGCGGTACGGCGATGATGTGCCGAGGCGGGTTCGCGCCGTGGCCGGTTTCCGCCACGCGCGACCCGAGGGGCTTGGGTCCGGGGAGGGACGACACCGCATGCTGGCAGTGCTGGGACTGGACGAGACGCACGAGTCGGCGTACCGGGCGCTGGTGTCGGTGGGCGCCGCCGACGTACCGGATCTGGCCCGGCGGCTGACGCTCGGCGAGCACGACACCGAACTCGCGCTGCGGCGGCTGGAGCGGCACGGGCTGGCCGCCCAGTCGTCGGCGCGGCCGGGACGGTGGGTCGCGGCGCCGCCCGGCGTGGCGCTCGGCGCGCTGCTCACCCAGCAGCGGCACGAACTGGAGAAGGCGGAACTGGCGGCCGCGCTGCTCGCCGAGGAGTACCGGTCGGCCGCCGCCGAGCCCGCCGTGCAGGATCTGGTCGAGGTGGTGATCGGTGCGGGCGCGGTGGCCCAGCGGTTCCTGCAGATGCAGCTGGGGGCGAGCGACGAGGTGTGCGCGCTGGTCACCGGCCGCCCCTCCGTCGTCTCCGGGATGGAGAACGACGCCGAGGAGCAGGCGGCGGGCCGCGGGGTGCGCTACCGGGTGGTGGTCGAGCGGTCGGTGCTGGACCTGCCGGACGGGATGACGGAGCTGTCCGCCGCGCTGGGCCGGGGCGAGGAGGTGCGGGTGGTGGACCGGGTGCCGACCAAGCTGGTGGTGGCCGACGGTTCGCTGGCCCTGGTGCCGCTCGCCCACGCCGCGGAGCCCGCCGCGCTGGTGGTGCACGCGAGCGGGCTGCTCCAGCTGCTGTCCGGGCTGTTCGAGTCGGTGTGGCGGGACGCGCTGCCGCTGCGGTTCGGGGCGGCCGGGGTCACCGAGCGGGAGCCGGACGGCCCCGACGCCACGGATCTGGAGGTGCTGTCCCTGCTGCTGGCCGGGCTGACCGACGTGAGCGTGGCGAAACAGCTGGATCTGGGGCTGCGGACCGTGCAGCGGCGCGTCAAGCGGCTGATGGAGCTGGCCGGCGCGACGACCCGGCTGCAGCTGGGCTGGCATGCCTACGAGCGGGGCTGGGTGACCCGGGACCGGCCCTGACCGGCACATGCGGCGCGGCTCGGGCACCCTGGGCTCATGGGAGTGTGGGACCTCGTGCTGGTCGGCCTGGTCCTTCTGCTGGGCCTGTGCGGGGTGCTGGTGCCCGGGGTGCCGGGGTCGTGGCTGGTGTGGGCCGCGATCCTGTGGTGGGCCCTGAAGGATCCACGGCCGCTCGCCTGGTGGGTCCTGGTCGGCACCACGGTCGCGCTGCTGCTCTCCCAGGTCGTGCGCTGGGCGCTGCCGCCGCGGCGGCTGCGGGCCGCCGGGGCGACGGCGCGGATGGGCGTGTACGCGGGTGCCGGCGCGTTCCTGGGTTTCCTCCTGTTGCCCGTGCTGGGCGCGATCCCCGGCTTCATGGGCGGCATCTATCTCGGTGAGCGCCGGCGTCTGGGCGGGCACGGCGAGGCCATGGCGGCCCTGCGCACCGCGATGCGCTCGGGCGGTTCCAGCGTGCTGGCGGAGCTGTTCACCTGCCTGCTGATCGCCGGGGTGTGGCTGGGCGCGGTGCTCCACGGCTGACGGGCCACGGGGCCTAGAGGCATCCCTCCAGGGTGAGCAGTCGCACCTTGCGTTCCAGGCCGCCCGCGTAGCCCGTCAGGGCGCCGTTCGCGCCGATCACCCGGTGGCAGGGCCGCACGATGAGCAGCGGGTTGGCGCCGATCGCGCCGCCGACGGCCCGGACGGCCGCACGGGGCGCCCCGATCCGCGCGGCGATCTCGCCGTACGTCGTGGTGGCGCCGTAGGGGACGGAGTCCAGGGCGGCCCACACCCGCTCCCGGAACTCGCTTCCCGCGGTGCTGAACGGCAGCCGGAAGTCCTTCAAGTCCCCGGCGAAGTAGGCGCCGAGCTGTTCCTCGGCGTCACGGAACAGGGCCGGTTCGTGCCGCCAGTCCGGCGCCGGCTCACGGCCGTTCCGCTGCCCGGGAACGGAGACGGAGGTCAGGGCTCCGGTGGTGTCGGCGGTGATCAGCAGGGCGCCGACGGGGCTGTCGACACGGGTCCACAGGGTGGTCATCGCGGTTCAGTCCAACTCTCCTGCTGCGCGCAGGTGTCGTAGGGCGTACGAGCGCCAGGGGCGCCAGGTGTCGGGCACGTCCGGGCCGGGCGGGGCGACGTCGGGGTCGCCGAGTGCGCGGGTGCGGATCGCGGCGACGGCGGCGGGGTCCATGCCGGGCAGGGCGAGCAGGGCGGCGTGCGCCTCGTCGCGGTCGGCGCCCGGATCGAGACGCAGGGCGCCGTCGGCGAGGGCCGCGGTGAGGGCGCCGAGGGTGCCGTCGGGTTCGGCCTCGGCGAGGACGGCCGGTTCGGGGAAGAGGTGGGTGAGGCTGCCGGTGGGCGAGTCGAGGGCCTTGCCGTACCGCCGTACCAGCCGTTCGCTCGTCCGCGGCCCCACCAGGGCCCGTACGGCCGCCTCGTCCGCGTCCGCTGCGCCCGGCGAGCGCAGGCCCGGGCGGGCGGCGACGAGGGGGGCGAGCCGTGGGTCGGCGCCGAGCCGCTCGTCGATCGCGTACGGGTCGGAGTCGAGGTCGAACAGCCTGCGCAGCCGGCCGACGGCGGTGGTGAGGTCGCGCGGGTCGGTCAGCTGCAGGCGGGCCTCCAGCCAGCCGCCGGGGTGCGCGGCGGACGCGGACCCGGACCTGCCCGGCCGTTCGCCGACGGCGACGACGCCCGTGCCGTGCGGGAGGCGGAGGGTGCGACGGTAGGTGCGGCGGCCGCGCTCCCCGCTCACCTCCTCCACGCCGGGAACGGCCTCCTCGGCGAGCAGGTCGAAGACGGCGCCGGTCTGGTACGGGCCGCGGTGGGCGAGCCGCAGCGGGATTCCCGCGGCGGGGCGGCGGCCCCGCTGCCGGGGCGCCGCGGCCCGCAGCTCGCTCGGTGTGGAGGCGTAGACCTCGCGGACGGTGTCGTTGAACTGCCGGACGCTGGCGAAGCCCGACGCGAACGCGATCTCCGTGATCGGCAGGTCGGTCGTCTGCACCAGCACCCGCGCGGTGTGCGCCCGCTGGGCCCGGGCCAGGGCGACGGGTCCGGCCCCGAGCTCGGCGGTCAGCTGCCGCTGCACCTGGCGGGCGCTGTAGCCGAGCCGCCCGGCGAGCCCTGCGACGCCCTCGCGGTCGACGACGCCGTCCGCGATCAGCCGCATGGCGCGGCCCACCACGTCGGCGCGGGCGTTCCAGTCGGCGGATCCCGGCACGGCGTCCGGGCGGCAGCGGCGGCAGGCCCGGAAGCCGGCGCCCTGGGCCGCGGCGGCCGTGGCGTAGAAGCGGACGTTGCGGCGCTTCGGGGTCACGGCCGGGCAGCTGGGACGGCAGTAGATGCCGGTCGTCTCGACGGCGAAGAAGAACTCGCCGTCGAACCGCGCGTCACGGCTCCGCACGGCCTCGTACCTGGTGTCCTCGTCCATCACGCATCCAGTGTGCGCCGCACGGAAAGCACAAGGCTGGCGGAAATCAGACACGACACCCACCGGGCGCGGGGCAGCCCGAGACCCACGCCCCGCACGGCCATGGCCACCCGGGGTGCGTCTGAGGCGGCCCCCCTACCGGCCAGGCGGGGGCCGGCCGGGAGAGCGCGCCCGGTACAGCAACTGCACCCCGCCGGGAACGGCGCCCGCCCGGGAAGGGCGCCCCGCTTGGGAAGGGCGCCCGCCCGGGGAGGGCCCCGCTCGGGAAAGGCGCCCCCCCAGAGAGGGCACCCCGCGCACGAACTCCGCCCCACTCGGGAAGGACGCCCGGATCAGGAACCGGTCCCCGCCGGGAAGGGCGCCCCGGCCCGGGGAAAGCGTCCGCTCGGGAGGGAGCCCCACGCAGGAACTCCGCCCGGCCCGGGAACTCCGTCCCACTCGGGAAGGACGCCCCGATCAGGAACCGGACCCCGCCGGGAAGGGCGCCCCGGCCCGGGGAAAGCGTCCGCTCGGGAAGGGAGCCCCACGCAGGAACTCCGCCCGGCCCGGGAACTCCGTCCCACTCGGGAAGGACGCCCGGACCAGAAACCGGACCCCGCCGGGAAGGGCGCCCCACCCGGGAACGCCGCCCGGCCCGGGAACTCCGTCCCACTCGGGAAGGACGCCCGGATCAGAAACCGGACCCCGCTGGGAAGGGCGCCCGCCAGGGGAAGGCGCCCCGCCGGCAGAGCGCGCCCCGCCAGGGGAAGACGTCCCGCTCGGAGAGGGCGCCCCGCCCAGGAACGGCGCCCCGCTCAGTCCTGTACGCCCGGGGTGCGTCTGGGGCACCGCCCCGGCCGGCCGTCGGCCAGGCGGGGGGCGCCCGGGAGGGGCACCCCCTTCAGGAGATGCACCCCGCCAGGGAAGGGCACCCCGTGCGCCACCCAGGCACCGCGCGCCCCTCACATGCGGCGGCCCCTTTTCAGTTCCATGGCTGCCCTGCCCTCCGCGCCCTTGCGCTTCCAGTCGCGGCGGAGTTCCGCGCGGGCTCGGGCGTCGGTCTTGGCCACGATCCACTGGTTCTCGCGGACCAGCTTCCGGTAGCTCTCCAGCCGTCGTACCTGGAGTTCCCCGGCGTCCACGGCCGCCAGTACCGCGCAGCCCGGTTCGGCGCCGTGCGCGCAGTCGTGGAAGCGGCACTGCTGGGCGAGTTCCTCGATCTCGGCGAAGACCTGCCCGACGCCGCTCTCGGCGTCCCACAGGCCGACGCCGCGCAGTCCCGGCGTGTCGATGAGCACTCCCCCGCCGGGCAGGGCGAGCAGGTTGCGGGTGGTCGTCGTGTGGCGGCCCTTGCCGTCGACGTCCCGGATGGCCTGGACGTCCATCACGTCGGCGCCGACGAGCGCGTTCACGAGGGTGGACTTGCCCGCGCCGGACTGGCCGAGCAGCACGGTCGTGCCGTCGCCGACGGCGGCGCGCAGGACGTCGAGTCCGTCGCCGTCCACGGCGCTGACCGGCAGGACGGTCACGCCGGGCGCCGACAGTTCCACGTCCTGGACCAGGTGGGCCCGGGTCACCGCGTCCGGCACGAGGTCGGCCTTGGTGAGGACGACGAGCGGCTGGGCGCCCGACTCCCAGGCCAGCGCGAGGAACCGCTCGATGCGCCCGAGGTCGAGCTCGGCCGCGAGCGACACCGCGACGATGGCGTGGTCGACGTTGGCGGCGAGGATCTGCCCCTCGGACCGCTTGGAGGAGGTGGAGCGCACGAAGGCGGTGCGGCGCGGCAGATACGTACGGACGTAGCGGGGGTTGCCGCCCGGTTCGACGGCGACCCAGTCGCCGGTGCACACGACCCGCAGCGGGTCGTGCGGGGTGACGAACGCCGTGTCGGCGCGCAGCACCCCGTCGGCGGTGACCACGTCGCACTGGCCGCGGTCGACCCGGACCACGCGTCCGGGCAGCAGTCCTTCGGTGGCGTACGGGGCGAACGTGTCCGCCCATGCCTCGTCCCAGCCGTAGGGAGCGAGCGCGGAAAAAGCAGAAGCGGAGAAAGCAGAACGGGAAGTCAAGGGTGACCCTTCACAAGGGAGGCCCCGGCGACAGGTTCGGTGAGGTCAGCCGGCGGCCACGGAGGTGGACGTGATGATCTGGATGCGGGCAGCGCTCGTCGCAAAGACAGCCATCGGTCAACACCTCCTCTTTCCTCGGTTCAGGGTCGTTCCTCGAACCGGCGCAACAGTAGCCCGCCGCGCCGGTGTCCCGTCAACCGGTTTTCTCGCAGGGGTGCCCGTTCAGCGTGAAGTCGTAGGGCGGCGAGTTCTTGGTCTTCCAGGAGGCGAGGAACCCGAAGGAGAGCGTGCCGCGTGCGGGGACGGCCTTGTTGTAGTCGGCGGCGGTCGCCGTGACGCGGTCGCCGGTCTGGGCGACGGTGGCGTCCCACATCTGGCCGACCTGCTGGCCGTCCTTGAAGGACCAGCCGACGCTCCAGTTGGTCAGCGCCTTCGTCGTGGTGACGGAGACGGTGGCCTGGAAGCCGTCGGGCCACTCGTTGACCAGGTCGTAGCCGACCGTGCAGGTGGCCGCTTCCTTCACGGTGGCACCGCCGCCGCCCGCGGCGGACGACGACGTGCCCTGGGGTTCGGGGTCGGGCTTGCCGTCGTCGCCGCCCTTCGCCCCGGACACGGTCGTGGTGGGGGACGGCGAGGCGCTGCTCGGGGAGGAGGTGACGGGCGGCGGGGAGGGGCGGGGGGCGGCGACGGGGCTGCTGTCGGACGGGGTGTCGCCCGCCGTGATGTCGCCGTCCGCGCCGCCGAACGGCATCAGGGACACGGCCAGCGCGAGGAACGAGACCAGGACGGCCGCGACGAGGAGGCCGTTGCGCACGGTGCGCGCCCGGTCCGCGCCGGACTTGGGCTCGCCGTTCTCGCCCTCGGCGGGGTCGGGGCGCCCGGCGCCGAGCCGCACCTCGGCGGCGCGTCGGCGGCGCTCCAGGTAGGCGAGGCCGCCCCAGCCGATCACGCCGCCGGCGAGGGCGGTGGGGAGTCCGCCGCCGTGCGGGCGCAAGCACGCGGCGGCCTCGGCGCAGTCCACGCAGGTGGCGAGGTGGCGCGAGAGGTCGGCGGGGATGTCGGCGCCGGGCGAGCGGGTGACCGCGTCGAGGAGGCGGGCGTAGCTGCGGCAGTTCGCGTCCAGCGGCGTGTCGAGGTGGGCGCGGTGGCAGCGGTCGCGGAACAGGCGGCGTACCTCGGTGAGTTCCTCGCCGACGAGCGCGGGGTCGAGGCCGAGCCGGCGGGCCACCACGGAGTGCGGCAGTGCCTCCACCTCGGCCAGCCACAGCAGTGTCGCGTCCGCGTCCTGCAGGTCGCGCAGGGCGCGCAGGGCGAGCGGGCGTTGCAGCGGCGGCCCCGTGTAGCGCGTGGCCTTCTCGGAGTTCAGCCACAGGCGCAGGTCGGGGTCGAGGTCGTCGCCCTGTCCGCTCTCCTCCCAGTCGGCCGCCGTGCTGCGCACGGCGGTCAACAGCAGCGGGATCATGGGCAGTCGGGGTGAGCGGCGGCCGGTGCCTCGGGCGACGGGTCCGCTCTCCGTGTCGCGGACCTCGCGTATACCGAGCGCGAACGCCTCCGAGGCCAGCTGTGTGGCAGCGGTGGCGCCGGCGGTGCACAGGTCGGCGTAGGAAAGCACCGCGTCCCAGCACTCGGAGAACAGCGCGGCCTCGGCGGCGTCCTTCGGGGTCGGCAGGTCGGGCATGGGTCTCCTGCATTGAAAGCGAGGTCAACTCACCATGACGGCAAAGGAGTTGGGGGGAACCTCGCGGCAGGGCAGGAGCCTTTCACGTTTTTCTCACAACTGACAAGCGCTGTGTTCAGTTGTCCTGACAGACCCCTGTGGAACCGCCGCCGGGCCACAACTCCCGCCTCATGTACGCAAGGAGACCACGCTTCGACTCACCGTGCCCAGAGGTTCGCTCAGACCTCCGCCGTCTCCTCCGCGCTCTCGTCCGTCGTCTCCCGCGCCGGAAGGCTGTCCATGAAGGAGCTGACGGAGAACACGGCACGGCCGGGTCCGGGCGGGCCGTAGCCGGGGGGCGAGGACAGGCCGAAGTCCTCCATGGTCTGCCGGTAGGCCTGCAGCAGCCGGATGTGGTACTCCAGCGGCGCGCCCGCCGGGTTGGCCTTGCCGAGCGGCGTCGTGGGCTCGGGGCACCAGGTGGTGAAGCGGGGCGTGATGCCGTTCGACATGAAGAAGCGCAGGCCCTCGGTGGTCGAGTCGATCGCCTCGTCGACCGTCTTGAACCCGAAGGGCTCGGCCATCTCCACGCCCGCCACGAAGTTGGGGATGACGTTGCGCGCGCCGAAGACGTCCGCCGAGTCCAGGATGCGCCGGTGCCACTCGTCCCGGCCGACGTACCGCTCCTTGCCCGGGCAGTACATCTTGAACAGATACTCGTCCCACACCTCGTAGTTGGGGTGGTAGATCTGCACGCCGTAGTCCTTGAACCGCTGCACGTCGTCCTTGGGCAGCGCCTGTGCGACGACCTTGCCGATCCAGCGGCCCGGGAAGCGCTCCTCGATGGCCTTGGCGTAGTGGCCGTAGAAGTCGGCCTCGTCCCGCCCGGAGACCGTCTTGGTGATCGCGCCGCCGGTGAGCGTGTAGGCGGTGGACGCCTTGGCGGTGTCGTACCGGTCGATGATCTCCAGGGCCTCCAGCACCTCCTCCACGTCCTTGACGCCCGTGTACGGCCGCCCGGCCGCCTTGTGCTGGCGCCAGTTGTGGTTGATGTCGCAGTACTGGCACTCCTCCTTGGCGCCGAAGTACTGGCAGACCCGGAAGACGGTGAGGTAGATCAGGTAGCCCCACTGGATGGTCGGGGCGACCTCCATGACCGACTTCCCGTTGGACAGCTTGTGCCGGTAGTACTCGGGCATGGGCGGCACGCCGACGTCGGCGATGCGCTTGCCGTCGAGGTAGAGGCCGAGCACCCCTTCGTCGTTCGCGGCGACGCGGTACGGCGAGGACGGGTTCACGCGCACGGAGACGACGGTGCGGCGCAGGTCGTAGGGGCCGCCGGTGAGGATGATCTCCTCCGGGGGCCGGCGCAGGGCGGCCTCGCCGAGCTCGGGCAGGGTGCCGTGGTCGAAGGAGAAGATGAAGTACGACTTCGGCTTGACCTCGCCGCCCTCGTTGTCGCTGAGCGCGGAGGGGTCGAAGGCCACACCACCACGCAGCAGGTCCTCTTTGAAGACGGCTTCCCGCGGTACCTGCGGAAACCGCTCCATCAGATCCTCGACCAGTGCGGTACGGCTGCCCATCCCCACTCTCCTCCCGGCTCAGGCGTTCGACTCCCCACCGTATGCCCCCGCCCGGCGCTCAGCCGTGGCGGGCCCCCTCACGGCGCGCGATGTGTCCTGGTATCGGCCGGCCGGGCGGCAGCAGCGGGTCGGGCACCGGGGTGTCCCAGGCCGAGGTCAGCGGCAGGGTGCCGGCCCACAGGCCCAGCTCCGCGTCGGGGCCGTCGCCGTCGTCGGGGGGCCCGGTGCGGATCTTCACCGAGGCCTGTTCGAGGGAGAGGGCGAGGAGCGTGGTGGCGGCGAGCTCCTTGCGGCTGGGGCGGCGGGCGTACGACCACTGGCCGGGCGCCGCGTGCTCGGTGAGCAGCCGCAGCCCGGTCAGCTTCTCCTCGGGGTCGGTGACCTTGCGGGCCTCGCCGTGGATCATGGCGCTGCGGTAGTTGACGCCGTGCTCGAAGACGGAGCGGGCGAGGACCAGCCCGTCCACGTGGGTGACGGTGACGCACACCGGGGTGCCGCCCGCGAGGCTGCGGCTGGCCACGGAACCGTGCAGGTAGAGCTGCCGCTCGTCGCGGCCGTAGACCGTCGGCACCACCAGCGGCCGGCCGTCGACCACCACACCCAGGTGGCAGACGAACCCCGCGTCGAGGACGGCGTCGAGGTCGGCACGGTCGAGGCTGCCCTGTTCGCGCAGGCGGCGGTGCCGGGTGAGGTCGGTCTCCGGAAGCGATTCGCGCGTCATGCGGCGAAAAGCTACCGATATCGCAACTGGAACGCTAGATATATGCGGATAGCTCTGCGCAGCACCGAATTCGCTACGACATCCGCAGGAGACCTGCTCAGGCTTCCCGCTCCAGCACCCCCGGGTCCACGGGATGGGCGAGTCCCTCACCCGCGAGCAGCCGGGCGGCCTCCTGGGCGACCGTCATGCCGAGGCGGGCGAGCTCGTTGCCCTGGGAACCGGCGAGGTGCGGGGTGACGAAGGCGCCCGGGAGGTCGTAGAAGGGCGAGTCGGCCGGGAGCGGCTCGGGGTCGGTGACGTCGAGGACGGCGTTCAGCCGCCCGGTGCGGACCTCCTCGAGGAGGGCGTCATGGTCGACCAGACCGCCGCGGGCGGTGTTGATCAGGGTCGCGCCGTCGGGCATCAGGGCGAGTTCGCGACGGCCGAGCAGACGGCGGGTCTGCGGGGTGTCGGGGGCGTGGACGGTGACGATGTCCGAGGTGCGCAGCAGCTCGTCCAGCGGCAGCAGCGGGACGCCGAGCTCGGCCGCCCGGCCTTCGGTGACGTACGGGTCGGTCAGGCTCACGCGCAGGTCGAAGGGGGCCAGCAGGGCGATCACGCGGCGGCCGATGCGGGAGGCGCCGATCACGCCGACGCGGCGGCCGTGGTTGCCGATGCCGGGGACGACGCCCCAGCCGTGCCGGCCCCGTTCGGCGCGCAGGCGTTCCCGGGCGGCGAGGACGTCCTTCCCGGCCAGCAGGATCATCGCGAGGGTGTACTCGGCGACCGGGATCGCGTTGGCGTCGGCCGCCGAGGAGACCACGATGCCGCGCCGCCAGACTTCCGGCGTGGTGAAGCCCTTGACCGAGCCCGCCGAGTGCAGGACGGCCCGCAGCCGGGGCGCCGCGTCGAGGACGGCCGCGTCCAGGCGGGGGCAGCCCCAGCCGGTGACCAGGATCTCGGTGCGGGCCAGCGCCTCGCGCACGCCCGCCGCGGTGAAGTCCTCGGCGATCAGGTCCGGGTCGACGTCCACCGCCTCGCGGAGCCGGGCCAGCACCCGCGGCGGGAAGACGAGCGGCAGATTGCCCGCGGTCATGGCGAACAGGGCCCGGGGACGCTGGGACAAGGGGGTGGCCCTCCGGCTTCGCGAGGAAGTTGTAGAAAACGCTCTCCACGGTAGGCGGCGGCGAATGAGAGGGTCAACGTGCACACACTTCTCGGGAGGGACGGCAGGGATGACGGAGACGGTCACCAACTGGGCGGGCAACATCACCTACACGGCGAAGGAGCTGCACCGCCCCCACTCGCTCGACGCGCTCGGCGCGCTCGTGGCCGGCGGCTCCGCGGTGCGCGTGCTGGGCAGCGGGCACTCCTTCAACGAGATCGCCGAGCCGGGCGCGGACGGCGTCCTGCTCTCGATCGCCGCCCTGCCGCCGGTGATCGACGTGGACACCACGGCCCGTACGGTACGGGTCTCGGGCGGCGTCCGGTACGCGGAGCTGGCGCGCGCGGTGGACGCCCAGGGGCTCGCGCTGCCCAACATGGCGTCCCTGCCGCACATCTCGGTGGCCGGCTCGGTCGCGACCGGCACGCACGGCTCGGGCGTCGGCAACGGCTCGCTGGCGTCGGCGGTGCGCGAGGTCGAACTCGTCACGGCGGACGGGTCGACGCTCACCGTGGGGCGGGGCGACGAGCGGTTCGACGGCGCCGTGACCTCGCTGGGCGCCCTGGGTGTCGTCACCGCCCTGACCCTGGACCTCGAACCGTCGTACCGGGTCGAGCAGCACCTGTTCACCGAACTGCCGCTCGCGGGGCTGGACTTCGAGACGGTCGCGGCGGCCGCGTACAGCGTGAGCCTGTTCACCGACTGGCGGGAGCCGGGCTTCCGCCAGGTGTGGCTGAAGCGGCGCACCGACCAGCCGCTGCCGGACTTCCCGTGGGCGGTGCCCGCCACCGAGAAACTGCATCCCGTGCCGGGCATGCCGGCGGTCAACTGCACCGAGCAGTTCGGGGTGCCGGGGCCCTGGCACGAGCGACTGCCGCACTTCCGGGCGGAGTTCGTGCCGAGCAGCGGCGCCGAGCTGCAGTCGGAGTACCTGCTGCCCAGGGCCTGCGCCCTCGACGCGCTGCACGCCGTGGACGCGATCCGCGCGACGGTCGCGCCCGTGCTGCAGACCTGCGAGGTGCGGACGGTGGCCGCCGACGCGCAGTGGCTGAGCCCCGCGTACGGACGCGACACCGTGGCGCTGCACTTCACCTGGATCGAGGACACGGCGGCCGTGCTCCCGGTGGTGCGGCGGGTGGAGGAGGCCCTGGACGGCTTCGACGCGCGGCCGCACTGGGGGAAGGTGTTCACCGTGCCGGCGGGCGTGCTGCGCAGCCGGTATCCGCGGCTGGGGGACTTCCGTGCGCTGGCACGGGAGCTGGACCCGGCGGGGAAGTTCAGCAACGCGTTCGTGCGGGACGTCCTGGGGGAGACCGCTTCGTAAGGCCCATTTTTTAACCCCTTGTCGAACAGCTCCGGCGGGTCATAGCCTGGCGCCGCCGGTGGCCGTCGTGGCCCGGCCGGACGTTCTGCGGGGGAGACCGGGTGACGGACACGGAAGTGCGGTCCGGCGCGGCCGGACGGCTGTTCAGCCGGCCGGCCGCGGTCGCGTCCTGCGTCGGGTTCGTCCTCATCGGCATGCTCCAGGCGCTCTTCGGGCCCGCGGTCCCGGGCCTGCGCGAGGAGTTCGGCCTGTCGCCCTCGGGCGCGGGCCTCGGCCTGAGCCTGCACTTCGCGGGCGGCGTGGCCGGCGTCCTCGCCTTCAACGCGATCCACGCCCGGATCAGCAACAGGGCCCTGCTGTCCGCGAGTTACGCGCTGATGGCGGTGGGCGCCGCCGGCTTCGCGCTGGCCCCGGCCTGGCCGGTCGCGCTGGCCGCCGCCTTCCTCGGCGGCCTGGGCTTCGGCGGCATCGACTACGGCCTCAACCAGCTGTTCGCGGTCGGCTTCGGCCACCGCTCCACGGCCATGCTGAACGTCCTCAACGCCCATTTCGGCATCGGGGCGGTCCTGGGGCCGGCGGTGGTGGCGTGGGCCGGGCCCGGCGACTACGCGTACGCCTTCGGCGGCTGCGCCGTCCTCGCCGGAGTGCTGGCGCTGTGCACGAGTGGCGTGCGCACGCACCCCGCCGAACCGGAGGAGCCGAAGGCCGGGTCGCCGGTCCTGTCCCGTGTCCTGACCGGCTTCCTCGTCCTGTACGTCCTCAACGTCGCCGTCGAGGCGGGCGTCGGCGGCTGGGAGCCCACCCATCTGGAGACCGTCGGCTACAGCGCGACCGTGGCCGCCTCGGCGACGTCCGTGTACTGGCTGATGCTGACCGCGGGCCGGTTCCTCGTCGTGCCGGTCGCCCTGCGGCACTCCCCCGAGCGCATCCTCGCCCTGTGCGCGGCCGGCATGACGGCGTGCCTGCTGCTGTCGCTGGTGGCGGGGGCGGCGCCGGTGGCGTACGCGGGCGTCGGGTTGTTCATCGCGCCGGTCTTCCCGACCGGGCTGCCCTGGCTGAACAGGGCGCTTCCCCAGGCCAGGCGTGCCGGCGCCTGGGTCATCGCCGCGTCGATGATCGGCGGAGTGGCGGCTCCCCCGCTGCTGGGAGCGGGCATCGAGGCCTCGGGCATCCACGCGGTCCCCTGGCTGCTCGCCCTGCTCTCCGCCGCCTCGCTCGTGGCGACCGCGTGGTTGATCCGACTCACCCGGAGGTCCGTCGATTGAGCGGCAGCATCGAGGTGCGGGGACTGTCCCGCGCCTTCCGTTCCACCGTCCGCCGTCCCGGTTTCGCGGGGGCGCTCAGATCCCTGATCGACCCCGAGCGGGTCACCAAGTACGCCGTCAGCGACATCACCTTCGACGTGGCCCCGGGCGAACTCCTCGCCCTGCTCGGCCCGAACGGCGCCGGCAAGTCCACCACCATCAAGATCCTCACCGGCATCCTCACCCCGACCGCGGGCGAGGCCCGGGTCGCGGGCGTCGTCCCCTACCAGGAGCGGGAGCGCAACGCCCGTAACATCGGCGCGGTGTTCGGGCAGCGCACTCAGCTGTGGTGGGATCTGCCGGTGCGGGAGTCGTTCGCGATCCTGCGCGACATCTACGAGGTGCCACGCGCCGAACACGCCGCCCGGTTGCGGGAGTTCGACGACCTGCTGGAGCTGTCGGCGTTCTGGGACACCCGGGTGCGGCATCTCTCGCTGGGCCAGCGGGTGCGCTGCGACCTGGCAGCCGCCCTGCTGCACGACCCTCCGGTGGTCTTCCTGGACGAGCCGACCATCGGCATGGACGTGGTGGTCAAGGAACAGGTGCGGGAGTTCCTGCGGCACCAGGTCGAACAGCGCGGCCGTACCGTCCTGTTGACCACGCACGACATGACGGAGGTGGAGCGGCTCGCCGAGCGGGTCGTGCTCGTCAACCACGGCCGGCTCGTCCTGGACGGCACCCTCGACGAGATCCGCCGCACCTACGGTTCGACCTGGCAGGTGCGGGTGACGCTCGCCGACGCCCACGCCGCCGTCGTACCGCTGCCGGGCATCGCGCTGCTCGGCAGGGACGGCCCGAGGGCCGTGTTCGGCCCGGACGGCTCCGGCGCGCCGACCGTCCACCAGGCCCTCAAGGCGGTCATCGAGCGGTACGAGGTGACGGACGTCGCCATCGACGAGGCGGACCTGGAGGACGTGATGCGGGCCGCCTACGTCCATGCCGGCCCCGCCGTCGAGGAGGCCTGAGATGGCCGTCCTGCACGCCTGGCGGGCCGCCCGCGTCACCCCGCTCGGCGAGCTGCACGCCCCGCCCCGGATGACGGCGGCCCTGGTCCGGCTGGTCGTCCAGGTGGTCCTGGTCGCCTCGCTGTGGAACGGCCTGTACGCGCACGCCGGTCCCACCGCGGGGCTCAGCCGCGACCAGGCCGTCTCGTACGCCGTGCTGGCCGTACTGGCCTCGCGGCTGCGGGAGCTGGACCAGTACGCGGGCCGGGACACCGTCCTGCAGCACATGCACTTCGGCACCATCGTCTACTGGTACCTGCGCCCGCTGCCGCCCGCCCGCTACCACGCGCTGCGGGCCCTGGGCGAGCAGGTCTACGGCGCCGCCTGGGCGCTCGCCGGGTACGCGGTGTGCCTCGCGACCGGGGTGGTGCGGCCGCCGGAGTCGGCCCTGGTGGCCGGGGTGTTCGTGGTCAGCCTGCTGCTCGGCCAGCTGGTCCTGTACTTCGTGATGCTCCTGCTGGACCAGATGTGCTTCTGGACCCTCCGCAACAACGCGGCCATGCTGATCCTCGTCTTCGCCCAGAACCTGCTGTCCGGGGTGTACGCGCCGCTGTGGTTCTTCCCGGGCTGGTTCCGCGCGATGAGCGCGTTCCTGCCCTTCCAGGCGACGCTCAGCGTGCCGCTGTCCCTGTACGTCGGGCGGATCCGGCCGGCGGACGCGGCCGGTCAGCTGGCGATCCAGGCCGCCTGGGCCGTGCTGCTGTTCCTGCTCACCCGGTTCCTGTGGCGGCGGGCCGCCCGTCGTGTCATCTCCCAGGGAGGCTGACGACCGTGCACGCCGTCCGCACCGCGTGGCGCATCACGCGGCTGAACATCCGCGCCCAGATGGAGTACCGGGTCGAGTTCCTGCTGAACATCGCGATCGGCGCGATCTGGCAGGTGTCGGTGATCGTGTTCGCCACCGTGCTGCTGGCCCGGTTCAGCGGGATGGGCGGCTGGGACAGCTCGGAGGTCCTGCTGATCCCGGCGACGCGGATGCTGGCGCACGGGCTGTTCGTGCTCTTCCTCGGGCGGATGCACGGCATCGGCCGGTTCGTCCAGGAAGGGAAGATCGACATCTATCTGGTGCGGCCGCTGCCGGTCCACCGCCAGGTGCAGCTCGAGTACTTCCCCACCAACGCGATCGGCGACCTGACGGTGGCCGCGGGACTGATGGCCGGGGCCCTCGGCCGCAGTCACCTCGACTGGACGGCGGGCCGCGTCACCTACCTGGTGGTCTGCCTGATCGGCGGCATGCTGCTGGAGGCCGCCCTGTTCACGGCGGTGGCCTGCGCCTCGCTGCGCTTCCCGGCCGCCGGCTACTGGGGCCGCTGGCTGGAGGAGCTGCTCGGCACCTTCGGCAGCTACCCGCTGAACGTCCTGCCCAAGGCGGTCGGCGGCCTGCTCACCTTCGGCCTCCCGCTGGCGTTCGTCGCCTACTTCCCCGCCGCCGTCCTCACCGGACACGGCCACGACACGGGTGTGCCGTACTGGCTGGCGGCCGCCTCCCCGCTGCTCGGAGTGCTCGCCTACCTCGCCGCGAGGCTCCTGTGGCGGTGGAGCCTGGACCACTACACGGGAGTGAACGGCTGACGGCTCCCGGCGGTGGCCGCGGATGACGGGCAGAACGCGGGCCGCCGCCTACGATCCCTGTGCGGAGGCTTCGATCCGTCCGGTCCCGGCGAGGAGAGTTGCATGAGTACGGCCGTCGTGGTGGGCAGCGGTCCCAACGGACTGGCGGCGGCCGTCCTCCTCGCCCGCGCGGGCGTGGACGTCACCGTCCTGGAGGCGGCCGCGACGATCGGCGGCGGCACGCGCACCAGCGAGCTGACTCCGGGCCTGCTGCACGACCACTGCTCCGCCACCCACCCCATGGCCGTCGGCTCGCCCTTCCTGCGCGAGCTCGGTCTCGACCGGCACGGCCTGCGCTGGCGTCTGCCGGAGATCGACTGCGTGCATCCGCTGGACTCCGGCGAGGCCGGGGTGCTGCGCCGGTCCGTCCACGAGACGGCCGACGGGCTCGGCGCGGTCGACGGGCCCCGGTGGCGGCGGCTGTTCGGCCCGCTCGCCGACGGCTTCGACGCGCTGGCCGACGGCATCATGGGGCCGCTCGCCCGCATGCCCCGCCATCCGCTGCTGCTGGCCCGCTTCGGGGCCACCGCCCTGCTGCCCGCAGCGACCGTGGCCGGACTGTGGCGCACCACGACGGCCCGGGCCCTCTACGGCGGAGTGGCCGCCCACGCCTTCCGGCCGCTGAACCGGCCCGCGACCGCGGCGATCGGTCTGTCGATCGTCGCGTCCGGGCACCGGTACGGCTGGGCGGTGGCCGAGGGCGGCTCACGGGCGATCACGGACGCGCTGGCCTCGCTCCTGACCGAGCTGGGCGGCCGGGTCGAAACGGGTGTCCACGTACGTTCGCACAGCCAACTCCCGCCGTCGAACGTGGTGTTGTTCGACACCGCGCCGCGGGCGGTCGCGGACATCCTGGGCGACCGGCTGCCGGCCCGGGTGGCCCGCGCCTACCGCCGCTACCGGCACGGTCCCGGCGCCTTCAAGGTGGACTTCGCCGTCGAGGGCGGGGTGCCGTGGACCCACGAGGCGGCGCGACGCGCGGGGACCGTCCATCTGGGCGGCACGTTCGAGGAGGTCGCCGAGGTGGAACGGCAGGTCTGCGCCGGGCGGATGCCGCAGCGGCCGTTCGTGCTGGTCGGCCAGCAGTACCTGGCGGACCCGAGCCGGTCCGACGGCGACGTCCATCCCGTGTGGACGTATGCCCATGTGCCGCACGGCTACGACGGGGACGCCACACAAGCGGTCGTACGGCAGATCGAGCGCTTCGCACCGGGCTTCCGGGACCGGATCGTCGCCACGGTGACCCGCTCGCCCGCCCAGTTCGAGGCGTACAACCCGAACTACGTCGGCGGGGACATCGTCACGGGCGCCAACACCACCTCCCAGCTCCTGCTCCGGCCGCGCCTCACCCTCGACCCGTACAGCACCGGCGTACCGGGCGTGTTCATCTGCTCGGCGGCCACACCCCCCGGCGCCGGCGCCCACGGCATGTGCGGAGCCAACGCGGCACGGTCGGCGCTGCGGTATCTGGTCCGCACATCAACTCGTTCTTCTGCCGGGGAAGTTGGTAGGGCATGACCCGCATGCGTCCGCCTGTCAGTGAGTTCGAGCCGCGCCGGGTCGAGCCCGGCGAGCATCCGGCCCTGGACGAGGCCCTGGCTCTGGTCAACCGGGACCTGGCCGCGACGCTGCCCGAGCGGGAGCCGCTCCGGCTGATGGCACTGGCGTCCTGGGAAGAGGGCGAGCCGGAGGACGTGTACGTCGCCCTCGCCGACGGTACCTGGTGGGGCAACCAGCTCCCCCGGACCGGCGCCGGGACCCGGGACGACCCGCGCGCCGTCCTCGCCGACGTCGCCGAGGCGGCGCAGGACACGGTGACCGAACGCCTGCGGCGGGCCTGGCCGGTGTGCACGGTGCACAACCTCGGCATGCACCTGGGCGAGGCAGAGGGGCGACCGGTGTGGCGGTGCGCCGGTGCCGGACGGGATCCGGGACATGTGCGTGCGGCGGTCGGCGAGCTCCAAGCCCTCCGTCGCCCGGGCGCGATTAATCGGTGGCCGACGGCAACCTCGGATAGCTAGGCTCTTTCCTAGGATCTCTAGGAAAGGCTGGACGTCATGGTCAGGGCCGGTCTCACCGCGGAGCGCATCACCGCGGCCGCCGCCGACCTCGCCGACGAGGTGGGGTTCGAGAACGTCACGCTGTCCGCCGTGGCCCGGCACTTCGGGGTCAGGGACGCGAGCCTGTACTCACATGTCAGAAGCCTTCAGGATCTGCGGACGCGGATGGCGTTCCTGGCCGGCGGCGAGCTGATCGACCGCATCGCGTCGGCGGTGGCGGGCCGTGCCGGGAAGGACGCGCTGGCCGCCTTCGCGGGCGCCTACCGGGAGTTCGCGCTGGAGCGTCCCGGACGATACGCGGCCACCCAGATCCGTATCGACCAGTCCCTGGTCGCCGACTCCCCCGAACTGCGCCGCACGGCCGAGATCACCTACGGCATGCTCCGCGCCTACGGCCTGGAGGAACCCGATCTCACCGACGCCGTGCGCCTGTTGCGCAGCACCTTCCACGGCTACTGCGCCCTGGAGGCGAGCGGCGGCTTCGGTGCCCCGCGCGATGTGCGCAGGTCCTGGGACAAGGCGGTCGACGCCCTGCACATCGCCCTCGAACACTGGCCACGGGAAGGAACCCACGACGATGACTGAACCGCACTACGACAGGCGAGGCGAGGGACCCGTCCTGCTGGTCGTCCCCGGAGGGGCCGGGCACCCGATGGGGCTCGGCCCGATGACGGACGTCCTCGCGGAGCGATTCACCGTGGTGACGTACGACCCGCTCGGGCTGGCGCACGGCCGGCTCGGCGAGCCGGTCGCCGATCAGCGGGTGGAGGAGTGGAGCGACGGCGCGTCCCGGGTGCTCGAAGAGGTGCTGCCCGAGTGGGAGTCGGCGTCCGTGCTCGGTTTCAGCTCCGGCGGGATCGCCGCGCTCGACCTGCTCACGCGCCATCCGCAGCGGCTGCGGCACGTCGTCGCGCACGAGCCGCCGTGCGTGGGGGTCCTGCCGGACGGGGCGCGGCAGCGGGCCGTATTCCAGGAGGTGTACGACACCTACCGTGCCGCCGGCCCGCAGGCGGCCGCCGCCCGGCTCGGCGCCGCGCTGACGGGGCAGGAGCCCGGCGCCGCCGTCCCGGGCCGGCCCTTGAGCAGGGAGAAGGAGTTGGCGAGCCCGATGGCCCTCTTCCTCGCCCACGTCGTACGGGGCTTCACCTCCTACACTCCCGATCTGGCGGCCCTGGCCGGCGTCCCGGACCGGCTCACCCTCGCCGCCGGGTCCGACTCGCGTGGACAACTCCTGCACCGCACGGCCGAGTTCATCGCCGATCGCACCGGGGCCCGCTTCGTCGAGTTCCCCGGAGGGCATGTCGGGGCCGGCGAGCATCCCGTCGCGTTCGCGGACCGGCTCGTAAAGACGCTGGGCCGACACGACGGAGCGCGGGGGTCTGCGGACGAACGGCGCGGGCCGCTGACCGCCTAGCGCGCGGTGCCGGTGGGCGTTCCGTGCCGGCTCAGGCCGTCGACCTCGGCGTACGACGGTGCCGGCCCGAGCGGCCGGCGGCCGGTTCCGATGTCCGCCACCGTCTCCAGGGCAGCTCCCAGCGCACGCCGGTACAGCAGTGAGCCGAGGCTGACGCGGCGCACCCCGAGGTCGGCGAGGTGAGGGACGCTGGGGCCGTCGGGCGAGTAGAGGATGTTGAGGGGGACCCCGACGCGCCGCACCACGGCGGCGATGGTGCCGGGGTCGGTGAGGCCGGGCACGAACACGCCGTCGGCGCCCGCCTGTTGGTAGGCGTCGAGTCGTCGCAGGGTTTCGCGTTCGCCGCCCTCCCCGAGCCAGTACGTGTCGGTGCGGGCGTTCACGAAGAGGCCGGGCGCCGCGGCCTTGACGGCGGCGATCTTGTCGGCGTGCCGCCGGACCGGCCCGAGAGCGTCCTCCAGGTTGATGCCGACGGCTCCGGCGGCGGCCAGGTCGCGCGCGAACTCCCCCACCGCGGCGGGATCTTCGCTGTACCCGTCCTCCGCGTCGACCGACAGCAGAAACGGCCCGGCGCCCAGGACACGGGCCAGCCGGAGCGTCTCGTCCCGGGTGGCGGAGGCGCCGTCCGGCAGACCGGCGGCCGCGGCGACGCCGAGGCTGGTCGTGCCGATCGCGGAAAATCCGCGCGCGGCGAGGGCGGTCGCCGAGGCGTGGTCCCAGGCGTTGGGCAGGAACAGGGGCTCGGCGGCGTGGTGGAGGGCGGCGAAGGCGGTCGGGGAAGGCCGGCCCACCGCATCGGCGTGGGGCTCGGTCACCCGCGGGCTGTCGGTCATACGGGAACGGTAGGCGCCGCTCGCTTCGGCGCCCGCCGAAGTGTGGACACGCGGCCGTTCACCCGGACGGCACGGTGCATGCCCGATGCCCCGTGTTCAGCCGGCGCGCTCCGCCGCGCTGCGCTCGACGCAGAACTCGTTGCCCTCCGGGTCGGTGAGCACGGCCCAGCCCGTGCCGTCCGGCTTGCGGTGGTCGTCCACGAGGGTGGCGCCGAGCGTGAGCAGGCGGTCGACCTCCTCGTCGCGGGTGCGGTCCTGCGGCTGCAGGTCGAGGTGCACGCGGTTCTTGACGGCCTTGGCCTCCGGGACGGTGATGAACAGCAGGCCCGCCCCCACGATCAGCACCTCGGGGTCTCCGGGCCGGTCCTCCGGGCGCAAGGGGTGACCGAGCACCTGGGACCAGAAGCCGGCGAGAGCGTAGGCGTCGGCGCAGTCGAACGTGGTGTGGCGGATGGCGGAAGTCATGGGAGGGATTCTCGGACGCGGGGCCCGAGCCGGGCAACGGAGATTCGGGCCCGGCCGGATCACCCCGCGACGGGATGCGGACCCGCCGGATCACCCCGCGTCGATCTCGACCCCCTTAGGGCCGAACACCACCCGCAGCTCGGGCCCTTCGCTCCAGCGCACCGTCAACTCGTGTGCCCCGTCGGCCCGTACGTCGACCGTCTCGGCCAGCGGCGGCGGATCCGCCTCGCCGGTGAGCCGGGCCAGGGCGACGAAGAGGGTGTCGCCGTCGCCGGTGACGCCGGTCAGCGTCTCCGACAGGCCGACCGCGGGCAGCAGTTCGGCCCGTGGCCCCGGCTGCGCCGCAGGCCAGCCGGTCACCCGGACCGCCGTACCCGGCGCGGCCCCCGAGACCAGGTGCGCCCGCACCTCCACGGCCCCGCGCGCCAGCACCGCACTGGTCACCCGCGCGCCTGTGCCGGCCGTGTGCCGGGAGGCGGCCCAGCCCTCGCCGACGCCCAGCGGCTCGATCCCCGTCCGGCTCGGGTCGTCCCCCACGAAGACACTGTTGTCGGACGAGGAGGAAGGCGCCGTCGCGGTCGAGTACGCCAGCCGCGTGTAGTAGGGGTCGTAGCGGACGTCCTCGCTGCCGTGGTTGTGCAGGCGCACCAGACCGTCCGAACGTGTCGACTGCACCAGCCAGTTGGGGGGTCCGACCGGCGTGACCGCGTCGGCCCGCTCGGCCGGTCCCGGCTCCTCGGGGGCCGTCCACACCGGATGGTCCGGCGGCAGCAGCAGGCCGACGAAGCCCTTGCTCGCCCAGTAGGGCGAGGCAGGACCGGAATAGCCCTGCAGGACCGCCGGGTCGGGGCCGTGCCAGCCGAGGGTGAGCAGGCCCCGCTCGTCGACCGCGCCCCGGTCCAGGAAGTACCTGAGCGCGCCGGACGCCAGCCGCCGCGTCTCGCCCGGCGACAGCGGCGTACGGCCGCACAGGGCACCCAGCCACAGCGGGGCGGTCGTCGCGAAGCGGTAGGTGAGGGAGCGGCCCTGGTGCATCGGCGCGCCGTCCCCGCCGAACAGGCGGGCGTAGTCCTCCAGATGGCGCGAGAGCCGGGTGCCGTACAGCTCCAGCAGCCGGGGATCGTCCGCGAGCCAGGCGTGCAGCACCGGGTACAGGTGCATCGCCCAGCCGTTGTAGTAGTCGAACTTGCGGCCGTCTCCGTCGGTGTACCAGCCGTCACCGAGGTACCAGTCCTCGATCCGGGCCAGACCGCGCTCGATCGCCTTGCGGGAGGCGTCCGTATCGTGACCGATCTCGTCGAGGAATCCGCCGACCGTGACGGGGAACAGCTCCCAGTTGCAGGGCCACGCCTCGGCGGTCAGCGCGTCGCTCAGCCAGGCCGCCGTCCGTTGCCGTACGCCGTCGTCCAGGCGGTCCCACAGCAGCGGCCGGGTCAGGCGCAGGGCGAGGGCGACGGACGCGGCCTCGACGAGCGGCTGGCCGCGGTCCTCGACGCGGGGCCACACGCCCGCGGTGCCGGCCGCGAGGCCCTCGGCGTAGCGCTGCAGCGCGGTCTCGTCCCGGCGGAAGGCCGCGAGCAGCAGCGTACGGGCGTAGCCCTCCAGGCCGTCGGAGAGCCGGCCGGACCAGCTCTGCCGGTCGCCGGGGAGGTGGTAGAGGGCGCCGCCCTCGGTGGCGTACGGCTCGACCGCGGCGAGCAGGGCGTCGGCGGCCGCCTCCCAGTGGGCGCGGGTGTAACCGGTGTACGGGCTGCGGGCGTGGTCGGCGGGGGGCAGGTGCATCGGCTCTCTCTCACGGCTCACGGCACTCACGGCTCACGGCACTCACGGCTCACGGCACTCATGGATCACCACACTCATGGCTCACGGCACTCAGGCTCACCGCCCTCGCGGGGCGCGCCCGGCAGGGCTCCGGAGGGGGAGACCTGGGGCGCCCCGGTTCCGGTCGGGACGCCCCAGGGGCTCATCCCACCCGCACCGTGCCCCTGGGCACGAGATGCCGGGCGAGAAGTTCGTCGCGGACAAGGCCCGCGTACACGGTGGCGCCGTGCACGGAGGTGTGGGTGTTGTCCTTCTTCTCGTTGTAGAGGTAGATCGCCTTGGAGCCTTCGACACCAAGGGATTCCACCAGTGCCTTCGTCTTCGCCGTCAGGTCGATGAGCGGTACGTGCTCCGCGGCCGCGACCGACCGGATGACGGCCGGATGGTCCACACCCAGACCATTGACGAGCAGCGCGGTGTCGTTGTTCAAGGTGCCGTCGGCATTGAACCACCGTCGCACGATCGGCGTCACCAGGACGGGCCGTCCGCCCTTGTCCCTCACCCCGGCCACCAGCGTTTCCAGGTTGGTTCTGTAGGTGGCCTCGTCCGTGGTCTTGTCGTTGTGGGCGAGCTGGACGAGCACCAGGTCGCCGGGGCGAATCAGTGGCCGGACGGTGCCCCACAGCCGCGGGTTCCCCAGATAGGTGACCGTACTCTCGCCGGAATCGGCGTAGTTGGCGACGGACACGCCCTTGCGCAGGAACTGCGGGAGCTGCTGGCCCCAGCCGGAGTAGGGGTCGGCGGGCTGGTCGCAGACCGTGGAGTCGCCGATCAGCAGGATCCGGCGGGTGTGCCGGGCGGCCGGGGTGACGCGGATGTCCGCGAGGGCGGGGGCCGAGCCGCCAAGGGCCAGGTCCAGTCCGGGAGTTCCGTCGGGGCCGGTCGGCTCGCCCTCCGGGGTGCGGACGTCGACCGTGAAACTGCGGGCGACGCGCTCGCCTGCCGCGACGGGCGTCTCGGGGAGCAGGGAGCGCCGGGTCTCGCCGCTGACGGCGGTGCTGGAGTCCGCGTCACCGCCGAGCAGGAGCCGCACGTCGTAGGTGCCGGGTGGGACGTCGAAGTGGCAGGCGGTGGCGGTGCAGTCGTCGATGCCGAGGGCCCTGGGGCCGTCGTGCGCATGGGCGGGGACGGCGGTCAGGCAGGCGCTCAGGATCAGCGCGGCGGACACGGCGAGGCTGAAACGTCTCATTCGCGAACTCCTCCGACGGGACACCGGGGGCGACAGGATCGGCGGCTGGACCGTACCGCCATTGGCAAGCGCTTTCTAGCCTTTGGGTCATTTTCCCAAGACGGTCGACCACCAACCCGTGAAAGCCCTTTCGCGAAATCGATTCAACTGTCACCCTCACACTCACCCGCACCCCCACCCGCCCTCCGAAGGAGGCACCCCCATGTCCGACACCGCGAACAGACCGGTCGGCCGCCGCACCTTCGTCCTCGGCTCCGCGGCCGCCGCCGGCACCGCGGCCCTCGCCGGACCCCTCGCCCCGTCCGCGTCCGCCGCGGGCTTCGGCTGGAGCGACGACGGCTCCCACTACGTCGTCGACACCGGCGCGAACCTCGTCTTCAAGGTCAGCAAGACCAACGGCGACCTGACCTCGCTGGTCTACAAGGGCACGGAGTACCAGGGCTACGGCGGCAAGAACTCCCACGTCGAATCCGGCCTCGGCACCTCCACCGTGACGGTCGGGCAGTCCGGCTCGACGATCCTGATCTCCGTGGCCTACGGCACGCTCAAGCACTACTACGCGGCCCGCAGCGGCGAGAACAACGTCTACCTGTGGACGAACAAGGCCGACGACTCGGTCTCCGCGACCCGTTACATCGTGCGCGTCAGGGCGGGCCTGTTCCTCAACGACGAACCCGACTCCTACACGTACACGACCAGCACCGTCGAGGCCTCGGACGTCTTCGCCAAGTCCGACGGGCAGACCCGCTCCAAGCACTACTCCCGGCTCCGGGTCATCGACTACGACTGCATCGGCTGGAGCACGGGAAGCGTCGGCCTGTACGTCGTCCGCTCCAACCACGAGAAGGCCTCCGGCGGCCCCTTCTACCGTTCGCTGCTGCGCCACCAGAGCGCCGACGGCGGCGGCCTGTACGAGATCCTCTACTACGGCGAGAACCAGACGGAGGCCCAGCGCTTCGGCCTCCAGGGCCCGTACGTCATCGCCTTCACCGACGGCGGCGCGCCCTCGTCCTCGCTCTACCACGCCAACCTCACCACCCCGTGGGCGGATTCGCTCGGCATCTCCGGGTACGTGGCGGCGAGCGGACGCGGCAAGGTGGCCGGGGTCGGCATCACCGGCCGCAACACGGCGTTCCCGTACACCGTGGGGCTCGCCAACCCGGCCGCGCAGTACTGGGGTTCGGCCAGGTCCTCGGACGGCTGGTTCTCCATCGGGGGCGTCCTGCCGGGGACGTACACCCTGACCGTCTACAAGAGCGAACTCGCCGTGTACACGGGGTCGGTGACGGTCACGGCCGGCGGCACGACCACCCTGAACACCCTCGCGATCCCGTCCTCCAACGACCCGGGCAACGCGAGCGCGATCTGGCGCATCGGCGAGTGGAACGGCACGCCGAGCGGGTTCAAGAACGCGGACCTGATGACGTACGCGCATCCGTCCGACGTGCGGGCCGCGTCCTGGACCGGGAACGTCGTCGTCGGCAGCGGCACCGAGACGTCCGCCTTCCCCTGCTATCTGTGGAAGGACGTCAACAGCGGCATCCTCGTCTACTTCAGGCTGACGGCCGCCCAGGCCGCCGCCGCGCACACCCTGCGCATCGGCGTGACGACGGCCTACGCCAACGGACGGCCGCAGATCTCGGTCAACGACTGGACGTCGTCGATCCCCTCCCCGCCCTCCCAGCCGAGCACCCGGTCGCTGACCGTGGGCTCCTACCGGGGCAACAACCACACGTTCACCTACAGCGTTCCGGCGAGTGCCTGGCTCACCGACACCAGCCAGTACAACGTGCTGAAGATCAACGTGGTGAGCGGTTCGGGGACGACGTCCTTCCTCAGCGCCGGCACGTCGATCGACGCGATCGACCTGCTGCCCTGACCCGACGGCGCCTCAGGTCCCGCGCGTCCACTGCTGGTTGGTGGCTCCGCTGCAGGTGTAGGTGATGATCGCGGCGGAGTTGGCGGTGGACGCGCCGGACACGTCCAGGCACTCGCCGGTGGCGCGCGCCCTGATGGTGACGTAGGAGCCGGAGGTGACCACCGACCACTGCTGGGCGGTGGCGCCGGTGCAGTTCTCCTGGGTGACGGTGGAGGTGTTCTCCTGCAGGCACAGGGAGCTCCCCCGGCCCATCAGCGCGTAGTAACCGGTGCCGAGGTCCTTGAACCACCACTTCTGGTTGGTGCCGCCGTTGCAGGTGTACTGGCTGATCGCGACGCCCTGCCACAGCGACTGGCTCGGCACGTCCGCGCACTTGCCGCTGTTGCGGGCGACGAGCGTGTTGTACGTGGCGGCGGTCCCGGCGACCGTGCCCGCGGCGGTGTCCACCGCGACCTCCGGGGACCAGGACAGGGACAGGGAGGTCGAGGTCGGGAACGTCAGCGGCAGCCAGACGTAGCGCGAGTCGTTGACCGTGCCGCCGAAGGAGTTGCCCCAGCGGTCGCCCATGTAGAGGTACGAGGTGCCCGAGGTGCCGGTGACGGGGAGCACGTACGCCGTCTGGGAGTTGTAGGCCGTGGAGTCGCCGACGTTCGTCCAGGACGTCCACGGGCCCGAGAGGGAGGTCGCGGTGGCGTACTGCTGCTGGTTGGGGCTCCAGCCCGTGGCTCCGGACGTGAGCATGAAGTAGACGCCACCCCGCTTGAACAGCGCGGGAGCCTCGCGGTGGCCGCCCGGCCACGGGTTGGCGACCAGGCTGTCGATCGCCGTGTAGTCGGCGGTGAGCCGGTAGATGTGCAGGTCGTAGTTCTCGTTGGCCGCCGAGACCATGTACGCGGTGCCGTCGGTGTCGACGTAGGTGGTGATGTCCCGGGACATGTACTGCCCGAGCGGCTGGAAGCTGCCCTGGTAGGTGTAGCTGCCGTCGACGGTGTCGGAGACGGCGACGGCCGCGCGGGCCTGGCTGTAGTCGACGCCGTTCTCCTTGTGCATCCACATCACGAACTTGCCGGTGGAGGCGTTGTAGATGACCTTCGGGCGCTCGATGTAGGCGGTGGCCAGCTCGGAGGCGGACGACTGGGTCAGGACGTGGTTCCTGAACTCCCAGTTCTTCAGGTCGGTGGAGCGGTAGGCGTCCACGTACCGGAAGGTGTTGTCGGCGTTGCGGTCCTCGCCGAACCAGTAGTAGTACGAGCCGACCTTGATGACCCCGCCGCCGTGGGCGTGCACGGGGTTGCCCGAAGTATCCGTGAACTGGGTGCCGTTGGTGATCGTCAGGGTGGCCGCCTGGGCCGGGCCCGCGGTCGCGAGGGCGCCGAACAGGCCCAGGCAGAGGGCGAGCAGCACCGCGTGGGCACGTCTCATCTCACAACTCTCCTTCGCTTCGGTCGGCGGCCGTGTCGGCCACGGGGATGCCGAAGTCGGGGGTGCCGTCCGGGTTCCAGCCGAGCTTCTGGACCCGGGTGTGCCGGTTGGGGTCGTTCAGGGGATCGCCGGTGATCTCCTTGTACGGGCGGGCGTGGTAGACGAGGACGTCGCTGCGACCGTCCTCGGCGACCGTGAAGCAGTTGTGGCCGGGCCCGTACTGCCTGGTGGTGTCGTTGCCGGTGAAGACGGGGACCGGGGACTTGGACCAGGTGGCGGGGTCCATCAGGTCGGCGTCCGCGGCGGCCGTGAGCAGGCCCATGCAGTAGTGGTGGTCGGTGGCCGACGCCGAGTAGGACAGGAAGAGGCGGCCGTTGCGGGCGAGGACGGCGGGGCCCTCGTTGACCTTGTAGCCGACGCACTCCCAGTCGAACTCCGGTGTGGACAGGCGTATCTGAGGCCCGGTCAGGGTCCACGGGTTCGCCATCCTCGACAGCCACAGAGCCGTGTTGTTGTCCATGCCGGGCTCGTGCTGGGCCCAGACGAGGTAGCGGGTGCCGCGGTGGCTGAAGGTGGTGGCGTCCAGGGAGAAGGTCTCCCAGGCGGTCTTCACCTGCCCCTTCTCCACCCACGTGCCCCTGAACGGGTCGGGGTCGGCGTTCTCCAGGACCCAGATGCGGATGTCCCAGACGCTCTCGGCGGGCGCGGAGGCGAAGTACACGTACCACTTGCCGCCGATGCGGTGGATCTCCGGCGCCCAGATGTGCGCGCCCATGACACCGGTGGCGTGCTTGGACCAGATGACCGACTCCGCCGCGGTCGCGAGGCCGTTCAGGGTGCGGGAGCGGCGCAGGACGATGCGGTCGTAGTCGGGGACGGTGGCGGTGAAGTAGTAGAAGCCGTCGGCGTGACGGTGGACGAAGGGGTCGGCGCGCTGCCGGACGAGCGGGTTCACGAACGGGGCGGCCTTCGGCTTCGGTGCTGCGTCGGCCGTCCCGGGGGCCGCCGCCAGGGCACCCGCGGCGAGGGCGGCTCCCTTCAGCATCAGGCGGCGCGTGGGGGGCGGGGTGCTTGCGGGCAGGTCGTCATCGCGGCTCATACGGCTTGCCTCTCGGGGCGCGGGGGGAATGTTCGATATGTCAAACAACATCTGCCATGACGAACGCCGAAAAGGTAAGGGTGTGGAACCGGGAGGTCAACGGGTCTGACGGGACCGACAGGAAGCGCTTTCACGATTTTGGTCGCGGCACCGGTTCTTCGGCCTGCTCCCCGGCCTCACGGCGCCGGCCGTCCGCCGGCGGGGACACGGCGGACGGCGGTACGGCGACGGGGACCCGCCGGGCGGCGGTACGGCGGTGACGGGACACGGCGGATGGAGGAACGGCGGTGGCGGGACGCGGCGATTGAGGAACGGCGGTGGCGGGGACAACCGCCTCCGGTGGAGCGGCGGCCGGTGTGCGGTGCGGGGCCGGCCCTCAGGCCCGCGCGGCCTCCGGGGTCTCCTCCGGCTGGCGGCCCCGCAGCCACACGTACACCGGGATGCCCGCGAACAGGAACAGCACGCCCTGGTAGACGGCGGCGTAACCGGCGCCCGCGATCAGCCAGAAGGAGAACGCGAAGGACAGCGCCGCGACGACCAGGTCGCGGACCAGGCCCGCCGGGCGGACCCGCTCCCGGGTGCCCCGGGCGAGCCAGAACAGCTGGGCCGCCGCCGACAGCAGGTACGGCACGCAGCCGGTGAACGTGGTGATCAGGACGAGGACGCGGAAGGTGGTGTCCGGGCCCGCCGTGTAGTTGAGGGCGATCAGGAGCGTGCCGAGGACCGCCACCGCCCAGACGCCGAAGCCGGGCACACCGCCCCTGCCGACCTTGGCGAACGGCTTCGGGAACAGTCCGTCGCGGGCTGCGGCGTACGGCATCTGCGCGGCCAGCAGGATCCAGCCGTTGAGGCAGCCGGTGATCGAGGCGACGGCGACGAGCGCGATGGCGATGCCGCCCCAGGAGCCGCCGGTGATCGCGTTCACCGCGTCGGCGAAGGGCGCGCCGGAGTCGACCAGCCGGTCGTGCGGAACCAGCCCGAAGACCGCGACGGTGCCCAGGATGTACACCAGCGCGGAGGCCAGGGTGCCGAGGACGCTCGCGCGGCCGACGGTGCGCTCGGGGTCCTCCACCTCGCCCGCGCTGACCGCGGCCGACTCGACGCCGAGGAAGCTGTACAGCAGCAGCGCGGCCGCGGCGGCGAGCGCGCCCGGCGTGCTGTCGCCGGAGGCGTTGAACGGCCCGAAGTTGTCGGGGTCGACGAAGAACAGCCCGATCGTGGCCACCAGCAGCAGCGGGACGAACTTCAGGACCGTGGAGACGATCTGGACCGCGCCGACCCAGCGGGTGCCGGCGAAGTTGGCGGCGGCGGGCAGCCACAAAGCGGCCAGGGCGACGGCCCCTTCGAGGGCGTGGTCGCCGTGCAGGGGGATCAGGACGTCGACGTACCCGACGACCGCGACGGCGAGGGCGGCGATGCTGACCCAGCACATGGTCCAGTACGACCACGCCGACAGGAATCCCGCGAACGGGCCGAAGGCGTCGCGCGGGTAGACGTACAGACCGCCGGTGACGGGGCTGCGCCGGGCGAGCCTGCCGAACAGCAGGGCGAGCAGGACGGCGGCGACCGACAGGACGGCGAAGGCGAGGAGGCTGACCGTGCCGTAGGGGGCGACGGCGGCGGGCAGCGCGAAGATGCCGCCGCCGATGATGTTGCCCATCACGAGGGCGGTGGCGGCGGCCAGGCCGAAGGTGCGGCGGCGCGGGGCGGGGGCCGCCGGGGTGCCGGACGGGTCGGTGGCCTCGATGGGGCTGGGGGCGGTCATGGTGGTTCCAGGTGCAGGAGGTCGGGGAGGGCGTGATCGTAACCCGCCGTCCCACATGTTGGGCGAGGTGTTCATGTACTGGACACATGCGGTCGGCCGGGGGCCGTTCGCCTAGCCTCGTGGCATGACCAGCGACACCTCCCTCGCCGCCGCCCTCGCCGCCGGAACCGTCGTCCTCGACGGCGGCATGTCCAACCAGCTCGAGTCCGCCGGGCACGACCTCAGCGACGAGCTGTGGTCGGCGCGGCTGCTCGCCGAACGGCCCGAGGCGATCACCGAGGCCCACCTCGCCTACTTCGAGGCCGGCGCGGACGTGGCGATCACCGCCAGCTACCAGGCCACGTTCGAGGGCTTCGCCAAGCGCGGGATCGGCCGCGAGCAGGCGGCCGAACTCCTCGCGCTGAGCGTCGAGACGGCACGTGAGGCGGCGCGGCGGGCGGCGGCGAAGGGAGTCACCCGGCCGTTGTGGGTGGCCGCCTCGGTGGGCCCGTACGGGGCGATGCTCGCGGACGGCTCCGAGTACCGGGGGCGGTACGGGCTGAGCGTGGACGAACTCGCCGACTTCCACCGGCCGCGCGTCGAGGTGCTGGCCGCGGCCCGTCCGGACGTGCTCGCCCTGGAGACGGTCCCCGACGCCGACGAGGCGCGGGCGCTGCTGCGGGTGGTACGGGGGCTCGGGGTGCCGGCCTGGCTGTCGTACACCGTGGACGGCGACCGCACCCGCGCCGGGCAGCCGCTGGAGGAGGCGTTCGCCCTGGCCGCCGACGTGGACGAGGTGATCGCGGTGGGCGTCAACTGCTGCGCCCCGCAGGACGTCGACGGCGCGGTCCGCACCGCCGCGCGCGTCACCGGCAAGCCGGTGGTCGTCTACCCCAACAGCGGCGAGGCCTGGGACGCCGGGGCCCGCGCCTGGGACGGGCGCTCCAGCTTCACGCCCGAGGAGGTCACGGGCTGGCGGGCGTCGGGGGCACGGCTGGTCGGCGGGTGCTGCCGGGTGGGACCGGAGGCGATCGCCGGGATCACGGCGGCGCTGACGCCGTGACGCCGGAATCCCGGCTGCGCTGAGCGGGGGACGGCACGAACGCGCCGACGCTGACGCCGGAACAGCGGGAACGCAGTTGCGCTGACGCCTGGGACGGCGGGATCGGCAGCGCTGACGCCGGGAACAGCGCGACCGCAGTTGCGCCGACACCAGGAGCGGCGGTGCTGAGTCGTGAGGGTGGCATCGTGGCGGGGCTCACGCCGTGGCGGGACGCCGGCCCGCTGCCCCGGTACGCCGTCGGGGCCCGCCTCAGCCGCGCCGTACCCCGGTCGAGCGCCGCAGCCGTCGGACCGTCGCGCGCAGGTCCGCCGTCCGTGCGGGTGGCGGGTCCGCCACCACCGTGGCGGAGGGTTCGCCGGCCCCGGCCCACAGGGCCAGTTCGGCGTCGCGCGGGCCGTACGCCGTGCGGGGCTCGCCGGCGTCGAAGATCCGCACCGGATGCCGCGCGTCCCAGGCCTCCCAGCCGGGGTCGCCGTCGGCGGCGAAGCGCACCCACGCGCCGTGCATCGCGTCGGCCAGTTCCTGCGGCGCCTCGTCGCCTGCCAGCTTGCGGGACTCGGGTACGTCGCCGCTGTCGAAGACGAAGCCGAGTTCCAGGGCGTGGCAGGAGCCGAGGGCGGGCACGCCTGAGGGCCAGGCGAACTCGTAGACCCAGGAGCCCGCGGGGCGGCCGTCGGCCAGGCGGTGCAGGGGGCGGCGCAGCAGGTGGTCGGTGACCATCTGGCCGACGATCTCGGCGGTCCCGGCCCGCGGGTGCAGGGCGCGGTAGCCGCGGGGCACCTCGGTGCCGCAGTGGCAGCGGGCCATGGCGCCGGCGAGGGCGACGGCCCCGAGCCGGTCCACGCGTTCCAGCAGGCCGCCGGGGACGAGCCAGAGGCGGTACTCCTCGCCGGTCCAGCCCATCATCAGGTCGACGCCTGTGGCCGCGTCGCCGTCGACGAGGGCCTCCAGCGGATCGCGCGGGACGAGGTCGCCGTCGACGACGATGCCGAAGGAGGGGCCGCCGAGCACGGGGCTGCTGAGCCGGCCCACCTCGGCCTGGGTGCGCAGCAGCAGTTCGCGGTCGACGTCGGCGAAGGCGGCGGCGGTGGCGGGGATCTTCAGGCGGGCGGCCATGCGGCGCACCATGCGCCGTACCTTGTCCCGTTCGAACGCCTCGGGCGGCCCGCTCTGCAGGACCGCCCGTCGCACGAGCCCCTGCGCCTGCGGGGCGGCCAGCAGGGCGCCGGTGCTGATCGCCCCCGCGGACTGTCCGGCGAGGGTGACGCGGTCCGGGTCGCCGCCGAAGGCCGCGATCGCGTCGCGCACCCAGGTCAGGGCGGCGAGCTGGTCGCGCAGGCCGGGGTTGGCGGGGGCGTCCGGGAACAGTCCGTAGCCCTCGACCCCCAGCCGGTAGTTCACCGAGACGAAGACCACGCCGTCGCGGGCGAAAGTGCGCCCGTCGTACACGGGGACGGCGGACGAGCCCCTGGTCAGGGCGCCGCCGTGCAGCCACACCAGGACCGGGAGCCGGGCTCCGGGGCCCGGCTCCGGCGTCCACACGTTGAGGTTCAGGCAGTCGTCGCCCGGTACGACGGGGTCGGAGAGGTACGTCGCGAAGGCTTCGGAGTACGGCGGTTTCGGCGCCGTCGGTCCGAAGGCGCCCGCGTCACGGACGCCGTCCCAGGGCTCGGGCGGGACGGGCGGCCGGAACCGCCGGGGGCCGAAGGGAGGGGCGGCGTACGGGATGCCCCGGAAGACCGCGACGCCGTGCTCGAACCGACCTCGTACCGCCCCGTACGGGGTGCTCACCACGGGGTCCGCCTGGATTTCTGCCGTCATGGGCTCACCAGCCTCCTCACCGCGCCACTGCACCGGTAACACCACAGCACCACAGATCGCCGCGATATTCCGGTGCGGAGGGCGATACGGGGGCCGCAGGAGGTACCTCCGGGAGCGCCGGGACGGGAGCCCAGGCCGGTCGCGGCCATCGGAAGGCCCGGCCGCCCCGGGCTCCTGAAGGCCCGGCTGCCCCGACCGCCTCCGGATCCCCTCGCCCGCCGCCGCGTTCGAAGTTTCGAAAGCCGGGGCCTGTGAAGACCTGGCGAAGTCGCCCTCTTCCCCGCTCCAGCCCGCGAACCTAGGGTAGGAAGCGCTTACTGCCGCGCTTACTGCCGTGCACCTGTCGAAACTTTTCATGGCCCTCGGGCGGGCCGGAGAGGTGGTTCCCAATGGTCCGTACGGGGAGTGCCGGCGTGGCCGCCGGTCCGACGCTGGCCGTGGTGGCCCGCGAGGCGGGGGTCTCCGTGCCGACCGCGTCCAAGGTGGTCAACGGCCGCGAGGACGTGGCGCCGGAGACGCGCCGGCGGGTGACGGAGGCGCTCGACCGGCTCGGCTACGTCCGCAGGCCCCGGTTCGACGCGGCGAAGGTGCCCGGCCTGGTCGACCTGGTCGTGCACTCGCTCGACAGTTCCTGGTCGGGCGCGATCCTTCAGGGCGTCGAGGGGGCGGCGCACGACGCGGGGCTGGAGGTCGTGGTCTCGGCGGGGCTGACCCGGACGCGGGGCGCGCGGCCGGAGCGCGGCTGGCTGGACAAGCTGATCGCGCGCGGCTCCTCCGGGGTGCTGTTCAACCTTTCCGAGCTGACGCCGTCGCAGTACGCATGGCTGGACCAGCACCGCATTCCGTACGTCCTGATCGACCCGGTGCTGGAACCGCCGCAGGGTGTCGTGTCGGTGGGTGCGGCGAACTGGCAGGGCGGGGTGACGGCGACCGAGCACCTTCTGGCGCTCGGCCATGAGCGCATCGCGGTGATCGCCGGGCATCAGCGCAAGATGTGCAGCAGCGCGCGGGTCGCCGGCTACCGCTCGGCCCTCGCCTCGGCGGGCGTGCGGCACCGTCCCGAGTACGTCCGCCACGCCGGGTTCGACGAGTCCGTCGCCCACCGCCGCATGCTGGACCTCCTGGACCTGCGGGAGCCTCCGACGGCCGTCTTCGTCTGCTCGGACCGCATGGCGCTCGGGGTGTACGAGGCGCTGGCCGAGTGGGGGTTGAGGGTGCCCGAAGACGTCAGCGTCGTGGGCTTCGACGACCTGCCCGAGTCCCGCTGGGTCACTCCCGCGCTCACCACCGTGCGCCAGCCGCTGTCGGAGATGGCGGCGACGGCCCTGCATCTGCTGGTCCGCATGATGGAGGGCGACCGCCCGGAGGGGACGCGCACGGAGTTGTCGACGCGGCTGGTGCGGCGGGCGAGCACGGCACGCGCGCCGATGCCCCGGACGTGACCGGTGATGCCGCGGGGCCCGTTGCGGTGGCGTGTGCCGCGAACCGATCATGGCTGTCATGGAGCGACCGAGTCAGTTCATCGAATGCGGCGGCCTGGTGCTGCGACGCTGGCGGACGCAGGACGACTTCGCCCCGGCGTTCAGGCTGATCGAGGAGTCGGTGGACCACCTGCGTCCCTGGATGGGCTGGGTCGCCCGGCACGGCGAGGAGACCACCCGGGACTTCCTCGCGAAGGCCGAGTCGAAGTGGGCGGCCGACGAGGCGTACAACTACGCCATCGCCGAGGGCGGCACGCTCGTCGGCATGTGCCAGACCTACCGCGTGGAGGCGCCCGCCCGCTGGCGGATGGGGTACTGGCTGCACCCGGCGGCCACCGGCCGGGGCATCGCCACGAGAGCGACGGCCGCCCTGGTCGCGGAGATGTTCGCCCTGCCGGGCGTGGAGTACGTGGAGATCACCCACGACCTGGCCAACACGGCCAGTGCCAGGGTTCCGCGCCGTCTGGGGTTCACCGAGATCGGCCACGAGCGGACCCTGCCGGAGACGCCCTCGCTCGTCGGCGTCGACGTGGTCTGGCGCCTGGACCGCCCCGGCACGCCGGCCGACGACGCTAGGGCTCGGTGAGCGTCCGCCCCGCCCAGCCGATGCCGCCGCGCAGGTGCTCCCGGAACTCGGGCGCCGCGTAGGCCTCGGCGGTGTGGCCGAGTGCCGTGTAGAACACCCGGCCCGCGCCCTGCTCCCGGCACCAGGCCAGCGGGTGGTCGGCGCCCATGCCGCCGCCTTCGTACGACGACTCGTCGGCGCTCATCAACACCCGTACCCGGTCACGGGGGTTGGTGCGGAAGTCGTACCACTCGTCGGTGAAGTCCCAGACGGCGGGCAGGTGCCGGGTGGCCGGATGCGCGCGGTCCTCGACGACGGCTCGTCCCGGCTGGAGGTCGGGGTGCCGGTCGAAGCGGGCGCCGAGCAACGCGCCGTAGTATGGCCAGTCGTACTCCGTGCAGGCCGCCGCGTGCACCCCGGCGAACCCTCCGCCGCCCTCGACGTAGGCGGCCAGCCGCTCCCGCCCGGCCGGGGTGAGCACCTCGCCGCTGGTCGAGAGGAACACGACGGCGGCGTAGCGGTGCAGGGGGCTCTCGAAGACGGCGGGATCCTCGCTATGGTCCACCTCCAGATCATCGAGCGCGCGCACGGCGGCGACGGCGGCCGGGATGGAGTCGTGGCGGTAGTCGGCGGTGCGCGTGTAGACGAGGAGTCGCGGGGCCATGGGCGCGAGCCTAACCGGGGACCAGGGGTCTAGCCTCGACTGCGATGAACGTCATTCCCGCGCATCTCGACCATCTCGTCCTCGCCACCCCCGACCTGGCGGCGACGGTCGCCGACTTCACGCGGCGCACCGGCGTCGCGCCCGCTCCCGGCGGCGCCCACGTGGGCCGCGGGACGCGCAACTTCCTGGTGGCGCTGGGCGGTTGCAGCTATCTGGAGATCATCGGGCCGGACCAGGAGCAGACCGACCCGGGCGGTCCGCGCCCGTTCGCCGTCGACGACCTGACGGCCGCGCGGACGGTGACCTGGGCCGTCAGCCCGCCCGACCTGGACGCCGCGGTCGCCGCCGCCCGGGCCCGCGGCTACGATCCGGGCGCCATCCGCCCGATGAGCCGCCGCCGCCCCGACGGCACCCTCCTGCGGTGGCGGCTGACCGACGGCGACACCCAGCACCCCTCGGGTCTGGTGCCCTTCCTCATCGACTGGGGGTCCACCGTCCACCCCTCCGCCTCGGGGCTGCCCGTCACCCCGCTGCTCCGGCTGTCGGCGAGCGCCCCCGACCCGGCCGAGCTCCGCCCTCTGCTGGCCGCCGTGGGCGCCGAACTCCCCCTGACCGTGGGCCCGGTGGCCCTCACCTTCACCGTGGACACCCCGCACGGCCCCGTCACCTTCTCCTGACGTCCGATTCCTTCAAGACCGCCGTCCGGTCCGCTGCCTACGGTGGCGGCATGACTCCACGATGCGCCGTGATCGGCCTGGTCGCCTCCGACATGGCGGCCTCACTCGCCTTCTACCGCCGCCTGGGCCTCGTCTTCCCCGACGGCGCCGAGGACCAGCCGCACGTCGAGGCCGACCTGCCCGGCGGGCTGACCCTCGCCCTGGACACGGAGGAGACGATCCGCTCCTTCCACCCGGGGTGGCGCCCGCCACGCGGCGGCGGGCGGATCGCGCTGGCCTTCCGGTGCGCGTCGCCCGCCGAGGTCGACACGCTGTACGAGGACCTCGTCGGCGCCGGTCATCACGGTGAGCTCAAGCCGTGGGACGCCTTCTGGGGCCAGCGGTACGCGGTCGTGCACGACCCGGACGGCAACGGCGTCGACCTGTTCGCGCAGCTACCCCCGCAGTAGCCGGCCGAGCGGCACCCCGGCCAACTCCTTGACGTCACGGGCCAGATGGGCCTGGTCGGCGAACCCGGCACGGGCGGCGGTCTCCGCGAACGGCACTCCCTCCCGGGCCATCCCCACGGCCCGCTGCAACCGCAGCACCCGGGCCAGCGTCTTGGGCCCGTACCCGAAGGCCACCAGCGACCGCCGGTGCAACTGCCGGGCCCCGAGACCCAGTTCGTCGGCGGCCCGGCCGACGGGACGGCCCGCGTCGAGGGCCGCGACCAGCTGCCGCAGCAGCGGGTCGGGGGGTGCGGCGGCCGCGGCCAGCCGTACCGCCGACTCCTCCAGGCCCAGGGCCGGTTCGGGGGCCGCGTCGACCAGTGCGGTGAGCCGGCGGACCTCCGCGGCGGGCCGCAGTGCGGCGAGTTCGACACGCCGGTCGCGCAGTTCGTGCGCGGGCACGCCGAGGATCGAGGGCGCGGTCCCGGGGAAGAAGCGGACGCCCGTCCAGAGGCCGGGCGCGCCGTCGGTGACGTAGGCGCGGGTGTCGGGTCCGGCGACGAGCAGCCGGCCGTCGTGCCAGAGCAGGTCCATGCATCCGTCGGGCAGCACCCGCCCCACGCCGGCCTCGGCCGGGGTGTTGCGCCACACGACCGCCCCGGCGAGCCGGCAGGGCCTCTCCTCGTACACGCCCGCCAGCCTACGCGCGCGCGGGTGCCGGCCGCCGCCGGTGTTCCTGCGGGCTGACGCCGTGGACCCGCTTGAACGCGGTGGACAGGGCGAAGGCGCTGCCGTAGCCGACGCGGCGGGCGATCGCCTCCAGGGTGTCGTCGGTGTCGCGCAGCGCGTCCGCGGCCAGGGCGAGCCGCCAGCCGGTGAGGTAGGTCATCACGGGTTCGCCCACGAGGCCGGTGAAGCGCCGGGCGAGCGCCGCGCGGGACACTCCGGCCTTGGCGGCCAGTGCGGCCACGGTCCAGGGGTGCGCGGGGTCGCTCTGGACCAGCCGCAGCACCCGCCCCACCACCGGGTCCCCCAGCGCCCGGTACCACGCGGGCGCCGCCGCCTCGGGGCGGGCGAACCAGGCCCGCAGCGCGGTGATGACCAGCAGGTCCAGGAGCCGGTCGAGGACGACTTCCTGCCCCGGTTCGTCGCGGACGATCTCCTCCATGAGCATCGGCGTGAGCGGGCTCGGCCACATGCCGGAGGTGAGCGTCAGCAGGGGCGGCAGGGCGTCCAGCAGCCGTCCGCCGACCTCGCCCTGCCACAGGTAGGTGCCGATCAGCAGGACGGCCGAGCCGTCGGGCCGGTCGCCCCAGGTGCGCACGCCGAGGTCCATGGAGCCGTTCAGCGACCGCCCGTCGGGATAGCTGCACTCCGCCCCCGGCAGGATGACCACCTGCGGCCGTGTTCCGGGGTCGTCGCCGCAGGTGTAGGGGTCGGGGCCGCGGGCGATCGCGAGGTCACCGGCCCGCAGCCGCACCGGCTCCCCCGCCTCCGGCGTGACCCAGGCGTCGCCGCGGACCAGGAGCATCACGGTCAGCGGGGCCCGGTCCTCCACCCGCACGGCCCAGGGCGGGTCGAAACACGCCCGGATCATGAAGGCGCCACGCGCGCGTGGGCCTTGCAGCAGACCTGCGAGGGCGTCCATGGCGGTCAGCGTAGACGCGCGCGGCGGAGGCGGCCGACGGTTCCCGGGGAGCCGTCAGGGGCTCTCCGGCTTGTGCGGCGGGTGGGTGCTCTTGACGTGGGTGCGCAGGCGGGAGGTCACGTCCTCCGGCGGCAGGAAGCGGGACCAGCGCTCGGGGAACTCCGAGGGCATGTCGGGGTCGTCGGGGTCGGTGTCGAGTCCGGCCGCGGCGCGGGCCACGTGTTCGGCCAGCTGGGCCTCGCGCAGCCGCTCGTTGGCGGCGCGGGCCGCGGCCGTGGCCGCCGCCGGCCACACCCGGTCGATCGCCGCGTTGACCGCGGCCCCGACGAGCACGGCGAAGGCGCCGACCCCGATCCACAGCAGCACGGCGACGGAGGCGGCGAGGGAGCCGTAGATGGAGGCGCCCTCGATGGTGCTGGTGAGGTAGATGCGCAGCAGGAAGCTGCAGACGACCCACATCGCCAGGGCCACCAGGGCGCCGGGCACGTCCTCGATCCACGGGGACCGCACGGGCACGGACACGTGGTAGAGCGTGGTCAGGAAGACGATCGACAGGATGATGACGACGGGCCAGTACAGGACCTGCACCAGCGTCTCCGACCACGGCACGATCCGCACCACCGCGTCCGGGCCCGCCACCATCAGCGGCAGCGCGACCGACCCGATCACCAGGGCCGCGAGGAACAGCAGGAACGCCACGATCCGGGTCTTGACGATGCCGCGCACGCCGTCGAGGCCGTACATGACGGTGATGGTGTCGATGAAGACGTTGACCGCGCGGGAGCCCGACCACAGGGCGAACAGGAAGCCGATGGAGATGACGTCGGGTCTGCCGCCCTTCATCACGTCGTGCAGGATCGGTACGGCGATCTCGTTGACGCCCTTCTCGGACAGGACGGTCTGCGACGCGTTCAGGAGGTTCGTCTCCAGGCTGGAGATGCTGTCGGTGCCGGTCCAGGCGTCGACGTAGCCGAGCAGGCCGATGAGGCTGAGCAGCAGCGGCGGCACGGACAGCAGCGTGAAGAACGCGGCCTCCGCCGCGAGGCCGAGGATGCGGTACTCCATGCATGAGTTGACGGTGTCCTTGAGCAGCAGCCAGGCGGTCCTGCGCTTGGAGACGTTCCGGTAGAGGGCACGCGCCCGGTGGAGACGGCCGGAGGGCCGCGGCGAGGACTCACTTGCTGGCTGCACGACCTAACGGTATCCGGCGGGTCGCCGTGCGCTCATCCCCCGGCCCCGGGCAACACGTCCGGAAACCCGCGCCGCGCCCCGGCCACGTCACTGTCATGTCCCCGTTGACCGGAATGTTCCCGGCCGGGTCGTGCTGACCGGCGCCGAGAGCGGGTACTTTCGCGGCATGGCAGGCACCACGCACACCGTGTCCAACCAGCCCCCACCGCTGACCGGCTACGACGTCTACTCCACCGACCGCGTGCTCACCGAGGCCGTCGACCGGCACGTCTCCCCCGACCTGCTCGACGAGGTCCACGGCGAGCTGGCCGCTCTCGGCCGGGCCTCCGGGTCCGCCCAGGTGCAGGAGTGGGGCGCCCAGGCCAACGACAACCCGCCCCGGCTGCGCACCCACGACCGCCACGGCCACCGCGTCGACGAGGTCGAGTTCCATCCGGCCTGGCACCGCGTCCTCGGCAAGGGTGTCGGCGCCGGACTCACCGCGGCCTGGGCCCGCCCGGCGGGCCATGTGCGCAGAGCGGCCGCGTTCCTGGTGTGGACGCAGGTCGAGGCCGGCAATCTCTGCCCGCTGTCCATGACCCACGCCGCCGTCCCCGCGCTGCGGACCGACCCGGACCTCGCCGCCACGTGGGAACCCCGGCTCACGTCCATGATCTACGACCGCGAGCTGCGGCCCGCCCGCCTGAAGGCCGGTGCCCTGTTCGGGATGGGCATGACGGAGAAGCAGGGCGGCAGCGACGTACGCGCCAACACGACGGCCGCGACCCCGCTCGCGGAGGAGGGGACGTACACGCTCACCGGGCACAAGTGGTTCTGCTCGGCGCCCATGTCCGACGGCTTCCTGGTCCTGGCCCAGGCACCGGACGGGCTGAGCTGCTTCCTGGTGCCGCGCGTCCTGGAGGACGGCTCCCGCAACGTCTTCCTGCTGCAACGTCTGAAGGACAAGCTCGGCAACCGCTCGAACGCCTCCGCCGAGGTCGAGTTCGACGGGACCTGGGCGCGGCGGGTCGGTGAGGAGGGGCGCGGGGTGCGCACCATCATCGACATGGTGGCCGCGACCCGGCTGGACTGCGTGCTCGGTTCGGCCGGCCTGATGCGGCAGGCGGTGGCACAGGCCGTGCACCACTGCACGTACCGCGAGGCCTTCGGCGGCAAGCTCGTCGACAAGCCGCTGATGCGCAACGTGCTCGCCGACCTCGCCCTGGAGTCCGAGGCCGCGACCGTCCTGGCGCTGCGCCTCGCGGCCGCCTGGGACGACGGCGGCGAGCAGGAGCGGGCGCTGCTGCGGCTCGCGGTGCCGGCCGCAAAGTACTGGGTGACCAAGCGGTGCACGCCCGTCGTCGTCGAGGCCGCCGAGTGCCTGGGCGGCAACGGCTACGTCGAGGAGTCGGGGCTGCCACGGCTGGTGCGCGAGTCGCCGCTGAACTCCGTCTGGGAGGGCGCGGGGAACGTGCAGGCCCTGGATGTGCTGCGTGCCCTGCGTCGGGAGCCGACGGCGCTGAACGCCTACCTCCAGGAGGTGGGCCGGGCCCGGGGCGCCGACCACCGCCTCGACCAGGCGATCAAGAACCTGCTGACCGACCTGGCCGACCTGGACGGGATCGAGGCCCGCGCCCGCCGCCTGACGGAACGGCTGGCCCTGGTCCTGCAGGGTTCGCTCCTGGTCCGGTTCGCACCCCCCGAGGTGGCCGACGCCTTCTGCGCCTCCCGCCTGGGCGGCGACGCCGGCGCGGCCTTCGGCACCCTCCCCCACACCCTGAACCTGAAGTCGGTGGTGAACAGAGCCCGGCCGCAGGAATAGAGGTCGGCCTCACCCACCCAAGCCCCCCCCAGGGCGAGGTCGGCCCAATCGCCGAAGGCAAAAGGCGGGGGTGGTGCTGCGCCGACACGGCACCACCCCCGCCGCACTGGCCCGGTCGAGGCCGCGAACGCCGCTCGGGACGGCGTCGCTCAATATTCAAACAGTCCGGGAGCGTTCACCAGGGTTGCAGGGGGTTGCAACTTGCTGCTGTCTGTGGCCGGAGTGTGTCCGTCCGTCATGAACCGGCGGCACTATTGGACGGACAGTCAGGACGTTTCCTCCGGGAGGACCCGTGGCACTCTCGCCGACGGACGTGACGCAACTCGCGGTGGTGGACACGGCCCGCGCGGCACGGGTCCTGAGCGACGTCCGCTCCGCCGCGCTCTCCGGGCGGCGGGCGCCGGTCCCGCCGCGGCCGGTGATCGAGCAGTCCTGGGGACGCATGCTGCGCAGCGGCGTCGACCCCGACCACGACTTCCGCACCGGGCTGCTGTCCCAGGAGGAGGTGCGGCGGCGCCGGGAGGCCTCGGAGCTCCGGCATGTGCTGCCGGTGCTGCGCGAGGGGCTGCTGTCGGTCGCGGACACCGCCCACCACATCATGGTGATCGCCGACGCCGACGGCCGCGTGCTGTGGCGGGAGGGCAGCTCACCGGTGCTGCGCAAGGCCGACGGGACGGGTTTCGAGATCGGCGCGGACTGGCGGGAGAGCGTCATCGGCACGAACGGCATCGGCACCCCGGTGGTGGCCCGCCGGCCCGTTCAGGTGTTCGCCTCCGAGCACTTCGTGCGCTCGCAGACCTCCTGGACCTGCACCGGCGCGCCCATCACGGACCCGCGCGACGGCCGGCTGCTCGGTGTCGTGGACGTCAGCGGGCCGCTGGAGACGATGCACCCGGCCACCCTCGCCTGGGTCGACTCGGTGGCGAAGCTCGCCGAGTCCAAGCTGCGCGAACTGCATCTGGGCTCGCTGGAACGGCTGCGCTCGGTGGCGGCCCCGGTGCTGGCCCGGGTGGGCGGCCGCGCGCTGGTGGTGGACCGGGACGGCTGGACGGCGGCGGTGACGGGGATGCCGTACACGAGCCGGACCTTCCTGCCCACGTCGCTCTCGGCGGGCCGCCGGTGGCTGCCGCCGTTCGGGCTGTGCACGGTGGAGCCGCTGGCCGGGGGCTGGTTGATCCGGGTCTCGGACGAGCCGGTGCCGCGGGTGGCCGCCCGGGTCGTCCTGGATCTGACGCGGCCGCGCCGCGGCTCGGTGACGGTGTCCGGGAGCGCCGGCTCGTGGAGCCACGAACTGAGTCCGCGGCACGCCGAGTTGCTGTACCTGCTGGCCCTGCACCGCGACGGCCGCAGCGCGGCGGGCCTGGCCGAGGACGTGTTCGGGGACCCGGCCCGTACGGTGACGGTGCGGGCCGAGATGTCGCGGGTACGGCGTTACCTGGGCGGTCTGCTGGAGCACCGCCCCTACCGCTTCGCCGAGAGCGCCGACGTCGAGGTGCTGCTGCCGGACGACCCGCGGGAGCTGTTGCCGCACTCGACGGCGCCGGCAGTGGTGAGCGGGCGAACGCCGGGCGACATGCCAGGAATGTATCCCTCCGCTCCCTCCGAGTGACAACGCGGGCCATCGAGGGAGCATCTTCCGCATATTTGCAGGGTCTTCGCCCTGGACCGCCCCGAACTGCCGTAGCATCCCTCTTCGGGCCACCCCACCTGCTCCTTTGGTCAACACACAGACCAATGAACGCAGTTGGCTCGCCTCGGGAGGACCTATGAAGCAACGTGGCAGGCACCGCCGGCAGAAGCGGGGCCGAGCGCTGCGCGCTTTCCTCGCCGGGACCGCGCTCGCGCTCACCGCGGCGGCCACGATGATCAGCGCCTCGCAGGCGACGGTCAGCAAGGACCCCGGGGGGTTGAAGACCCTCGCCGCGTCCGCCCGCGAGTTCCGGCTGCGGGAGCAGCTGGTGCCGCAGGCCACGCTGGACCGGCTCGCCTCCGAGATGGGCAGGCCGGTCGGCGTGCGCGCCGTCCTGGACGACGCCGACCACTCCCTGCGCGCGCCGGCCGACTGCACCACCGCCGACCGTGCCGCGTTGCCCGTCGAGCCGGCGGCCACGCGCGCGTACTGCTGGGACGCCGCCGACACCCGCGGCTGGCGGCCCGGCGCCGTCACCACCTCGGGCGACGCGGACGACGACGGCCACTGGGGCGAGCACCGGGTGCTGCTGTCCGGCTGGGCCCACTCCGGCAGGGCGGGCGCGCCGGGGCTGGCCCGGGTCGCCTTCGTCGACGCCGACGACCCCGACAACCTCGTCTACACCTGGGCCCTCCTCGCCGTCCCCGTCGACGGCGGCCGCGACTACCGGGGGCTGGCCTCCGCCGTGTCCGGCATGACCTGGTACCAGGGCAAGCTGCTGGTCACCACGGCCGACGGCCTGTACGTCTACGACCTGCACCGCGTCCAGCGGGCCACCGTCGACAGCGGACAGGTGGGCAAGGTGCCCGGCGGCTGGTCGGCCCACGGCTACCGGTACGTGCTGCCGGCCATCGGCTCCTACCGGCCGGCAGCCGGGGCCGCCCGCCCCGAGGCGATCTCCCTCGACCGCAGCACCGCGCCCGACAGTCTGGTCGCGAGCGAGCGGGTGCCCTCGGACAGCGGCCGGCACACCCGTCTGTGGCGCTACGCGTTCAGCGCCGACCCGGCGCGCGCCGGGCTGCTGGCCACGGACGCCGCCGGAGAGGCGTCGGCGTCCCGGGCGTACGAGACGAAGACGACCGACGTCACGGGCGTCCTGTCGTACGGCTCGAACTGGTACCTCGACCGCGCGGCGGACCGTCCGGCCGGACACGGCACGCTGTGGCGGCAGAACAGCCGCGACGCGCGGGCCACCCAGTGCGGCACGGACGAGTCCACCAGCTGCTGGAGCGGCCGGGCCGGTTCCCTGTCCTACTGGGAGGAGACCGGCGAGGTGTGGTCGCAGTCCGGGCAGATGCTCTACGCACTGCCGCTGAGCTCGATCGACAGGTCTCTGAGCTGAACCGAAGGGGCCTGGGCATTGATCGACGCTGCTCCGAGCGGTGATCGGCGGGGTCTGGGCATTGACCGAAAGGGCTCCGAGCGGTGATCGACGGGGCTCCGGCGGCGATCGGCGGGGCTCCCGGGTGGTCGACACGTCTCGGGGCAGATCGACAGATCTCGGGGCCGGATGATTCCCTGGCTGGCATGACGAACATCCCCGTGACCACCTGGTCCCTGGAGCAGACCGCCCCGACCGACCTCCTGCCGGCCTCCGCGCCCGAGGGAGACGTGCGGATCGTGCGCTCCGAGGTCCCCTCCCCCGAGTTCAGCCGCTTCCTCTACGCCTCGGTCGGCGGCGACATCCGCTGGACCGACCGGCTGGACTGGACGTACGGCCGGTGGGAGGAGCACCTGGTGCGGCCCGGCGTGGAGACGTGGGTGGCCTACGACCGGGGCACGCCCGCCGGGTACGTGGAGCTGGAAGCGCAGGACGACGGGGTCGTGGAGATCGTCCACTTCGGGCTGATCCCCGCCTTCCGGGGCCGCCGGATCGGCGGGCACCTGCTGTCGTACGGCGCCGCCCGCGCCTGGGACCTCGCCGACCGCTGGCCGGGGCGTGACCGCACCAAGCGGGTCTGGCTGCACACCTGCAGCCTGGACGGCGAGCACGCCATGGACAACTACCAGCGCAGGGGCTTCAAGCTCTTCGACACCAAGGTCGAGGAGCAGGCCGAGGTGGCCGCTCCCGGCCCGTGGCCCGGCGCCTACCGCGTCTGACCTGCGCGGACAAGAGTCCGCGCGCACGGTGTGATCGACGACACCCTTGTCTCGCCTGTCGGGACAAGGGTGTCCGCATCTTGGACGAAGCTGGACTGTGTCCAGATCGCCATGCCACGCTTCCGTCATGTCCGGAACTGGAATTGCCTTGGTGAGTCGGCGGCACGTCGACCTCGGCCGCATGTCCAGCGCCATCTGTCCGGCGAGCTGACAGCTCAGAGCCGCCCGACATCTTCTGACATCTCCTCTTTCCCTGCGCAAAGACGCGCACGTATGCCCATGCGCGTGTACGCGCAGGCCAGAGCCGCTTTCCGCCTGTCCCGAAGGACGTAATCACCATGGCCGCCTCCCCGCAGAACCCTGCCGCCGCGACTTCCCGCCGCAAGGTGAGCCGTCACCGCGGCGAGGGTCAGTGGGCCGCGGGGCACTTCACTCCGCTGAACGGCAACGAGCAGTTCAAGAAGGACGACGACGGTCTCAATGTGCGGACACGCATTGAGACGATCTACTCCAAGCGCGGTTTCGACTCGATCGACCCGAGCGACCTGCGCGGGCGGATGCGCTGGTGGGGCCTGTACACCCAGCGCAAGCCCGGGATCGACGGCGGCAAGACCGCCGTGCTGGAGCCGGAGGAGCTGGACGACAAGTACTTCATGCTGCGGGTGCGCATCGACGGCGGCCGTCTGACGACCCAGCAGCTGCGGGTCATCGGCGAGATCTCGCAGGAGTTCGCGCGCGGCAGCGCCGACATCACCGACCGGCAGAACATCCAGCTGCACTGGATCCGCATCGAGGACGTGCCGGAGATCTGGGAGCGGCTGGAGGCCGTCGGGCTGTCCACCACCGAGGCGTGCGGCGACTGCCCGCGTGTCGTCATCGGCTCGCCGGTCGCCGGGATCGCCGAGGACGAGATCATCGACGGCACCTGGGCCATCGACGAGATCCACGACCGCTACATCGGCAGCAAGGAGTTCTCCAACCTGCCGCGCAAGTTCAAGACGGCGATCTCCGGCTCCCCGCTGCTGGACGTCGTGCACGAGATCAACGACGTGGCCTTCGTCGGCGTCGAGCACCCCGAGCACGGCCCCGGCTTCGACCTGTGGGTCGGCGGCGGACTGTCCACCAACCCCAAGCTCGGCGTCCGGCTCGGCGCCTGGGTGCCGTTGGAGGAGGTCCCGGAGGTGTGGGCCGGCGTGGTCGGCATCTTCCGCGACTGGGGCTACCGCCGGCTGCGCAACCGCGCCCGCCTGAAGTTCCTCGTCGCCGACTGGGGTCCGGAGAAGTTCCGCCAGGTCCTGGAGGACGACTACCTCGGCCGCAAGCTCGTCGACGGCCCCGCGCCCGCCGACCCCTCGGGCCGCTGGCGCGACCACGTCGGTGTGCACCGGCAGAAGGACGGCCGTTTCTACGTCGGTTTCGCCCCGCGCGTCGGCCGCGTGGACGGAACCACCCTCACGAAGATCGCGGAGGTGGCCGAGGCGCACGGCTCGCACCGGGTGCGGACCACCGTCGAGCAGAAGATGATCGTCCTCGATGTCGAGGAGGCGCAGGTCCAGCCGCTGGTGGAGGCCCTGGACGCGCTGGACCTGACGGCCGAGCCGTCGCCGTTCCGGCGGGGCACCATGGCCTGCACCGGCATCGAGTACTGCAAGCTCGCCATCGTCGAGACCAAGCAGCGCGGTTCGTCGCTGATCGACGAACTGGAGCGCCGCATCCCGGACTTCGACGAGCCGATCACCATCAACCTCAACGGCTGCCCGAACGCCTGCGCCCGTATCCAGGTCGCGGACATCGGTCTCAAGGGGCAGTTGGTCCTCAACGACCAGGGCGAGCAGGTCGAGGGCTACCAGGTGCACCTCGGCGGGGCGCTCGGCCTGGAGGCCGGGTTCGGCCGCAAGGTGCGCGGCCTGAAGGTCACTTCGGAGGAGCTGCCCGACTACGTCGAGCGCCTCCTGAAGCGGTTCCAGGCGGAGCGCGAGGACGGCGAGCGGTTCGCGGCCTGGGCCGCGCGCGCGTCCGAGGAGGCCCTGTCGTGAGCGAGCGGGCCGCCCCCTTCTACTGCCCCTACTGCGGCGACGAGGACCTGCGTCCCGGCGAGCAGGGCCACGGCGCGTGGGAATGCGCCGCGTGCAACCGGGCCTTCCAGTTGAAGTTCCTCGGGCTGCTGGCCCGGGGCCTTCGCACAGAAGCAGGGGGAGATCAGACATGACCGCGGTGACGGAAGAACGCACCACCGACGACCTGAAGGCGCTCGCCGAGCAGGCGGGCCGCGACCTGGAGGACGCCTCCGCCCTGGAGATCCTGCGGTGGGCGGCGGAGACCTTCGGCAGGCGTTTCTGCGTGACGTCGTCGATGGAGGACGCGGTGGTCGCCCACCTCGCCTCCCGCGCGATGCCCGGCGTCGACGTGGTGTTCCTCGACACCGGCTACCACTTCCCGGAGACCATCGGCACCCGCGACGCCGTCGAGGCCGTGATGGACGTCAACGTCATCACGCTGACGCCGCGTCAGACGGTCGCCGAGCAGGACGCGGAGTACGGCCCGAAGCTGCACGACCGCGACCCCGACCTGTGCTGCAAGCTGCGCAAGGTGCAGCCGCTGGAGCAGGGCCTGAGGAACTACGTGGCCTGGGCGACCGGACTGCGCCGCGACGAGTCCCCGACCCGGGCGAACACCCCGGTCGTCGGCTGGGACGAGAAGCGGCAGAAGGTCAAGATCTCGCCGATCGCCCGCTGGACCCAGGACGACGTGGACGCCTATGTCACCGAACACGGCGTTCTGACCAACCCGTTGCTGATGGACGGCTACGCGTCCGTCGGCTGCGCCCCCTGCACCCGCCGGGTGCTCGAGGGCGAGGACGCGCGCGCCGGCCGCTGGGCCGGGCGGGCCAAGACCGAGTGCGGGCTGCACTGATGACGACGACCGAGGAGTTGCAGGTGACGACCGGAGCCACCGTCTGGCTCACGGGTCTGCCGAGTGCCGGCAAGACCACCATCGCGTACGAGCTGGCCGGCCGGCTGCGCGAGGAGGGCCACCGCGTCGAGGTGCTCGACGGCGACGAGATCCGCGAGTTCATCTCGGCCGGTCTCGGCTTCAGCCGCGAGGACCGGCACACCAACGTGCAGCGCATCGGCTTCCTCGCCGAACTGCTCGCCCGCAACGGCGTCAAGGCGCTGGTCCCGGTCATCGCGCCGTACGCCGACAGCCGCGAGGCGGTGCGCAAGCGCCACCAGGACAGCGGGGCGCCGTACGTCGAGGTGCACGTCGCGACCCCGGTCGAGGTGTGCTCCGTGCGGGACGTGAAGGGCCTGTACGCCAAGCAGGCGGCCGGCGAACTGACCGGGCTGACGGGTGTGGACGACCCCTACGAGCAGCCCGAGTCGCCCGACCTGCGCATCGAGTCGCAGCACCAGACCGTCCAGGAGTCCGCGGCCGCGGTCCACGCGCTGCTCACCGAGAGGGGACTGGCATGACGACGACCGTCGCCGAGACCGAGGAGGGCACGGAGGTTCCGTACGCCCTCTCGCACCTGGACGCGCTGGAGTCCGAGGCGGTGCACATCTTCCGTGA
>NZ_JAMGBF010000079.1 GCF_023516615.1 Streptomyces panaciradicis
AGCGCCACCGTCGGCGCCACACCCGTGACGGCATGCACCTGGGCCGCGTCGGCCAGCTTCTCCTGGGGTGTGCGGGGAACTCCCTGCTGGGCGAACACCTTGAACCGGGTCCCCGAGTTCCCGTACGCCCACGACGGCGTCTCGACTGCCTGGGTCTTCAGCGCGGTCTTCACCGCGGCGAGCTCGGTCACTTCAGGGCTCCTGTGACATCGGGCCGGAATGGCGTCCGTACGGCCTGTGGATGAATCGATTCAGGAAGCGAAGCTTAGAACGCTCCGGAGGAGTGTCAAGCGTTCCGGCGCACTCTGTTGCCCGTAGCCTCACCGTGACCTTTGGCTCTCGAAGGGCTCTCGAAATTTTTTCGGGGCTCACCCATTGACGTGACATGGCGTACGCGCCTAACGTCCCGGCAACCAAGTTGAAACCTTTCACGACGTCGCGAGGTGCTTCCCGGGCGTCGTCGAGGAGCCCCTCATGACCCACCCGTCCGACACGGGTCCGGCCCCGGTGCTGGCGCTCGAGGACATCTCGAAGTCCTTCGGGGCCGTACGTGCCCTGCGGGACGTGTCCCTGGAGCTGTTCCCCGGAGAGGTGCACGCCCTCGCCGGAGAGAACGGCGCGGGCAAGTCGACCCTGATCAAGACGCTCGCCGGCGTCCACCGGCCGGACGCCGGCCGGGTGCTGCTCGACGGCCGGCCCGTCGTCTTCCACGGACCCGGTGACGCTCGCGACGCGGGCATCGCCGTCATCTACCAGGAGCCCACGCTCTTCCCCGACCTTTCGATCGCCGAGAACATCTTCATGGGCCGCCAGCCCCGGCGTGCGCTGGGCCGGATCGACCACAAGGCCACGCACACCGCGACGCTGCGGCTGATGAAGCGGCTCGGCGTCGAACTCGACCCCGACCGCCCGGCGCGCGGCCTGTCCATCGCCGACCAGCAGATCGTGGAGATCGCCAAGGCGCTCTCCTTCGACGCCCGCGTCCTGATCATGGACGAGCCGACGGCCGCCCTGACCGGCAGCGAGGTGGCCCGGCTCTTCGGTGTCGTGCGCACCCTGCGCGAGCAGGGCGCCGCCGTGCTGTTCATCTCCCACCGGCTGGAGGAGATCTTCGAGATCTGCCAGCGGGTCACCACCCTGCGCGACGGCGCCTGGATCGCCAGCGAGCCGGTCGAGGGCATGACGGAGGACGACCTCGTACGGCGCATGGTCGGACGCGACCTCGAGGAGCTGTACCCCAAGCAGGACGTCGAGCCCGGTCAAGTCGCCCTCAGTGTGCGGCGGTTGACCCGCGAGGGCGTCTTCACCGACGTCTCCTTCGAGGTCCGGCACGGCGAGATCGTCGGCCTCGCCGGACTCGTCGGCGCCGGCCGCACGGAGGTGGCCCGGGCCGTCTTCGGCATCGACCGCTGGGATGCCGGCGAGGTCGAGGTCGAGGGCCGCAAGCTGACCAACGGCGCCCCGTCCACCGCGATGGCCGCCGGGCTCGCCCTCGTCCCCGAGGACCGGCGCGCCCAGGGCCTGGTGATGGGCATGTCCATCGAGCGCAACATCGGCCTCACCGGACTCCGCACGACCGTCCGGGCCGGCCTGATGGACCGCGGCGCCGAGCGCGACCGGTCCCTGGACTGGGCGGTCAAGCTCCAGGTGAAGTACGCCCGGATCGCGGACGCCGTCTCCACCCTGTCCGGCGGCAACCAGCAGAAGGTCGTCCTGGCCAAGTGGCTCGCCACCGGCCCCAAGGTGCTGATCGTCGACGAGCCCACCCGGGGCATCGACGTCGGCACCAAGGCCGAGGTGCACCGGCTGCTCAGTCAGCTCGCCGCCGACGGCGTCGCCGTCCTGATGATCTCCTCCGACCTGCCCGAGATCCTCGGCATGGCCGACCGCGTGCTCGTCATGCACGAGGGCCGGCTGACCGCAGAGATCCCACGCGCCGAAGCCACCGAGGAAACCGTGATGGCCGCAGCCACCGGGAGGGCCGCCGCATGACGGTGACCGCTCCCAACGAGACCCCCGTCGCCGAGGTGCCCAAGTCCAGCGGCACCCGGCTCGTCGACCGCGTCTTCAAGATGCGCGAGCTCGCCATCCTGGTCGTCTTCCTGGTGATGATCGGCATCACCCAGGCCGGCAACAGCGAGTTCCTGTCCGAGCAGGGCATCAAGGACCTGCTGCTGAACGCCACCATCCTGGTGCTGGTCGCCACCGGCCAGTCCCTGGTGGTGATCACGAGGAACGTCGACCTGTCCGTCGGCTCGACCCTCGGCATCTGCGCCTTCGCGGCCGGCGACTACCTGCACGGCGGCGGCAGTTCGGTGATCGCCATCGGGCTGGCGGTCCTGATGGGCGTCGGGTTCGGACTGCTCAACGGCCTGCTCGTCAGCCTCGGCCAGGTGCCCGCGCTCGTCGTCACCCTCGGCACGCTGTACATCATCCGCGGCATCGACTCCATCTGGGTCGGCTCCCGTCAGATCACGGCGGCCGACCTGCCGGGCGGCTTCGTCGACTTCGGCTCCGGCGGCATCTCCGCGGTGCCGTACCTGGCGCTGATCGCGCTGGCGGTGCTGGTGGCGACGGCGTACTACCTCAAGCACTTCGGCAGCGGCCGCGAGCTGTACGCGCTCGGCTCCAACCCGGAGGCGGCCCGGCTCGCCGGCATCCCCGTCCGCAAGCGGATCCTCGCCGCGTACACCTTCTGCGGCGGCCTCGCGGGCCTCGCCGGCGCCATGTACCTGGCCCGCTTCGGCAACGTCGACTCCGGGACCGGCACCGGCTACGAACTCACCGTCGTCAGCGCGGTCGTGGTCGGCGGCGTGGTCTTCACCGGGGGCTCCGGCAGCGTGTACGGGGCCGCGCTCGGCGCCCTGCTGCTGACCTCCATCAACAGCGTGCTGCCCGCCCTCGGCGTCAGCTCGGTCTGGGTGCTCGCCATCAACGGCATCCTGCTCATCCTCGCCATCGCGGTCGACCGGATCGTCGCGCTGCGCGTGGCCTCCGCCCTGAAGAAGAGGAACGCCCGCAATGCCTGAGTCCCTCACGCGCGCGGTCCGCTGGGACACGGTCGTCGGCGCGCTGCTGATCCTGCTGCTCCTGCTGTCGTTCGGCACCGTCGACGGGTTCGGCAACGCCCTCAACCTGTCGTTCCTGATCGGCAACACCCTGCCCATCGCGCTGATCGCCCTGCCGATGACCCTGCTGGTCGTCGCCGGTGAGATCGACCTGTCCGTCGCCTCCACCGCCGGCCTGTCCGGCGCGGTGATGGGCAAACTGTGGAACGACGGCATGGCGATCGAGACGATCATCCCGCTGTGCCTGCTGCTCGGTGTCGTCTGCGGGCTCGTCAACGGCCTGCTCGTGACCCGGCTCGGACTGCCCTCCCTCGCCGTCACCATCGGCACCCTCGCCGCCTACCGGGGCATCGCGCAGATCGTGCTCGGCTCCGACGCGGTGACCGACTTCCCCACCCAGTACCTGGACTTCGCGTCCGGACGGCTCGGCAACACCTTCCTCCCGCAGGCCTTCCTGCCCTTCCTCGTCCTGCTCGCCATCGCCGTCGTGGTGCTGCACGCCACCCCCTTCGGGCGGTCGCTGTTCGCGATCGGCGCGAGCGAGGAGGCGGCGCGGTTCGCCGGGATCAGGGTCAAGCGGCACAAGCTGATCCTGTTCACGGTGACCGGCCTGATGGCCTCCCTCACCGGGATCTTCTGGGCGCTGCACTACGCCAGCGCCCGCTACGACAACGCCACCGGGCTCGAACTGTCCGTCGTCGCCGCGGTGCTGCTCGGCGGCATCGACTTCGACGGCGGCCGGGGCACCCTCGGCGGCGCCATCGCGGGCGTCTTCCTCCTCGGAGCGCTGCAGAACGTGATGAGTCTGCTGAACGTCTCCGCCCAGTCGCAGATCGTCGTCACCGGCGTCCTGCTCGTCATCTCCGTGCTCGGCCCCCGGGTCGCACGGCAAATCTCCGTCGCGAGGGCGGGACGCAGAGCCGCCGCCTCGACTCCGACGTCGTAACTCCTCACCCTCGTAAAGGAAACCTCACCATGCGCAAGTCATCCGTCCGTCGTACCTGCGCGGCCCTCGCCGCCGGCACCTCGCTCGCTCTCGCGCTGACCGCCTGCGGCGGCACCACCAAGAACAACTCCGGCAGCGACAACGCCTCCGCCTCCTCGACCGCGAAGGCCGACCCGAACGCCGCGCTGAAGAAGGGCCTGACCGTCGGCTTCCTGCCCAAGCAGGTCAACAACCCGTACTTCACCTCCGCCGACAAGGGCGGCGAGAAGGCGCTGACCGAACTCGGCAGCAAGTACAAGGAGGTCGGCCCCTCCAGCGCCACCGACACCGCCGGCCAGGTCTCCTACGTCAACACGCTCACCCAGCAGCAGGTCAACGCGATGGCCGTGTCCGCGCAGGACCCGGGCGCCCTGTGCACCGCGCTGAAGCAGGCCATGAAGAACGACATCAAGGTCGTCACCTACGACTCCGACACCAAGCCCGACTGCCGCAACGCCTTCGTCTCCCAGGCCTCCGCCGAGGACCTCGGCCGCACCGAGGTGCAGCTGCTCGCCCAGCAGATCGGCTACAAGGGCGAGATCGCGATCCTGTCCGCCGCCCAGACCGCCACGAACCAGAACACCTGGATCGGGTACATGAAGGACGAGCTGAAGGACCCGAAGTACAAGAACGTCAAGCTGGTGAAGATCGCCTACGGCAACGACGACGCCCAGGCCTCCTTCCAGCAGACCCAGGGCCTGCTCCAGCAGTACCCGAACCTGAAGGGGATCATCTCCCCGACCACCGTCGGCATCAAGGCCGCCGCCCAGTACCTGTCCGGCTCCAAGTACAAGGGCAAGGTCAAGCTGACCGGCCTCGGCACCCCCAACGACATGCGCAAGTACGTCAAGAACGGCACCGTCGAGGGCTTCGAGCTGTGGGACCCGGCCAAGCTCGGCGACCTGGCCGCCCGCACCGCCGTCGCGCTGTCCTCCGGCCAGATCACCGGCAAGGAGGGCGAGACCTTCAAGGCCGGCTCGACCACGTACACCATCGGCAAGGACGGCGTGATCACCCTCGGCAAGCCGACCGTGTTCACCGCCAAGAACATCGACCAGTTCAACTTCTGATCCCCCCACACCCCCCGCGGGAGCCGGTACTTCCATGCAGCGCGTCTGTTTCCTCCTCAAGGTCCGCGAGGACCGGATCGCCGAGTACCGCGAACGCCACGCCGCCGTGTGGCCGGAGATGCGCGCGGCGCTCTCCGCCACCGGCTGGCACAACTACTCCCTCTTCCTGCGCGACGACGGCCTGCTCGTCGGCTACCTGGAGACCGAGGACTTCGACGCCGCGCTCGCCGGCATGGAGGCCACCGAGGTCAACGCCCGCTGGCAGGAGGAGATGGGGCCGTTCTTCGAGTCGCTGGACGGCGCCCGGCCCGACGAGGCCATGAAACCGCTCACCGAGGTGTTCCACCTCGCCTGACCCGAACCCGCCGACCGTCCCCGCTGATCGTCCCCACCCCCGCTGGAGCCGCTCATGAGAAGACGCACCGTGCTCGCCACCGCCATACTCGCGGCCGTGGCAACACCGGGCACCGCGCGGGCCGCCGACCCCGGCCCCGCCGTCAGCAAGCAGGGCACCACCCGACTCGACGCCCAGGCGGTCTTCTTCGTCTCCTACGACGGCCTGGTCAACAACAACTCGTTCCAGAAGAACGGCCTGTTGACCTACAAGGGCTACCAGTACGCCGCCTGGTACACGTCGACGGGCAACGCCGTCGTCGGCCGGCGCGCGCTCACCGCGAGCAGCTGGTCCACCGTCACCCTCTCCCACGTCCTCAAGACCAGCGACTCGCACAACGTCATCTCCATGGGCGTCTCCGAGGTCGACGGCCGGCTGCACCTGAACATGGACTCGCACAGCGACGGCTACTTCTACGTGAAGTCCGTCGCCGGGCTGCTGGACAACCCCGCCACCACCGCCTGGACCTCGTCCGTGTTCGGCGCGGTCCAGACGTCCATGGACGGCCTCGCCCTCACCTCGCAGTTCACCTACCCGCAGTTCGTCTCCACCCCCGAGGGCAGGCTCCAGCTCAGCTACCGGGTCGGCGTCTCCGGCAACGGCCGCAACGCCCTCGCCGAGTACGACGGTTCGAGCTGGACGGCACTGGGGGAGTGGTCCGCCTCCACGGGCACGTACACCAGCTCGCACGGCTCCTCCACCGCCCGCAACATGTACCTGCACGGCATCGACTACGACGCGGCCGGCCGGCTGCACTCCTTCTTCACCTGGCGCGAGCAGAACGCGGCGGTGATGTGCAACAGCGGCGGCATCACCAACCACGACACCGGTTACGTCTACTCGACCGACCGCGGCCGCACTTGGCGCAACGACGCCGGCACCCTGGTCGCCACCACCGGCACCTCGGACACCGTCGCCGTCACCGACTCCGGCCTGGTCGTCGACTCCCTCAACCCCGACCACTCCCTGATGAACCAGGAGAGCCAGTGGACGGACTCCACCGGCCTCCCGCACGCGATCATCAGCTACGTTCCGGGCCGCTTCGGCCAGTGCACCACGAACTACGTCGCCGACCGCACCGCCAACGGGCGCGCCTTCCACGTCCGCAAGAACGCCTCGGGCAGCTGGCAGAAGACCGAGATCCCGGTCCCCCTGAACTCCAGCCAGCGCACCAAACTGGTCCTGGACAAGTACGACAACGCCTACGCGGTCTTCCCCTTCGGCCGGATCGCCGCCGCGTCGAAGGCCTCCGGGTACACCGACTGGACCCTGCTGTACGACGGCAGCGACCTCAACGCCTTCGGCGAGGTCGTCATCGACGAGATGCGGGTGAGGTACGACAACGTGCTGTCCTTCATGTACCAGGAGAAGTCGAGCGGTACGACCCCCTCGGCACTCCATGTCGTCGACTTCGCACTGCCCGCGTGACCGGCGCCGATGTGCGGGGCGATGACGGTAATGTGAAGGTCCTCTTCCCGCCGCTCCGCGTTCTACTGGAGGTCCCTGCCTGATGGCCCAGTCGGTGGGTATCAAGGACGTCGCCCGTGCCGCCGGAGTCTCCGTCGGCACGGTGTCGAACGTGATCAACCGTCCGGACACGGTCGCCACGGAGACCCGGGCACGGGTGCAGTCCGCGATAGACCGGCTCGGCTACGTCCGCAGCGAGTCCGCGCGCCAGCTGCGCGCGGGCCGCAGCCGGATCATGGGGCTGCTCGTCCTCGACATGGGCAACCCGTTCTTCGTCGACGTCGCCCGCGGTGCCGAGCGCGCCGCCCGCGACGCCGGGCTCGGCGTGATGGTCTGCAACAGCGCGCAGAGCGCCGGCGAGGAGGCCGAGTACCTGTCGCTCTTCGCCGAGCAGCGGGTCCGGGGCGTGCTGCTCACCCCCGCCGACGCGACCGGCCGGAACATCGAGACGTTCCGGCGGCACAACATCCCCTTCGTCCTCGTCGACCGGGTCGCCGAGGGCACCACCGAGTGCTCGGTGTCCGTCGACGACGTCGCGGGCGGCGCCCTGGCCGTGCGCCACCTCGTCGACGCCGGGCACCTCTCCATCGCCTACGTCAGCGGGCCGCCCGGCCTGAACCAGGTCCGCGACCGCCGCATCGGCGCGCTGAACGCCCTCGCCGAGGCCGGCCTCGGCCCGGACTGCCTGCGGGAGCTGCCCACCGAGCGGCTCGACGTGGCGGCCGGCCGGGACGCGGGCGCCCGCCTGCTCGGCCTGGCCGACCGGCCCACCGCCGTCTTCTGCGCCAACGACCTGCTCGCCCTCGGTGTCCTGCAGGCCATGTACGCGGCCGGCATAAAGGTCCCCGAGGACCTCGCCATCGTCGGCTACGACGACATCGAGTTCGCCGCCGCCGCGGCCGTCCCGCTCACCTCCGTACGGCAGCCCGCCGTCACCATGGGCGCCATGGCCGCGGAGCTGCTGCTGGAGGAGACGGAGGCCGAGACCGGCACGACCCGGCACGAACACCGGCGGGTCGTGCTCCAGCCGGAACTGGTGGTGCGGCGCTCCAGTCTCTCCGCCCGCTGATCGACCGTTCAGTAAATTTCATGATCCCGGAGGTCGGCACGGGCGCGGTCATGTGGTGAAGTGGGACGCGGCCAGAAGACCGTCCGTCCCGGGAGACCCGTTGACCGCCACGTACCGCCAGCCCGGCGTCGTCCTCACCGACCGCCGCTTCACCGTGCCCCTCGACCACGACGACCCGGCCGGGGAGACGATCGAGCTCTACGTCCGTGAGGTCGTCGCGAGCGAGAAGGCGGACCGGAACCTGCCGTGGCTGGTCTACCTCCAGGGCGGTCCGGGCTTCGGGGCCAACCGGTTCATCGGCAGGCCGTCCTGGCTCGGCCGCGCCCTGAAGGAGTACCGCGTCCTCCTGCTCGACCAGCGCGGCACCGGCCACTCCACCCCCGCCAACCGGCAGACCCTGCCGCTGCGCGGCGGCCCCGCCGAACAGGCCGACTACCTCGCCCACTTCCGCGCCGACTCCATCGTCCGCGACTGCGAGGCCATCCGCCCGGCGGTCACCGGCGGCGCCCCCTGGACCGTGCTCGGCCAGAGCTTCGGCGGCTTCTGCGCCGTCCACTACCTCTCCCGCGCCCCCGAAGGCCTCACCGCGGCCCTGATCACCGGCGGCCTGCCCTCCCTCGACGCGCACGCCGACGACGTCTACCGCGCCGCCTACCCCCGCATCGAGCGCAAGGTCGCCGCGCACTACACCCGCTACCCGCAGGACGTCGAACGCGCCCGCCGCATCGCCGACCACCTCCTCACCCACGACGTGACCCTGCCGAACGGCTACCGGCTCACCGCCGAGGCCTTCCAGTCCCTCGGCATCCTCCTGGGCGGCGGCGAGGGCACCCACCGCCTCCACCACCTCCTGGAGCACGCCTTCGTCCGCACCCCGCACGGCGCGGAGCTCTCCGACGCCTTCCAGGAGGACGTACAGGGCCTGCTGTCGTACGCCGGCCACCCCCTCTACGCCCTCGTCCACGAGGCGTGCTATGCCCAGGACGAGCGCCCCACCGCCTGGTCGGCCGAGCGCGTGCGCGCCGAGTTCCCGCAGTTCGACGCGGCCAAGGCGCTCGCCGGCGACGGACCGATGCTGTTCACCGGCGAGTCGATCCACCCCTGGATGTTCGACTGCGACCCGGCGCTGCGGCCCCTGCGCGAGACGGCCGATCTGCTCGCGGAGCGCACGGACTGGCGCCCCCTCTACGACCCCGCCCGGCTCGCCGCCAACGAGGTGCCGGTCGCGGCCGCCGTCTACCACGACGACATGTACGTCGACACGGCCCACGCCCTGCGGACGGCCCGCACCATCCGGGGCCTGCGCACCTGGGTGACCGACGAGTTCGAGCACGACGGCGTCCGCGCGGGCGGACAGCGCGTCCTGGACCGGCTGCTCGCCCTCGTCCACGACGAGGTGTGAGGCCGTCGCCACGCACTAGTCTGCGCCCATGACCGAGCCGAAGATCATCCAGCTCCCGCCCCTGCCGGGCGACTGGCGGCGCGCGCTCGCCGTCGTGGCGCACCCCGACGACCTCGAGTACGGCTGCTCGGCGGCGATCGCCACCTGGACCGACGAGGGCCGCGAGGTCGCCTACCTGCTGGCGACCCGCGGCGAGGCGGGCATCGACACACTGGCGCCCGCCGAGTGCGGGCCGCTGCGGGAACGCGAACAGCGGGCGAGCGCCGCGGTGGTGGGGGTGTCGGAGGTGGAGTTCCTCGACCACCGGGACGGCGTGGTCGAGTACGGCGTCGCCCTGCGCCGGGACATCGCGGCGGCGATCCGCCAGCACCGGCCCGAGCTGGTGATCACCCTCAACCACCGGGACACCTGGGGCGGCGTCGCCTGGAACACCCCGGACCACGTCGCCGTCGGCCGGGCCACCCTGGACGCGGCCGCGGACGCCGGGAACCGGTGGATCTTCCCCGAGCTCACCGAGCGGGGACTGGAGCCCTGGAACGGCGTCCGCTGGGTCGCCGTCGCCGGCTCGGCCTCACCCACGCACGCGGTCGACGCCACGGCCGGCCTGGAACGGGCGGTGCGCTCCCTGCTCGAACACCGCACCTACATCGAGGCGTTGACCGACGAGGACCCCGAGACGTACGCCCGCGCCTTCCTGACGGAGAACGCCCAGCGGCTCGCGGAGCGGTTCGGAGGCAGGCCGGCGGTGGCGTTCGAGGTGTTCGCCCGCTAGCCCGCGCCCCCGAGCGGGTCAGGCCGCCACGGTGAGCGGGTCGAGGACGCGGTGCGGGTCGACGACCCGCCCGTCCGGCAGCAGCTCACCGGTGTCGTCGAACATGATCGTTCCATTGCACAGCAGACTCCAGCCCTGTTCGGGGTGGGACGACACGATCACGGCGCCGTGGTGGAGCGGGCTGTCCGCGGTGGGGCAGGGTGGCTGGTGGCTGCACATGGTCCGACTCCTCGATCCGTCCGGCTCCCGCCTGAGAGGGGTTCGTGTCCGTGGTACACGAGCTTGTTTTCGGTTGTATGAGGAGACCCCCACACCGCCGGAAAATCATCGGTGAGGTGCGGTCGCCCGACGGGCCCGGGCGCCGGTCAAATGAGGTGCTTCCCGGTGGGTGTTCGGAGAGACTGGCCTGATGCCGGACGCAGAGGAACAGCAGTTGACCGGCGGGAACGCCAGCGCCGGTGTGGTCCGCGTCGGCGACACCGTGCGCCGGCCCGCGGGACCCTGGACGCCGTCGGTGCACGCCCTGCTCACACACCTGCACCAGGCGGGCTTCCGGTCCGCGCCCCGCCCGCTCGGGATCGACGAGCGGGGCCGCGAGGTGCTGAGCTTCGTACCGGGTGAGGTGGTCTGGCCGGACCGGTTCGCCCTGGTGGAGCCCGAGGCGGGACTGGTCCGGGTGGCGCGGCTGATCCGAGACTTCCACGACGCCGTACAGGACTTCCGGCCGCCCGAGGACGCGTGCTGGCAGGTGCTCATGCCCGCCGAGGGCGACGACATCATCGCCCACCAGGACCTCGCGCCCTGGAACCTCGTCGCCGGTGTGGGCGGGTGGGCGTTCATCGACTGGGACACGGCGGCCCCCGGCTCCCGCCTCTGGGACGTCGCCTACGCCGTGCGCGGCTTCGTCCCGCTGTCCGCGCACCCCCACTGGCAGACCCCCGACGCCGCCGCCCGGCTGCGCCTGTTCGCCGACGCCTACGGCCTCGACGAAGCCGAACGGCGCCTGCTCGTACCGCTGTTGGGCCGCCGCACCCGCGCGATGCACGACTTCCTGCGGGAGCAGCACGCGCTGGGCAACCAGCCCTGGTCCAGGCTCTGGGCCGAGGGGCACGGCGACGCCTGGCGCGGGGACGCCGAGTACGTCGAGGCCCGCGAGGAGCAGTGGCTGCGCGTCCTGCTCTCCGGCTGAACCGCGGACCGTCGGCCGGCAGGTCCCACCGACCCTCTTTCGATAAGGTGTGCGATATGCAAGAGGGGACCGTCGGCCGTGCCGACCTGCGCGGCGACTGCGCGAACTGCTTCGGACTGTGCTGTGTGGCCCTGCCCTTCGCGGCGTCCGCCGACTTCGCCCTCGACAAGGCGGCCGGCACCCCCTGCCCGAACCTCCGTGACGACCATCGCTGCGGCATCCACGCCCGCCTGCGCCCGGAGGGCTTCACCGGCTGCACGGTCTACGACTGCTTCGGCGCCGGCCAGCAGGTCTCGCAGGTCACCTTCGGCGGCCAGGACTGGCGCACGGGCCCGCGGGAACGCGCCCGGCGGATGTTCGACGTGTTCCCGGTCGTCCGGCAACTGCACGAACTGCTCTGGTACCTCACCGAGGCCCTCGACCTGCCCGCCGCGCGCCCGGTCCACGCCGACCTGCGCCGGGCCCTGGAGCAGACGCGGGAGCTCACCCGCCAGACCCCCGACGAGCTCGCCGGGCTGGACGTCGGCGCCCACCGGCAGCAGGTCAACGTGCTCCTGCTCAAGACCAGCGAACTCGTCCGTGCCGGCGTCCGCGGCCGCAAGAAGGACCGCCGCGGGGCCGACCTCATGGGCGCCCGCCTCAAGGGCGCCGACCTGCGCGGCGCGAACCTGCGCGGCGCCTACCTCATCGCCGCCGACCTCACCGGCGCCGACCTGAGGTACGCGGACCTCATCGGCGCCGACCTGCGCGACGCCGACCTCTCCGACGCCGATCTGACCGGGGCGTTCTTCCTCACCCAGCCCCAGCTCACGGCGGCCCGGGGGAGTGAGGGCACCCGGCTGCCCGGTTCAGTCACGCGCCCCGCGCACTGGACAGCGCGCCTCTGACGGCGCCTCCTCGACTGCGGCCGTCGCAGCGGCCGTGACCCCGGGTTGCTCCAGGTGCAGCCGCAGCCCGTCCGGCATCAGCGTCAGCCGCTCGGTCACCCGCAGCCGGTAAGCGGGATCGGGGACGAACGCGTACCGGCGCAGCAGCAGCCCCAGCACCAGCGTCGCCTCGTGCAGCGCGAACTGGCGTCCGATGCACGCCCGCGCTCCGGTGCCGAACGGCTTGAAGGTGTGCGCGGGGCGGGAGCGGACCGCCTTGGGGTCGAAGCGGTCCGGGTCGAACCGCTCGGCGTCGGCGCCCCACGCGGCGGGATCGCGGTGCAGCATCGGCGTGAGCACCAGCGTCCAGGCGCCCCGCAGCATCGGGTGCCGCCCGGCCAGCACGGTGTCCTCGACCGCCTCGCGGGCGTACGCCGGTGCCGTCGGCCACAGCCGCAGTGACTCGTCCAGGACCCGGCGCACGTAGCGCAGCTTGGCCACCTGGTCGTAGTCGGGTGCAGCGGTGTCGCCCCAGACCCGGTCGACCTCGGCGCGGGCGCGGGCCGCGATCTCGGGGTGGCGGGCCAGGTAGTACAGGGCGAAGGAGAGGGCGCCCGAGGTGGTCTCGTGCCCCGCCACGAGGAAGGTGATGACCTGCCGGCGGACGTTCTCGGCCGACAGCCGCTCGCCCGTCTCCGGGTGCGCTGTCTCCAGCATCCGGTCCAGCAGGTCGCCGTCCCCGCTCGTCGCCCGCCGGGCCCGGACCAGGTCGTCGACGGTGCGGTTGAGGCGGGCGATGTCCGCCTCGTTGCGCCGCGCGGCCCGCCGCAACAGGGCGGGGAACGGGACGGAGTTGAGCCGCTGGGCGTAGGTGAGGGTGCCCACCATCGCGGTGACGAAGGGGTGCGGCCGGTCCCGTTCGAAGGAGCCGAAGTCATGGCCGAAGCCGGTCCGCGCGATGGTCTCCAGCGTCAGCTTGGTCATGTCGCCGGGCACGTCCACCGCCCGGCCCGCCGCCTGCTCGCGGTCCCAGTGGTCGGTCAGCCGCCCGGCCACGTCCAGCATCATCGGGTGGTAGGCCGCCATGGCCTCCCGGCTGAACCCCGGGGCCAGCACATCGTGCGCCAGCTGCCAGTTGGGCTCGTGGTTGTACGCCGTGAACAGCCCGTCGCCGGCCACCGGCCGCAGGTTGGCGACCCCGAGGCCCACGTGCTTGGCGAACCGCGACTCGTCCGCGAGGTCGGCCACCAGATCGGCGCCCCAGACGAACACGAACTCCCGGTTGAACGCCTTGCGCCGGTAGATCGGCCCCAACTGGCGGGCGAAGCGCAGCGAGTCCTGGAGCGGGGTGGCCCGGTTGGCGCCCAGCACGTCCCCGAGCAGCGGGAGCCGGCGCGGCGGGTGCGGGATGCGATGCAGCTCCGGCCAGCCCTGTTCGGCGCTGCGGAAGCCGCCCGGCAGCGGCGGCCTCGTCGTGGTCTCCGCCCTCACACGATCTCCCTCGATCCAGCGGCAGTCGAGCCAGTTGTACGTGGGTTCAATAGCGCGCCCAGTGTGGTCCCGCTGTTGAATCGACGTCAAGTAAAGTGCGGGGGATGGCCGCGAACCCGGGCGGGCGCACGCGCCGCCGACTGAGCACCGAGGAGCGCCGCGAGCAGCTGCTCTCCGTCGGGGCGCGGCTGTTCTCCGAGAATCCGTACGACGACGTGTGGATCGAGCAGGTCGCCGAGATCGCCGGCGTCTCCCGCGGACTGCTCTACCACTACTTTCCGGCCAAGCGGGACTTCTTCCTCGCGGTCGTCGAGCGGGAGAGCGAGCGGATGCTGCGGATGACGGAGCCGGTGCCGGGGGTGCCGGCCCGTGAGCAGCTCACCGCGAACCTGGACGTCTTCCTGGAGTACGTCCATGCCCACGCGCACGGCTTCCGTGCCTTCCATCGCGCGGACGCGGCGGGGGACCAGGCCGTGCGGCGCGTCTACCAGCGGGCGCTCGGGGCGCAGGAGCGGCAGATCCTGGCGGCGCTGGCGCGCGACCCGGAACTCGGCCCGATCGCCGAGGCGCGCCCGGACCTCCGGCTCGCCGTCCGCGGCTGGCTGGCCTTCACCACGGCGGTCTGCCTGGAGTGGCTGCGCGGCTCGGAGCTGACGCGCGAGCAGGTGCGCGATCTGTGCGCCCGGGCGCTGCTCGGCGTCATCGCCGCCTGAACAGGGCCCTTCCCCACGCGGAGGCGGTGTTGGCGTACACCCCGAACTCCGATAGGTTAGGCAAGGCTTACCTAAGGAGGTCCTGGGATGGGTGACAGCCACAGCTGGACTGCGGCGCCCGCCGCGGCGGAACGGGCCCGCTCGGTGCTGGCCGCGGCATGGTCCTGCGCGATCACCGCGGAAGGTGGACGCGAGGAGTTCGTCGGCGCGCACACGGTCGCCGAGGACGGCCGGGTGCTGGTCGGCGTGCCCGAGGACAGCGCGCTGCTCGCGACCGCGATCTTCGCCCCGCGCGGACAGCCGTCCGCCGTGCTGGAGTTCGCCGACGTGGCACCCGTCCCCGTACGCGATCGCATCCGGGCCAGACTGTGGATGGCGGGGTCCTTCACCCCCGAAGGCGAGCGGCTGGCGTTCCGGCCGACGAGGATCGTGCTGCGGCAGCCCTCCGGGGCGGTGGTCGTCGACCTCGACGAGTTCGCCGCCGCCGCGCCCGACCCCCTGGCGCAGGCCGAGGCCCATCTGCTGACCCACCTCGCGGACTGCCACGCCGACGCGGTCGAGCGCCTGACGCGCCTCGTCGACCACGCCAGTCTGTACGGCGCGGTCCGCGTCCAGCCGCTCGCCGTCGACCGGCACGGCCTGACGCTGCGCATCGAACGCACCCGCGCCCACGGCGACGTACGCCTGCCGTTCCACACGCCCGCCGACGACGTCGCGCAGCTCACCGAGCGCATGCACGCCCTCCTCGGCCAGGCCGCTGCCGCCGCCTGCCCGCGGGCCCTACAGCGGCAGCGCACAGACCGCGACCGGTGAGGCGAACGGCTCGCCCGCCAGCCGCAGTTCACCGCTGCCGTCGTCCACATGGAAGACGCTGACCGTGCCCGACTTCTGGTTCGCCGCGAACAGCAGCGCGCCGTCGGGGGAGGAGGCGATCTGACGGGGGAAGTCACCGGCCACCGGCACCGTGCCGAGCAGCCGCAGCCGGGCACCGTCCCGCTCGATCGCGTACCGCGCGAGGGTGTTGTCGCCGCGGTTGGCGAGGAAGGCGTACGAGCCGTTCGCCGTGACCAGGATCTGTGCCGGGTAGTTGGTGCCCGCGCCCGACCCCGTCGACTGGGGCTCGCCGATCGTCAGACGGCCCGTGGACGGCTCGTACGCGCACACCGTGACCGTGTCGTCGACCTCGTTGGCCAGGTAGGCGTGACGGCCGCCGGGATGGAAGGTGAGATGCCGCGGACCGGCTCCCGGCTTCGCCGCGGCCCGCGCGGCCTCGGTGAGCCTGCCGGTGCGCTCGTCCAGGCGGTAGCTGTAGACCGTGTCCGTGCCCAGGTCCACGGCGAGTACGTGACCGCCGTCCGGGCTGGTGATGAACTGGTGGGCGTGCGGCCCCTGTTGACCGGGGCCGGGGGCCGGACTGGAGTGCGTGACCAGGTCGGCGCGCTCGCCGAGCCCGCCCGAGCCGGTGATGGGGTGCACGGCCACGCTGCCCGAGCCGTAGTTGGCGCTCAGCAGCCAGCGGCCGCTCGGATGCACCGACAGATGGCACGGGCCCGCCCCACCGGTGCTCCGGCTGCCGAGGACCTCGCGGTCGGCCAGACGCACGGCGGTCACCGCGCCGGCGTCCCGCTCGTCGACCGCATAGAGCGTGTGCCCGTCCGGGTGCACGGCGAGGTAGGACGGATCGGCGACCCCGGTCACCGTCCCGGTGCCGGTGATCCGGCCCGTCGACGGGTCGTAGGCAGCGAGCCCGATGCCCTTCCCGCCGCCGTCGACGCTCGTGTACGTGCCGAGGAAGAGGGGTCGGGGGCCGGTGGGCTCGGTCTTCGGCCTCGGGGTGGCCGCCGGCGCGGGGTGCGAGGACGCCGAGGACGCCGCGTGCCGTGACGCCGGGCCGCTCCCGGCGTTCCCCGGCGGCGCGCAGGCCGGCAGCGCCGTCACCGAGCCGAGTCCGGCGAGCGCACCGACGAAGCGGCGCCTGCTCCAGCCGCCGCTCGCCGCCCGTGTCCCACTGCCCATGGCCCGCACCTCGCGTGATCGCCCGTCTCCGCCCGACAAGCCACCTTGACGCGAAGCCCCCATCACGCGCAAACAACGGCCCCACGTGTTGCACGCCGTGCAATTCACGGGCACGACTGTCGGCCACCTCGCCACGGGCGGTCCTGGCATGTCCGCGAGGAACGTGCCGGGCGCGGCGAGTCCTGCCCGGTCCCGTGATCACGACCGCCGACCACCACCCGCCACGAGCGATGGCCCGTCTCGCCCGGACGTGCGCCGCCGGGCACAGGGCGTGGTGGCTCGTCCCGCCCGGGTGTGCGCTGCCGGGCACGGGTGGTGGTGGCCGTCCCGCCCGGCAGTGCGGCGCCGGGCACAGGCCGTGGTGGCTCGTCCCGCCCGGGAGTGGGCGTCGGGCACAGGGCGTGGTGGCTCGTCCCGCCCGGGTGTGCGCTGCCGGGCACGGGTGGTGGTGGCCGTCTCGTCCGGGAGTGGGGCGCCGGGCACAGGTGGTGGTGGCCCGTCGCGCCCGGGCGTGCGCTGCCGGGCACGGGTGGTGGTGGCCGTCCCGCCCGGCAGTGCGGCGCCGGGCACAGGCCGTGGTGGCTCGTCCCGCCCGGGAGTGGGCGTCGGGCACAGGGCGTGGTGGCTCGTCCCGCCCGGGTGTGCGCTGCCGGGCACGGGTGGTGGTGGCCGTCTCGTCCGGGAGTGGGGTGCCGGGCAGAGGCCGTGGTGGCCCATCCCGCCCGGGCGTGCGCCGCCGGCCGCAGGCTCGTCGCCGACGAGGCGCCGGGGACTCCCTGGAAGCCGACATCCGGGGCGCGTCCCACGCCTCGCCGTCCGGGCTGGGCCCCACGCGTCGGCGTCCGGGCCGGGGCCCGCGAGTCACCGCTCGGCCCCGGCCCCACCACTCACCGTCCGGGTCGCGTCCCACGAGGCACCGCCCGGCCCACGCCCTACGCTCACCGCTCTGCCCGGGTCCTACCAGTCGCCGTCCTCCACCGGCTTGCCCGGGGCGTCCTTCAGGGGGGGTGATCTGGTGGGGGGACGGGGGCTGCCAGGGGGTGTGGTCGTCGCCGAGCCAGTCGCCGACCGGCTTCACCGCCTCCAGCGTGTCGGTGGGGGAGAGGTCCTGGGCGTCCTGGTCGTAGTAGTCGTACCAGGGCAGGCCCGCGCGGGTGTAGGCGGCGCGGTCCACCGGTGACGGCGGGGGCGCCTCGCCGGTGATGCGGCGCCATTCCGGAGGCGTCACCAGGTGCACGAAGACCCGCCCGGCGGGCCGCTCGGACCAGTCGTCGAGCCGCCGGTCGTCCTGGTAGACCTCCTGCCGCATGGAGCCGCCGACGCCGAGCCCCATGGCCGCCGCGGCCCGCGGCGCCCGCGCCGCGGCGGGAGCGGGGACGGCGCCCGGAGCCGGCGGCGCCGCCATGGGCATCGCCATTCCGTAGCCGCCGCCCGGCGCGGGGCCCCGCTCCCGGGCGAGCTCCGCGCGGCGCCGCTCCGCCTCCCGCCACTCGGCCAGCTTCCCCTCGCGCAGCGGGAAGGACTGCAGCTGTACGCCGCCCCACACCTCCTCGCCGGTGACCTGCCCCTCGACGGTCGCGCCCAGGCCCAGCGGCACCGCCACGAACTGACGGACGGTTCCCTTGCCCGAGTTGATGCCGTCCAGCCAGGGCTGACGCGGCAGGACGACGTAGTTCTGCGGCTTGCGGGAGAGCCGGTCGCTCCACGGCCTGCCCGAGACCGCGCACACCTTGCCCACCCCCACCTGGAGGGCGGCCGGCTCGGTCGTGCCCGAGAAACTCAGCCACATCGCCTCGCGCAGGTACACCGGCAGCATCACCCCGCCGCGCGCACGCCACGCCTCGGGCGCCGTGTCCGGATAGTCCGCCACCCGCCGGACCGGGAACTCGCCCAGCCCGGGCGGCAGCGGATGCGTCCCCGTCTCGGGCAGCCGCAGGGTGCGCACGAAGCGCACCGCCACCCCGCCCGGCAACCGCAGGGTGTTCCCGTCGATCCGCACGCCGCTCTCGGCCATCGGCCCGCCCCCTTCGTTCTCCGTTGCCGGAGACGTACGCGCCCCCGGTGACCACATCACCTGGAACGACGCCGGGCACCCCCGCGGTTCCGGCGCAGCACCTCCGGCACGCGCAGCCGGCCGGAGTCGCGCAGGCCCGCCCGCAGCCGGGTCAGCCGCGGCATGCGTTCGCGCTGCTCGCCGGAGGCCCGGTCCAGCTCCTCCAGCAGCCGGCGTGAGCGGTGCTCGGTGTCCATCTCGTCGAGGATGCGGTTGACCTCGGTCAGCACCGCGCCGTGCAGCTGCCAGCTGCGGGCGTCGCGCTGGACCTCCTCCAGCAGCAGCTGGGCCAGCTTGTCCCGGGTCGTCCCGGCCTGGCGCAGCTCCGCGGCCAGCCGCTCCTCGGCCGACTCCGCGCTGACGCTGACGCTGGTGGTGACCAGGACCGCGAAACTGACCACCGCGTCCGCGATCTCGGACAGCAACCGCTCCACGGCGGCCCCCGTCTCGCGCGCGAACAGCGGCTCCGGATCGCGCTGCTTGGCGAGGTCGGTGAAGGTGCGGGCGAGCACCCGCAGCACCACCGTGCAGATCTCCAGCGTGTCCAGCCCGGTGCGCAGCACCACCCGGTGCAGCAGTCCCTCCCGCACGCGCGGATTGAGCCGCAGACTGTCCTCGGCCTGCCGCAGCGCCGCGTCCACCTCGACGATGTCGTGGTCCAGGCGGCGCGCCTCGTGCAGCCGCTCGGTCGCGTGCTCGACCGGGGTGCGCCCGGCGGCCTCCTCGCCCATGCGCAGCATCAGCTGCCGCACCCGCCGGGCCAGTCCCTCGATCGACTCGCCCGCCTCGTCCACCCACACGGGCGGCGCGAGGAGCAGATTGCAGGCCATGCCGACGACGGCGCCGATCAGCGTCTCCACGATCCGGGCCCACGCCGTGTCGCCGACGGCGGTGACCCCGAGGACCAGCATGGCGCTGATCGCCACTTCGGGGACGTACTCCTCGACCCGCACCAGCCGCCCCACGGCCAGCGAGGCCACGATCAGCAGCGCGAGGCTCCACCAGGTCAGACCGACCAGCTGGCTGAAGGCGATGGCGACCAGGACGCCGGCCACCACCGAGTTGACCCGGCGGATGCCGTTGGTGAGCGTGGCGTACAGGGTGACCTGGACGACCAGCAGCGCGGTGAGCGGCGCGGTCAGCGGCGCCGCCTCGGGACTCAGCCGCAGCGCGACGACATAGGCCCCTGTCGCCGCGACGGCCGACCGGAGCGTCTGCACCACCACCGGGTCGCGGCGGCGCTTCACGTACCGGACGAGGGACGCCCTCCACTCACGTACATCTGGCACTACGGGCTGTTCCTCCACTGGCTCGCGCACGTACGACGTTCGATCGCGGACCGTAACTGTCCGCAAGGACACCTAGATTGTTGGCCATGGCCGAGGGACGGCAAGAGGGGAGAACGGTGATGGCGGACACCCGGGACTTCGAGGTTCTCACACGTGCGCACCGCTATCTCGGCGACGTCGTCGCCGCGGTGCCCGAGTCGGCGTGGGGAGCGCCGACGCCGTGCACCGAGTGGACCGTGCGTCAGGTCCTCAACCACGCCCGGATCGACCAGCAGGGCTACGGCCTCGCGCTCTCCGGCGGCCGTCCGGACTCCGACCCGTTCCATCCGGCCGACGCCCTCGACGGCGACCCGGCGGCCGAGCTCGGCAAGGTGCTGGACCAGGTTGCCGAGGCCTATGCCGCGGTGCCCGCGGACGCCGAGCAGGTGCCGACGCCCCTCGGCCCGCTGTCCCCGCCGCTCGCCGCGGCGGCCGCCGCCATGGACGCGGCCGTGCACGCCTGGGACATCGCCGTCGCCACCGGCCAGGACCGCCCACTGGCCGTGGAGCTGGCCGAGGGGATCTGGCCGGCGGCGGAGCGGCTCGTCGACCATCTCCGGAACTCCTACCAGGTCTTCGCACCCGCCAGGCCGCTGCCGTACGAGCACGACCGGGCCGACGCCCTGCTGGCCTTCCTGGGCCGCGATCCGCACTGGACCCCGTGATCCGCACTGGACCCCGTGACCCGCGCGGGACACGGCCCGCCGGCAAATGAGTTGCGCACGCCCCCGCCGATGAGTGATCTCTTGGGCAGGACGTCAGCACCTACGAAGGGAAGCCGGTGGATTCGAGCGATCTCGCGACGGACCGGACACTGCGGGCGCTGCGGCACGTGGCCGCCCGCTCCTCCGGGCCGGCCGTCGGCCCCGAGCCGCGGATCACACTGAACTTCCATCCCGACCGCCTGACCGGCGGGCTGCCCATCCTGCGGGCCATGGCCCAGGACGGCGCCTACCACTCGCAGTTCGTCACCGGCACCAGCAACGGCGGCCTCACCGCGCACCCCGGCGGCGACCGCCGGCGCTGGGAGAGCCGGATCTTCGGCGGCGCCTACGACGACGCCGATCCGCACGAGCGGCCCGTGTACGGCGGGCTGAACTTCCGGCGCCAAGTGGTCGGCGCCGCCCCGCGGTTCGGCTCCTCGCACTTCCGGCTCACCGCCGACACCCTGGAGCGGACCACCTTCTGCTATCCCGACAGCGCCGCCGAGCCGGCCGATTTCGGGGTCGCCGCCGGGATGTCGCTGATCGCGCTCGCCGAGGCCGACGAGCAGGACGCCCTCAACGACTACATCGAGGCGCAGGTCCACGGCGGCGTCCGGCTCGCCCGGCACGTCGAGGCGCTCGTCCTGGACGCGTGCTACCGCGGCACCGCCGTCGAGGCCGAGGCCCGCCGGCTGCCCTGCCCCGTCGAGTGGCACCCCGGCTACCGGCTCACGGTGGAAGAGCTGCGCGAGCACGCCGACTACCGGGGGCCCGAGTACGCCGCCCTCGGCGCCCGGATCGCCGAGGACGGCCGGATCGACCCGCGGATCATCGGCGACGCCGCGCGCACCGGCCGCCACGAACTGCAGGACCTGAAGATGGTCTGGCACACCCTCGCCCGCTTCGGCGCTCCGCAGGGCGCGGGCACCGCCTACGCCTCCGGCGGCCACAGCCCGGGGTTGAGCACGCCGAGCGCGTAGGCGCGCGCCACCAGTTCGGTGCGGTTCGACGCGCCCCAGCGTGCCGACAGCCGCCGCAGGTGGTAGGTGACCCCGTCCGTGGTCAGCCCGGTCTCCCTGGCGGCCCGGGCGGTGGTCGCGCCCCCGGCCAGCAGCGCCAGGATGCGGGCCTCGACGGGCGCGACGCGGGCCGGTTCCGGCGCCGCCGGCTCGCGGGTGCCCAGGACGCGCAGCATCACCAGCAGCGCGGGCGTCTCCTCCACGGTGTCGCTGACCGGGTCGGCCGTCAGCTCGCCGAACCGCTCGGCCCCGCCCGGCGCCTCCCAGAGCACCGACACCTGGTACCGCGACCGGTGCCTGAGCCGCAGCGCCTCGGCGATCCGCTCCACCTGCGTGGCCTCCTGCGGCCGGAACAGCTCCAGCACGGCACGGCCGCGCAGCCGCCCCGGCGTCGTCCCGCACTCCGCCGCCATCGCGGGGTTGGCGAGCAGGACGTCGCCGTAGACGTCGCACACGGCGACGGGCACGGAGACCCGGTCGAAGAGCGTCAGGGCGCGATTGCGCCACACCACGGCCTCACCACGGCCCTCTTGCACCCGTCGCTCCCGTCACCCGGCGCCCACACGAGCCACCCCATCATGCGGCGGCGAACGAGCCGGCCCGCGCCCTCAGGGGACGCCGGACGAACCTGCCCGCGGTGCCGCGCTACACCGCCAGCCAGGCCGCGTGGTCGGGCGCGAGCACACCGTCCTCGACGGGGCCGCTCGCCAGCAGCAACGAGGTGTGCGCGGGCAGCCGGTACCCCTCGGCGGAGAGGTTGACCGCGCACACGAACCCGGGCTCGCGGCCGAACACCAGCACGCCGGCCGGGGCGTCGAGCCACGTCAGGTCACCGTCGCCGAGCGCGGGATGCTCGCGGCGCAGCCGCAGCGCGGCGCGGTACAGCTCCAGCATCGAGTGCTCGTCGCCCCGCTGCTCCGCCATTCCGCGGCCGGCCCAGGCCGCGGGCTGCGGCAGCCACGGTTCGCCCCGCGCGCCGTCCGGGCTGAAGCCGTAGGGCGGGCTCGACCCGGACCACGGGATCGGCACCCGGCAGCCGTCCCGCCCGCGGTCGGCGTGCCCGGAGCGCTCCCAGACCGGGTCCTGGAGCACGGACTCCGGCAGGTCCTCGACCTCCGGCAGACCCAGCTCCTCGCCCTGGTAGACGTAGGCGCCGCCGGGCAGGGCGAGCATCAGCAGGGCGGCCGCGCGGGCACGGAGCGTGCCGAGCTCCAGGTCGAGGGGGCCCTCGGCCCGGTAGGGCTCGTTCACCGTCCACCGCCGGGCGGTCTTGCGGCCGTAGCGGCTGGGATGGCGTACGACGTCGTGGTTGGAGAGCACCCAGGTGGCCGGCGCGCCCACCGCGCCGAGCATGGAGAGGGAGTCGTCGATGACGGCCCGCAGGTCCTTGGCGTCCCAACTGGACATCAGGAAGTCGAAGTTGAACGCAGTGTGCAGGCCGTCGGCGCGGACGTAGGCGGCGAGCCGCTCGGGGGTGTCCGCCCAGGCCTCGGCGACGAACGAGCGGTCGCCCGGGAACTCGTCGGCCACCCGGCGCCAGGACCGGTAGATGTCGTGCACCTCGTCACGGTCCCAGTGCGGGTGGTCCAGATGCCGCCGCGGTCCCTTCTCCTCCAGGGGCGGCGGAAGGTCGGGCAGCTCCGGGTGCTTGATCAGCCCGTGCGCGACGTCGATCCGGAAGCCGTCGACGCCCCGGGCGAACCAGAACCTGAGGATCGACTCGAACTCCGCGCGCACCTCCGGGTGCTGCCAGTTCAGGTCGGGCTGCTCGGGGGCGAACAGGTGCAGGTACCACTCCCCGTCGGGCAGCCGGGTCCAGGCCGGGCCGCCGAAGCAGGAGACCCAGTCGTTGGGCGGCTCGGCGCCGTCGGGCCCGCGGCCCTGCCGGAAGACGTACCGCTCCCGCTCCGGGCTGCCCGGCCCCGCCGCCAGCGCCGCCCGGAACCAGGCGTGCCGGTCGGAGGTGTGGTTGGGCACGATGTCGGGGATGACGCGGATGCCGTGCGCGTGCGCCTCCTCGATCAGCCGCTCGGCCTCCTCCAGCGTGCCGAACAGCGGGTCGATCTCGCGGTAGTCGGCGACGTCGTAGCCGTGGTCGGCCATCGGCGACCGGTACCAGGGGTTGATCCAGACGGCGTCGACGCCGAGCCACTTCAGATACGGCAGCCGGGAGCGGATGCCGGCGATGTCGCCGACGCCGTCGCCGTTCCCGTCGGCGAAGCTGCGGATGTAGACCTGATAGATGACGGCATCGCGCCACCAAGGTACGGCGGAGGTGGACATTCGGTGCGTGCTCCTCGGTCGTGACAACGCTTGCAAGCCTGAACGGTCCCGGCTCGGACCGTCAATGCGTTACGGGTGAGTAATGCCCTGGCAGCGCTGTCACGAACCGCGCACACCTGTGCTAGCGTCCGCCCATGCCGCCCGCCCGACGGCACCCCACGATGGCCGACGTCGCCGAACGCGCCGGGGTCTCCGTCTCCACCGTCTCGCGCACCCTGCGCGGGCTGTCGAACGTCTCGCCCGACGTACGCGCCCGGGTGGAGAAGGCCGCCCGCGCGCTGAACTTCGCGGTCTCCCGGCACGCCTCCAGCCTGGTGACCGGCCGGACCGGGGTCGTCGCGGCGCTCGTGCCCACCCTGGACTCGTGGTTCATGGGCTCGGCCCTGTCCGCCCTCGGCCCCCTGCTGCGGGCCGCGGACCTGGAACTGACCGTCTACGTCACCCCCGACCTCGCCGAACGCGCCGCGTTCTTCGAGCGGTTGCCGGCCCGGCGCAACGCCGACGCCCTGCTGGTCTTCAGCTTCGACCTCACCGACGAGGAGATCGCCCGCCTCGACGACCTCGGCATGCCCGTCGTCTACGTCAGCCAGCACGCCGACGGCCGGCCGAGCGTGTACGTCGACGACGGCGCCGCGGCCGAGGCCGGCACCCGGCACCTGCTCCACCTCGGGCACCGCCGCATCGCCTTCATGCAGAGCGCGGGCCCCACCGGCTTCTCCTTCAGTTCCCACGAACGACTCCTCGGCCACCGGCGCGCGCTCACCGAGGCGGGCGTCCCCCTAGACGACTCCCTGGTGGTGGCCGCGCCGGCCGCGGACCGGCGCGCCGTCGCCGAGGCCCTGGGGGAGCTGCTCGGCCTGCGCGAGCCGCCCACCGCGGTCTTCGCCGAGCAGGACGAGCTCGCCGTCTCCCTGATCTGGACCCTACGCAGGTCCAGGATCGAGGTGCCCGAGCGGATGTCCGTCCTCGGCTTCGACGACCAGCCGGTCGCCGAGCTGTTCGACCTGACGACGGTGGCGCAGTCGCCCGCCGACATGGGCCGGGAGGCGGGCGAACTGGTCCTGAGCCTGATCGCCGACCCCGACGCCGACCCCGCCCGGCACGTCCTGCTGCCGACCCGCCTCGTCCCCCGCGGCAGCACCGCCCCGGCACCCGGCGCGGACACCGACTGACGCCCCGCGCAAGCCCCTTGGCGAGGACTTGACTACATGATCATGTAGTGCGGCGGCGCGGTCCGCCCGCCTTCCTCGACGAACCTTGATCGCAGTACTCCCGTACCGCGAAAGGCAGTTGTCGCGCCATGCCCCCCCACCGCGCCGCACCCCCGCACCACCGACACCCTCCCCGGCGTCCCCGTCGTCGACATCAGCGCCACCGGCCCCGGCCGCACCCCCATCCAGCAGCTCATGGGCCTGATGCGCCAGCACGGGCCGGTGCTGGTGCGGCGGCTGCACGGACGGGACGCGCTGTTCGTCGCCGACCTCGACCTGGTGACCGACCTCGCCGACGAGAAGCGCTTCGCCAAGCACATCGGACCCGCGCTGGAGAACGTCCGCGCGTTCGCCGCCGACGGACTGTTCACGGCGTACGACGACGAGCCCAACTGGGCCAAGGCGCACGACATCCTCATGCCCGCCTTCGCGCTCGGCTCGATGCGCACCTACCACCCGGTCATGCTGAGGGTGGCCCGCCGGCTCATCGCCTCCTGGGACCGCGACGCCCGTGCCGGCCGGCCGGTCGACGTGCCCGGCGACATGACCCGTATGACCCTCGACACCATCGGACTCGCCGGCTTCGACCACGACTTCGGCTCCTTCGAACGCGCCGAGCCCCACCCGTTCGTCGAGGCCATGGTCCGCTGCCTGGAGTGGGCCATGACCCGGCTCGCCCGCGTCCCCGGCGAGGACCACTCCGCCGCCGACGCCGCCTTCCGGGACGACGCCGCCTACCTGGCCCAGGTCGTCGACGACGTCATCGCCGCCCGCACCGGCACCGACCAGAGCGGCGCCGGGGACCTCCTCGGTCTGATGCTCGGCGCCCGGCACCCGGCCGACGGCACCACCCTCGACCCCGCCAACATCCGCAACCAGGTCATCACCTTCCTGATCGCCGGCCACGAGACGACCTCCGGCGCGATGTCCTTCGCCCTGTACCACCTGGCCAAGAACCCGACCGTGCTGCGCCTCGTCCAGCGCGAGGCGGACGCCCTGTGGGGCGACACGGCCGACCCGGAGCCGACGTACGACGAGGTCGGCAGGCTGACGTACACCCGGCAGGTCCTCAACGAGGCGCTGCGGCTGTGGCCGACCGCCGCCTCCTACAACGGCCGCCCCACCGACGACGCCACCGCCTTCGCCGCCTGGCTGGAGGGCACCCACGACCTCACCGACGTCACCTACGCCGTCCTCGGCGTCGGCGACCGCAACTGGGCCGCCACCTACCAGCACTTCCCGACCCGCGTCGACGACCGCCTCGCCGAACTGGGCGCCGCCCGGCTGCTCGACCGCGCCGCCGCCGACGCCTCGGGCGATCTCGGCGGGGCGGTGGCGGACTTCACGGCCCGGCTGCGCAGGGCCCTCCTCCAGCAGTACGGCGACCCGGACGCCACCGCCCCGACGGCCGAACCCGCCCCCGCGGCCTACGAGGTGCGCACCCTCACCGGCAGCCACCTGGACGCCCTCGCCGAGCGCCACGGCCTCGTCCCGATGACCGTCACCGAGACCCGCGACCTCACCGCCCCGGGCCATCCACGCCGTAAGCGCTTCGTGCGGGTGGCCCTCCCCGACGGCACCGCCTACCGCACGGCGGACCACCTCACCGTGCTCCCCGCCAACGCCCCGGCCCTCGTCGACCGGGCCGCCTGCGCACTCGGCGTCGACCCCGACGCCGTCCTGGACATCCGCGCCACCCGCCCCCGCCGCGACAGCCCGGCACCGGACCGCTCACTGACGATACGTCAGCTCCTGTCGTGCCACGTCGAGTTGCAACAGCGGCCCACCCCCGCCCAGCTGGCCGCCCTCGCCGCGGCCAACCCCTGCCCGCCCGAACGGGCCTCGCTCGCCGCCCTCGCCGCCGACGACCCCCGCACGCTCGTGGAGGTGATCGAGGACCATCCCGCCCTGCGCGGGGTCCTGGACTGGCCGACGCTCCTGGAGGTCCTCACCCCGCTGCGCCCCCGCCACTACTCCATCTCGTCCTCCCCGGCCGTGAGCCCCGCCCACGCGGACCTCATGGTGTCCCTGCTCGAAGCCCCCGCACGCTCGGGCAACGGCGTCCACCGGGGCACCGGATCCGGCTACCTCGTCTCCCTTCAACCCGGCGACACGGTGTACGCCCGCGTCCAGCCCTGCCGGGACGCCTTCCGGATCGACGCCTCCACGCCCGTGATCATGATCGCGGCGGGCACGGGCCTGGCCCCCTTCCGCGGAGCCGTCGCCGACCGTACGGCCGCCCTCGCCGCCGGAGCCGAACTCGCCCCTGCGCTCTGCTACTTCGGCTGCGACGCGCCCGACGCCGACTTCCTGCACGCCGAGGAACTGCGCGCCGCCGAGGCCGCCGGAGCCGTGTCGCTGCGGCCCGCCTTCAGTACCGCGGGCACCTTCGTGCAGCACCGCGTCGCCGCCGAGGCCGGCGAGGTCTGGGAGCTGCTCGCCGCGGGGGCCCGGGTGTACGTCTGCGGCGACGGTTCGAAAATGGCGCCCGGCGTCCGGGAGGCGTTCCGTACGCTGTACCGTCACCACGTGCCGGGCGCGGACGACGCGGCGGCCGTGGACTGGCTCGACGCGCTGATCGCGGACGGCCGTTACGTCGAGGACGTGTACGCGGCCGGCTGACCGAGGGGAGAGTGGGCGCACGGTGGTGGACTCCTGGGAACGGGCCCGGCGCATCCTCCAGGACGCGGGCATCCCGCCCGGGCGGCTGGCCGGCCTGCGCCCCCTCACCGGCGGGACCTACAACACCGTCGAGGAACTCACCCTCACCGACGGCGGCCGCCATGTGCTCAAGGCCGCGCCGGACGCACCGGGGCTGAGCCACGAGAAGCGGCTCCTCGTCTCCGAGGCGGAGTTCTACCGCGGCGCCCAGGCCGCCGGGGTGCCGGCGCCCCGCCTGCTCGCGCTGGACGAGGACGGCGGCGTCCTGCTGATGACCGCATCGCCCGGCGACCCCTGGGACACTTCGCTCACAGAAGCCGAGCAGAGCTCGCTGCGGCGGGAGTTGGGGCGGCACGTGGCCGCGCTGCACCGGATCACCGGACCCGCCTTCGGCTATCCCTCCGGCGCGCTCGGCCCGCCGGCCGCGGACTGGCGGACCGCCTTCACCGGGATGCTCGACGCCGTCCTCGACGACGCCCGCCGCTTCGGGGCCCGGCTGCCGAGGCCCGTCGACGAGGTGGCCCGCACGCTCGGCACCGCCTACGACGCGCTCGGCGAGGTCACCGTCCCGGCCCTCGTCCACTTCGACCTGTGGGACGGCAACATCCTCGTGGACCGCTCGGCCGGCCCCGCGCGGGTCGGGGGTCTCATCGACGGCGAGCGCATGTTCTGGGGCGACCCGCTGGCCGAGTTCGTCTCCCTGGCCCTGCTCGGGGACATCAGGAAGGACGAGGCGTTCCTGGCGGGCTACCGGGAGGCCGGCGGACACGCCGAGTTCGACACCCCGGCGCTGCTCCGCCTCGCCCTCTACCGCGCCTATCTCTACCTGATCATGCTGGTCGAGACCGTGCCGCGGGCGATGGGGGAGGACCACGTCCGGTGGCGGGAGAAGGCGGTCGCGCCGGAGCTCGTCGCGGCCCTGGACGCCATCCGGGACCGCGCCTCTTAGCTCACATCGTGAACTAAGGGTTGGAGGAATGTCGCGCCGAACCCGCCCGCAGAGGTATGTTGCAGGTCGGCAGGGTTCGGAAGGAGCCATATGGCGGGGCGGAACGGGCGCACCGTGCGCGACCTCAGGCGGGCGAACCGCACGGCGGTGCTGCAACGGCTCTACTTCGACGGACCCCTCAGCCGCTTCGAGCTCGGTCCGGCGACCGGGCTGAGCTCCGGCTCGGTCAGCAACGTCGTCGCCGACCTCGTCACCGACGGCCTGGTCGAGGAGGCCGGCAGCGTCGACTCCGACGGCGGCCGCCCCCGCACCCTGCTGCGGGTGGCCCCCGGTGCCGGTCACATGATCGGCGTCGACGTCGGCGAGACCCGCGTCCGCGTCGAGCTGTTCGACCTCACCCTCACCGAACTCGCCCGCGCCGAACGGCCGCTGGAGCAGCAGCGGTACGAGGTCGAGGTCATCGTCGGGCACATCCGCGACGGGATCGCCGAGGTGCTGGACGAGGCGGGCATCCCGCCCGAACAGCTTCTCGGCGTCGGCATCGGCGTCCCCGGCATCGTCGAGCGCACCCCGGACCGCGGCGCCGTCGTGCACGGCCAGACCATCGGCTGGGACGCGGTCCCGCTGGAGTCCCTGCTGCGGACCACCTCCCGGCTGCCGGACTCCGTGCGCTACTTCATCGACAACGGCGCCAAGACCCTCGGCCAGGCCGAGATGTGGTTCGGCGCCGGGCGCGGGGCGCGCAACGCCATCGTCGTGCTGTTCGGCTCCGGCGTCGGCGCCTGCCTGGTCACGCCCGAGGTGGAACACGGTCGCGCCGTCGAGTGGGGGCATCTGACCGTACGGGTCAGGGGGCGCCGCTGCCGGTGCGGCGCGCTCGGCTGCCTGGAGGCGTACGCGGGCGCGGAGTCCCTGCTGGATCGCTGGCGCGAAGAGGGGGGACGGCCGCCGGAGGGTGCCGACGAGGAGACGGCGCTGTCCGCGATGCTGGCCGCCGCCTACCCTGCCGGGGGCGGGACGGCCGACCCCGTCGCGCTCGGGGTGCTGGAGGAGACCGCCGAGTACCTGGGCGCCGGTCTGTCCGATCTGATCAACCTCTTCCAGCCCGAGCGCATTCTGATCGGCGGCTGGGGCGGGCTTCAGCTGGGTGCCCGGTTCCTGCCCGCCGTGCGGCGGTACGCGACTTCGTACGCCCTGCGCCATCCGGCCGAGAAGGTCGCCATCGAGCTGGGGCGGCTGGGGCCGGACGCGGTGACCGTCGGGGCGGCGATCCTGCCGCTGGCCGACTTCTTCGGCCGGGGCGGGCGCCGGCTGGAACCGGCGGCCGAAGGGCCCGTGCCGGCGTGGCAGACGGCGCTGGAGGAGCGGGCTCCGCGGTAAGGGCTCCGCGGTAAGGCTCCGCGTCAGGGGGTGGACAGCGGGGGTAGTTCGGCGACCGCGGGCGCGTTGTGGCTGGTCGCGCCGTTCCCCGCGCCCCTTGCGGGGCGCTCGTCGGCCCATGTTTCACCGGTCACCGCCGGAGGTACTCGCGTGTCGCTCGACGACGCGAAAGGAGTGCGCCGTGGCGGATCGACACCGTACGGGACAGGACGGCGAGCCCGTGCCGAGGGACCTGCCGGATCAGCAGGTCATCGAGGGCGAGGACCCACTGGACGTGCCCCTTCCCGCCGCGGACGAGGATGAGTCCGGCTCCGGCCTGCCCGACACCGACGAGGCCGGCACCGGCCGTCAGGGTGGGCCGCGGTCCGCGACCGTGCATCCCGAACACCCCGAACCGGACGAGTCCTCCGCCTGACAGGGAGCCACCATGGGTATCGGCGACCGGGTCCGCTCCTGGCCCGTCTACCGTCAACTCGGCGGAACCGACCGGACGGCCCGCGGGAGCGCCGCGAAGTCGCCGCACACCGAGAAACTGCGTCCGCGCACCGACAGCGCGGACCGCGTCGTGCAGTCCGTCTGCCCGTACTGCGCGGTCGGCTGCGGGCAGCAGGTCTACGTCAAGGACGAGAAGGTCGTCCAGATCGAGGGCGACCCCGCCTCCCCGGTCAGCCGCGGCCGGCTGTGCCCGAAGGGCTCGGCGAGCCTCCAGCTGACCACCGGGCCGGCCCGCGAGCACCAGGTCCTCTACCGGCGCCCCTACAGCTCCGCCTGGGAGCCGCTGGACCTGGAGACCGCCATGGACATGGTGGCCGAGCGGGTGATCCGCACCCGGCGGGAGACCTGGGAGTGGGAGTACGAGGGGATGCGCACCGCCCGCACCATGGGCATCGCCAGTCTGGGCGGCGCGACCCTCGACAACGAGGAGAACTACCTCATCAAGAAGCTGCTGACCGGCCTCGGCGTGGTCCAGGTGGAGAACCAGGCCCGGGTCTGCCACAGCGCCACCGTCGCCGGCCTCGGCACCTCCTTCGGCCGCGGCGGCGCCACCACCTTCATGCAGGACCTGCAGCACGCCGACTGCATCGTCATCGAGGGCTCCAACTTCGCCGAGTGCCACCCCGTCGGCTTCCAGTGGGTGATGGAGGCCAAGAAGCGCGGCGCCCTCATCATCGACGTCGACCCCCGCTTCAACCGCACCAGCGCGCTCTCCGATCTGTACGTGCCGATCCGCGCGGGCACCGACATCGCCTTCCTCGGCGGGATCATCAACCACGTCCTGACCGAGGGCAAGGACTTCCGCGAGTACGTCCTGCGCTACACCAACGCCGCCACCCTGGTCGGCGAGGACTTCCGGGGCACCGAGGACCTCGACGGCGTCTTCTCCGGACTCGACGAGGACAAGCTCCACTACGATCCCGCCAGCTGGCAGTACGAGGGCGTGGAGATCCAGCAGCCCGCGGGCGAGGCCGACGAGCTGTACGCGGAGCGCACCCACAAGACGGCCGGCGCCGAGGCGCACGGCTCCGGCGGCGCCCGCACCGGACACCGCGCCCCCACCGACGACACGCTCCAGCACCCGCGCTGCGTCTACCAGGTCCTCAAGCGCCACTACGCCCGGTACACGCCGGAGATGGTCGAGGACGTCTGCGGCATCCCCCGCGAGACCTTCCGGCGCGTGTGCGACGCCCTGACCGCCAACTCCGGCCCCGACCGCACCAGCGCCTTCTGCTACGCCGTCGGCTGGACCCAGCACACCACCGGCTCCCAGTTCATCCGCGCCGCGAGCGTCCTGCAGCTGCTGCTGGGCAACATCGGCCGGCCCGGCGGCGGCATCCAGGCACTGCGCGGCCACGCCTCCATCCAGGGCTCCAGCGACATCCCCACCCTGTACAACCTGCTGCCCGGCTACATCCCGATGCCGCACGCGCACGAGGACATGAACCTCGACAACCACGTCGAGACGACCCGCACGGTCAAGGGCTTCTGGTCGAACATGCGGGCCTACATCGTCAGCCTGCTGAAGGCCTACTACGGCGACGCCGCCACCCCCGGCAACGACTTCTGCTTCGACCACCTGCCGCGCCTGACCGGCTCCCACTCCACCTACGACACCGTCATGGCCCAGCTCGACGGCGACTGCAAGGGCTACTTCCTGCTCGGCGAGAACCCGGCCGTCGGCTCGGCCAACACGCGCCTGCAGCGCCTGGGCATGGCCAACCTGGAGTGGCTGGTGGTGCGGGACTTCTCCCTCATCGAGTCGGCCACCTGGTGGAAGGACGGCCCCGAGATCGAGACCGGGGAGCTGCGCACCGAGGACATCGGCACCGAGGTGTTCTTCTTCCCGGCCGCCGCCCACACCGAGAAGTCGGGCTCCTTCACCAACACCAACCGCTGGGTGCAGTGGCACTACGCCGCCGTGGAACCCGAGGGAGACGCGCGCAGCGACCTGTGGTTCATGTACCACCTGGGCCGCCGGATCAAGGAGCGGCTCGCCGGCTCCACCGACCCCATGGACCGCCCGATCCAGGACCTGACATGGGACTACCCGGTCACCGGCGAACTGGACGAGCCCGTCGCCGACGCGATCCTCGCCGAGATCAGCGGCCACGGCCCGGACGACTCCCCCTTGAGCGCGTACACCGAGCTCAAGGACGACGGCTCCACCCGCTGCGGCTGCTGGATCTACTGCGGCGTCTACGCCGACGGCGTCAACCAGGCCGCCCGCAAGAAGCCCCAGTGGGAACAGGACTGGGTGGCCGCCGAATGGGCCTGGGCCTGGCCCGCCAACCGCCGCATCCTCTACAACCGCGCCTCGGCCGCGCCCGACGGCACTCCCTGGAGCGACCGCAAGAAGTACGTCTGGTGGGACCCGGAGGAGGGGAAGTGGACCGGCCGGGACGTCCCGGACTTCGTGCCCGACCGCGCCCCGGACCACGTCCCCGACGAGGACGCCGTCGGAACCGACGCGCTGCGCGGCGACGACCCGTTCATCATGCAGGCCGACGGCAAGGGCTGGCTGTTCACGCCAGCCGGCCTGGAGGACGGGCCCATGCCCACCCACTACGAGCCCCAGGACTCCCCGTTCCCCAACGCCCTGTACCCCTCCACCCCGCGCAGCCCCGTCCGCCGGCTGCTGCCGCGCGAGGGCAACCGCTACCACCCGAGCGGTGACGAGAAGGGCGCCGAGGTCTTCCCGTACATCGTCACCACCCATCGGCTCACCGAGCACTTCACGGCCGGCGGGATGAGCCGCTGGTCGGGGTATCTGTCCGAGCTGCAACCGGAGTTCTTCTGCGAGGTCTCGCCCGAGCTGGCCCGCGAACGGGGCCTGGAGAACGGCGGCTGGGCGACCGTCGTCACCGCCCGCAACGCCGTCGAGGCCCGGGTCCTGGTGACCGAGCGCATCCGGCCCCTCCGCGTGCAGGGCCGGGTCGTCCACCAGATCGGCCTGCCCTTCCACTGGGGTCCCAACGGAGTGGTGACCGGCGACGCCGCCAACGAGCTGACCGCCATCGCCCTCGACCCCAACGCGCACATCCAGGAGGACAAGGCGCTGACCGCCGACATCCGCCCGGGCCGCCGGCCGCGCGGACCGGACCTGCCGAGGCTGGTCGCCGACTACCGCAGGCGGGCGGGCATCACCTCGGACACCGGAACGGAGACACGCAAGTGAGCGAGGAACGCGTCGGGTTCTTCACCGACACCTCCGTGTGCATCGGCTGCAAGGCCTGTGAGGTGGCCTGCAAGGAGTGGAACGCCGTCCCCGAGGACGGCCTGTCCCTCACCGCCATGTCCTACGACAACACACAGGCCCTCGGCGCCTCCACCTGGCGGCACGTCGCCTTCATCGAGCAGCCCCGGCCGGACGGCCGCACCCGACTGCCCGTGGTGGAAGGCGGGTCGACCGCGCAGGAGACGCCCGTCGGCGGTGACGGCGAGCTGCGCTGGCTGATGTCCTCCGACGTGTGCAAGCACTGCACGCACGCCGCCTGCCTCGACGTCTGCCCCACCGGCTCCCTGTTCCGCACCGAGTTCGGCACGGTCGTGGTCCAGGAGGACATCTGCAACGGCTGCGGGTACTGCGTGCCCGCCTGTCCCTACGGCGTCATCGAGCAACGACCGCACGACGGACGCGCGTTCAAGTGCACGATGTGCTACGACCGCCTTGGCGCAGGACAGGAACCGGCCTGCGCCAAGGCCTGCCCCACCGAGTCCATCCAGTTCGGGCCGCTGGACGAACTGCGCGAGCGGGCCGCCCTCAGGGTCGACCAGCTGCACGAGGCGGGCGTTCCCGAGGCCCGGCTGTACGGCCATGACCCGGACGACGGTGTGGGCGGCGACGGCGCGTTCTTCCTGCTCCTGGACGAGCCCGAGGTGTACGGGCTGCCGCCGGACCCCGTGGTCACCACCCGGGACCTGCCGGCCATGTGGAAGCACGCGGGCGCCGCCGCCCTGTCCCTGCTGGGCGGCGTCGCGGCGTGCTTCGTCGCCACGGCGGGAAGGGGCCGGCGATGAGCGTCATCCAGAACGCGCGCCGCGGCCGGCGCCGGCGCGGCGAGCAACCGGTCGTCCCCCGGGCCGAGTTCCGGTCCTACTACGGCCGTCCGGTCATCAAGAAGCCCTCCTGGGAAGCCACCGACATCGCCGGGTACTTCTTCCTCGGCGGGCTCGCGGGCGCGGGCTCGGTGCTGGCGGCGGGGGCGCACCTGACGGGGCGGACGACCACCGCGACGGCACTGAAGGTGTCCTCGCTCACCGCCGTCTCCCTCTCGGCCGCGGCCCTCGTCCACGACCTCGGCAAGCCGAGCCGCTTCGCGAACATGCTGCGGGTGTTCAAGCCGACCTCGCCGATGAGCATGGGGTCCTGGCTCCTCGGCGCGTACGGGCCCGCGGCGGGGGTGGCCGCCGCGAGCGCCGTGACCGGCCGGTTGCCGCGTCTGGGGGGCGTGGCAACCGGCGCCGCCGCGCTGCTCGGCCCTGCCGTCGCCACGTACACCGGGGTGCTGGCCGCGGACACCGCCGTACCGGCCTGGCACGGCGCCCACCGCGAACTGCCCTACCTGTTCGCGGCGTCGGCGACGGCCGCCGCCTCCGGCATGGCGCTGGTGGCCGGCCCGACCGGCGAGAACCTGCCCGCCCGCTGCGCCGCCGGGCTGGCGGCCGTCGCCGACACGGCGATGGAGAAGGCCGCGGAGCGGCGGCTGGGCATGGTCGCCGAGACCTGGAAGGAAGGCCGGGCCGGCACGCTGCTGCGCACCGCCCGCGCCCTCACGATCGGCGGCGCGGTCGCCGCCGCCCTCTTCGGCGACCGGCGCCCGGTCGCGGTCACCTCCGGCCTGGCCCTCCTCGCCGCCTCCGCCTGCACCCGCTTCGGGGTCTTCGCGGCGGGCGTCGCCTCCGCAGAGGACCCGAAGTACACGGTGGTGCCCCAACGGGAGCGGCTGGAGGAGAGGACGTCCGAGGGGACTTCGTAGCGGCCTGAGCGCGCTTTCCGTCTCCTGGGATGCGTTTCCCGTTCCCATCACCAGGCCTCGGCCGACTTGCCGCCGTCGCGGCTCGGCCCTGATGTGGGGGCGCCGCGTCCCCGCTCCGGCGTGGACGGCGCCCGAGGGGCCTTCCCGGCCGGGCTCAGCCGCCCCGACAGGGCCCAGCTGCCGGCTCAGCCCGCCTTGCGCCCCCGCATCGGCTCCGTGGGGGCGCCTTCGCCCTGCTGGAGGCCGTGCAGGAACTCCCGGAGGACCTCGGTGGCCGAGTGCCGCGGCGCCCAGCCCAGTTCGACCCGCGCGCGTGTGCAGTCCATCAGGGGCAGGCGCAGCACCGCGTCGAACAGGTGCGGCGAGGCGGGCAGCAGGTGCAGGTTCCAGGCCGCGGCGATGGCCGAGCGGGCCGCGGCGCGGGGCAGCCGGACCGGGCGGGTGTCCAGCATCTCGGCCAGCAGCTCCGCGTCCACCCAGGGCTCGGCGGCCAGGTTGAAGGCGCCGCGGGTCTCCGTGCCGAGCGCCGCGACGTACGCGGCGGCCGCGTCGTCGGTGTGCAGCGCCTGGACCCGCAGGCCGGGCACGTCGGGCAGGAACGGCAGCAGTTCGGGGCGGGCCAGCGGGCCGGGCAGGAAGCGGCCGCCGAAGATGCGGCGCTGCTCGCTGGCCGACTCCCGCTTGAACAGGAACGCCGGCCGCATCCGGACCACCCGCACCTCGGGATGCTGGTGCTCGAACGCGTCCAGCGCCCGCTCCAGATACGCCTTCTCGCGGCAGTACGCGGCGTCCGGCCAGCCGTGCGTCGGCCACGACTCGTCCACCGCGCGATCCTTCGGCCCCGGAGAGTAGGCGCCCACCGACGAGGCGTGCACCAGGGTCGGCACCCCGGCCGCCGCCACCGCCTCGAACACCCGGATGCCGCCGAGGACGTTCGTGCGCCAGGTGGTCGCCGGATCGTGCGTCGGCTGGAACGCCCACGCCAGATGGATCACCGCGTCGGCGTCCGCGAACTCCGCGGCCAGGTCGACCTGTTCGGAGGACAGGTCGACCGCGGACCAGTCCGTCCGGGGCGGCGACCAGTCGGGGATGCGCCGGGCCAGCCCCAGTACGGAGCCGACGTCCGAGTTCTCCGAGAGCGCGCGCACCACGCTGGTGCCGACGTTTCCGGTGGCGCCCGTGACCACGATCCTGCTGCCCGCTGTGCTGCTCACCATCGGCTCCTTCGCTCGCTGGACGAGCCGACCGAGTACCCGTGCGGTGCCGGTTCACCGGCCGCCCGGCATGACCCCGGAGGTAATCGACCCCGGCGGCGTCCGCCGGAACCATGGAGGACGTACCCACCGCACCGGACCAGGAGGCCGTCCCATGCCGTACTTCACCAGCCCCGCCGACGGTACGCGGCTGCACTACGTCGACTACGGACCGGCCGGCGGACCGGTGGCCGCCTTCGTCAACAGCGCCTACCTCGGCTCCGAGATGTGGGAGTTCCAGATGCCGGCGCTGGCCGCGGCGGGCCACCGCTGCGTCAGCCTCGACCGGCGCGGGCACGGCCGCTCCGACGACGTCTGGAACGGCTTCGACCTCGACACCCTCGCCGACGACCTGTACGGCCTCCTCGACCACCTCGACCTGCGCGAGGCCACGCTGATCGGCCACTCGATGGGCTCCGTCGAGATCACCCGCTGCCTCACCCGGCACGGCGCCGACCGGGTGGCCCGGGTCGCCTTCGTCGCCGGCATCGCGCCGGGCGTGGTGCGCACCGCAGACAACCCGGACGGTCTGGACCCCGACGCCGTGCGCGCCGCCAACGAGGTGTGCCGCCGGGACCGGCCGGCCTTCTTCCAGGACGGCATCGCCGGTTTCTTCGCCGTGGACCGGCCGGGCAACGAGGTGTCCGAGGCGTTCATGCGGTACTTCGTCCAGCGCGCCCAGCTCTCCTCGCCGCACTCCACGGCCGCGGTCCAGGAACTCGTCGCCTCCGTGGACGTCGCCCCCGAACTGCCCAAGATCGACCTGCCGGTCCTCGTCGTCCACGGCACCCACGACACCTCGGCCCCCCTGGAGACGACCGCCCGCCGCGCGGCCCGCCTCCTGCCCGCCGCCACCCTGAAGACCTACGACGACGCCGGCCACGGCCTGTTCGTCACCCACGCCGACCGACTCACCGCCGACCTGAGCGAGTTCATGACGAACTGAGCCGGCGGCGGGACGGCCGGGGAATGATCGGGCCATGACCGAGATCATCTTGATGTCCGACGCCCGGGTCGCCGCCGTCCCCGTCGAGGACAACGGCGAACCACTCGTGGACGTCCGTGGGGCGCTGCTGGTCGACGACCGCAAGCACGAGGACTCCCGCGGCGCCGAGGTCCATCTGCGCCGCGGAGTCCTGGAGCGCCTCCGCCTCGCGCAGACCCTGCTGCCCGACGGTCTGCGGCTGCTGTTCGTGGAGGGGTACCGGCCGCCGCCCCTCCAGCGTCGCATCTTCGAGCGGTACGCCGGCGAACTGCGAACCGCCCACCCGGACTGGCCGGCCGGCCGGATCCACGACGCCGCGAGCCGCTACGTGTCCCCGCCCGACCTCGCGCCGCACAGCGCCGGAGCGGCGGTCGACCTGACCCTCGCCGACGCCGACGGCCGCGAACTGGACCTGGGGACACCGATGAACGCCAGTCCCGAGCAGAGCGACGGCGCCTGTTACACCGGTGCCGGGAACCTCGGGGCCGAGGCGCGGGCGCACCGTGCGGTGCTGGGAGCGGCGCTGGGCGCGGCCGGGCTGGTCAACTACCCGACCGAGTGGTGGCACTGGTCGTACGGGGACCGTTACTGGGCCCTGGCGGCGGGAGCGCCGGCCGCCCTGTACGGGCCCCGGGAGTCGGTTCTCGGCTAGGACGCGAAGGCGTTCACGCCCGTCAGTTCCGCCGACAGGTCCCACAGGCGGGACGCCTGGTCGGGGTCGATCGCCCAGGGCTTGACGCCGGTGGTCGCGTCGGCCGGCGCGGGTTCGGCGATGTCGCAGTCCTCCAGGTAGACGCCGCCGAGGCCGTCGAGCTGGGGTGAGGTCGCCGCCCAGACCTGGGTGGCCGCGCCCTGCTCGGGGGTCTTGAAGCCCTCGGGGTTGAGGATGTTGCCGTCCTCGTCGATCCAGCCGCGCTCGACCATCTCCTCCTTGGGGATGTGCCGCTGGAGCGGGGTGAGGATGCCGCCCGGGTGGAGGGAGAAGGCGCGGACCCCGACGTCACGGCCCAGCCGGTCGAGGTGGACGGCGAACAGGACGTTCGCGGTCTTTGCCTGGCCGTAGGCCTGCCACTTGTCGTAGCCCCGCTGCCAGTGGACGTCGTCCCAGCGGATCCCGGAGAAGTGGTGGGCGCGGGAGGAGACGGAGACCACCCGGGCGCCGCCCGGCGCGATCGCCGGCCAGAGGCGGTTGACGAGGGCGAAGTGGCCGAGGTGGTTGGTGGCGAACTGCGCCTCCCAGCCGGGCCCCACCCGGGTCTCGGGGCAGGCCATGATCCCCGCGTTGTCGATGACGATGTCGAGGACGCGTCCGGAGGCCAGGAACCGCTCGGCGAAGGAGCGCACGCTCTCCAGGTCGGCGAGGTCCAGTTCGTCCACCTCGACGCCGTCGAGACCGGCGAGCGCCTCCTCGGCCGTGGCCCGGCGCCGGGCCGGGACGACCACCCGGGCGCCCGCCTTGGTGAGGGCACGGGTGGTCTCCAGGCCGAGGCCCGAGTAGCCGCCGGTGACGAGGGCCAGCTTCCCGGTGAGGTCCAGGCCCTCCAGGACGTCGTCGGCGGTGCTGGTCGCACCGAATCCGGATCCGATCTTGTGCTGTGCAGTGCTCATGCGGGAACGCTACGGATTCGAGTGCGCTCGAAGTCAAGCGCGTCCGGCGGCTCCGGGACGAGGAAAAGCCCCGACCGGACGGGGGGATGCCGGTCGGGGCGGTACAGGTGTGGGCGCGGACGGCGGTCGCCTCTCGGCGAAAGGCTCCACAGGGCTTCAGCCGGACGATCGTCCCTGTGGGCGAAAGGTGAGGCCCGGGGACACTGTCCCGTCCACACCCACGGCTTGTTCAACGGAGAACTACCGCCGGGTGTTCCGCCGTTGGGCCTCCTCGACGGTGATCTGAGTCACCTGCGCCGCGGCGGGAACGGAGTCCACCCACAGGTTCTCCGCCTGCAGCACCAGCGAGCCGAGCACGGTCGTCCGGTCCGCCCCACCGGCCGCCTGCTCGCGCAGTTCCTCCTGCAGCCACCGGTGCAGATCCTGCCGGGCCTCCTCGCCCTCGCCGTCCGCGCCCTCGACACCGCGGCCGTCCAGCAGCCGGGACCCCTCCGCGGCGCACGCCTCGGCGATCAGCTCCAGCATCCGCGCGTACGTCCGCAGCACCCGCCCCTCGGGCAGCGCGGGCGTACGCCCGTCCTCGGCGGCGACCACGAGCGTGCGCACCAGACTCCCCACATGCCCCGTGACCCGGCTGAAGCGCTCGTCCTCCGACCCCTCGGGCACCGCCGCGGGAACCCGGCGCAGGGCCCGCAGCGGCCGGCTCGTCAGCCGCAGGCTCTCCCGGCTCCAGCGGCGCGCCGAGCGCAGCGCCTCCATCCGCTGCTCCAGCCGGGCCGTGGCCCGCGACCAGCCGGCCGTGGTCCGCGTGTCCCAGCGCTCGTGCCGCAGATCGTCCGCGACCGTGCGCAGCACGTCCCCGGCCTCCCGGGCGAGGGCCGCGAGGTTCTCGCGCACGTCCCGCAGATGGATCGGCGGCAGCACGAGCGCGTTGACGGCCACCCCGATCACCGCGCCCAGCGCCGCCTGCCCCAGCCGGTGCCCGACCGCCGTCGCGTTCACGGTGCCCGAGGCCAGCGTGAACACCGCCGTCGTCGCCGTGTAGACCCCCTGGTCGCCGAAGCGCGACCAGTTCGACAGCAGCATCAGCACCGGCAGGCACAGCGCGAGCGCGCCCAGCGTCGTCCCGGTCAGGGCCTGCGCCCCCGACGCGCACAGGGTGCCGACGCAGATCGCCGCGAACTGCTGCGCCGCCTGCCGCAGCGAGCTGTACACCGTGGCCTGCACCAGCAGCAGCGCCACCCAGGGCGCCATCAGGGCCATCGGGTCGTTCATCCCGTCGCTCGCCACGACCCAGGCGAGCAGCGCCGCCCCGGCCGCCTTCAACGACTGCACCACCAGGTCCCGTTCCCGGCCCGGTGACCGCCAGGCCGCCCGCACCGAGCGAGCCGCCCTCCCGGCCCCCCGCCGCCAGGCGGGCATCGCGTGCCTGAACACCGCCTTCGTCCTGCTCATGCGCCTACGGGTGTCCGAGATCGCGGCGCCGCAGCGGGCCGATCCTTGTGACATGGCGCACTCAGGCGAACGGACCGTCCTTCAGCGAGGCCAGCAGATGCGCGGGGTCGTCGTAGACCGCCTCGGCGCCCGCCTCCTCCAGGTCGTGGCGGGGGATGCCGCCGCACAGCACGCCCACGCAGCGCACGCCGGCCCGGCTGCCCGCGCGCATGTCCCACACCGTGTCGCCGACGAACACCGCCCGCTCGGGCGGCACCCCGGCCAGCTCCAGGGCGTGTTCGACGGGCTCGGGTGCCGGCTTGCCCTCCTCGACGTCGTCGGCGCTCGCGGTGGCGGTGATCGCGTCGTCGGCCGAGATGGCGCGGCGCAGCGCGGACAGCTCGGGGCCGCTCGCGGAGGTGGCCAGCACCACCTGCCAGCCGTCGTGGTCCAGGCGGCGCAGCAGGCGGCCTGCGTCCCGGAAGGCGGGCAGCCGGTCGAAGTACTGGGCGTACAACGCCTTGTGCGCGGCGCTCAGTTCGGCGTCCCGGTCCTTGTCCCGCCGGTCGCCGAGCAGCCGGGCGACCAGGTCTTCGGAGCCCAGTCCGATGGAGCGGTGGACGGCGTGCATGGGGATGTCGTGCCCCGCCTGCCGGAAGGCTTCCCACCAGGTCACCACGTGCAGGTGGTTGGTGTCGGCGAGGGTCCCGTCGACGTCGAACACGGCCGCCCGTTCCATGCGCGCTCCTTCTCTCCGGCCGCCCCTTGCGCGGCCGTACGGTCGACTGCCCGGGTACCACGTCAGGTGCCCGGCACTCCTGCGGGCAGGGCGCGTCGCTCCGCCCAGGCGAGCAGGTCCTTTCGCGACCAGGTGTTCACCACGCGCTCGGCCGGCACCCCGCACTCCTCGGCCCGGGCGCAGCCGAGGATCTGCCAGTCCAGCTGGCCGGGGGCGTGTGCGTCGGTGTCGACGGAGAACAGCACGCCCGCCTCCACCGCCCGGCGCAGCAGCCGCCGCGGCGGGTCCTGCCGTTCGGGCCGGCTGTTGATCTCCAGCGCGGTGCCCGTCTCGGCCAGGGCGGCGAACACCTCGTCGGCCTCGAACTCCGACTCCGGCCGGCCCCGCCCGGTCAGCAGCCGCCCGGTGCAGTGCCCGAGGACGTCGGAGTGCGGATCGCGGACGGCCGCCACCATGCGGCGGGTCATCGCGCGGGCGTCCATGCGCAGCTTGGAGTGCACCGACACCACGACCACGTCGAGCCGTTCGAGCAGCTCCGGCTCCTGGTCGAGCGAGCCGTCGTCGAGGATGTCGCACTCGATGCCGGTGAGCAGCCGGAAGGGAGCCCAGCCGGCGTTGAGCCCGGCCACCACGTCCAGCTGCTGCCGCAACCGCTCCGGGGACAGGCCGCGGGCCACGGTGAGCCTGGGGGAGTGGTCGGTCAGCACCGCCCACTCGTGGCCGAGCGCCGCCGCGGCCCGCCCCATCTCCTCGATCGGGCTGCCGCCGTCCGACCAGTCGGAGTGCAGATGGCAGTCGCCGCGCAGCAGCGCCCGCAGCCGCTCGCCGCGCCGTTCGCCACGGGGCGCCGCTGCCTCGGTCTCCAGCTTCCCCAGGTAGCCGGGCAGCTGCCCGGCCAGGGCCTCCCGCACCACCTGCGCCGTCTTGGGGCCGACGCCCTTGAGCGACTCCAGCGTCCCGGCGTCGGCCCGCTCACGCACCTCGTCCTCGGGCAGCGACGTCAGGACCCGGGCCGCCGTACGGAAGGCGCGTACGCGGTACGTCGGCGCCAGGGACCGCTCCAGCAGAAAGGCGATCCGCTCCAGTGCCTCGACGGGATCCATGGTCACCTCCACGTCCAGGGTTCCCCAGCGGCGCCCGGGCCGCACTGTTTGTCCGGTCCCCCCCACGGGTACTGCGAAGCCTCGCCCGGCACCATTCACGAGGGGGTCGGCGATGTCTCCATCAGCTCCCGCCAGGGTGGCCGTGGTCATCGGTTCCGACTCCGGCATCGGCCGGGCCACCGCCGTACGCCTCGCGCGGGACGGCCTGGACGTGGGCATCACCTTCCACACCGACCACAAGGGCGCGGAGGAGACCGCCGAGGAGGTCCGGGCCGTCGGGCGGCGCGCCGAGGTCGCCCGGCTGGACCTCACCGCCCTCCCCGGGGCCGCCGACACCGTCGACGACCTCGCCGGGCGCCTCGGCCGCCTCGACGTCCTCGTCGACAACGCCGGTACGGGCACCATGGCGCCGTTCCTCGACCCGGAGCTCGACACCGTGCGCGAGGTCCTGGACGTCGACCTGATCGGCCCGTTCCTGTGCGGGCAGCGGGCGGCCCGGTGTCCCGTCCCGGCGTCCCGCTCGGCCGTCCGGGCGACGCCCGGGAGGTGGCCGCCGTGATCGCCTTCCACGCCGGTCCCGACGCCTCCTACGTCACCGGGGCCTCCTGGAGCGTGGACGGCGGCATGCTCCGCATGGGACCGCAGGCCGGCTCCCATCTGCGCGGCGACGACCGGCGGCGGCCCTGAGTCGGCGGCCGTGAGACAGGGCGGAGCCTGGCACGACCTGCACGGCGCCGACCTCAACGAGGCCGTGCGCCGGCTGTCGGGGACGGAGATCACCGCCAAGGACTTCCGGACCTGGCACGCCACGGTGCTGGCCGCCGTCGCGCTCGCCGTGGGGACGAAGGAGGCCCGCGCCGTCCGCGAGGTCAGCCACTTGGGCAACACGCCGGCGGTGTGCCGGGCCTCCTAACTAAATCGACCCGCGGGTCATCGAGCTGTTCGACGAGGGGCGGACCGTCGCCCCGTGCTCACCCGGCTGGGCGAGCACGGGGACTTCGGGCGTCCCATCCACAGGGCGCCGTCGAGGCCGCTGTGCTGGAGCTTCTCCAGGCGTGACCTGCCCGAGCCGGATCGGCCGGTTGCGTCCTACGCTGAATTGCATGACCGAACAAGCAGCTCCCTACCTCTCTCATCCGCGGATCATGGTGCTCGGAGTGCAGCCGGGCACGCCTCCGTTCCGGATCGTGGAGATCGACGGCGAAGTGGTCGGTGAGGCCAAGGACGTCACCGACGTCCTGGAGGCCGCGGCGGCGTTCGGCATCACGGTCCACGACATGGACGATCCGGACGTGGTGCGCTGGGTCGGCGGCGACAAGTTCACCTGGAGACTCCACTAGCGGCCGTCAGCCGACCGTCCACTTCTGGTTGGCGCCGCCCGTGCAGGACCAGATCTGCAGGCGGGTGCCGTTGGCCGAGTTGTTGCCGGTGACGTCGAGGCACTTGTTCGCCTGCGGATTGACGATGTCGTGCGCCCCGGTGACCGTCCACTTCTGGTTCGGGGCGCCGGTGCAGTCCCACAGCTGGACGGTCGAGCCGTCCGCCGTGCCGTTGCCGGTGACGTCGAGGCACTCGTTCGCCTGCGGATTGACGATGTCGTGCGCCCCGGTGACCGTCCACTTCTGGTTCGGGCCGCCGGTGCAGTCCCACAGCTGGACGGTCGAGCCGTCCGCCGTGCCGTTGCCGGTGACGTCCAGGCACTTGCCGAGCGCGCGCAGCGTGCCGTCGGAGCCCACCGTCCACTGCTGGGCGCCGGTGCCGTTGCAGTCGTAGAGCTGCACGGGGGTGCCGTTGGCGGGGTTCGCGCCGGCGACGTCCACGCACTTGCCGGCCAGGCCCCTGATCGCCGTGCCGGTGGCCGTGTCGCTCGTGGTGACCGACACCGAGTCCACCACCAGCTGCTGCGGGAAGGCCGTGGAGCCGTCGGGGTCGCCGGGCCAGTAGCCGCCGACCGCGAGGTTGAGGATCAGGAAGAACGGCTTGTTGAACACCCAGGTCTTGCCGCCCAGGTCGGCGGGGGTGCGGCGCTGGTAGACGTTGCCGTCCACGGACCAGGTGATCGAGTCGGGCGCCCAGTCGACGGCGAAGGTGTGGAAGGCGTCGGCGAAGGCCTGGCCGCCCGGCAGGGTGTAGGCGGCGCCGATGCCGCCGGAGCCGGAGTAGCCGGGCCCGTGGATCGTGCCGTGCACGGTGGAGGGCTCGAAGCCGACGTTCTCCATGACGTCGATCTCGCCCGAGTCCGGCCAGTTGACCGGCGTGCCCAGCATCCAGAACGCCGGCCACATGCCCTGCCCGCGCGGGATCTTCATACGGGCTTCGACGTGCCCGTACTGGGCGGTGAACTTCCCCGAGGTGTTCAGCCGGGCCGAGGTGTACTGGCAGGTGCCGTACCAGCACTGGTAGTTGGCGGGGTTCTCGCGCCGTGCGGTGATGACCAGATGCCCCTGGCCGTCCAGGGCCGCGTTCCTGGTGCCCGAGGTGTAGTACTGCCGCTCGTGGTTGTTGACGTTGTCGCCGGTCTCGGTCTGCCATTTCGAGGAGTCGACGGCGGCCCCGGCCGGTCCGTCGAAGGTGTCCGAGAACGTCACCGCGGCGGCGGTGGCCCTGGGCGTCTCCGCCTGCGCCGCGCCGGTCGCCGCGCTCGCGACGAGGACGGCGGACAGGGCGGCGAACAGACATCTGCGCAGCAGTCGTGGGGAGGCCACGGCACTTCCTTCCGTACGGCGGCCGGGCGCACAGGTGCGCCCGGCCGGTGGGGGGTGAAGGCGTCGCCTCTTGATTTAAGAAGTGAGATAAGCCCAGCGTCAATACTCTGGTACGGACCAGGCTTCGAGGTTCTCGGTTACGCGCTCTTTGTCCGCTTGGCCGGCCGGGCGGGCACCCGTTCCTTGGCGTGCACCTTGCCCATCCGCCGCCCCAGCAGCAGCCAGCCGATCAGGGCGCCGGTCGTGTTGAGGATGACGTCGTCGATGTCGAAGGCGCGCCCGTTGACCAGGGCCCCCTGGGCGAACTCCACGAGGAGCATCACCACGGCGGTCAGCAGCAGGACGCGCAGCAGCCCGCGTGCCCGTGGCGCGACGACCGGTACGAGCACGCCGAACGGGACGCCCAGCAGGATGTTGCCGCCGATCTGCTTCACGGTGTCCCGCAGCGCGGGCTGCTCCATGTAGGCGCGGATCGAACGGCCCGGATGCAGGTTGGTGTGCACCAGGGAGGCCGAGGCGGGGGAGGGTTCCAGCGTCAGCTTGGCCAGGACGACGGCGAAGGCCACCATGGCCCCGAACGCGACCAGCATCGCCAGCACCCGGATCGGCCAGGGGAGCACGTGCCGTTCCCGCGGCTCCGGGCGGGGCGCGGGACGCGCCTTCGCCTTCTGCGCGGACCGCACGCTCTTGGTCTTCTTCGTGGACTGCGCACTCTCCACCGGCTTTTCGGCCTTGGCGGTGCGCAGCCGTAGAGCCGACAGCGGGCGTGCTGCTGCACGGGCCATCAGGTCCTCCAGTCTTCAACTTGCCTGTGTTTCATGGCGCTTACCCCCTCGGCACCCGACGATGCCGCCCCGTTCGCGCTCCCGGCCGGGCGCCCGGCCGGTTTCCGTCGCCGCGGTGGGGGCACTCCGGGCGGTGAGCCGAGCGCGCCGCCGCCCGCGGCGCCCGTCGTGCTGCTTGGATGCCGCGCAGGGACAGGCCGGACATCTCGCCGGCGCGGTGGGCGAGCAGAGCCCGCGGAGGTGGCGCATGACCCCGCGGACGGCACTCCTCGCCCTGGCCGAACTGCTCGCCTGGTGGGCCGCGCTCGTCCTGCTGTGGCTGGTCCTGATCAGCACGGTGGACCCCCTGGAACTCGCCGTCGGCGCGGGCTGCGCCGGTGTGGGCGCCCTCGCCGCGTGCGCCGCCCGGCGGGCGGTGACCGGCTCGTGAACGGCTGGACCTCGGCCGCGACCGTCGTGCTCGGCGGCGGCCTGGGGGCTGCCCTGTGGGGGGTGACCACCGGGCCGCCGCGGCGCCGGGTCGTGGCGCAGGACCTGTCCACCGCCCTCGCCTGCCCCGGCCTGCTCCTGCTCTCCCAGGCCTACGACCGCCCCTCCTACGTCGACCTCGGTCTCGTCCTCGCCCTGCTCGGCCCCGTCGGCACCCTCGTCTTCGCCCGGTTGCTCGCCGACGAACTCGCCGAGGACCCCCCGCGCGCCTGGGGAGCCACCTGGGCGGTCGCCGGCCTCGGCGCCGCCGCGGTGATCGCGCTGTGCTTGGCCACCGGACCGGGCCGGGCCATGGTCAAACTGCTGGTGATCGGGGCGCTGCTGATCGGCGGCAACATCGTCGCCTCCCGGGCCCTGTCGGGCGGCTTCCGGGGGTGCGCCGTGGCTGACGCGCTGATCGTCGTCGCGCTGCTGCTGGTCGCGGCGGCCGCCACGGCCGCGGTGACGACCCGTGATCCCGTGCGCCAGGCGCTCGTCCTGGCCGTCCTCGGCGTCGTGCTCGCCGTGCTGTTCACCGTGCTCCAGGCACCCGACGTGGGCCTGTCGCAGCTGGCCGTCGGCTCCGCCCTGACCCCGCTGCTGCTGATGCTCACCGTCCGCAAGGTCAGGCGGCGCGGCCGGGACGAGGAGGACGGCCGATGACCCGGCGCGGCCGGCTCCGCGTGCTGCTGGCCGGCGGCGCGGGCCTCGCCGCCCTGCTCGTCGCCGCCTGTCTGAGACTGCCGGACTTCGGCGGGGCCCGGCACCCCTACGGCGACCGGGCCGTGCGCGCCTCCCTTCTCCACGGTCGCCCACACCGGACTGTTCCTGATCGGTCTCGGCGTGCTGACGCCGGAGGGCGACGACGGGGTCGCCCTGTACATCCTCGGCCACGCCGGGGTGAAGGCCGCGCTGTTCGCCTGCACCGGCATCCTCCTCGACCGGTTCGGCAGCGTCGACGAGTACGCCCTGCACGGCCGCGCCCGCCGGCCGCGCGGTGTCGCCGTGCTCTACGGCCTGGGCGGCCTCGCCCTCGCCGGGCTGCCGCCCTTCGGCACGGGCCTGGGCAAGGCCGTCACCGAGGAGACCGTCGGCGGCCCGCTCACCGTGGTGTTCGTGCTGGTCAGCGCGGTGACCGGGGCGGTGGTGCTGCGCGTCGCCGCACGGGTCTTCCTCGATCTCGGGCCGCGGCCCGAGGAGGACACCGAGTACGAGACGTCCGGCTCCGGCGAGCAGCCCGAGACCGGCAGCCGGATCGGCCGCGTCCCCGACACGATGACGGCGGTTCCCGCGGTGCTGCTCGCCGCCGCCCTCGCCGTCGGCGTGGCTCCCGGTTTCGCCGGGGTGGTCGCGCACGGCGTCAACGAGGCCGGCGCCGGCGGAGCCGTGGTCCCGGCTCCGCACTGGACGCCGGCCGGTGTGGTCCTCGCACTCGCCTCGACCGTGCTGGCCGGCGGGCTCGCGGCCCTCGCCGTGGCCCGGCCGAAGCTGCTCGCCGGTACCTACCGCGCCTCCGGGCTGCGGCGCCTGCAGTCCGGGCACGTCGGGGACTACGTGGCCTGGATGCTGGTCGGCACCGCCCTGCTGGGCGCGCTGGCCCTGCCCGGGGTGCTGGGCGGCTGATCAGCTCTGGTAGGAGACGCGCACCTCCTTGAAGCCGAGGGAGTGCAGCAGCCCTTCGAGCATGTCGGTGGTGTTGCTCTCGGCGCGCTTGGTCAGTCCGCTGTCCTTGGCGGCGTCGCCGATGTGCTTGACCGCGACCTTCTGCACGGCCTGCTCGCTGTTGGGGTTGTCCGAGAAGAGGTCGCCCAGCCGGTCCAGCAGACCGCGCTGCTTGGAGACGGCGTAGGAGCGGTCCGGGTCGAGGGCGGGCTTGCCCAGGGCCGCGTGCGGCAGCCGGAGGGTCGCCGAGGTGCGGTCGCCGTTGACCGTCACGTCGTCCTTGCCGACCTTGCCCAGGTCGACGTAGGCGTCGACGGTGCCCGCGCCCACGTAGAGGACACGGGTGCCGCGGATGGCGTCGGGCAGGTACTTGGTGTCCTTCTCCAGGTCGACCACGACCTGGAAGTTGCCGGAGGCGGCGTCGTAACGGCTCATGTCCTGGATGGACTGGAGCAGTGTGGGGCCCGTGCGGTCGTGCGTCTCGGTGCCGAACAGGTCCTTGAGGCCCGGCAGCACGGCCAGCCGGATACCGGCGAAGAACACCACGAGCACCAGCACGACGGCGCTCACCGCCTTCGCCCAGCCCGGCATGCGCCGGGACACGCGCCTGATGGGAGTCGTCATGGCGACGGCCCTCCTTTCCTGTGACACGCATGCCCGCCAAATGCCGGGCCAGACCGTCGTGTTGGCCGATTGGTGCCCTTGGTCGGGGCAGCCGGGGCGCATTAGCGTGAGAGAACTGTCCGTACTGGCACGCCGGGAGCCCGGATGACCACAGACAGCACCTCCCGCCCCTCATGTCCCATGCACCGCCTCGACCTCCCCGAAACCGGCCCGCCCCGGCCCGCCGCCCTCGCCACCGGAACCCCGGTGTGGCTGGTCACGCGGTACGCCGACGTACGCCAGGTGCTGATGGACCCCCGCTTCGACCGGAAATCGCTGTACGCCGAGGACGCGCCGCCGCTGCTCGTCGTACCGAACCTGCTGGACGACCCGAACGGCCTGCTCAACATGGACGGCGAGGCGCACCGCAGGCTGCGCGGCACCGTGCAGCGGGCGTTCACGCCCCGGGCGATCGCCCGCTGGCGGCCCTGGGTGGCCTCGACCGTCGACGCGCTCCTCGACGACTTCACCGCGCGGCGGCCGCCCGCCGACATCGTCGAGGGCTTCACGCGCCCGCTGCCCGTGTCGGTGATCTGCCGGCTGATGGGCCTCGACCACCTCGACCGCGAGCGCATCCGCCACTGGGCCGACCACGCCCTCTCCGGCGGCGCCCACACCCGCGAGGAGGTCTCCGCAGCGCTGGGCGAGTTCACGGCCTTCGGCGCCGACCTGATCGCCGAGCGGCGCAGGTCCCCCGGCAACGATCTGGTCAGCGGCCTGGTGGCGGCGGGCGACGGCCTCGGCATCGAGGAGCGGCTGCTGGTGCGCCTGGTGTGCGGTCTGGTGGTGGCCGGGCACGAGACGACCATGACGGCGCTCGGCAACATCGTCGTCTACCTGCTGACCGACGCACCCGGCGTCTGGCCCGGGCTCGCCGCCGACGAGGACACGGCGGCGGGCGCGGCGGAGCAGCTGCTGCGGGCCGTCCCCCTCAGCGAGGGCCGCGTGCTGCCCGGACTGATCCGCCGCGCGGTCGAGGACGTCGACGTCGGCGGCGTGGCCGTCCCGGCGGGCGCGGTGGTCGCCGTGCAGACCAACTCCGCCGTCCGCGACCCCGACGTGTTCCCGCCCGGCCCGCCGGACCCCTTCACCCCCCTGACCGCACCGACCCTGATCTTCGGCGCCGGACCCCACCACTGCCTCGGCGCCTGGCTCGCCCGGCTGGAACTCGGCCTCGCCCTGCACCGGCTGGCCTCCCGACTCCCCGGTCTGCGCGCCGAGTTCACGCCGGAGACGATCGAGTGGAGGGAGGGCCAGCTGACGCGCAGCCCGCGCAGACTGCCGGTGTCCTGGTGAACCCCGGTCGCTACGCACGCAGTTCGCGGTCGCCCGACGGCCGCGACCACCACACCCCCTCGCCGTGGGTGAGGCCCGGCAGCCGCAGCTCGACCTCGCGCACCCGGCGGGCCGGCACCTCGCCGGTGACCACCCAGGAGGTACTCCCGCCCGATGTTCCGGTGAACTCCGCGCCCATCTGCGAGAGTTGGGCGGTGACCGGGGCGAGGGCGTCGAGCGGGACCTCCGTCTCGAAGGCGTGGTAGGGCTCGTACAGTCCGGTCCCCGCGCTCTCCAGCGCGCGGCGCAGCACGACCGGCGTGAGGGTGCGGAAGTCGCCGGCCGTGCTCATGACCGAGCTGAAGCCGGACCGGATCAGCGTGACCCGGTAGTCCGTCACCGGCGCCCCCGACAGCCCGTCGAGCATGCCCGTGTGCACGGAGTCCTCGACGGCCTGGTGGAAGGCCCGGGGCAGGGCGCCGAGCTCCGTGTCGTACGCGAACACGCCTCCGCCGTCCCGCGGTCCCGGCTCCACGCGCAGCCCGACCGTGGCCCACACGCGGCTGCCGAGGTGCCACGGCATCTCGGCGCACGCCTCGCCCACGCCGCGCGGCCGCTCCAGGAACCGGACGCGGCCCGGCTCGAAGTCGGCCTCGATGCCGAAGTCGTGCGCGAGCGTGGCCGCGAGCACCTCCATCTGGACCTCGCCGTACAGCAGCAGCGCGGTGGCGCCGGCGGCCGCGGGCCGGACGTGCAGCAGCGGGTCCTGGTCGGCGAGGGCCAGGAGGGCCGCACGCAGGGCAGCCGCCTGCTCGGGGCGGCGGGCGCGCACCACGGTCCGCAGCGTCGGCGGGGCGAACCGCTGCGCCGCCCCGGACGGGGCGTCGCCGAGCCGGTCGCCGACACGGATGCCGGCGATGCCGGTGACCGCCGCGATGTTCCCGGCGGTGAGCGGGCCGTCCCGGCCGATCACGGCCAGGCCGTTCGCCCGTCCGGAGACCTCGGTGGTGCGCCCGTCGGCCTCGCGCCGCCGGAACGTCAGCCGCTGACGCGGCGTCACCTCACCGTCGTACAACCGCAGATACGCCGTCCGCTCACCGCCCGGTCCGGGCCGTACGGCGAACACCGTGCCGCGGGGTGCGCCGCCCCGTGCCGGGGTGGACGGGACCAGCCGGACCAGGGCGTCGACGAGCTCGGCGACGCCCTGTCCGCCGAGGGCCGAGCCGAACAGGACAGGGTGGAAGGAGCCGTCGGCGGTGCGGGCGGCGAGCGCCCGGCGCAGGTCCTCCGGTGTGGGCGCGGGGCCGTCCACCAGGGCGGCGAGCACGTCCGCGTCGACCTCGGCGAGCGCCTCGGCGAGCCGGGTGTCCCCGGCCGGGCGCGGTGTCACCCGGGCGCCGGGGGTGCCGAGGCCCGACACGTCCGTGAGCGCGGCGGCGGACGGCGTCAGCCTGCGCCGGATGTCGGCGAGCAGGGCGGTGGAGCGGGCGCCCGCCCGGTCGATCTTGTTGACGAAGACCAGGGTGGGCAGCCGCAGCCGCCGCAGGGTCCGCATCAGCACCCGGGTCTGCGCCTGCACGCCCTCCACGGCGGACAGCAGCAGCACCGCGCCGTCGAGGACCTCCAGGGCGCGCTCGACCTCGGCGATGAAGTCGCAGTGGCCGGGGGTGTCGATGAGGTTGATCTGGGTGCCGCCGACGGTGAGGGCGGCGACGGCCGAGCGGACGGTGATGCCGCGCCGGCGCTCGATCCAGCCGTCGTCCGTGCGGGTGTCACCGGCGTCGACGCTGCCGAGCCGGTCGATCGCTCCGTGGTCGAACAGCAGCCGCTCGGTGAGGCTGGTCTTACCTGCGTCGACGTGGGCGAGAATGCCGATGTTCAGGGTGTGCATGCGGGGGCGTGTCCTCGAAGACCGTGGGCCGGTGGGGGCGCTGGGTGATCTCGAGGAGTCGGCGCATGCGAGGGGTCCTGACGTGAGGGGACTCGGACGGTCCCATCATGACCCGCGGGCTCGCGTGCGGCGCAACGGGATTTTCCGGCCTCAGTAGCATGAAGGGCCCGTACGTGATCATGCGAGGAGCGGATCGTGCGAGACATCTCCGTGTTCAGCGGCAGCGCCCACCCCGATCTGGCCGCCGAGGTGTGCGCCCATCTGGGGGTGCCGCTCAGCCCGACCCGGGTCAGCCGGTTCGCCAACGACTGCCTGGAGGTGCAGCTGCAGGCCAACTGCCGGGAGCGGGACGTCTTCCTGATCCAGCCGCTGGTCAAGCCGGTCCAGGAGAACCTGGTGGAGCTGCTGCTGATGTGCGACGCGGCGCGCGGCGCCTCGGCGGCCCGGATCACCGTCGTCATGCCGCACTACTCCTACGCCCGCTCCGACAAGAAGGACGCGCCCCGCATCTCGCTCGGCGGACGGCTCGTCGCCGACCTGATGGTCGCGGCGGGCGCGAGCCGGGTGCTGACCATGACCCTGCACTCGCCGCAGGTCCACGGCTTCTTCTCGGTCCCGGTCGACCACCTGCACGCCCGGCGTGAACTGGCCGCCCACTTCCGGCGGTACGACCTGTCCCGCACCACCGTCGTCTCGCCGGACCTCGGCAACGCCAAGGAGGCGGCCGCGTTCGCGCGGATGCTCGGCGCCCAGGTGGCCGCGGGTGCCAAGCAGCGGTACGCCGACGACCGGGTCTCCATCAGCTCGGTCATCGGCGAGGTCGCCGGCCGGGACGTCATCGTCCTGGACGACGAGATCGCCAAGGGCAGCACGGTCCTCGAACTCCTCGACCGGTTGCGGGAGTCGGGCCCCCGCTCGATCCGGGTGGCCTGCACGCACGGGCTGTTCGCCGCCGGAGCGCTCAAACGCATCGGCGAGCAGCCCGACGTACTGGAGATCGTGTGCACCAACACCGTGCCGGTGCCGGAGGAGGAGCGCACCGAGAAGCTGCGGATCCTCACCGTCGCCCCGGCGCTCGCCGAGGCCGTGCGCCGCATTCACAACGGGGAGTCCGTCAGCGCCCTGTTCGACGCGCCCCGGAGCGAATAGACATGGAGTAGTGGAGCAACGCTCGGCATCACCAGGATGCGCAGGAGGGGTTGCAGTGGCGAAGGCGAAGTTCGAGCGGACCAAGCCGCACGTGAACATCGGCACCATCGGTCACATCGACCACGGCAAGACGACGCTCACGGCGGCGATCACCAAGGTGCTGCACGACAGGTTTCCCGACCTGAACCCGTTCACGCCGTTCGACCAGATCGACAAGGCGCCCGAGGAGCGGCAGCGCGGCATCACCATCTCGATCGCCCATGTGGAGTACCAGACCGAGCGCCGGCACTACGCGCACGTCGACTGCCCCGGGCACGCCGACTACATCAAGAACATGATCACCGGCGCGGCCCAGATGGACGGCGCGATCCTGGTCGTCGCCGCCACGGACGGGCCGATGCCGCAGACCAAGGAGCATGTGCTGCTGGCCCGGCAGGTGGGCGTGCCGTACATCGTCGTCGCCCTGAACAAGACCGACATGGTGGACGACGAGGAGATCCTGGAGCTCGTGGAGCTGGAGGTCCGCGAGCTGCTGACCGAGTACGAGTTCCCCGGGGACGACGTACCGGTCGTCAGGGTCTCGGCGCTGAAAGCCCTGGACGGCGACCCGCGGTGGACGCAGTCCGTGATCGACCTGCTCGACGCCGTCGACGAGGCGGTGCCCGAACCGCAGCGGGACGTGGACAAGCCCTTCCTCATGCCGATCGAGGACGTCTTCACGATCACCGGCCGCGGCACCGTCGTGACCGGCCGGATCGAGCGCGGGGTGCTGCACGTCAACCACGAGGTCGAGATCATCGGCATCCACGACACCAAGACGAAGACCACGGTCACCGGCATCGAGATGTTCCGCAAGCTGCTCGACGAGGGCCGGGCCGGCGAGAACGTCGGACTGCTGCTGCGCGGCGTCAAGCGGGAGGAGGTGGAACGCGGGCAGGTCGTCATCAAGCCCGGTACGGTCACCCCGCACACCGAGTTCGAGGCGCGGGCGTACATCCTGTCCAAGGACGAGGGCGGCCGGCACACGCCGTTCTTCGAGAACTACCGGCCCCAGTTCTACTTCCGCACGACCGACGTCACCGGTGTGGTGACGCTGCCCAAGGGCACCGAGATGGTCATGCCGGGCGACAACACCGGCATGCACGTCCAGCTGATCCAGCCCATCGCGATGGAGGAGGGCCTGAAGTTCGCCATCCGTGAGGGCGGCCGCACGGTCGGCGCCGGCCAGGTCACCAGGATCCTCAAGTAGAAAGCCCGGAAGCGCTCACAGCGACCCGGACGTGGCCTCGGGCTGCCCCAGGGCCGCGTCCAGGGTCGGATGCGGAGGCAGCAGTTTCGCCAGCCCCGTGACCCGCAGGATGCGCAGCGTCAGAGGATGCGTGCACACCAGCCGCAGTTCGCCGTCGTGGTCGAGGACGCGGGTCCGGGCCCGGTACAGCAGGCGCAGTCCGGAGCAGTCGAAGAAGTCGACGGGCCGCAGGTCGATGACCAGCCGCACCTCCGGGCGGGCCGTCACGCCGTCCAGGTACGGACCGATCTCCGCGGCGGCCGCGATGTCGATCTCGCCGCGGAACTCCAGCACCGTGTGACCGCGGTCCTGACGGACCCGCAGATGCCGCGTCAGCGGCGCCGGTTGCTGCTCCACGACGACATCGCCTCCACCTGCTCCGACACTGCGGGCTTGCAGGTCACCGGGGGCCGGGGTGACAACGTTCCGCGAGCCTATGAGCGCAAGCCCGTCCCCTGGGTCCCGAGTGAGCGCAAAAGCGTTCCCCGCCCTGCAAGTTACCCTCGATGGAGTGAATTTGAGCATGTTCGATTGACATATGTCTTCGAATTGCGGTGAACGCTTACGACAGTGCGTGCCAGGCTTTGGTCAGAGACTGGCGGAACTGCTCGGTCTGGTGCGCCGTGAGGTCGCGGACCATGCGCTCCTCCAGCGTCCGCACCGGCTCCGCGTGCTCCTCGAGCAGTCGCCGCCCGGCATCGGTCAGCAGGATCAGCAGCTCCCTGCGGTTGCGCGGATTGCGCTCCCGGCGCACCAGCCCGCGGTTCTCCAGTGACCGTACGAGGTCGGCGATGGACTGCGCGGTGACGAACGAGTCGCGGGCGAGCTGGGCGGCCGACAGCCCGTCGTGACGCTCCAGAACGGTCAGCGCGGTGTACTGCAGCGCGGTGATGCCCGCCGGCCTGACCAGCTCGTCCAGGTGCGAGCGCACCACGAGTTCTACCTGCTTGACCATGTAGAGCAGGGACGGCGATGTCTTGGCGGCCTGGGAGTCGAGCATGGGTTCAGCCTAGAGCATTGACAGGAATCCTGTCTGTAATGAAACTGCGAACCAACAGGATTCCTGTTTGTTGAAATCTTGGCGAAGAGGCTGAGGAGCGGCGATGACCACCTTCGAGATCGAACCTGGACGGCTGTTCGTCGGGGGACGGTGGCGCGATGCCGCCGACGGAGCGCGCACCGAGGTGGTCGACCCGTCCCGGGGCGCGGTCCTCACCACCGTCGCGGAGGCGGGCGCCGCCGACGTGGACGCGGCGGTCCGGGCCGCGCGGGACGCCTTCGACGGCGGCACCTGGTCCGGGCTGAGCGGCCGCGAGCGCGGCCGGATCCTGTACCGGGTGGCCGAGCTGATCCGCGAGAACGCGGACGACATCGCCCGTCTGGAGAGCCTGGACGTCGGCAAGCCCATCTCGCTGTGCCACGCCGTGGACGTGACCAACGCCGCCAACGACTACGAGCACTTCGCCGCCCTCGCCCACTCCCTCGACGGCGCGGTCCGCGACACCCCCATGAACGCGCTCGCGTACACCAAGCGCGAACCGCTCGGCGTCGTCGCGGCCATCACGCCGTTCAACTTCCCGCTGATCCTGGCCGGTTCGAAGATCGGCCCCGCGCTGGCGGCCGGCAACACCGTCGTCCACAAGCCCGCCGACGAGACCCCGCTCAGCGCCCTGTACATGGCCCGCCTCTTCCAGCAGGCCGGTGTCCCCGACGGCGTGGTCAACGTCGTCACCGGCACCGGACCGGTGGCCGGCGAGGCCCTGCTGCGCCACCGCGGCATCGACAAGGTCGCCTTCACCGGCTCCACCGCCGTCGGCCGCCATGTGGCGAGCCTGGCCGGCGAGGCCCTCAAGCCCGTCACCATGGAACTCGGCGGCAACGCCGCCCACATCGTCTTCGAGGACGCCGACCTGGAGAAGGCGGTCGGCGCGATCATCAAGGCGTTCGTCTTCAACACCGGCCAGTTCTGCATGGGCGGCCCGCGCCTGCTGGTCGCCCGCCCGGTCTACTCGACCCTGCTCGGCATCCTCGCCGAGGCCGTCCCCGGTGTCCCCGTCGGCGACCCGCGCGACCCCGGGACGGTCGTCGGGCCGATGGCGGGGGAGAAGCACCTGAAGAAGGTCGAGGAGTACGTCGACCTCGCCCGCAAGGAGGGCGGCCGTATCGTGGCCGGCGGCGAGCGACTCGACCTCGACGGCGGCTACTACTACCGGCCCACCGTGATCGCCGACCTGGCGAACGACTCCCGGGTCGTGCAGGAGGAGATCTTCGGTCCCGTCCTGACCGTGCAGCCCTTCGACACCGAGGACGAGGCCGTCGCCCTCGCCAACTCCACGCCGTACGGCCTGGCTTCGGGGGTCCAGACCGCGAACCTCGCCCGCGCCCACCGCATCGCCGACCGGCTCCAGGCGGGCATCGTGTGGATCAACGACTGGGCCATGCTCGACCCCGCGGTGCCCTTCGGCGGCGTCAAGGACTCCGGCTTCGGCCGCGAGTACGGCCCCGAGGCCCTCGCCGCCTACACCAAGGTCAAGTCCGTCGTCGTCTCGCTCGACTGACCCCGGCCGAACACGCCCGAATCGCAAGGGAGTTCGTACGATGTCCATCACCACCCGCGCCGCGGTCGTCGAGTCCGGCGGGGCACCCTTCACGCTCGCCGACGTCGAGCTCGACGAGCCCGGACCGCGCGAGGCCGTGGTCCGCATGGTGGCCACCGGTCTGTGCCACACCGACCTCGGGGTGGCGAGCGGCGGCCTGCCCTTCCCGCTGCCCGGCGTGCTGGGGCACGAGGGCGCCGGCGTCGTCGAGGCCGTCGGAGCGGCGGTCACCGGCGTGACGCCCGGCGACCATGTCGTGCTGTCCTTCACCTCGTGCGGCGAGTGCCGCAACTGCAACGGCGGCCACCCGGCCTACTGCGCGACCTGGCTGCCGCTGAACCTGATCGGGGGTCGCCGCGCCGACGGCTCCAGCACCATCAGCCGGAACGGGCAGCCCCTCGGCGGCCACTTCTTCGGGCAGTCCTCCTTCGCCGAACGCGCGCTGGTGGACGAGCGCAGCCTCGTCAGGGTCGACGCGGACGTGCCGCTGGAGTCGATCGCCCCGCTGGGCTGCGGGGTACAGACCGGGGTCGGCGCCGTCTGGAACGTACTGCGGCCGGCCACCGGCAGCACGGTCGTCGTCCTCGGCGCCGGCGCCGTCGGGCTGTCCGCCGTCATGGCGGCCGCCCTGACCCCCGCCACCACGATCGTCGCCGTCGATCGGTTCGCCGAACGGCTGCTGCTGGCAAGGGAGTTGGGAGCCACCTACACCGTGAACGCCGCCGAGCGGGACCTCGGCGAGGCGCTTGCCGGGATCACCGCGGGCCAGGGCGCGGACGGGGTCGTGGAGACCACGGGCAACGTCGGCGTCCTGCGCCAGGGAGTCGACGCCCTCGCCGCCCGCGGCACCCTGGTCGTCGTCGGTGCCCCGCCCTTCGGCACCGAGGTCGCCCTGGACGTCAACGGCCTCCTCGGCGGCAAGCGGGTCGTCGGCCTCACCCTCGGTGACGCCGAGACCCGCTCCTTCATCCCGTCCCTGGTGCGGCTTGTGAAGGACGGCCGGCTCCCGCTGCACCGCCTGATCAGCACCTATCCGTTCGCGGACATCGACCGGGCGGTGCGGGACATGGGCGCGGGCAAGGCGATCAAGCCCGTGCTGACGTTCTGACTCAGCCGACCGTCAGGACCAGCTTTCCGGTGGTCCGGCCGGTGTCGCCGAGCCGATGGGCCTCGGCGGCGTCGGCCAGCGGGAACGTACCGGCGATCGTGGGGCGCAGCTTCCCCTCCTCCACCAGCTTCGCGATCGCCGTCATTCCGCTGTGCGAGGCGTCCACGAGCATGCGCAGCGACCGCACCCCCAGCCGCGCGGCCTCCTCGTGGAAGTCGTCGGAGCCGACCGGCAGGATCGACACGACGATGCCGCCGGGGCGCAGCACCCGCAGCGAGCGGGTCGAGGTGTCGCCGCCGATCGTGTCCAGGACGACGTCCACGTCCTTGACCGCCTCGGTGAAGTCCGTCTCCCGGTAGTCGACCGTCTCGTCGGCCCCGATCCCGCGCAGGAACTCGTGCTTGCCCGCGCTCGCCGTGCCGATCACGTACGCGCCGCGCGCCTTGGCGATCTGCACGGCCACGTGCCCGACGCCGCCTGCCGCCGCGTGGACCAGCACCCGCTGCCCCGCCTGCACGTCCGCGTACTCCACCAGTGCCTGCCAGGCGGTCAGCGACACCAGCGGCAGCGCGCCCGCCTGCGTGTGGTCGACCGAGGCCGGCTTGTGCGCGAACCAGCGTGCCGGGCCGGTGACGTACTCGGCGTGCGAGCCGTGACCGAAGGGGTAGGACAGCATGCCGAAGACCTCGTCGCCGGGCTTGAAGCGGGCGACGCCGATTCCGACGGCCTCCACCACGCCGGAGACGTCCCAGCCCAGCACGAAGGGCGGCTCGCCCAGGAAGCCGCCGGTCGCGCGGTGCTTCCAGTCGGTCGGGTTGACGCCGGCGGCGCGCACGCGCACCAGCACATCGTTCGTGCGCGGCTCGGGCCGCGGCAGCTCCACTTCCTTCAAGACCTCGGGACCGCCGAGGACGTCCTGGCTGATGGCTCGCATCGTCTTCACAGTGCTCATGGTGAACCAGCCTGCCGGGATCCGCCGCCCCGGGAAATGGCACGATTGCCAACCTTCGATAAGATCGTGCCATGCATGGTGAACAGCGGGTGGAACGGGTCGTGGTCCTGGCCCTGGACGGGGTGTATCCCTTCGAGCTCGGCATCCCCAGCCGGATCTTCGGCGCGGCCGACGGCCGGTACGAGGTGCTGACCTGCAGCGTCGACGGCCGCCCGGTGCGCTCCTGCGCCGACTTCACCATCGGCGTCGAGCACGGCCCGGAGATCCTGGCCACGGCCGACACGGTGGTGGTCGCCTCGATGACGCCGTCGCACATCCCCGCCGAGCTGCCCCCGGAGGTCTCCGACGCGCTCGCCCGCATCCGTCCCGACGCCCGCATCGTCTCCATCTGCACGGCCGCCTTCGTGCTCGCCGCGGCCGGCCTCCTCGACGGCCGGAAGGCCACCACGCACTGGCAGGTCACCGACGCCTTCCGGCGCCGCTATCCGCACGTCGACCTCGACCCGGACGTCCTGTTCGTCGCCGACGGCCGCATCCTCACCTCGGCCGGCGCGGCCTCCGGCGTCGACGTCTGCCTGCACATCGTGCGCACCGACCACGGCAGCGAGCTGGCCAACGCCGTGGCCCGCCGCTGCGTGGTCCCGCCCTTCCGGGACGGCGGCCAGGCGCAGTACATCGAGCAGCCCGTGCCGGAGAACGCCGACGCCGGTACGGCCGCCACGCGCGCGTGGGCCCTGCAGCGCCTCGGCGAACCCCTCACCCTGTCCGACCTCGCCGGCCACGCCCGGATGAGCCTGCGCACCTTCGCGCGCCGCTTCAACGACGAGGTCGGCATGAGCCCCGGCCGCTGGATCGTCCAGCAGCGCGTCGCCCGGGCCCGGCACCTGCTGGAGTCCAGCGACCTGTCCGTCGACCAGATCGCCGGCCACGTCGGCTTCGCCACGGGCGCCTCCCTGCGGCAGCACCTGCACGCCGCGATCGGCGTCTCGCCCCAGACGTACCGCCGCACCTTCCGCGCGGCGGCCGGGTGACCCCGAACGTTTCGCGCCTTCTCCGCGTCCAAGAAACGGCGGGCGACGAAGGGGAACAGGGGTGGGGATGCGCGCGGGACGGGTGGCGACGACGGTGCTGGTGGCGTCGGCGGTGGTGGCGTGCGGCGCCGGCAAGGGGCGGGACCTGGTCGTCACCGGCACCCCGCCCGCCGTACCCTACGGCGGCCCGCTGCATGTGCCGGTGAAGCAGGGCGGCGAAGACGGCGTCCGGGCCGCGCGCGCCGAGTCGGGGGCCGCCGGCCGGGCGCTGGAGTGCGACGGCGAGATCTACTCCGGCGGAGGCAGCGGCCCCTGGAGCAAGGGCGACGGGGGCGCGACACCGCGCGAGGGCCTCGAGGTCTTCTTCGACATCGAGCAGCCCGACCTCCCGCGGTACGGCTACCGCGTCGAGCGCAAGGAGGCGGACCGCGTCCTGTACTCCTTCGACGTCGGCGGCAGGACCAAGGTGGCGGTCGTCGTCGCCAAGGACCGGAAGGGCAGGCCCGGTTGGGGCCCGGAGACCAGCGCCTCCTGCGACCCGGCGGAACTCCCGGCGAGCTTCACCGACACACGGCCGTACGAGATCTGGACCGACCGGGACGGCGAGCGCGTGCCCGTCACGGAGGTGACCGGCAGCAGGGGCGCCGAGCACTGCGACTGGCAGCAGGCGCACTTCCTGTCACTGGGCCGGGGCAGGGACGCCAGGACGTACGCCCGGGACCCGGAGAACGTCCTCCCCGACGGCATGCTCACCGTGCCGTACGACGGTGACGTGCGAATGCCGGCCGGCGCCCACGACACCGGATACCGGTACCACGAACGGCAGTTGTGGCTCACCGACGACCCGTCGAGGGCCTACGTCCGCACCTCCCACGGTGTGGAGGCCTGGGCGCGGGTGGCGGACGGGTACGGCTGCAAGTGAGCGGTCGTCAGCGGCTGGCGTGCAGGGCGACCAGCAACTGCCAGACCTCGTCGGCGATCCGGGCGGCGTTCCCGTCCAGCAGGCCGTGCAGCCAGTCGGCGAGCACCCCGGCGAAGGTGGCGGCCACCGCCGAGGCCACCAGCGGGGCGTCCGCCGCGCCCGCCCGCTCGCGCTCACGCAGGCTGTAGGCGCGCAGGTCCCGGTGCAGCACCCGGCCGAGCGGGCCGCCGCCCCCCGGCGTCAGCAGCTCGCGGTACAGGCCGGCGTGCGGGGCGAGCGAGGCGAAGAACTCCGCCAGCGCGGGCGGCGCGTGCACCGGATCGGGCCGGCCCGTCCAGGAGTGCAGCGCCTCGACGGCCTCCCGTACGACGTCCGCGCACGCGTCGACCGCCAGCGCCTCCAGGCCGTCGTAGTGGACGTAGAACGTGGCCCGTCCGACGCCGGCCCGCCGCACCAGAGCCGCCACGCCGACCTCGGCCAGCGGGCGTTCGGCGCACTCCGCGAGCAGCGCCTGGCGCAGCCGCGCCCGGGTGCGGGCGGCCCTGGGGTCCTCCGGTTCGTGACGGGTCACTGCGCGATCAGTACGGCGGCCAGGGCGAGGGCGCCGGGCAGGGCCTGCGCGAAGAGGATGCGGCGGTTGGCGGTGAGGGCGCCGTAGACGCCGGCGACCACGACGCAGGACAGGAAGAACACCTGGGCACGGTAGCCCGTAGGGTCGGCCGCGATCAGGCCCCAGACCAGGCCCGCCGCGAGGAACCCGTTGTACAGGCCCTGGTTGGCGGCCATCGGCGCGGTCGCGCGGGCCATCTCGGGGTCGAAACCGTGCAGAGCCTTCCCGGGCTTCTTCTGCCACAGGAACATCTCCAGCACCAGGATGTAGGCGTGCAGGGCGGCCACCAGGGCGACCAGGACATCGGCGAGCGTCGCCATGGCGACCTTCCTTTCATGGACAGGTGTCCACTATAGCTGGACACCTGTCCATGAAGTGTGAGGGTGGTGGAGCCGGGCGACGGGGGCCTGGATTCCTGGCGGAGAGTGATGGAACCCTCACGTCCACCGGGTGTTCGAGGTTGATCCTTTCGGGTTCAAACCCGATAAGCTCCCGTTCGGCGCTGCGAGTTGACGGAACACGTCCGTTCACTTCGTAGTGCGCACCCTGAGTGCGGAACCCCCTTGTACACCCCCCTTGTTCGTTCGTGTTGCTACGAAGGATGCAGATGGAACTCGCCACTCCGCCGCCGGCGGCGCGGGCCCCTGTCGCCTGGTACAGCTGGTGGTTGATGCCACTGGCCTTAGGAGGCGGGACGGTTGCCGCCACGTTCATGAGCTCCGAGCGAATAGCCGCCGGCGTCGCGGGTGCCGCGGCGACCGCCGCGAGCGCCGTCTGCGTACGGCTGCTGGTCCGCACCCGGGCCCAGCTCACCCGCTCCGAGAACACCTTCCGCACCACCCAGGCGGAGCACTCGCAGCAGTGGCAGCAGCATGTGTCGGTGCTGGAGCGGAAGTTCACCGCGGAGCGCGCCTCCCTGGAGGCCCAGCTCAACGAGCAGTCCAGCGGCTACGAGGCCCGGATCGCCGAGCAGAGCTCGGCGTACGAGGCCCGGCTCGCCGAACAGACCCGTGCCTTCGAGGCGCGGCTCGCCGAGCAGGTGGACTCCTACGAGGCCCGGCTCGCGGAGCAGAACGAGGCCTGGCAGGAGCAGCTGACCCACCAGCACGCCGCCGTCGCACGGCTCGCCGACGAGCAGTTGCCCGAGGCGCTGAAGCAGCTGCGCGCCGGTGAGGCGATCGAGGACCTGCTGCCCGTCGGCAACCAGTGCGCCAAGGTCAGCTCCGACCTGCAGGCCGAACTGCGCAAGGTGCTGCGCACCGCACTGATCGGCGTGGAGGAGGAGTTCAACCGCTCGACCTCCGCCGAGCAGGCCGTGATCAGCATCGGCAACCGCATCCACGTGCTCACCAGCAAGCTCCGCGGCCGGCTGCACGAGATGCAGGGCGAACACGGCCGGCTGCCCGCCGTGGCCCGCGGCCTGATGGAGCTCGACCAGCAGCTCGGCCCCGCCGACTCGCTCGCCGCGAGCATCGGCGTACTGGGCGGCTCGGACCGGCCCGGACGCCAGTGGCAGGAGCCGCAGCGCCTGCTGAGCGTGGTGCGCGGCGGCATCGGCCGGATCAAGGACTTCCACCGCGTCGAGGTACGGCACCTGCCCGAACTCGGCGTGGACGGCGGCCTGGTGGACCACCTCACGCTGGTCTTCGCCCACCTGCTGGACAACGCGGCCCGCTACTCGCCGCCCACCGAGCCGGTGATCGTCTCCGGCAAGGAGGTCCCCAACGGCGTCGGCATCGAGATCCAGGACTCCGGCAAGGGCCTGAGCGAGGAGAAGAAGCGGGAGGCCGACGAGGCACTGACCGGCACCGCCGCCGGACCGGGCATCGGCGGTATCTCCGAGGACGCCAACATCGGCCTGCGCGTCGTCGGCGCCCTCGCCCGCCGCTACGGCATCCGCGTCACCTTCGCGGACTCGCCGTGGCTCGGCACCTCGGTGGTCGTGGTGGTCCCGCACAAGTACTTCAGCCCGCTGCCCACCGCGACCCCGGTGACCGCACAGGCTCCGGCGACCCCGCAGGCCCAGGTGGCCGAGGCGGCCCCCGCCGCCCCGCCCTCCTCCGTCGTCCCGGTGGCCGTCGCGGCCGCCGCCGAGACCGTGACCGAGGCCGGTGACGCCGTGGACACCACGCCCGGCGGACTGCCCCGACGCCGCAGCAAACGGCACGAGACGGCACGGCACGAGCCGGCCGAGCAGGCCGCGCGGACCGGGGAGAAGGCGGTCCACGCCGTCCCGCCGGACGCCTCGTTCGCGGGTCTGGCCGCCTTCGCCACCGCCGGCCGTACGTCCGCCGAGGAGCCCACCGGGGAGTCAGCCGAGGGGGACGGCGCGCCCGACGGCCGTGAGTCCACCGAGCACCGCACTGAAGAGAGCGACTAGTCCACATGACGCAACAGGGAACCGACGTGAGCTGGGCGCTCCGCGATCTCGTGGAGTCCATCCCGGAGATCCGCTTCGCCCTCGTGGCCTCCAGTGACGGCAAGGCCATCACCTCCTTCGGCGCCGAGGACCCGGACGACGTGGACCGGTTCGCCGCCGTGGTCGCCGGACTGCAGGCCCTGGCCCAGCCGGTGGCCGAGCAGTTCCCCAAGTACGCGGGGCAGCTGCGGCTGGCGATGATCGAGGTCGACGGCGGCCATCTCTTCGTCGTACGCGCGGGTGTGGAGACGTATCTCGGTGTCCTTGCCCGGGAAGGCCTCGACCAGGGGCTGCTCGGACACCAGATGAGGGATCTGGCCCGCAGGATGGGTGAGCTCCTCGGCACCACTCCGCGCCTGGAGGAGCACTCTGGATGAGTGCTCCCCGCCGGCCCACGAACCCGTCTGGTCTCGAGCGTTACTACGTCCTCACCCGTGGACGCAGCGGACCGGGCGGTTCGGCGTCGAGTCTCGACGTGGCGACCCTCATCGTCTCGGTGACCGCCCCCGCACCGGGCATGCAGCACGAGCACGAGGACATCCTCCGGCGCTGCCGCGATCCGCTGTCGGTGGCCGAACTGGGCGCCCACCTCGGATTGCCCTTCAACATTCTCGCGGTGCTGTTGGCGGATCTGCTCGAGGCAGGCCGCGTCGAAGCCCGTGACCCCATCCCGGCGCACGACGCCGGCCGCGGGCCCGACCTCGCGCTCCTTGAGGAGGTACTCAGTGGACTTGAACGGCTTTGACCACCCCGGGCGCCCGGCCGCCGGGGGCACCACCCGCTCGGTGAAGGTGATGATCGCCGGCGGCTTCGGCACCGGGAAGACCACCATGGTCCGCTCGGTCAGCGACATCAAGCCGCTGACCACCGAGGAGACGCTCACCCAGGCCAGCGCCGACGACGACCACCTCATCGGCGTCGCCGACAAGACGGAGACCACCGTCAGCCTGGACTTCGGCAAGATCAGCCTCAACGACAGCCTGATGCTGTACCTGTTCGGCACGCCCGGACAGGAGCGGTTCTGGTTCCTGTGGAACGGCCTGTTCGAAGGCGCGCTCGGCGCGGTCGTCCTGGTCGACACCCGGCGCCTGGCCTCCAGCTTCCGGGCCATCGAGGAGATGGAGCGGCAGGACGTCCCCTTCGTCGTGGCGCTGAACGTCTTCCCCGACTCCAAGGAGTACCCGGTCGAGGAGATCCGGGACGCGCTCGACATCCCCGCACACATCCCGGTCGTGGCCTGCGACGCCCGCGACCGGGCCTCCAGCCGTGACGTGCTCGTCGCGCTGATCCACCACCTGAAGGACCGCTCCGCCGTCGCACTGGAGTCCCGATGAACGCGCAGCCCTTAAACGATCCCGACACGCCGAGCGGGTGCCCGGTCGCGCACGGGACCGACCTCACCCGGCTGTTCGGGCCGGAGGCGTCGACCGACCCGTACGGCATCTACGAACGGCTGCGCAAGGAGCACGGGCCCGTGGCGCCGGTGCTGCTCGAGGGCGACGTCCCCGCCTGGCTGGTCCTCGGCTACCGCGACAACCGGCGGGTGCTGGACAACCCGCGCCAGTTCAGCCGGGACGCGCGGATCTGGCGGGACTGGCGGGAAGGGCGCATCCCGGAGACGCACCCCCTGATCCCGATGGTCGGCTGGCGGCCCGACTGCGTCTCCCAGGACGGCGAGCCGCACCGCCGGCTGCGCGGCGCGGTGACCGACGGGCTGCTCGCGGCGTCCAGCCGGGGTGTGCGGCGACACGCCACGTACTTCGCCAACAAGCAGATCGACGCGTTCGCGGACGCCGGCCGCGCCGACCTGGTGGCCGACTACGCCGATCTTCTGCCGATGCTCGTGCTCACCCGGATCCTGGGCCTTCCCTCGGCGGACGGACTGCGCCTGATCGAGTCCTGCGCCCAGGTCTTCAAGGGCGGTGAGGACGCCCTGGAGCACAACGGCCGGATCATCCAGATCCTGTCGGAACTCGCCGAGCGCAAGCGGGCCGAGCCGGGCTCCGACTTCGCCACCGCCCTGCTGGAGCACCCGGCCGGCCTGGACCACGACGAGGTCGTCAGCCATCTGCGCCTGGTGCTCATCGCCGGCCACACCACCACCAGCAACCTGCTGGCCCAGGTCCTGCAGCGGGTCCTCACCGACGCCGGCCGGCTGTCCGACCTGGTCAGCGGGCAGCTGAACATCTCGTCCGTGGTGGAGGAGATCATGTGGGACACCCCGCCGCTGGCCGTGCTGCCGGGCCGGTTCGCGGCGGCCGACCTGGAGCTCGGAGGCCATCACATCCAGGAGGGGGAACTGCTCGTCCTGGGCCTGGCCGCCGGCAACATCGACCCGGAGGTGCGGCCCGACGCGGCCGTCGCCGTGCAGGGCAACCAGTCCCATCTGGCGTTCAGCGCGGGACCGCACGAGTGCCCGGGGCAGAACATCGGGCAGTCCATCATCGAGATCGGCGTGGACGTCCTGCTGCACCGGCTGCCGGACCTGCGGCTCGCCGTGCCGGCGGAGGAGCTGTCCTCGACCGCCTCCACCTGGGAGTCCCGGCTCGACAGCCTGCCGGTCGAGTTCTCCGCCTGACCCCGACACCACGCTGCCCGGCCGGTAATCCGGCCGGGCAGCGTCGTACGTCGGGACGGTCCACCCTGCGCCGTCAGCCGTCGAGCCAGTCGCCCGCGACGTCCGTGGGACGGTATCCCGTGGCGTTCCACAGGAAGTGCGGGTGGGCGCAGCCGAACATGTAGGCCAGCAGCGTGGTGTCCTCCCGCCCGGTCCGGGGGTCGTGCAGGGCGTGGAACATCTCGGAGCCGACGACGCCGGCGTCCTCCTGGATCTGCCGGGCGCGGTCCGTGGACGCCGCCGCGGCGGACGCCTCCACGGCGGCTATGTAGGTGCGCCGCAGGATCTCCCACGTGCTGTCGATGTCGCCGTACCAGGGACCGTGCAGCGCCTCGTAGGCATGGAGCTCGGCGTCGAACAGAGGCCAGGTGCCGGGGTGCTGGGCCCGGCAGCGTGCGGACAGCTCGGCGGTCCGGGCGCTCAGCGCCGCCACGGTGGGCCGCGGGGCGACGGTGAGGGTGGTGCCGTGGGTGAGGATGCCGCTGCACGAGTTGGGCTGCAGGTCGCAGAGCGGGCATGACTCGGCCGGGGGGAGGCCCTGGGTGATGCCGTCGAACCACAGCGCGTGCCGGCCCGTGAGCCCCATCCAGACGATGGTGGTGGTCATCAGCCAGGTGTTCCACATCGGCGGATGCGCCTCGGGCGTGCAGCCGTACTTGACGAGGGCTATGGCGCAGGCGGCGTAGAGGGCCTTGGTGTGGGTGGGCATGTCGGCGAGCCAGAAGTTGCTGATCTCGCCGGTGAGGGCGTCCGCTCGTACATCGGCCATGTCGTCGATGACGCGGCACAGCAGCAGGGAGGCGAGGTGTTCCTCCTGCCAGAGCTCGGTGTCGGGGGAGACGTGCCAGAACAAACAGTCCAGCATCTGCAGCGCCGAGTAGGTGCTCTGGCTGAGCGGGTTGCCCGGAGGAAGCGTCACCTCGCCCGCGTCGTGCTGCCGCAGCCAGTACTCGTCGACGGATCGCTTGTGGGCCGCGAACAGTCCGGAGACCAGGGCCCGTGCGCTGTTGGTGCTGAAGTCCTCGGCCAGGCGTTCCTCGACGTGCTGGGTGAGACGCGTGGTGTCGATGGTGTCGATCACGCGTTTGTACTCGTGGAAGACGAGGATGTCGTCCTCGAAGCGGTGGCGGTGGCCCAGGTCGCGTTCGAGGTCGTTCATCTGCCGGGTCCAGGACCAGCCACCGGTCAGGACGCTGTCGAGTTCGGGGCGGTGCGGCCAGGTCTTGACGGTGAGAGGACGGCCGGCGCTCTGCCGCCAGCGGTAGTCGTCCGGCGTGCGGGCCGGCGGGGTGGGCAGCCGCAGGCACAGCGGGCAGCCGCAGGCGCTCGACCGCTCCTCCTCGCGCGGCGGGGTGAGCGCCCGGGTCCTCCAGGCCCCCTCCAGCATCGCGCAGGTCAGGCGGCAGATCTCGACGTCGGTGCCGACCTGGGGGAAGGCCGCTTCGATCAGGCTCAGGCTGGCATCCAGACGCCTGAGCCTGGCTATGCCCTCCTCGTCGGGCGGGAGGAACGCGGGCCGCGCCAGATGGAGGGCTCCCTCCACACGCAGCGAGGTGCTGGGGTGGGGGGAACCGAGCGCCTCCAGCCGCTGCCGTACGGCGTCCTGGTAGCCGCGGTACCGCTCCGTACTGCCGTGGACGCGGGTCAGGAACAGGCGGGCCAGGGCGTCCCCGGCCTCCGTGGGGTGGAGTGGGGCGCTCGGCTGCGCCGTGAGCGTGTTGTCGGCGGACGCCTCCGGAACGGCACCTACGACTCGGGACTTCACACAGGTCTCCCATCAACTGCGGTCATGGAGGAACCGATCGGCCGTGGTCGTCGGCCGGTCGGTTCCGGGAACTTCTGCGCCCTCCGCGCAGGCCTCACCGGAGCCGGACGCACACGTGCGGCTCCGCTCCTGGTGCGTGCGCCCGCGAGGGGGCACGACTGATGCGCTCGCGCGGCGAGGAAGTGGGGGCGGACAGCCCTGCTGTCCGTGCGCTGACGAACCGCTCAGAGCCCGCCCGGTCCACGGACGCGGCGAGCCGCCCGTCCGCGGCAGGTGATCAACGGCTCGGCGCCGTCGCGGTGTTCACGGCTGCCCGTCGGACGGGGAGCGCGGGGAGGGGCGGACGGTTCTGGGCGTGCCCCAGATGACCGTTGACGGGAGTGTCGAACGGGAGGCCGAACCTGGCGTCCTTAGGCATGCGATTCCTTCCGGGATCCGGAACAGGCAGAGCCCCCCCGCCCTGCGAACGGGCGGCCTGCTGGCCGCCCGTGCATTCGAACTCAGCTTCTATGGCCGAAAGTTGAACCGAGAAGCGCTACGAGGCTGCCCAGAGCCTAAATGATCTACGCGTGACCTCACCGTGATATCCGTTACTGCTTACGCCTCATGAGCTGCGTACACTGCCTCCCCTCCCACGAAGGTCATCGCCACCCGCGTCCGCCCGATCTCCTGCGGCGGTGCGGCGAACGGATCGCGGTCCAGCACCACGAGATCCGCCAGGTGGCCGACCCGCACCCGCCCGGTGTCGTCGAGATGGTTCACGTACGCCGATCCGGCCGTGTAGGCCGTCAACGCCTCGGCGAGACCGATCCGTTCGGCGGGCAGGAACACGGGGGCGTCCGTGCTGCCGGGCGCGACCCGGTTCACCGCGACGTGGACTCCCTGGAGCGGATCGGGGCTGCTCACCGGCCAGTCGCTGCCCGCGGCGAGCCGCGCGCCGGAACGCAGCAGCGCGCCGAACGGGTACTGCCACGCGGCCCGTTCGGCGCCCAGGAAGGGGATGGTCAGCTCGTCCATCTGCGGTTCGTGCGCGGCCCACAGCGGCTGGAGGTTCGCCGTGGCGTCCAGCTCGGCGAAGCGCGGCACGTCGCCCGGGTGCACGACCTGAAGGTGCGCCAGATGCGGCCGGGTGTCGCTCGCCCCGTTCGCCGCCCGGGCGGCCTCGATCGCGTCCAGGGCGTCGCGGACGGCCCGGTCGCCCAGCGCGTGGAAGTGGCACTGGAAACCGAGCGCGTCCAACTCGGTCACGTACTTGGGCAGTTGCCCGGCGTCGATGAAGCTCTTGCCGCGGTTGGCGGTGGCGCAGCCGCACCGGTCCAGATAGGGATCGAGCAGCGCGGCCGTGCCGTTCTCCGCGACCCCGTCCAGCATCAGCTTCACCGTCCCCGCACGGAACCGCCCGTGACTCAACGCCTTCCGTTTGTCGACCAGTTCGGGAATCTGCTCGGCCCCGCGCTCCCGGTCCCACCACAGGGCGCCGACGACGCGCGCGGTGAGCGAGCCGTCCCGCGCGGCGGCCAGATACGCGCCGGACGGGTCGTCCATGCCGAGGAAGTCGCCGACGAGCGCGTCCTGCCAGGCCGTGATGCCGAGCGCGTGCAGATGGCGCTGGGCGTGCAGCAGGGCCGCCAGCCGGTCGGCCGCGGTGGCTGGGGGAGTGAGCCGCCCGACGAGCCGCATGGCCCCTTCCTGCAGGGTGCCGCTCGGCTCGCCGGCCGCGTCCCGTTCGATCCGCCCGTCGGCCGGGTCCGGGGTGTCCCGGGTGACACCGGCGAGCTCCAGGGCCCGGCCGTTGACCCAGGCGCCGTGGTGGTCGCGGTTGGGCAGGTACACCGGCCGGTCGGGCACGACGGCGTCCAGCAGTTCCCGGGTCGGCGTACCGCCGGCGAAGGCCTCCATGGACCAGCCGCCGCCGAGGATCCACTCCCGTTCGGGGTGGGCGTCGGCGTAGGCGCGGACCGCGGCGACCGTCTCCTCGGCCGTCGTGGCCCCGGTCAGGTCGCACTGCGACAACTCCAGCCCCGCCGGGACCGGATGGACGTGCGCGTCCTGGAACCCGGGCAGCAGCAGCCGGCCCGCCAGGTCGACGACCCGGGTCCGCGGTCCCTTGAGGTCCAGCACCTCGTCGTGGCCCACGGCCGTGATGCGGCCGCCGGTGACGGCCACGGCGGTGGCGGTGCGGCCCTCGGGGGTCAGGACGGGGCCGCCGGTGAAGAGGAGGTCTGCGTGCATGGGTCCGTTTCCTAGGAGAGGGTGGTCAGCAGGGCGGGCGCGTCCGCGTCCGTCCCCTGGCCGGTGCGGAAGTAGGGGGACCTGCGCACCCACTTGGCCCACGCGGCGGCGACGAGGCCCGACCCGATCATGGCCAGGGGGGTCAGGAGCAGGAACCACCCGTTGTCCGCCCGGAGTTCGAGATGGTCGGTGGAGGAGTAGAAGCTCCAGCCGAGATATCCGCCGAGCCCGAGCAGCGCCACCGCGCTCAGCGCGGGAAGCACCACCGCCCGCAGTCCCTGGAGCCGGTCCTCGCGCAGCAGCGAGCGGAAGCGCACCGCCGCCGCCAGCGCGGTGAGCGCGTACGACAGGGCCACCACGATCCCGACGGCGTTCACCGTCGCCATGATCATGTCCGCGAGCCGCGGGATCACCAGGGCGAGCGCGGCGACCGCCGCCGCCAGCGCGCCGATCAGCAGCGTCCCGGCCGCCGGAGTGCCGTAGCGCACGCTGACCTTGGACCACACCGGCCCGAGCGTACGGTCCCGGCTCATCGCGAACATCCCCCGGGCCGTGGGGATCACCCCGGCCTGCAGCGAGGCCACCGCCGAGAACATCAGCGCCACCAGGGGCAGTGCGGCCAGTGGCTGCGCCGCCAGCCGGTCCCCGAAGTACGCCAGCCCCTGCGCGCCATGACCGGCCAACTCCGTTTCCGACAAGACCCGTTGGAAGGCGATCGAGCCGAGCAGGAACAGGGCCAGCATGGTCAGGAGCGTGATGAAGCCGGCCCGGGAGGCGTCACGCGGCTCGCGCACCTCCTCGTTGACACTGAAGGCGGCCTCGAAACCCCAGTAGCAGAACACCGACAGGATCAGTCCCTGCGCCAGCGCCGACGACGAGGGGATGGCGAACGGGTCGAACCAGCTCCAGCTGAAGGCGTGCGGGCCGGTGACGATGCCGTAGCCGCAGAACCCGAGCAGGACGACGTACTCGAAGACCAGCAGCCCCGTCTGCAGCCGTGCCGCCGTGCGGACCCCGGTGACGGCGGTGACGGTCACCGCCACCAGGACGAAGATGCCGAGGGCGGTGGTCTGCGCCGTCGAACCCGCGTCCAGGACGAGCCCGCCCACCCGGTGCACTCCCGCCTCCCCGGCCAGCTGGATCAGCGCCGAGCCGGTGACCGCGGTCGTGTACGCCAGGAACGCCACCGTCGCCACGATGTTCACCCAGCCGACCATGAAACCGAGCCAGGGACTAAGGGAACGGCCCACCCACACATAGCCGTTGCCCGCGTTCGGCTCGACGCGGTTGAGCCGGGAGTAGGCGCCGGCGATGCCCAGCACGGGCAGGAACGCCAGCAGCATGATCGCCGGCAGATGCAGGCCCACCACCCCGGCCGTCACGCCGAGGCCGATGCCGATGCTGGTGGTCGCGGCCGTGCTGGACGCGGCGATGGCGACGCCGTCGAGGACGCCGAGGGACTTGCGCAGCGCCGGCCGCGCGGGCGGCGCTGCGCCGGGGGACTGGTCGGACATGGGCGGGTCTCCGCTCGCACCGGGGGGCCTGGCTGGCCCCGGTGAGCGCACATGAAACTGCCCGGGCACTTAACAGGTCAACGGTGTTGTCATAAGGTGCGGGCACCGGTCGCCGGTCCCAGGAGGCAGTCCATGAGCGAGCGCGTGGTGCCGCCCGGCGCCCGGCGGCGCAGGCGTCCCACCAAGCAGGGCGTCGTGCTGTCCGAGGAGCTGATCGTGGCGACCGCCCTGCGCCTGATCGAGGAGCACGGCGCCGACGCCCTGTCCGTGCGCCGCCTGGGCCGTGCCCTCGGTGCCGACCCCAGCTCGCTGTACCGCTACTTCCGGCACACCGACGACCTGATGCTCGCCGTCGCCGACGAGCTGATCGGCCGCACCCTGCGCGCCTGGCGGCCCACCGGCGACTGGCGTGCCGACCTGCGCGACCTCGGCCTGCGCATGCACGCGAGCGCCCTGGCCCATCCGCGGGCGGCCGTCCTGAGCTCGTACCGCGTCACCGGACGCGTGCACGAGATCCAGGCCGTCGAGACGATCCTGGGCGTGCTGCGCGGTGCCGGCTTCCCCGACGCCGACGCCGTGCGCGTCTACCACGCCTTCATCGACCAGGCCCTCGCCTTCGGCGCCCTGGACTCGGCGAGCACGGCCCTGCCGAAGGCCGCCCGGGAGGCGGAGGCGGCCGTATGGCGGGCGACGTACGCGAGGCTGCCCGCCGCCACCCATCCGCACATCGCCGCCGCGGCGCGCCACCTCGTGCACGACATGCCGCGCAGCTCCTACCCGGGCGCCCTCGATCTGCTGCTCGGCGCCGCGGCCGCCCGGCTGGCGGAAATCCGGGCGACGGTCCGGCCCGGGCAGGCCAGCTGACGGTGTGTCACGCCTGGAGGACCGGGCGACGAGGACCGCACCCGCCCCCACCCCGAACAGCGCAACTGGGACGGCCGGACAGTGCTGTTGGCCACGCCCGCCGCGAGTCCCACCGGCCGCAACCTGAGGTGGCCGGCCCGCGACTGAACCCGCCGGGCCGGGATATCCGGAGGAGGAGGGCGGCGGGACACGACCTGCTCCGCGCCCGGGACCCTTCGGAGGAGACATGCCGCTGGTTGAAGCGGGCTATGTGGTGCTCGACTGTGCCGAGCCCGAGAAGCTCGCCGTGTTCTACAAGGAACTGCTGGACGCCGAGGAGACCGACGCCACCGCCAACCGGGTGGAGATCAGGGGCGCCGACGGCATCCGGATGGCCTTCCGCCGCGACGTCAACGCGACGCCCCCGAGCTGGCCGCGCCCCGAGAACTCCCTCCAGGCGCATCTGGACTTCCAGGTGAGCGACCTGGACGCGACGGAGCGCAAGGTGGTCGAGCTCGGCGGCCGGCCGCTCGACACGAAGGACGCGGCCGGACCGTACGAGGAACGCGGCTACGCCGACCCGGCCGGGCACTCCTTCACCCTCCGCCGCGTCACACCGACGGCCCCGAAGCAGGGGTAGGGAGTGCGGCGGACGAGGAAGAGGGGCCGGCATCCTCGAGGATGCCGGCCCCTCTCGTCAGTCCCGGCCGCCCTGTTCGGTGGTCGGCCAGACGCCCGTCGAGCGTTCGATGGCCTTGGCGCCGCCGCGGTCCACGGCGCTGCGCACCACGGCGAAGATCGCCCCCTGGACCGCGGCGGCCAGCAGGATCTCTCCCCAGCCGCGGTCCTGGTCCAGGGCGTCCGGCGCGTCCTCCTCGTGCCGGATCGCCATCCACGTCTTGCGGAACACCATCCCCGACAGGGCGCCGCCCACCCAGCCCAGCGCGAAGCCCAAGGGCTTGTAGGCGAGGGGCAGTTTCATCTTTTTCTGCTTCTTGGCCACGTGTGCCTCCTTGCTCGATCCTGCTCGATCAGGGCCGCCCCTGCGCCGGGACTTCCTCATCCGCCGGCACCGGCCCCGGCGGCGTTCCGTCGCCGAACGGCCGGCCGCCCAGTTCCTGCCGGAAGTGGGGCGCGAGCCAGCCGGACAGCTCCGGTCCGAGGGGCACGATGCGGGTCGGGTTGATACCGCTGTGGACCTGGTAGTAGTGCCGTTTGATGTGGTCGAAGTCGACGGTGTCCCCGAAGCCGGGGGTCTGGTAGAGGTCGCGGGCGTACGCCCACAGGATCGGGTTCTCCGTCAGCTTCCAGCGGTTGCACTTGAAGTGACCGTGATAGACCGCGTCGAAACGGACCAGTGTGGTGAACAGCCGGATGTCCGCCTCGGTGATGGTGTCGCCGACCAGGTAGCGCTGCCCCTCCAGCCGCGCGCTCAGCATGTCCAGCCGCCGGAAGACACCGGCGCACGCGCCCTCGTACTCCTCCTGCTCCGTGGCGAAACCGGCCCGGTAGACCCCGTTGTTGACGTCCTCGTAGACCTCGGCCATCACCGTGTCGATCTCGTCGCGCAGGGCGTGCGGGTACAGGTCCGGCGCTCCGTCGCGGTGCAGGGCGCTCCACTCGGTGGCGAGGTCGAGGGTGAGCTGCTGGTAGTCGTTGGTGACCAGTCGGCCGCTGGGCACGTCGACGATCGCCGGCACGCTCACCCCGCCGGGGTACCCGGTCTCCCGCTTGTCGTACGCCTCACTGAGATAGCGGATGCCGAGGACCGGGTCGCGGCCACCGGGATCGAGCGTGAAGCGCCAGCTGCGGTCGTCCTGGATCGGGTCGGCGATCGCCATCGGCAGCGCGTCCTCCAGGCCCAGCAGCCGCCGGGAGATGACGGCGCGGCTCGCCCACGGACAGGCACGGCTGACCACCAGCCGGTAGCGGCCCGCCGCAACCGGCCAGCCGTCCCGCCCGTCCGCGGTGATCCGGTCCGCGAAGTGGCTCTTGGACCGCTTGAACGCCTTCTTGCCGTAGGAGTCGTTGCCCCCGCCGCCCATGGTTCCTCCTTGCGATCGTGTGCGCCGTGCTCGCCGCGTTCCCCGAATTCCCTGCCCCGCACGGTATGAGTCGACCCCGGACGGGCAGTCGGCGTACGTGAGCAGGACATCCTCGGACAATAAAGCTGACAGCTCGGACAACAAGGCTGACAGGCGGACCCGCGTCACCGTGCTGGTGGCACTCGCGGCGAATCTCGTGATCGCGGCGGCGAAGGCGGTGGGCGGCCTGGCCGCCGGATCACCTGCCCTGATGTCGGAGGCGGCGCACTCGGTGGCGGACAGCATGAACGAGGTGTTCTTGCTGGCCGCCCTGCGCCGCAGCCGCCGTCCGGCCGACAAGCGTCACCCCTTCGGTTACGGCAAGGAGCGTTTCTTCTGGTCGCTGCTCGCGGCCGTGGGCATTTTCGTGATGGGCGGCTGCTTCTCCTTCTTCCAGGGCCTTCAGGCCCTGCGCAACGGCGCTGAGGAGAAGACCAGCGGCTATGTGGCAGGTCTGATCGTGCTCGGCGTGTCCTTCCTCGCCGAGGGCGTGTCGCTGCTGCGGGCGGTGCACCAGGTGCGCGGGCAGGGCGGGTCCGGCGGCGGGATGCGCGACCCGGCGCTGCGCACCGTGGTCGCCGAGGACGGCACGGCGGTGCTGGGCGTGACGCTCGCCGCGATCGGCATGGCGCTGCACATGGTCACCGGTCAGGTGGTGTGGGAGGCGTCCGCCTCCTTCGGGATCGGCGCCCTGCTGGTCTTCGTCGCCTTCCATCTGGGCCGCGAGGCACGCGACCAGCTGATCGGCGAGGCCGCCGACCCCGAGGCCGCCGACCGCATCCGGGACCTGCTGCAGGAGCAGCCGGAGATCGACAGCGTGGAGGCGCTGTACACCATGAAGACCGGCCTGGACCAGGCCCTGGTGGCCGCTCGCGTCGACCTCGTGCCGGGCCTGGACAGCGAACAGGTCGAGAAGGTCGCCGTCCGCATCAAGCGGACGGTCGCGGACTCCGTCCCGGAGGCCGACCAGATCTTCCTGGACATCACCGACCGGCCCGCGGAGGAGGCACGGGAAAGCCCCGCCGCGACGGGGGAGCGCGGCGGGGCCTGACGCACGCGTGCCCGGGGGACACCGGTTCATGCGCCGGGCAGCGGAGATTTTTTCGGAAGGACGCATCACGGCTGATCCGGCCAGGTCCGGGTCGGCCGTGATGTGTCTGCCCGCCCGGATCGGGCGGCCCCGTTCAGTGGTCCGTGTCGACCGGTTCGAGTACGAAGACGGGGATCTGCCGGTCGGTCCTCTTCTGGTAGTCGGCGTACGGCGGGAACGCCTCGACCGCCCGCTGCCACCACTCGGCCTTCTCCTCGCCGGTGACCTCACGGGCCGTCATGTCCCGCTTGGCCGGGCCGTCCTGCAGTTCCACGCGGGGATCGGCCTTGACGTTGTGGTACCAGACCGGGTGCTTGGGCGCCCCGCCCTGCGAGGCGACGACCGCGTACCGCCCCTCGTGCTCGACACGCATCAGCGGTGACTTGCGGATCTTCCCGCTCTTCGCGCCGCGGGTGGTGAGCACGACGACGGGCAGGCCGGTGTCCCGCAGGGTCGTCCCCTTCGTACCGCCGGAGCTCTCGTACAGCTCCACCTGCTCGCGCACCCACTGCTCCGGGCTGGGTTCGTACTCGCCCTCAAGAGGCATGACATCCGTCCCATCGTCGAGTCCTGTGCGTTGCCGGCACGTCCAACACCGTCCCGTGCCGGAATCATCCCTACCGTACGAGCCGCCGGCCGCAAGCGGAGGGGATTGTTCCGTGCGCGGTTCTTTCGAATCGTGTGCGACCAACTCCGGCCAGAATGCCCCCGCCACCGATGTGGCCGAACTTCCCGTCGCCCTATAGATGCCCCGGGCATCTAATGAAGATCTGCACGACGCACTCTTCGTCTGCGAGGTCTTCCATGACGCAAGCGGAACCCGTGGCCTTCCCCCAGGACCGCACCTGCCCCTACCACCCGCCGACCGCCTACGACCCCCTGCGCGCCAGCCGCCCACTGGCCCGGATCACCCTCTACGACGGCCGTCCGGCCTGGTTGGTGACCGGACACGGCCTCGCCCGCGAACTGCTCGCAGACCAGCGCCTGTCCACCGACCGCAACCACCCCGACTTCCCGGCGCCCACCGAACGTTTCGCCTCGGTGCGCAACCGGAGGGTCGCGCTGCTCGGCGTCGACGACCCCGAGCACCGCGTCCAGCGGCGCATGATGGTTCCCAGCTTCACCCTCCGGCGGGCCGTCGACCTGCGCCCGCAGATCCAGCGGATCGTGGACGGACTGCTCGACGACATGATCGCCCAGGGGCCGCCCGCCGAACTCGTGAGCGCGTTCGCGCTGCCCGTGCCCTCGATGGTGATCTGCGCGCTGCTCGGCGTCCCCTACGCCGACCACGACTTCTTCGAGGGACAGTCACGCCGGCTGCTGCGCGGCCCGAAGGTCGAGGATGTGCAGGACGCGCGCGAGCAACTGGACGCGTACTTCGAGGACTTGATCGACCGCAAGCTGAAGCAGTCCGAACCGGGCGACGGCGTCCTCGACGAACTCGTCCACCAGCAGCTGCGCGAGGGGGTGCTGGACCGGCAGGACGTCATCGCGTTCGCCACGATCCTTCTGATCGCCGGGCACGAGACGACCGCCAACATGATCTCGCTCGGCACCTTCACCCTCCTGCAACACCCGGAAAAGCTGGCCGAGTTGCGGGCCGATCCGGAGCTGATGCCCCAGGCGGTCGAGGAGCTCATGCGCATGCTGTCGATCGCGGACGGCCTGCTGCGCAGGGCCACGGAGGACATCCAGGTGGGCGACACGACCATCCGGACCGGCGACGGGGTGCTCTTCTCGACCTCGGTCATCAACCGCGACGAGGACGTCTACCCCGACGCCGACACCCTGGACTGGCGCCGCCCGGCCCGCCACCACGTGGCCTTCGGCTTCGGCATCCACCAGTGCCTCGGCCAGAACCTGGCCCGCGCCGAACTCGACATCGCCCTGCGCACCCTCTTCGACCGGCTGCCCGCGCTGCGCCTGGCCGCCCCGGCGGACGAGATCCCCTTCAAGCCCGGCGACACGATCCAGGGGATGCTGGAACTCCCCGTGACCTGGTAAGAGGCCCGAGCCATGCACATCGACATCGACAAGGACGTCTGCATCGGCGCCGGCCAGTGCGCCCTGTCCGCCCCGCGCGTCTTCACCCAGGACGACGACGGCTTCAGCACCCTGCTGCCGGACCGCGAGAACGGCAACGGCGACCCGATGATCCGAGAGGCGGCGCGTGCCTGCCCGGTAGGTGCCATCACGGTGACCGAGGACTGAGCGGCACGCCCCGAATCCGGCGCCCCCGGCGCGGCGAGCCGACAGCGACTCGCGCGCCCGGCGGGCGGCGGGCGGCTGCTCGCCTCGGTCGGCAGCCTCGCAGCCGCTCGCTCGCCCAGCCGGGCGGTCTCGTGGCCGGCAAATTGCCCCGGGCGGTAACCGGGCACTGGCTTGCTTGCCCGGTGGGCGGTCCCGTGGCCGTTGGCTGACCGCGGGCGGCAGTCCGCAGCTGCTTGCTCGTCCGACGGGGCGGCAGGCGGTTGCTCACCTCGGGCGGTAGCCCGCAGCCGCTCGCTCGCGCGGCGCGGCGGGGTAGCGGCCGGTGGCTTCCCCCGGACGGCAGTCCCCAGCTGCTTGCGCGCCGGTCCGGGCGGTCTCATGGCCGGTGGCTGACCCCGTGGCAGCCGTAGTGGCTCGCTCGAGCGCCGGGGTGGCTCGCTGTCAGTCGCTCGCCCCGCGCAGCGGCCTCCCGGCCAGTCGCTCACCCCGGTCGGCAGTCGGCAGCCGCTTGCTCGCCCCGTGAGGCGGCCTCGCTGTCGGTCGTTCGCCCCGCGCAACGGTCTCCCGGTCAAGTGCTCACCCCGGGCGGCAGCCCGCAGCCGCTGGCTCGCCCGGTCGGGCGGTCTCGTGGTCGGTGGCTGACCGCGAGGGCAGCCCCCAGCGGCTCACTCGCCCCGTGGGGCGGCCGCGCGGCCAGTCACTTGCCCTGCGCGGCGGTCTCCCGGCCGGTTGCTCACCCCCCGCGGCAGCCCCGCAGCAGTAGTTCCGCTGCTGTGCGGGCCTGGCGGGCGGGCTCGGTGGTTTGGGTGATTCCCGCGGTCACCATGGCGCCCTCCGCCAGCAGGAACAGCTGCCCGGCCAGTGTGCCGGGCAGGCCGGCGGCGGCCACCAGCCCCTCGACGTACGCCCCGAACGCCCCCTTGTGCAGGCGTACTTGGGTCGCGACGCGCTCCGACGTGGCGCCCAGCTCGCCGTAGGAGTTGATCCACGCGCACCCGCGGAAGCCGTCCTCGCCGAACCAGACCTCCAGCCAGTCGAAGAGCGCCAGGATCCGCTCCTCCGGGTCCTCCCGGCGCTCCACGAACGCGGCGAGCCGTCCGCGCCAGCGCGCGTCGCGTCGTTCGAGATAGGCCTCCACCAACTGCTCCTTCGCCGGGAACAGTTGGTAGAGCCGCTTGAGCGAGACGCCCGAGGCCCCCCGGATGTCGTCCATGCCGACGCACTGGACGCCCCGCCCGTAGAACAGCTCCTCGGCCGCGTCCAGCACCTGTTCACGGGCGGTGGAGCTGTCCATGACGACCATGCCGGGTACGACCTTTCTTGACGTGAGAACCAGTGTTCTCCTACGGTAGCAGCCGAGGGGAGAACGCCCGTTCTCCGCTGCCGTCCGCCTGCCGAGGAGCCACCATGGCCGACCGTCCGCCCCTTCCCCCCTTCACCCGCGAGACCGCCGTGCAAAAGGTGCAGGCTGCCGAGGACGCCTGGAACACCCGCGACCCGCACAAGGTCGCGCTCGCCTACTCCGAGGACTCGGTCTGGCGCAACCGCGACACCTTCGTCACCGGCCGTGAGGAGATCGTCGCGTTCCTGACCCGCAAGTGGGAGCGCGAGCTCGACTACGCCCTGCGCAAGGACCTGTGGGCCTTCGACGGCAACCGCATCGCCGTCCGCTTCCAGTACGAGTGCCGCGACGCCGACGGCCGGTGGTCGCGCTCCTACGGCAACGAGCTGTGGGAGTTCGACGAGCACGGCCTGATGACCCGCCGCGAGGCGAGCATCAACGACCTGCCGATCGAGGAGGGGGAACGCCGCATCAACGGACCCCGGCCGGAAGCCGAGCACGGGCGGTCCTTCCCCCTTCAGTAGGGTTCCCGGATGACCGAACAGGCCGGGAACCCCTTCCTCTACGTCGTCGTCTGCGCCGCCGGCGTCGCGGTGGACGTGGGCAGGCTGATCACCGCCGCGCGGCGGCGGGACCGGGAGGTCGGCGTCATCGCCACGCCCGCCGCGACCAACGGCTTCTTCGACACCGAGTCCGTCGCGGCGCTGACCGGCCGCCCCATACGCTCGGCCTGGCGCACCCCGGGCGACCCGCGCCCCTTCCCGCCGCCCGACGCGGTCGTGGTCGCGCCCGCCACCTTCAACACGATCAACAAGTGGGCGGCGGGCCTGGCCGACACCCTCGCCGTGGCGACCCTGTGCGAGGCCACGGGCCTGGGCGTCCCGGTCGCCGTCCTGCCGTGCGTGTCCGACGCCCTGGCCGCCCACCCCGCCTACCGGGACAGCCTGGTACGGCTGCGCGGCATGGGCGTCCGGTTCGGCGAGCGGTACACGGGGGAGCCGGGAGAGGACGGCGTGCGGCCGGAGTTCGGCTGGGAGCGGGCGCTGGACCTGCTGGACCTCGGCTGACACCCCGCAGCGCACACGGGGCGCGCACGGCGTCGTACGCTCCCCTCGTACCCCACCCGAAGGCAGGAGCAGCAACGATGCAGTACGTGAAGCTCGGTTCGACGGGCCTGGACGTGTCGCGGATCTGTCTGGGCTGCATGACCTACGGCCTGCCCGACCGAGGCGTGCACGAGTGGACGCTCGGCGAGGAGGATTCGCGGCCGCTGATCCGGCAGGCGCTGGAGGCCGGCATCAACTTCTTTGACACGGCGAACGTGTACTCCGACGGCACCAGCGAGGAGATCGTCGGCAAGGCGCTGCGCGAGTACGCCAACCGCGACGAGATCGTGCTCGCGACCAAGGCGCACGGCCGGACGCGGCCCGGCCCCAACGGCGCCGGACTGTCCCGCAAGGCCATCATGACCGAGATCGACCACAGTCTCGCGCGCCTCGGCACGGACTACGTCGACCTCTACCAGATCCACCGCTTCGACCCGCACACCCCGGTCGAGGAGACCATGGAGGCCCTCCACGACCTGGTGAAGGCGGGCAAGGTCCGCTACATCGGGGCGAGTTCGATGTACGCCTGGCAGTTCTCCAAGATGCAGTACACCGCGGAGCGGCACGGCTGGACGAAGTTCGTGTCCATGCAGAACCACTACAACCTCCTCTACCGCGAGGAGGAGCGCGAGATGCTGCCGCTCTGCGCCGACCAGGGCGTCGGCGTCCTGCCCTGGAGCCCGCTGGCCCGCGGCCGGCTCACCCGCGACTGGGGCACGGTGACCGACCGCAGCGCCAACGACGACTTCGGCAGCCGCCTCTACCCGGAGGGCGACCGCACCATCGTCGAGGCGGTGACCCGGATCGCGAACGACCGGGGCGTCCCGCGCGCCCAGGTGGCCCTCGCCTGGCTGCTGCACCAGGAGACGGTGGTGGCCCCGATCATCGGAGCCGCCAAGCCGCACCACATCGAGGACGCCGTCGCCGCGGTCGAACTCACCCTCAGCGACAAGGAGATCGAGGAACTGGAGCGGCCGTACACCCCGCACCCCATCGTGGGCCACGGCTGACTAGTGGGGCCCCTGCGGTGCGAACTCCGTGCCGCACGGGCCCGCCCCCTCGCTCTCCGGCAGCACGACCCGTTCGCCGCTCATGGCCAGCGTCCGGTAGTACGCGCCGATCCGCTCGGCCGACCTGCCCACGTAGTGCCCGATGAACGACCGCCGGAACCGGTCGGCCGTGCGGTTGGGCTGCGAGCCGTGCACCAGGCTGCCGTTGAAGAACAGCACGTCGCCCGGTGCCATGTCGACCGGCACGGCGGTCAGCCCCTCGGGCGGCGCGACGTACTCCCGCGCGAACGACACGTCCTCGTCCGCTTCTTCCGGGCAGAACAGGTCCATCAGGTGCGTGCCGGGCACGACCTCCAGGCCGCCGTTGTCGCGGTCGATCACATCGCAGGCCACCCACGCCGCCACGCAGGTGCCGGGCTCCACCCGCAGATAGAAGTTGTCCTGGTGCAGCGCCTGGCCGCGGGCGCCGGGCGGCTTGAAGTAGAACATGCTCTGCGCGGCCAGCACCTCCTCGCCGAGCAGCACCTCCAGCACCGTGCGCAGCCGCGCGTCGAGCAGGACGCCGCGCGCCCGTTCGTTGATCTCGTGCGGCTGCATCACCCGCGGGTAGGCCGCCAGCGGATCGGTGCCCGCCCGCGGCTGGAAGTGCCCCGGCACCGGGCCCGCCGCGTGCAGCGCGGTGAACTCCGCGCGCAATCGGTCGATCTCGTCGTACCCGAACAGCCCGCGCAGGACCGTGAACCCGTCCTTCTGGAACTGCCGAAGCCCGTCCGCGGTCAGCAGTGAACCGCCTGCGGCATCGATATCCGTGGCTGTCATCCCGCTCCTCCTCCTTGTGGTGTAATCCGCCGTCCAAGCTAGGCCGCTGCCGTCCGCCGGAGGATGCCCGTGAACGCTGACCGATTGCCCGAGGCTGCTGCGCCGCCGCCGGGCCTGGTCGTCGTCGGCCACTACGACGAGCCGCCGGGGTACGGGATCAGCCGCCCCGGCGGAGCGGAGAGCTGGCTCTTCCTGTGGACCACCGGCGGCAGCGGCCGGGTGCGCCAGGGGCAGGCGGAGGCGGCGGCCGGCACCGGGGACCTGGTCGTGCTGGCGCCGGGGGCACCGCACCAGTACGCCGTCGCGCCGGGCGCCGCGGGCTGGCGGTTCTGGTGGGTCCACTGCCAGGCCCGGCCGGCCTGGACACCGTGGCTGCGCCCGTACGACACCGGTGACGGCCTGTACGCCGTCACGCCGACCCCGGCCGCCGTGCACGGGCGGGTGGAGGCCGCCTTCGGCCGGATGCTCGCCGACGCGCGCTGGACCGGCACCGAGCCGCCGCCCGCGGCCGCGCCCCGCCACGACCGCGTGGCCGTGGCGCACGGCACCGCCGCTCGCGAACTCGCCCTGTCCTCGCTGGAGGACGTCGTCCTGCTCACGGCGGCCACGGCCCGGCC
>NZ_JAMGBF010000008.1 GCF_023516615.1 Streptomyces panaciradicis
GGGGCGGCGGCGTGGGTGGGGGTCGGAGGTGGCGGCGGGACCGGCTTCGGCGTGGGTTTCGGCCGGGGCGGCGGGGGCTTGGGGGCCGGGGGCGGGCTCGGAGCCGGGGGCGGTGTGGGGGCCGGCGTCGGGCAGGGCGGGGTCGGCGGCTCGGGCGGCGGGGGAGTGGGCTTCGGGCAGGCCGGGGGCGTCGGCCAGGAGAGGCTTCCGGCGACCGCCACCGCCTGTGTCCCGTCGGGGCCGGTCGACGCGTAGGCGCAGGCGTCGGCGGCCGCGGTGCCGGCCGGGGCCCCGACGAGCAGCCAGGTCAACGCGGCCAGCGCCAACACCCGCGCCATCAGGGCGGTTTGGGTCGGTTCGGGTCCGTGCACGAAGAGGATCATGGTGCTTTCCGGGCCGTCACACGCCGACGTGTGCGCAGGTTGGCCCGAACGGGGGACGGCGGCGTGCGGTGGCTTGATCGGCGTCACCCTGACGGCCATGAATGCGCATGTATGTGCGAGTTGGGGTGGGGGTGACACGGGTTCCGGAAAGAAATATGTGACGCGATTGAACACAACCGCACCTCCCGTGCGTACCCATGCTCGTGCGGCGGCGCAGCAGGGCGCTGCAACACCCTTGTGACTATGGGGAGTTGTTGACGATGAAGACCTCCTGGCGGAGCGCCTCGTTCGTGGTGGGCGCCGCGGCCTTGCTGGCCCTTACGACCGCGTGCGGCCAGGAAAGCGGCACCTCTTCGGTCGGCAGTCAGAACGTCGGCGCCACGGCCCCGGCCGGCGGATACGGCAGCGTGGGCGCCGGGACGAGCGCGAGCGCCAGCCCGGGCAACGGCTACGGCGCCGACGGGCAGCAGGCCGCGGGCGGCCAGAGCACCTCCGCCGGCAAGCTCGCCGTCAGCGACAACGCCGAGCTCGGCAAGGTCCTCACCGACTCCGCCGGCCTGACCCTGTACCGCTACGACGAGGACACCGCCGAGCCGCCCAAGTCCAACTGCGACGGCGACTGCGCCAAGGCCTGGCCGCCCGTGCCCGCCGACGACGCCGCCGCCGGCGCCGGTATCGACAAGTCCCTGCTCGGCGAGGTCACCCGGGCCGACGGCAGCAAGCAGCTCACCATCGGCGGCTGGCCGGCGTACCGCTACGCGAAGGACGCCAAGGCCGGGGACGTCAGCGGACAGGGCGTCGGCGGCAAGTGGTTCGCCCTGGCCCCCACCGGCAAGAAGGCGTCTTTGGCGAGCCTGCCCGGACTCTCCGTCCGCAAGGACCCCAAGCTCGGCGACATCGTCGTCGACAAGAACGGCATGACGGTCTACCGCTTCATCAAGGACGTGGCCTGGCCGAAGGTGATCTCCAACTGCGCCGGCGCCTGCCTGGAGAAGTGGCCGGCCGTGGCCCCGGTCTCCCCCAACGACACCAAGGGCATCGAGAAGAAGGGCCTGATGGGCTTCACCCGCCCCGACGGCGTCAAGCAGATGACCGTCGACTGCTGGCCGGCGTACACCTTCTCGGGCGACACCAAGCCGGGCGACACCAACGGCCAGGGTGTCGGCGGCACCTGGTACGTCATGGCTCCCTCCGGAAAGCCGATCGGCGCGCCGAAGAAGTAGGCGTCACCTCCCCAGGGTTGACCGCACCTCCACGCGCGTTCGATCGCAGGTCCGCCCCCTCCGCACCGCACGGAGGGGGCGGACCGCTGTGTGTGCCCGGCGAATTGCCGCTTTTCGACCGGCGAATGCGGCACGTGCCGCAGGCAGTGACCGGGAACGGACGGTCAATTTCCGTTTCGGCTCGCCCCGTTGGCAGGCGATCAGTAGCCTCAGCTCGAACACCGGATCGCCTACGCCCCTGGAGAGATAGATGGAACGTCCCGCCTGGGCCCCACGGAGCATCGACATCTCGGTGCCGAGCGTCTCCCGGATCTACGACTACTACCTGGGCGGTTCGCACAACTTCGAGGTCGACCGGGAAGCGGCCCGCAAGGCGATGGAGTTCATGCCGGGCCTGCCCAAGATCATGCAGGCGAACCGGGCGTTCATGCGCCGCGCCGTGCGGTTCGCCGCCGGTGAGGGCATCACCCAGTTCCTGGACATCGGTTCCGGCATCCCGACCTTCGGAAACGTCCACGAGGTGGCCGAGAGCGCCAGCCCCGGCGCGCACGTCGTCTACGTCGACCACGACCCCGTCGCCGTCGCGCACAGCCAGGCGGTCCTCGAGGGCCACGACAACGCGGGCGTCGTCGCCGCGGACCTCCGCAAGCCGCAGGAGATCCTCGCCAGCGCCGAAGTGGACCGCCTGATCGACCTGAATCGGCCAGTGGCGCTGCTTCTCGTTGCCATACTGCACTTCGTGGAGGACGAGGACGACCCGTACGAGGCGGTGGCCCGGCTGCGCGACGCGCTCGCGCCCGGCAGCATGCTGATCCTCACGCATGCCTCGTACGAGGGAATCCCGCTCTCCCCGGAGCGGGCCGCGGGCACGGTCGACGTGTACAAGGACATCCGCAACCCGCTGATCATGCGTTCGCGCGAGGAGATCGCGCGGTTCTTCGAGGGGTACGACATGGTGGAACCGGGACTGGTGCCGATGCCGCACTGGCGGCCGGACGCGGCGCCCGAGGACGAGGATCCTTATGCCTTCTCCGGGTTCGCCGGCGTGGGGCGTACGGCGTGACCGCGGAGCCGGACGGGCCGGAGGACAGACTGCGTCGGTTCGCGACGATCTGGAGCCGGGCGGTGTTCCCGGTGACCTCCACGTCGCTGACCCGGCCGGAGTTCGAGCGGGAACTCCTGCCGCTGGCAAGGCGGTTGAGCCGGGCCCTGCACGCGCGACCGCTCGACGCGGACGAGGGCAGGGCGGTGGGCGCCACCCTCGTCTCCGTCCACTGCACCGACCCCGAGGCGCTCAGCCGGACCCTCGACTGCGTCGACGCCTACCTGGTGCTGTACTGCGGCGAGGACGGCGACCGGGAGGAACTGCGGGCCCGCTGCTCGCGGTTGCAGCACGCCATGGCCGCCGGGTTCGCCCAGGAGCTGCGCGAGCGGACCCTCGCCGAGCAGGAGGCCATCTCCGCCGCCGCCCTGAAGGCGCAGGGCGTGGTGGCGCAGGCGCTGCACGCCACCGAGGCCCGCTTCCGCGCGGTCTTCGAAGGCGCGGCCATAGGGATCGGCATGGCCGACCTCGACGGCAACATCCTCCAGGTCAACGGCGCCCTGCTGCGCATGTTCGGCATCCCCGAGGACAGCCTGCGCACCCGCAACGTCAAGGAGTGGACGCACCCCGAGGACGCGCCCCAGACCTGGACGCTGTACGAGGAGCTCGTCCGCGGCGAGCGCGAGCACTACCACCTCGAAAAAGCCTTCTACCGCCCTGACGGAACGGTCCTGTGGACCAACCTGACGGTCTCCCTGCTGCGCGACGCCGACGGCGAACCGCAGTACCAGCTCGCGCTCATGGAGGACACCACCGAGCGCCGGCTGCTCAACCTCCGTCTGCGCTACGAGGCCACGCACGACGCGCTCACCGGGCTGCCCAACCGCACCTTCTTCTTCGAGCGCCTGGAGAAGGCCCTCGGCGCAGGCAGCGGTCAGCGGTTCGGCCTGTGCTACCTCGACCTCGACGGCTTCAAGACCGTCAACGACAGCCTCGGCCACGCGGCCGGCGACCGGCTGCTCGTCGAGGTCGCCGACCGCCTGCAGTCCTGCGCCACCGCGCCCGGCGAGATGGTGGCCCGGCTCGGCGGCGACGAGTTCGTGGCGCTGACCACCGGCCCCGACACCCAGCGCGAGGTCGACGACCTCGCCACCCGCATCATGAGCGCGCTGCTCGCCCCCATCAGCATCGACGGCCGTGAGCTGACCGTGCGCGGCAGCATCGGCATCGTCGAGGGCCCGGCCGGTGAGCGCAGCCCGGCGGAGGTGCTGCGCAGCGCCGACATCACGATGTACCGGGCCAAGTCGGCGGGCGGCAACCGCTTCGAGCTCGCCGACCCGGAGGCCGACGCCCGCGCCATCACCCGGCACGGCCTGACCACCGCCCTGCCGGCCGCGCTGGAGCGGGACGAGTTCTTCATCGAGTACCAGCCGCTGGTCCACCTCGGCGACGGCAGCGTCCGCGGCGCCGAGGCCCTGGTGCGCTGGCTGCACCCGCAGCACGGCGTCCTCGGCCCGGACCGCTTCATCCCGCTCGCCGAACACACCGGTCTGATCGTGCCGCTCGGCCGCTGGGTGCTGGAGCAGTCGGTACGGCAGGCCCGCAAGTGGCGCGAACGGCACGACCAGGCGGGGCCGCTGCGCATCAACGTCAACCTCTCGCCCTGCCAGCTCACCCACCCCGGGCTGGTGCAGGACACCGTCGACATCCTGGAACGCGCGGGCGTCGAGCCGGACGCCCTGTGCCTGGAGGTCACCGAGTCGGCGCTGATCGGCGCGGACGACGACCTGCTCAAGCCACTGCGCCGGCTCGCCGAGATGGGCGTCGACATCGCCCTCGACGACTTCGGCACCGGCTACTCGAACCTGGCCAACCTGCGCCGCCTGCCGGTGAGCATCCTGAAGCTGGACCGCTCCTTCACCCAGGGCATGCAGCAGTTCCCGGCCGACCCCGTCGACCTCAAGATCGTCGAGGGGATCGTCTCGCTCGCCCACAGCCTCGACCTCGCGGTCACCGTCGAGGGCGTGGAGACCGGCGCCCAGGCCGAGCAGCTGCGGATACTGGGCTGCGACACGGCCCAGGGCTGGTACTACGCCCGCCCCGGCCCCCCGGACCGCCTGCACCAACTGGCCCTGGTCGACGCGACGGGCTGAGGGGGGGGCGGGATCGGGGGCCGCCGCCGGACGATTCAGCGCGAGGCCGGGGGGGCCGTCCCCGCCTCTCGGCCCCGGGGACGGAACCCCCCGGCCCGCCGGGACGGCCCGGCGCCCCTCGGCCCTCCCGACCGGGCGGCAGTCTGCGCTGCCCCGGTTCTTCTGGCCGGGCGGCGGCCCATGCGCAGCGGCGAGCGCCTCCGTCCCTCGGCCGGTCCGGATTGGCGGGGCTGTGCCCACGGTGGGCCGGTGCCATGCCCGATGGGATTTGGGGCTGATCCCGTCTCCCGGTTGTGGACCGCAGGCGGCTGCCGTGCCTGCTCAGGTGGCAGCGCGGTGAGTTTTCCGTTCGACGGCGGTGTGATTCCGCCCGGTTCTCCGGCCGGCGGTGGCCCGTGCCCGGCTCCGGGAGCACGCGGCACGGCCACGGACTCTGTTCTCGTCCACCTGGCTCGTCCGGCCGGCGGTGGCACGCGTGCCATTGCCCCGCTCGTCCAGGGGCGGCGGTCGTTTCTCGCTGAACGGTCCGCCGGTCAGGGGCGGTCCGGATCAGTGCCTCTCGGTCTGCGGACGTGGAGCCGGGCGGTGGACGACGTTCCTCGGCGGACGCAGTGCGGGGCCGTGGTCGGGGTTCCGGCGGCGGCTGCGGCCGGTAAGGGGGAGCATGTGCGCATGGTGAGTGTGGGGACGGTCGTGGGGCGGGAGGGGGAGGTCGGTGAGCTGGGCGGGCTCGTCGCCTCCGGCGAGGGGCGGGCGCTCGTGCTGCGGGGCGAACCCGGGGTGGGCAAGAGCGCGCTGCTGGACCTGGCGGCGGCACACGCGGCCGAGCTGGGGCAGCGCGTCGTGCGGGCGGCCGGGGTGGAGGCGGAGGCCGGACTGGCGTTCGCGGGACTGCACCAGCTGCTGCACCCACTGCTGGCCGGCGCCGACGCCCTGGACCCGGCGACACGGGCGGCGTTCGACATCGTCTTCGGCCGGAGCACCGGTGAGCCGCCGTCGGTGATGGCCCTGGGCATCGCCGTACTGGATCTGCTGGCCCTGGCCTCCGGCGACGTACCGCTGCTGCTCGTGATCGACGACGCGCAGTGGCTCGATCCGCAGAGCGGGGAGGTGGCACGGTTCATCGCGCGGCGGCTGTCCGGACACGCCGTGCGGATGGCGGTGGGGGTGCGGGCCGACACGCCGTCGCCGTGGGACAGCTCCGGGCTTCCCGAGCTGACGGTGCCCCCGCTGTCGGCCGAGGCCTCGGCCCTGCTGCTGGACACCAGCAGTCCCGGCCTCGCCGAGCCGGCCCGGTCCCGGATCCTCGACCAGGCCCGCGGCAACCCCCTCGCCCTGCTGGAGCTGCCCGCCGGCGTGGACGGCTCCGCCGACCGGCCCGAACTGCCGCTGCCCAGGCGGCTGGAGCGCCTGTACGGCGACCGTATCGCCGGCCTCGACCCGGCCGAGCGCGCCGAGCTGCTGCGGGCCGCCCTCGACGGCACCGGGGCCGCCGCGCTCCCGGGCCGGACCCGCTATCCGCTGCGCGCCGTCGACGGCGCCGTCGCCCGCGGCCTGCTCACCACCGACGCCGGCACCGGCGACCTGGTCTTCCGCCACCCCCTCGTCCGTTCCGCCCTGCTGCAGTCCGCCACCCCCAACGAACGCCGTGCCGCCCACGCCGACCTCGCCCGGCTGCACCGCGAGGAACTCGAACGCCACGCCACCCACCTCGCGGCGGCCACCGTCGACCCGGACGAGTCCGTCGCCGTCGTCCTGGAGCGCGCCGCCCGCTCCGCCACCGCGCGCGGCGGCTCGGCGGCCGCCCTCACCCTGCTGACCCGGGCCGCCGAACTCAGCCCCACCGCGGCCCGGCGCTCCCGCCGCCTGGGGGAGGCCGCCTTCGTCGCCGCCCAGTCCGCCCTGCTGGACCAGGCGCACGAACTGCGCGAGGCGTCCGACCGGCTGGCCGGGACGGGCCAGTCGCCGACGGCCGTGATCACGTACGCCTACACCGCGCTCTACGAGGACGGCGACGTCCGCTCCGCCCACCGCAGGGTCGCCGCGGAACTCCGGGCGCTCCCGCCGGACGCCGACGACGAGATCCGCGCACGCCTGCTGAACCTGCTGCTGGCCATCAGCGTGTTCTCCGCCGACCCCGCCCTGTGGCGGGTGAGCGACGCGCTGACCGACCGGGACGGCGAGCGCGTCGGCGGCCCGACCCCGCTCTACCGGGACGCCTGGGGCGATGTCGCCCGCAGGGGCGCCGGCGCGCGCGAGCGGGTGCTGGCCGCGTTCGGCGAGCTAGGCGACGGCCAGCCCTGGGACGTGATGCGGCTCGGCGTGGCCGCGTACTTCCTGGACGCGCTCGCCGAGCACCGGACGCTGGTGCGCCGGGTCGCCGACCGGGAGACGGGCAGCGGCGCCGTCACCAACGCGATGACGCTGCAGCAGCTCGTCATGCTCGACCAGATCTCCAGCGGCGAGTGGGACGCCGCCGAGGAGACCGGCCGCCGCGGACTCGCCCTCACCGTCGCCCACGGCTACCGGCTGTTCGAGTACCAGTACCACGGCTTCCTCGGCCTTCTCGCGGCCTGGCGCGGCGACGCCGACACCGCCCGCGCCGCTCTCGACCGCGTCGACCGCTGGGCCCGCCCGCGCGGCGTCGGCTACCTCACCCAGCTCGCCGAGGCCACCGGCGCGGCCCTCGGCCTGACCACCGGCGACTACGAGAGCGCGTACGCCTACGCCGGCGGCCTCACCGCGCCCGGCACCTTCACGCCGTACTCCCAGCAGTCCCTGCGCACACTGCTGGACCTGGTCGAGGCGGCCGTGCACACCGGCCGCCCCGACCAGGCACGGAGGCACGCCCTGGCGGCCCGCGACCAGGGGCTACCGGCCGTCTCCCCGCGCTTGGACTTCCTGACCACGGCGGCGCTGGCGATGACGGCGGAGGACCCCGAGGCGGGGCCGCTGTTCGAGCGGGCGGTCGCCCATCCCGCCGGTGTCGACTTCCCCTTCGAGCTGGCCCGGGTCCGCCTGGAGCAGGGCATGTGGCTGCGCCGTACCCGCGACCGCACCACCGCCCGCACGGCCCTCGGCCGGGCCGCCGAGACCTTCGAACGGCTCGGCGCCACGCCCTGGCTGCGCCGCGCCCAGGCCGAGCTGCGCGCCTCCGGGCTGCCCGGGCAGCCCACCGCGACGGGCGCGGCGCTCACCCCGCAGGAGCGGCAGATAGCCGAGCTCGCGGCGAGCGGCCTGAGCAACAAGGAGATCGGCGCCCGGCTCTTCCTGTCCCCGCGCACGGTCGGCGCGCACCTGTACCGGATCTTCCCGAAGCTCGGCATCTCCTCCCGCGCCTCCCTGCGGGACGCCCTGGAGGGGACCTGAGGCGTTGCGCGGCCGCCGTCGCCGACGACAGTCATTCGACTCAATCGGCGGGGGTGACTGCCGCGGCACCGTGAAGGCAACGCACCGCCCCACTGCGGTCCCGAAGCCCAGGAGAAACGGCCATGGCCACACCACGCGTCCCTCTCGTCCTCATCCACGGACTGTGGCTGCACGCCTCGTCCTGGCAGCCCTGGATCGACCTGGCGGCCGAGCGCGGGTACGCGCCCGTGGCCCCCGGCTGGCCCGGCGAGGCCGGCACCGTCGCCGAGGCGCGCCGGCACCCGGAGGCCGTCGCGGGGCTCGGCATCGACGACGTCACCGACCACTACGCCGGCATCATCCGCTCCCTGGACACCCCGCCCGTGCTGATCGGGCACTCCTTCGGCGGGCTGATCGCGCAGAAGCTGCTCGGCAAGGGCCTGGCCCGGGCGGCGGTCGCCGTCGACCCGGCACAGATCAAGGGCGTCAAGGCGCTTCCCCCGGCCCAGCTGCGCGCCGGCTTCCCCGTGCTGGGCAACCCGGCCAACCGCAGGCGCTCGGTGTCCCTGACGCCCGCGCAGTTCCGCTACGGCTTCGGCAACGCGCTGGAGCAGGCCGAGTCCGACGCCCTGCACGAGCGGTTCACCGTCCCCTCGCCGGGCCGCCCGCTGTTCGAGGCCGCGTTCGCCAACTTCACCCGGCACTCGGCCGCCGAGGTCGCCGTCCGCAACCCCGACCGGGGCCCGCTGCTGCTGATCTCCGGGCAGGCCGACCACACCGTCCCGGACGTGGTGACGCGCTCCGCCTACAAGCTCTACGGCGACTCGCCGGCCGTCACCGAGCTCAAGCAGTTCCCCGACCGCGGTCACTCGCTCACCGTGGACCACGGCTGGCGGACCGTCGCCGAGTACGCCCTGGACTGGCTGGACCGGCAGAACATCCAGGGCCACGACACCGCGCACGCCTGACAACGCTTTTCCGCCGCATCAAGGGAGTTGGACAGTATGAGCACCGAACTGCAGGGCAGGACCGCCGTCGTCACCGGCGCCAGCAAGGGCATCGGACTGGCGATCGTGGAGGCCCTCGCCCAGGCGGGCGCCCAGGTCGTGGCGGGATCGCGCACGACCTCCGAACGGCTGGACACGCTGGTGAAGGAGGGCTCGGTGACCTGGGTGCCGGTCGACCTCGCCGAGCCGGACGCGGCCGGGGAACTGGTCGCGGCGGCCGGCGGACGCATCGACGTCCTGGTCAACAACGTCGGCTCGGCACCCGCCCGCACCGGCGGCTTCCTGTCGGTCACCGACGAGGAGTGGCGGCGCACGATCGACCTCAACCTGCTGTCGGCGGTACGGGTCACCCGGGCCGCGCTGCCCGTGATGCTGGACGCCGGCGACGGCTCGGTGATCACGGTCGCCTCCGTCAACGCCACCCTCCCGGACCCGCTGGTCATCGACTACAGCGCGGGCAAGGCCGCCCTGGTCGCCTTCTCCAAGGCGCTGTCGAAGGAGGTCGGCCCGAAGGGCATCCGCGTCAACACCGTCAGCCCCGGCCCGGTCGAGACGGAGCTGTGGCTGGGCGGCGGGGGAGTGGCGCAGACGGTCTCGGCCGCCGCCGGCATCACCCCGGACGACGTGGTCGCACAGGCCTCGAAGGCCGCCGTCACCGGCCGCTTCTCCCAGCCCGCCGAGATCGCCGACCTGGTCCTCTTCCTCGCCGGCGACCACTCCCGCAACATCACCGGCAGCGACCTGGTGATCGACGGCGGGTTCATCCCGACGTGGTGACCCGGGCGGATTGCGGCTCGGGACACTGGTGACCCGGGCGGATTGCGGCTCAGGGCGCCGGTCGTTCGGGCGGATTCCGGCTCGGGGCCCCGGTCATGCGGGCCGATTCCGGTGCTCGGGGCAGGCCGCTCACCGCTTGGCGACCTTCCGGCAGCGATCCGGTGATCGACAGGCCGGTCGACGGCGGGCCCGTCCCCGCCCGGTGGGCGGGCGGCTTCCAGGCCGGCGCCGCTCACCGCTCCAGCAGCATCCGCTGCAACTCCCGCGCCGCCCGCGGCGGAGCGACGTCGCTGCGGTGCGCCAGCGCGATCGTGCGATACAGGCCTGGCCGGGCGAGGGGAGTGACCCGCAGCCCCCGGCCGGTCCGCGTCGCCACCATCCGGGGTACGACGGCCACACCCAGCCCCGCCCGCACGAACCCCAGCACCGCGTCCATCTCGCCGCCCTCCACCGCGAACTCCGGCTCGAACCCCTCGGCACGGCACGCGGCCACGGTCAGCTCCCGCAGGTCGTAGCCGTGCCGGAACATCACCAGGCGCTCGCCCTCCAGATCGGAGACGCGCACGGTGCGCCGGCGGGCGCCGCCGGGGGCGGGGGACTCCGGTGAGGACACCACCACCAGGTCCTCGCGCAGCAGCTCCACCGTGGTCAGCGCCGGGGACGGCGTCGGCAGCGGCAGGACGACCAGGGCCAGGTCCAGGGCGCCGCGCGCCAGCTCCCGTACGAGGTCGTGCGAGCCGCCCTCCTCGATCAGCAGCCGGATACCGGGATAGCGGTCGTGGAAGGCGCGCAGCACGTCCGGCAGCAGACCGGTGCACAGGCTCGGGGTGGCGCCCAGCCGCACCCGGCCGCTGCGCAGCTGCGCCAGCTCCTGCACCTCGTGCCGGGCGGTGTCCGCGTCGGCCAGGATCCGGCGGGCCAGCGGCAGCAGCGCCTCGCCCGCGTCGGTGAGCGTGATGTTGCCCCGCGCACGCCGGAACAAATCGGCCCCGAGCTCCCGCTCCAGCGCCCTGATCTGCTGGGACAGCGACGGCTGGGCGACGTGGATGAGTTCGGCGGCCCGGGTGAAGTGCCGGGTCTCGGCGACGGCCACGAAGTACTGGAGTTGCTGGAACTGCATCCTCGTACGATAGCCGTGGCCTATGGAAACAAGCTCGATCATGTCTTGGACCGATGGGGCCGAACGGCCCTAACGTCAGGACTCATGGCTCTGGCAACGCGGACGGACCGACGGCCGTCGATGGCGCGCACGGTGTGGGACAGCTCCGTCGGCAAGAAGACGGTGATGGCCGTCAGCGGCGTGATCATGCTGCTGTACCTGGTCGCCCATGTGATCGGCAATCTGAAGATCTTCTTCGGCCCCGGCGAGTTCAACCACTACGCCCACTGGCTGCGCACCGTCGGCGAACCGTTCATGCACTACGAGTGGACGCTGTGGCTGATCCGCGTCGTGCTGATCGCCGCCGTCGTCGCGCACGCCGTCTCCGCGTACCAGCTCAGCCGCCGCGACATCAAGGCGCGCCCCAGCAAGTACGTGCACACGAAGGCCCGGGCGAGCTACGCGACGCGCACCATGCGCTGGGGCGGGATCATCCTCGGCCTCTTCATCGTCTGGCACATCCTGGACCTGACCACCGGCACCGTGCACTCGGGCGGCTTCCAGCCCGGCCACCCGTACCAGAACGTCGTGGACACCTTCTCCACCTGGTACGGCAACGTCATCTACATCGTCGCGATGCTCGCGCTCGGCCTGCACATCCGGCACGGCTTCTGGAGCGCCGCCCAGACCCTCGGCGTCGGCAGCCGCACCCGCGACCGCGCCCTGAAGACCGTCGCCAACGTCCTCGCGCTGCTGCTCACGGCCGGCTTCATCGCCGTACCCGTGGGCGTCATGACCGGAGTGGTGAGCTGACATGACCTACACCGACTACGTCACCGGCGCACCCGTCGCCGACACCAAGGCCCCGGCCGGACCCGTCAACGAGCGCTGGGACAAGCGCCGTTTCGAGGCCAAGCTGGTCAACCCCGCCAACCGGCGCAAACACACGGTCATCGTGGTGGGCACCGGCCTCGCGGGCGGCTCCGCCGGCGCCACGCTCGCCGAACAGGGCTACCACGTCGTGCAGTTCTGCTACCAGGACTCCCCGCGCCGCGCCCACTCCATCGCCGCGCAAGGCGGTATCAACGCGGCGAAGAACTACCGCAACGACGGTGACTCCGTGCACCGGCTGTTCTACGACACCGTCAAGGGCGGCGACTTCCGGGCACGCGAGTCCAACGTGCACCGCCTCGCCCAGATCTCCGTCGAGATCATCGACCAGTGCGTGGCGCAGGGCGTGCCGTTCGCCCGTGAGTACGGCGGCCTGCTCGACACCCGCTCCTTCGGCGGCGTACAGGTCTCGCGGACCTTCTACGCCCGCGGCCAGACGGGCCAGCAGCTTCTCCTCGGCGCCTACCAGGCGCTGAGCCGGCAGATCGCCGCCGGGAACGTGGAGATGCACCCGCGCACCGAGATGCTCGACCTGATCGTCGTCGACGGGCGGGCGCGCGGCATCGTCGCCCGCGACCTGGTCACCGGGAAGATCTCCAGCTACTTCGCGGACGCCGTCGTCCTGGCGTCCGGCGGCTACGGCAACGTCTTCTACCTGTCGACGAACGCCATGAACTCCAACGCGACGGCCGTCTGGCGGGCCCACCGGCGCGGCGCCTACTTCGCCAACCCCTGCTTCACGCAGATCCATCCGACGTGCATCCCGCGCACCGGCGACCATCAGTCCAAGCTGACCCTGATGAGCGAGTCGCTGCGCAACGACGGCCGGATCTGGGTGCCCAAGGCCAAGGGCGACACCCGCCCGCCGAACGAGATCCCCGAGGACGAGCGCGACTACTACCTGGAGCGCATCTACCCCTCCTTCGGCAACCTGGTCCCGCGCGACATCGCCTCCCGCGCCGCGAAGAACGTCTGCGACGAGGGCCGCGGGGTCGGCCCCGGCGGACAGGGCGTGTACCTGGACTTCGCCGACGCCATCGAGCGCATGGGCCGGGGGGCCGTCGAGGCCAAGTACGGCAACCTCTTCGACATGTACCAGCGGATCACCGACGAGGATCCGTACCGGGTGCCCATGCGGATCTACCCGGCCGTGCACTACACGATGGGCGGCCTGTGGGTCGACTACGACCTGCAGACCACCGTCCCCGGCCTGTTCGCCATCGGAGAGGCCAACTTCTCCGACCACGGCGCGAACCGCCTCGGCGCCTCCGCGCTGATGCAGGGCCTGGCCGACGGCTACTTCGTCCTGCCGGCCACTATCAACGACTACCTCGCCCGCAACCCCCACCAGGACGAGGTCACCGGCGAACACCCCGTCGTCCAGGAGGTGCTGGCCGAGACCCAGGACCGGCTGAACCTGCTGCTGTCCGTCGACGGCGACCGCACGCCCGACTCCTTCCACCGCGAAGTCGGCGAACTCATGTGGGAGTTCTGCGGCATGGCGCGCACCGACGCCGGGCTGCGCAAGGCGCTGGAGCGCATCCCGGAGATCCGCGAGGAGTTCTGGCGGCGCATCAAGGTGCCCGGCACCGGCGAGGAGTTCAACCAGTCGCTGGAGAAGGCCAACCGCGTCGTCGACTACCTGGAGCTCGCCGAGCTGATGTGCCTCGACGCCCTGCACCGCGCCGAGTCCTGCGGCGGCCATTTCCGCGAGGAGTCCCAGACGCCGGACGGCGAAGCCGCCCGCCGCGACGACGAGTTCGCCTACGCGGCCGCCTGGGAGTTCACCGGCACCGGCCAGGCGCCCACCCTGCACAAGGAAGACCTCGTCTTCGAGTACGTCCACCCCACCCAGCGGAGCTACGCATGAGGCTCACCCTGCGCGTCTGGCGGCAGAAGAACGCCGACGCCGAAGGCGCCATGTCCACGTACGAGGTGGACGGCATCTCCTCCGACATGTCCTTCCTGGAGATGCTCGACACCCTCAACGAGGAGCTCATCCTCAAGGGCGAGGACCCGGTCGCCTTCGACCACGACTGCCGCGAGGGCATCTGCGGCGCATGCTCCCTCGTGATCAACGGGGACGCGCACGGACCCGAGCGGACCACCACCTGCCAGCTGCACATGCGGTCCTTCAAGGACGGCGACACCATCGACATCGAGCCGTGGCGGGCGTCGGCGTTCCCCGTGATCAAGGACCTTGTCGTGGACCGGTCCGCGTTCGACCGGATCATCCAGGCCGGCGGCTACATCACGGCGCCCACCGGGTCCGCCCCGGAGGCGCACGCCACCCCCGTGCCCAAGCCGGACGCCGACTTCGCCTTCGAGCACGCCGAGTGCATCGGCTGCGGGGCGTGCGTGGCCGCGTGCCCCAACGGGGCCGCGATGCTGTTCACCTCCGCCAAGGTCAACCACCTCAACGTGCTCCCTCAGGGAGCGCCGGAGCGGGAGACGCGCGTGCTGGACATGGTCGCGCAGATGGACGAGGAGGGCTTCGGCGGGTGCACGCTGACCGGCGAGTGCGCCACCGCCTGCCCGAAGGGCATCCCGCTGGTGTCCATCACGAGCATGAACAAGGAGTGGCTGCGGGCCACTCGGAGGGTTGCGAAGCGCTAGCGCGGTGCACAGAAGACGTCCGCCGACAAGGGGCGGACGGGCGGGGCCGGGAGTGGTGCTCTCCGGCCCCGCCCCATGTGCGGGGCATGACCGTTGGACCACGTCCTGCGAACTCCCCGCCCCGCCACGGGGTCACGGCCCGGGATCGGCGAGGAGAGGGCCCAGCGGGCCCAGGTCCAGGTTGAGATCGCCGCGCCGCAGACCGTGCTGCGCGCACAGCTCGTCCATGCGCCGGTCCAGCAGCATCAGCGCGGTACCTAGCCGGTCCTCCTGCTCGTCGCTGAGCGTCCCCTCGTCGAAACGGCGTACCGCCTGGCGTTCCATGAGCTGCCGCAGGAGTTCCACCACGGTCAGGACCAGGGCCGCCAGGTCGTTGGTGACCCGCTCGGGATCGAGGTCCACCGCGTGGGCGCGCGGCGCGGTCACAGCGGCCCGCTGTCCGGCCAGGGCGCGGGAACCCGGTCGCTGACCGACGCCAGCAGCGCGTGCAGGGAGATCCGCACCAGCGGCACGTCGGCGATGGCCAGCACCAGGTCGCCGCTGACGACGACACCCGTCGCCAGCACCCGGTCGAGCAGGTCGACGAGCGGCACCCCGACGGGCGCGTACGATTCCGGGTCCTCCCACGGCACCGCCGCGCGGTTCCCACCGTCCGCGGCCGGCCCGCTCATGCGCGGAGCTCCTCGTACGCGCCGCACTCCACCTCGTCCGGCCGGGCGAAGGAGTACGGGACCCAGGGCCCGGACATGGTGACCTGCACGGCGCTGCCGAGGGCCTCGCGGGCCAGTCGGCCGACGGCGCGGACGAACTCGGCCCGCCGTCCGTCGTCGACCAGATAGGCCGCGTTGAGCAGCTGCGGCACGTTCCTGCCGGTCAGCTGCTCGCTCTGCGGCCGGTGCCGTGTCGCGGCGACGGCGTACCGCCGCAACTCCGCATGACGCCGCGCGCGCCGGTGGTCCGCCGGGGTCCCGCGGATGGACGCGGGACCGCGCGCCGGCGAAATGCCGGGTGTCGCCCGAGCCGTTCAGCAACCTCACACGCGTTCTCTCCGCTCCGGTCACGCGAAGGACAGCGCGCGTCGGAAGAACAGGGGCGGCAGATCACACGCCAGCGGTCTGCTCCCGCTCCGCCGTCCCCGGCCCTCGACCTGGAGAGAGCACATGACCGGCGTCACCACCCTGGACCGTCCCGCCCAGCCCGCCGCCCCCACCCGCTACTCCGTCTCCCTCGCCCGCGACGAGGCCGACGTGCGTGCCGCCCAGCGGCTGCGCCACGAGGTGTTCGCCGGGGAGATGGGCGCCCTGCTGACCACCGCGCAGCCCGGGTACGACATCGACGCCTTCGACGCCTACTGCGACCACCTGCTGGTCCGCGAGGAGACCGGCGGGCAGGTCGTCGGCACCTACCGGCTGCTGCCGCCCGAACGCGCCGCGGTCGCCGGACGGCTGTACTCGGAGGGCGAGTTCGACCTCACGGCGCTCGACCCGATCCGCCCCGGACTGGTCGAGGTCGGCCGCTCCTGCGTCCACCCCGCCCACCGCGACGGCGCCGTCATCGGCCTCATCTGGGCCGGCATCGCCCGCTACATGATCGACCGCGGCCACGAGTGGCTGGCCGGCTGCTGCTCCGTCCCGCTCGCCGACGGCGGCGCGCTCGCCTCGGCCACCTGGGACCGGGTGCGGGCCAAGCACCTGGCTCCGCAGGAGTACCGCGTACGGCCGCTGCTGCCCTGGGTTCCGGCCGCCGCCGCGCCGGCCGCCGCAGCCGAGCTGCCCGCCCTGCTGCGCGGCTATCTCCGCCTCGGCGCCTGGGTGTGCGCCGAGCCCGCCCACGACCCGGACTTCGGCGTCGCCGACCTGTACGTGCTGCTGTCGATGCGCCGGGTCAACCCGCGCTATCTGCGGCACTTCCTCTCCCTGGTCCCGGCCTCATGAGCGTCTGGACGCCGGGCGCGCCCTGCACCCCGCGGGCGTGCATCGAGCAGCGGGGAGGCACGACGGCACTGCCGCGCGCCCTCGCCCGGATCAGCGCGGTCGTGGCCCTGATGCTCGTGGGGATCGCGCTGTCGCCGCTCGGCGGACGGATTCCCGCCGCCTGGGTGCAGCGGTGGTGCCGGTGGATCGTCCGGGCCGCCGGGGTACGGGTGCGTATCACCGGCGCCGACGTGCCGGCCGGCGGGCTGCTCCTCGTCGCCAACCACATCTCCTGGCTCGACATCCCGTTGCTGGCCGCCGTCCGCCCCGCCCGGATGCTCGCCAAGTCCGACATCCGTGACTGGCCCGTGGCCGGCCCCCTCGCGGCCCGGGGCGGCGCCCTGTTCATCGACCGCAACCGGCTGCGCGCCCTGCCCGGCACCGTCGCCCGCATCGCGGACGCCCTGCGCGCCGGGCAGGCCGTCGGCGTCTTCCCCGAGGGCAGCACCTGGTGCGGGCGGGCCCAGGGCAGCTTCCGCCGGGCCGTCTTCCAGGCCGCCCTCGACGCGCACGTCCCCGTCCAGCCCGTGCGCCTGCGCTACCGGATCGCCGGCGCCCCCAGCACGGCCCCCGCCTTCATCGGAGAGGACTCGCTGCTGGCGTCGGTGTGGCGGGTCGTGATGACGCGCGGCCTGGTGGCCGAGGTCGAGATCCACGAGGCCATCCCGGCGGACACCCACCCCGACCGCCGCGCCCTGGCCCAGGCGGCCCAACCGTCCACGGCCGCCCAACCCGCCTGGCCCCACACGGTGTTACTGACCCACCCGGCCCAGCCCCTGCCGCCCCCGTCCGAGCGAAACGCGGACCTCCACCCGCAGCCCACGAGACGGCCACCGAAGCACCGGCCGCGGTCCACGGAGGCGACGGCGCCACATCCGTAAGCCGCGGGTCTGGGGAGTCCTGCCCGCAGTCCGCGGACGCGACGGCGAAGTACCGGCCGCGGTCCGCGGGGGCGACGGCGCCGCATCCGTACGCCGCGGGTCGGGGGAGGCGTGCCCGCAGTCCGCGGACGCGACGGCGAAGTACCGGCCGCGGTCCGCGGGGGCGACGGCGCCGCATCCGTACGCCGCGGGTCGGGGGAGGCGTGTCCGCAGTCCGGGGACGCGACGGCGAAGTACCGGCCGCGGTCCGCGGGGGCGACGGCGCCGCATCCGTACGCCGCGGGTCGGGGGAGGCGTGTCCGCAGTCCGGGGACGCGACGGCGAAGTACCGGCCGCGGTCCGCGGGGGCGACGGCGCCGCATCCGTACGCCGCGGGTCGGGGGAGGCGTGTCCGCAGTCCGGGGACGCGACGGCGAAGTACCGGCCGCGGTCCGCGGGGGCGAGGGCGCCGCATCCGTACGCCGCGGGTCGGCGGTGGCGCGCCCGCAGCTCGCGGACGCGACGGGTGCCGAGGGAAATTCGCGCGACGGTCCCGCCCGGCGCTGTTAGCGTCGGGTTCATGAAGGTCATCAGGCGAACCCGTACCGCAGCCGCGCGAGCGACCAGCTCCCCGGCTGCCGACGCCTGACCTCCCCCTCTCTCCCCGGCGGCCGGAAACGGACCGCCGGGACCTTCTCGCGTCATCGCCCGTCTGCCCCGCGGTCCTTTCCGGTCCCCCGACCGAAGGACCACCGCGATGAACACCGAGCAGACCGTCCGCACCTTCCTGGACTTCTACCGCGAACGCGGCCACCGCCCCGTCACCGGCAGCACGCTGCTGCCGCCGCCCGGCGACCCGGTGCTGTTCACCACCTCCGGCATGCACCCGCTCACCCCGTACCTGCTGGGCCGCCCCCACCCCCGGGGCCGGCGCCTGGTCAACGTCCAGCGCTGCCCGCGCACCACGGACCTGGACGAGGTGGGCGATCCGACCCATCTGACCGTCTTCGAGATGCTCGGCTCCTGGTCGCTCGGCGACTACGGCCATCCACAGAGCCTGCGTTGGGGGTACGAGCTGCTGCGTGACGGCTTCGGCATCCCGCGCGAGCGGCTGCACGTCACGGTCTTCGGCGGCGACGGGCAGGTCGGCCCGGACGCCGAATCCCTGTGCACCTGGGAGGAGTTGGGGCTGCCGGTGGAGGCGACCACCGAGGACAACTGGTGGTCCAACGGTCCCGTCGGCCCGTGCGGCCCCGACTCGGAGATCTTCGTGTGGACCGGCGACGAGGGCACCCCGCCCCAGAGCACGCCCACCACCGACCCCCGCTGGGTGGAGATCTGGAACCACGTTCACATGCGCTACCACCGGCACGAGGGCGGCAGCCTCGAACCCCTCGGCCGGTCCGCCGTCGACACCGGCATGGGCCTGGAGCGGCTCGTGACGGTCCTGCAGGGCCGCCGGTCGGTCTACGACACGGACCTGTTCGAGCCGTGGACGTCCACGGTGCCCGGCCTGTGGGACCTGCGCGACGAGCCGTCGACACGGCTGGTCTGCGACCATCTGCGCGCCTGTGTCGTCATGCTGGGCGACGGCGTACGACCGTCCAACACCGGCCGCGGATACGTCCTGCGCCGTCTGATCCGCCGCCTGCTGACCACCCTGCGGCGCGAGGACCCCTCCCGCGGCCTGTCCGACCTGCCCTCGCACCCCCTTCTGCACACCCTCGACCACTTCCGCCAGACCTGCGACCCCGACCTGGTCCGCAGTGAACTCCTGGAGGAGGAGCGGAAGTTCACGAGGCTTCTGGAACGCGGTCGCCGCCTGCTGTCCCGCCCGGAGTTCCGGCACCCGCTGAGCGAGGAGGACTTCGGCTACCTGCACGACACCCACGGCCTGCCCCGCGACCTCGTCCTGGGTCTGCTCGAACCCACCCCGGTTCATGTCCGTGAATAAGAATCAAGTACGCAGCTATTGACGCGATCACGGCAAGCGCTTACGTTCCCGTCTGGAAACAGGAGAAAGCGCTTTCTCATGCACGGCACCCCTGGTCACGGACGAACCGGAGGAACCACCATGCACATGAGATCCGTCCTCGCGTCAGTCAGCCTGCTGGCCGGCGCGCTCGTCGCTCTGTCGGGCACGCCGGCCCAGGCCGCGAGCACCACGCAGTACGTGTCGCCGAGCGGCACTGACAGCGCGGCCGGCACCCAGTCCGCCCCCACGACGCTGGCCACGGCGATCGGCCGCATCGCCTCGGGCGGCACCATCTACCTGCGCGGCGGGACCTACAACTACGCCTCGACGGTCACGATCCCTGCGGGCAGCAACGGCACCTCCGGCGCCCGGACCACGCTGACCGCCTATCCGGGCGAGAAGCCGGTACTGGACTTCGCGGCGCAGAGCGAGAGTTCGTCCAACCGCGGCCTGCAGCTCAACGCGAACTACTGGCGGGTGTACGGCATCACCGTCCAGCACGCCGGGGACAACGGCATCTTCGTCGGCGGCAGCAACAACGTCGTCGAGCGCGTGGTGACGGCGTACAACCGCGACACGGGCCTGCAGCTGGGCCGGATCTCCTCCAGCACGCCCAGCAGCCAGTGGCCGTCGAACAACCTGATCGTCAGCTCGGAGTCGCACGACAACGCCGACTCCGACGGTGAGGACGCGGACGGCTTCGCCGCCAAGCTCACCACCGGCACCGGGAACGTGTTCCGCTACGACGTCTCGCACAACAACATCGACGACGGCTGGGACCTGTACACCAAGACCGACACCGGTGCCATCGGGCCGGTGACGATCGAGTACTCCCTGTCCTACACCAACGGCACGCTCAGCAACGGCACCGTGAACTCCAACGGCGACCGCAACGGCTACAAGCTGGGCGGCGACGACATCGCGGTCGACCACGTCGTCCAGCACAGCATCGCCTACCGCAACGGCCACCACGGGTTCACGTACAACAGCAACCCCGGCACGATGACCATCTCGAACAACGCGAGCGTCGACAACGCGCAGCGCAACTTCTCCTTCGACGCGGGCACTTCGGTCTTCCGCAACAACACCTCGTGCCGCTTCGCGGTGAGCGGCTCCAACGACAAGACCGTCGGCAACACCGACAGCTCGAATCAGTTCTGGACCGGCTCCAACGGCTCCCGCTGCTCCTCCTACTCGGGGGCTCTCGGCTGGTCCTTCGCGTCGGACGGCAACCTGGCGGTGACGTTCGGCGGCGTCCGGGTGACGCCGTAGCCGTACTCGCCGGGCGGGGCGCACGTACTCGGACGGATCTGAGTACGTGCGCTCTGTGCCGGGACGGGGCCGCGGCGGAACGCTTGCGCCATGAGCCAAGGACTCCCGAACCCCGTGTCCCGACTTCTGCCGGTGCTCGTGCCGGCCGGTGCAGCGCTCGCGCTCTGGGCCGCCTGGCTGGGCTGGGACCAGCACTACGACGTCCGGCCGGACGGCACGACGACCGGCCCCTACCAGCCGTGGCAGGTGATCGGGCTGGTGCTGACCCTGCTCGTGCCGCTGTTCTGGGCGGCCTCCCGGGGCCACATCGCGGGAGCCGTCGCCGGCACCACGGCCGGGCTGACGCTCGCCGCCTACCTGGACTGGTCGGACGACTCCAGCGGTCTGTTCATGGTCGGGGTGATCATGGTCATGGTGGGCAGCCTGGCCGCGACCGCGGTCCTGGCCACCCTGATTCAGCGGGTGTGGGGGACGAGCGCCCGCGCCAGGTAGGGCGCCGTGGCGCTGCCCGGCACCGCCGCCACCCGCGCCGGCCGTCCGGCCGCCACGATCCGCCCGCCCGCGTCCCCGGCGCCCGGCCCCAGGTCGATGACCCAGTCCGCGCCCGCCACGACCGCCATGTCGTGCTCGACGACGATCACCGTGTGGCCCGCATCCACCAGACCGTGCAGCCGGCGCATGAGGACCTCCACGTCGGCGGGGTGGAGGCCGGTGGTGGGTTCGTCGAGGAGGTAGAGGGTGTGGCCGCGGCGCCCGCGCTGCAACTCGGCCGCGAGCTTGATGCGCTGCGCCTCGCCACCGGACAGCTCCGTCGCGGGCTGGCCGAGACGAAGGTAGCCGAGCCCGACGTCGAGGAGCGTGCTCAGGCTGCGCGCCACGGCCGGGGTCCCGGCGAAGAAGTCCGCGGCCTTCTCCACCGTGAGGTCCAGCACCTGCGCGATGTTCCGTCCCCGGTACGTCACTTCGAGCGTCTCGGGGTTGTAGCGGGCACCGCCGCAGTCCGGGCACGGGGCGTAGGTGCTCGGCAGGAACAGCAGTTCCACGCTGACGAACCCCTCGCCCTGGCAGGTCTCGCAGCGCCCGCCCGCGACGTTGAAGGAGAAGCGCCCGACACCGTACCCGCGTTTGAGAGCCGCCTCGGTGGCCGCGAACTCCTTGCGCACGACGTCGAACAGGCCCGTGTAGGTGGCCAGGTTGGAGCGCGGGGTGCGGCCGATGGGCCTCTGGTCGACCGAGACCAGCCGTCGCACGCCCGGCAGGTCCTCGGTGATCTCGCCGATCAGCGTCGACTTCCCGGACCCGGAGACGCCGGTGACCGCGGTGAACACCCCGAGCGGGAACTCGGCCGTGACCGCCCGCAGGTTGTGCCGGGTGACAGGGCCCACGGTCAACTGCCCCTGAGCGGCGCGCGGTGGGCGTTCCGGCGTGGACGTGCGGTGGAAGAGGTGGCGGGCCGTGGCCGACTCCGCGACGTCGGCGAGCTCCGCGACGGGGCCGCTGTGCAGGATCCGCCCGCCGTGCTCCCCGGCCCGCGGGCCCACGTCCACCAGCCAGTCGGCGCCGCGGACCACGTCGAGGTGGTGCTCGACCACGAACACCGTGTTCCCGGCCGCCTTCAGCCGCTCCAGCACGGTCAGCAGGGCCTCGGTGTCCGCCGGGTGCAGGCCGGCGGACGGCTCGTCGAGGACGTACACCACACCGAACAGCCCGGAGCGCAACTGCGTGGCCAGGCGCAGCCGTTGAAGCTCGCCCGCGGAGAGGGTGGGGGTGGCGCGGTCCAGGCTGAGGTAGCCGAGGCCGAGTTCGAGGACCGGTGCGATGCGCGAGCGCAGATCGTCGGTGAGGGCGCGGGCGGGCTCGTCCTCGCCGACCAGGAGACCCGCGAGGTCGACCAGGGGCACGGCCGCCAGGTCCGCGATGGTGCGGCCCGCGAAGGTCACCGCCAGCGCCTCCGGACGCAGCCTCGCGCCACCGCAGGCCGGGCAGGGGGCGGCGGCCAGGAAGCGTTCGGCCTTGGCGCGCAGCGCGGGGCTCTTGGAGTCGGAGAACGTCTTCATGACGTAGCGGCGGGCGCTCATGTACGTGCCCTGGTAGGGGCGTTGGATGCGGTCCGCGTCGCGGACCGGGTGCACGGTGACGACCGGCTGCTCGTCCGTGAACAGGATCCACCGGCGCTGCTCGGCGGGCAGCTCGCGCCAGGGGCGGTCCACGTCGTACCCGAGGGCGTCGAGGATGTCGCGCAGGTTCTTGCCCTGCCAGGCACCGGGCCACGCGGCGATCGCGCCCTCCCGGATCGACAGCGACGCGTCGGGGACCAGCAACTCCTCGCTGGTCCGGTGCACTTGGCCCAGGCCGTGACACTCGGGGCAGGCGCCGGCGGCGGTGTTGGGAGAGAAGGAGTCCGAGTCCAGGCGTTCGGCACCCGGCGGGTAGGTGCCGGCGCGGGAGAAGAGCATGCGCAGCGAGTTGGAGAGGTTGGTGACCGTGCCGACCGAGCTGCGGGACGTCGGGGCGGAGCGGCGCTGCTGGAGCGAGACCGCGGGCGGCAGACCGGTGATCTCGCCGACCTTCGGCGCGCCCACCTGGTGGATCAGACGGCGCGCGTACGGGGCGACGGACTCGAAGTAGCGCCGCTGCGCCTCCGCGTAGATCGTGCCGAACGCCAGCGACGACTTCCCGGAACCGGAGACGCCGGTGAACACGGCCACCACGTCCCGCGGGATGTCGACGTCCACGCCCTGGAGATTGTGCTCGCGGGCGCCGCGGACACGGACGTAGGGATCGTGGGGGGTGGGCATGAGCGGGAACTCCGTTGCTCCGTCACTTGAGAGGACAAACCCCGCGATCCTACGCGGCCGGGCCGGGCGCCGCCGCGTGACGCCCCGCCGCCGGTGCGCCGAAGATCCCCGCCAGCCTGCGGTAGGAGTCCACCAGCGCCGCCCGGTCGTACGTGCTGGTGGTGACCAGCACCTCCTGCGCGCCCGTCTCCTTCAGCACCGTCTCCAGCTCGTGCGCGACCTGCTCCTCGGTGCCCGCGACGTGTCCGGCGAGCCCGGCCTCGTAGAAGCCGCGCTCCTTCGCGGTCATCGTCAGCGTCTCCACGCGCTCGGCGGGCGGCAGGGGCGGGAAGGTGCCGTGGGTGCGGGAGTACGCCATGGACCAGGCCTCCGGGATCAGCAGGCGGCGGGCCTCCTCGGGCGTGGCGGCCACGGCGACCGTGCCGGAGACGACGACGTACGGCTCCGCCGCCCAGGGGGAGGGGCGGAATCCGGCGCGGTAGCGGTCGATGCCGCGCAGCATCTTCTCCCGGTTGCGCAGGTCGCCGATCACCATCGGCAGGCCCGCCCGGGCGGCGAGGTCGGCGCCCTCGCCCATCGCGAGCACGAACGGCGGCACGGTCAGGCCCTCGGCGGGGCGGGCGTGGACGCCGGTGGGAGAGGTGCCGCGGAACCAGCCGAGCAGTTCGTCCAGCTGCCCCGCGAAGTCCTCGGCCGCCTCCTTGTCCCGGCCCAGCGCCCTGCGCACACCGTCGGTGAAGCCCACCGACCGCCCCAGCCCCATGTCGACGCGCCCCGGGAAGAGGGACTCCAGCACCCCGAACTGCTCGGCCACGACCAGGGGCCGGTGGTTGGGCAGCATCACGCCCCCGGTGCCGACCCGGAGGGTGCGCGTCGCGGCCGCGACGGCGGCGGCCAGCACGGTCGGCGCGGACCCGGCGACCCCGGGCACACCGTGGTGCTCCGACACCCACAGCCGCCGGTAGCCGAGCTCCTCCAGCTCCCGCGCCAGCCGCACGGTGTCCCGCAGCGCCTCGGCATGCGTGTGGCCCTCGCGGGTGCGGGAGCGGTCGAGCACGGAGAACGGGGTCCGGGCGATCAGGGAGCTCATACAGGGTTCAACACCGGGCGGCCCCCGAGATTCCTTGCGCGGGAAAAGCGATTGACGCCCACGGTCCGCCCCGGGACGATCTCCCACCGTGACGATGCGCAGCGATCAGGAGCACACCGCGCCCGGCGGGGCCGCGGCCCGTCCCGTCGCGCTGATCACCGGCGTGGGGCGCACGGCCGGCATCGGCGCGGGGGTCGCCCGCCGCCTCGCAGCCTCGGGCTGGGACGTCGCCTTCACCTTCTGGAGTCCCTACGACGACCGCATGACCTGGGGGCGGGAATCCGGCGCGTCCGCGGCGATCTCCGCGGACCTGAGCGGACGCGGCGCGTCCACGGCGGCGATCGAGGCGGACCTCGCCGATCCGCAGACCCCGGCCCGTGTCTTCGACGAGGCCGAGCGGCGGCTGGGCGGGGTCGCCGCGCTGGTGATGTGCCACTGCGAGTCGGTCGACTCCGGACTGCTCGACACGACCGTCGAGAGCTTCGACCGGCACTTCGCGGTCAACGCCCGCGCCACCTGGCTGCTGATCCGCGAGTTCGGGCGCCGCTTCGCCGGCGGCGCGGGAAGCGGCCGGATCATCGCCCTCACCAGCGACCACACCGTCGGCAACCTGCCGTACGGGGCGAGCAAGGGGGCCCTCGACCGCATCACCCTGGCCGCCGCCCACGAGCTCGCCGGCCTCGGGGTGACCGCCAACGTCATCAATCCCGGCCCCGTCGACACCGGTTGGATGGCGGAGGAGGTCCGGGAGCAGTGCGTGCGCGCCACCCCGCTCGGCCGGCTGGGCACCCCACGGGACACCGCGCATCTGGTGGACTTCCTGTGCTCCGCGGAGGGTGGCTGGATCAACGGCCAGCTGCTGATGAGCAACGGCGGATTCGCCTAGCGGACGGCCGTCAGCGGCGGCCGGGCGTCCGGGCGTCGCGGGGCGGGCGGATGAACTGCAGCTCCAGGGTCACCGGCGGTTCGGCGAGGCCGGGTCCGCCCGCTGCCGCCCAGTCGATGACCTCCTGCGTGCAGTCGTCGTCCATCGCGAAGCCGACCCAGGTGGCGCGGCCGCCGGCCCGCCGCCCGGCCGCCGACGGCTGGACGACGATGACGTTGGCCTGGTCGCAGGGGCCGAGGCAGTCGGTCGTACGGACCTGGAAGCCGGACTCGGCCGCCGCGGCGCGCAGCCGCTCCAGCTGCCAGGCGTGGTCGCTGCCCGGGTGTTTGCGCGGGTCGCCGCAGCAGCAGCCCCGGCAGACGACGAGCGTGCAGGGGCGCTGCTGGGCCGCGCCGATCAATGTGGTGCGGGGGGCGGAGAACCGGGATGCCATGGGAGAAGCATGATCCATCGCCCCGGGACCCCGACCCACCGGGTCGCCCGGGGTTGCCCCCTGGACACGACAGAACCTGCGAGGTGGGCTCCCTTCGCCGGTATGGTCCGGATCAGGTGGTGGAGGTCGCCGTCCGGTCCTCAGACCTTCCGGCCTCTCAGCCCATCCGTCACCCCTTCCGTTGACAAGGGCTCGTGTCCCTTGTTGAAGGTGGTGTCCCGGATGCGCTCCCTCGCTCGCCCCGCAGGCTGATTCCAGCCTACGGCTGCCCGCGGGGTGTACCAGGGCCGAAGGGGGCCGTCCCCGAGGGCCGTTCGGCCCTCTTCTGCGTCCGGCGCGCGTCCCGCCGGCGTCGACGGGGCCCCTTCGGCTCGGCGCCCGGCCGGTCCGCGCACGGGCCTGGGCCGAGTGGCTCGGCTCGTGCCCGTTGGGCCCAAGCACGGCGTGCCGCCTCCTCACAAGGCTGGAAGTGACGAGAGGGACCAACGCGTGGGCAGGTGCGTGCCGGACGCGCTCGAGGGCCCGAGGGGCCGGGAGAGGAGTGGTCATGACGCATGAGCGCGAGAGTCTGTGGGACTACGGCAGGTACGCGCCCCGTCCCGCCCTGCACGGGCATGTGCTGGTGGGCGTGGACGGGTCCGACGAGGCGCTGCGGGCCCTGGACCAGGCGGTCGCGGAGGCGGCGGCGCGCCGGGCCGCGCTGGAGATCCTGCACGGCTGGCCGTGGGCCAAGCACGGCGCGCACGAGGTGCGCCCGGGCGGGCCGGAGCCGGAGACGTCCTCGCTCCTCGAGCGGGCGCACGCCGTGCTGGAGTCCGCCGTCGCGCGCGTGCACGAGCAGGCTCCGGAACTGGACGTGACGGCGACGTTGAGCCCGCACCCGGCCGTGGCGGAGCTGACGCGCCGGGGTGAGCACGCCGCGCTGACCGTCATCGGCAGCCGCGGCCTGGGCGAGATCACCGCACTGGTGTCCGGCTCGGTGAGCCGCCGGCTCGCCGGCAGCTGCTCGAGCCCGCTGCTGGTGGTCCGGGGCGAGGCGGCCTACGGCGGCTTGGACCACGGCGTGGTCCTTGTGGGCGTGGGCACCGACACCGAGACCGAGGCGGCCCGGTTCGCCTTCGAACAGGCGCAGCAGCGCGGTGCCCGGGTGCGGGTCCTGCACACCTGTGTCCTGCCGGCGACGTCGGGCGCCGGTCCCGTGGTCTCCGCCGAGCGGCTGCAGGAGGAGCTGGAGACCAAGGGCCGCAAGCAGTCGGCGGTGCCCCAGAGGGCCGTGGCCACGCTGCGGGAGAAGTTCCCGGGGGTCGTGGTCGAGACCGACACCGTGTGGGGCGGCGCAGCCGAGTCCCTGGTGGAGGCCACGCGCGCGGCCGACGCCGTCGTGATCACGGCGCACCGTCCGCACGCCCGGCGGCCCGCGCCGCGCCTCGGCCCGGTCACCCACGCGCTGCTGCACCGCGCGCACTGCCCGGTCTACCTCGTCCCCGCCGGCTGAGCGAGGACGGCGGAGGTCCCGAACCGAAGTCCGGAAGGAGCAGGAGGAAAGACGATGAGGCACCGCACGATCGAGGACGTGATGACCAGGGAGGTGGTGCGCGCACCACGTGACGCGTCGTTCAAGACGGTGGCCGGGCTGCTGGCGGAGCATCGCATCAGCGGGCTGCCCGTGGTGGACGACGGGGGGCGGGTCCTCGGGGTGGTCTCCGAGACCGACCTGCTCCATCGACAGGCCGCCCAGTCCGACGCGCGGCGGGGCAGGCGCCCGAGGCTGCCCCGGCTGAGCCGCTCGGCACGGGTGGCGGCGGCCAAGGCCCGGGCCACGACCGCGGAACACCTCATGACCGGGCCCGCCGTCACCACGACGCTCGACGCGTCGGTGGCGCAGGCCGCGCGCACCATGCGGCGGCACGCCGTGGAACGGCTGCCCGTGGTGGACCGGCAGGGCCGGCTCGCGGGCATCGTCACCCGCGGCGACCTGCTGCGGGTGTTCCTCCGCCCGGACGAGGACATCCGCCGTGACGTCGGCGACCAGGTGGCCGCGGCGCTCTGCCAGCCCCGCTACCTGGTGGACGTCGGTGTCGCCGGCGGTGTGGTGAGGCTGCGCGGGCACGTGGAGCGGCGCAGCGACACCGGGCTCGCGGTGCTCGTCGCCCGCCGTGTCGACGGGGTCGTGGCCGTCACCGAGGCTCTGGGCTACCGCCTGGACGACTCCCGGCCGCTGCCGGCCGGTGTCTCGCCCGGTCACATGTAGGCGGTGGCGTCGCCTGCGCGAGGCATCGGCGTGACAGGCTCCCGCGGGCGTCCGACCATGGAGGTGCGGGGCGGGCGGCCCGCGCACCGTGCGGCGCCCGCCGGGCCGAGGAGGGACGCCATGGCGCACACGAGCGAGTGGAAGATACGGCTCCACCTCTTCGAGGAGGAGCGGACGACCAAGGCGCACGCCGTGCTGGACACCGGTACGACGGCGCTCACCGGCCACGGGGTCGCGCACCGCAACCCCGTGGACACGGACGTGCCGGAGATCGGCGACGAGCTGGCCGCGGGCAGGGCCCTGAACGATCTGGGCCGGCAGCTGGTGGCCCTCGCCGAGCACGACGTCGAGGGCACGGCGGCCGGCGGCGCCGAGCGGGAGCCCCGTCCGTCCCTCGGCTGGGCCATGTGAGCCGCGCACACCCGCGCGACGCCTGGGGCGCGGGGCTCCGCGCCCGAGGCCCCCGCTACTCGTCGGTCCTGATGCCGGAGATGAGCAGGGTCGACAGGTCGGACTGCACCATCAGGTGGGTGGTGTGCGAGTGGCCGGCGGCCTTCCAGGTGAGCGTGACCCGGCTCCAGCAGTGACCCATGCCGCTGTCGTTGACGACGACGCTCCACTCGAGCGGGACGCCCTCGGCGCGCAGCATGCCGTCCTGGTGGTGGCGGGCCTCCCAGCGGGCCAGGCTCTCGCGCAGGCCGGCGGTGAGGTAGTGGCGGCGCAGGGCGTCGGCGAGCTGTCCGCGGCCGGAGTCGTGCAGCACGTCGACGTAGCTGCCGTAGAAGTCGGCGACGCGGTCGACGGCGGAGTGCGGACTGCCGCTGCGTCCCGGGGCGCCGCTCGTGGCGGTCGGGCCGGCGTCCGCACGGCTGCCGGCCGCGGTCGCCGGGGCCGGCAGCCCCAGCGCCAGAACCATCCCGCCCAGCGCCAGGCGCCGTAAGGCGGTACGGCTGGTCGTCATGATGTTCCCCTCCTTTTCCCCGCGGGAAGCACGGGGGATCGCCTCCCCCCTTTCCTTGCTACCGGCCCGAGTCGGGCGCGTCGCGGGCCGACCGGCCTGCGCACAGGGGCCGTTCGGCGGCGGCTCACGCCGGCCCCCGAAGTGCACGCCCTAGGGTGGACGGGTGACCGACAGCAGTGCACGCCCCCTCGCCGTGTTCGACCTGGACAACACCCTTGCCGACACCGCGCACCGTCAGCGGTTCCTGGAGCGCGCACCGCGCGACTGGGACGGCTTCTTCGCGGCCGCCCCCGACGATCCGCCGATCGCCGAGGGCATCGCGCTGGTGCTGGAGAGCGCGCAGGAGTGCGAGGTCGTCTACCTCACCGGACGTCCCGAGCGGTGCCGGCGCGACACGCTGGACTGGCTGGCCGCGCAGGCACTGCCCGAGGGGCGGGTCCACATGCGGCGCAACGACGACCGCAGGCCGGCCCGCCGCACCAAGCTGGAGATCCTGCGCCGCCTCGCCCGCACCCGTGAGATCCGCCTGTTCGTCGACGACGACGAGCTGGTGTGCGACGACGCCGAACGGGCGGGGTTCAGGGTCGTACGGGCGCGGTGGGCGACCCCGTCGACCGAGCTGAAGGTGGCACAGGAGCGCGAGGGGCGGACCTGAGCGCCCGCCCACCGGGCCGAAGGGGTGACCTTCCGCGTCGTCCGCGAAGCCGTCAGTCCGACTCCTCCTCCAGCCGGAAACCCACCTTCAGGCCGACCTGGTAGTGCGCGATCTCGCCCTCCTCGATCTGCCCGCGCACCTGGGTGACCTCGAACCAGTCCAGGTTGCGCAGGGTCTGCGAGGCACGGCGGATGCCGTTGCGAATCGCCTCGTCGAGACCGTCGGTGGAGGTGCCGACGATCTCCGTGACCCGATAGGTGTGATTCGACATGCGGGTGCTCCTCTCCGTACGGCCGTGATGACCGGAGTGTCACGTGTGTCACGCGTCACTCCACGGTGCCCCAAGCTGCGACGGAGCGCGAGACGTCTGCTTCGGGGCCCTTGCCCCTCTTGACCCCCCGCATTGGTCCATACCAAAATCCGGGCACACCCGAACGAGCCCCGCGCTCGTCCCCCCACGCCGGGCCCCCTTCCCTGTCCGCAGACAGAACAGGACCCCTCGTGAGACGTCGCAGCCTGCTCGCCCTGGCCCCGCTCGGCCTCACCGGCGCCTGTGGACTCGTCCCGGGCGGGGCCGACCGGCGCACGGTCACCGTGTGGCTGATGAAGGACAGCGCCTCCCAGGACTTCCTGCGCCGCTTCACCGAGCGGTTCGAGCAGGAACACGCCGATCTCCGGCTCGACATCCGCATCCAGCAGTGGACCGGCATCGGCCAGAAGGTGCAGGCCGCCCTCGACTCCGCCTCCGGTCACGGACCCGACGTCATCGAGGTCGGCAACACCCAGGTCCCGCAGTACGTGGAGGGGGACCGGCTGCTCGATCTGACGCTGGAGTCCCTGCGCTGGGGCAGGCGGGACTGGCTGCCCGGCCTCGCCGAGCCGGGCCAGCAGACCTCCCACCAGTACGGCATCCCCTGGTACGCGGCCAACCGGGTCGTCATCTACCGCAAGGACCTGTTCGCCCGGGCCGGCGTCACGGCTCCGCCGCGCACCCGCGAGGACTGGCTCGCCGCGACACGGCACCTCGACTCCGGCGCGGTGCAGGGCATCTACCTCGCCGGACAGGACTGGTACACCCTGGCCGGCTTCATCTGGGACGAGGGCGGCGACCTCGCCGACGACCGGGAGGGCGGCGGCTGGCGGGGCGCCCTGGACACCCCGGCGGCCCTGCGCGGCATGGACTTCTACCGGCGCCTGCAGTCGCTCGGCCGCGGTCCCGTCGGCTCCGACGAGGAACACCCGCCGCAGGCGGGCGTGTTCGCCGAAGGGCGCGTCGCACAGATCGTCGCGGTGCCGGGACAGGCCCGGGCGATCGTCCAGCGGAATCCCGGACTGAAGGGGAAGATCGGCTTCTTCCCCGTCCCCGGCCGGACCCCGCACCGCCCCGGCGCCGTCTTCACCGGCGGCTCCGACCTCGTCGTACCGAACAACACGCGCGAGCGGGACGGCGCGGTGGCCGTCGTCGCCGCGCTCACCGGCGCCCGATGGGACACCGACCTGGCCCGGACCATGAACTACGTGCCCAACCGCAAGGCCCTCGCCAAGGCCGTCGCCGGCGAGGAGGGCGTCGCCGCCATGGCGGCCGGGGCCGCGCAGGGACGGGCGACCCCGGCCACGCCCCAGTGGGGCGCGGTCGAGGCCGACAACCCGATCAAGCCGTACATGACCAAGGTGCTCACCGGAGCCGACCCGGCGACCGAGGCCCGCCGCGCCTCCCGGCGCATCACGGACGTGCTGAACAGCCTCAGCTGAACCGCCGGGGGGTGACGTCACCGTCACCCCCCTCTGCCGTCGCTCAGCGAGCGACGCTCAACGACAGCGCGAACCGTCCCGCCTCGTCCGTCCACCAGTGGGCCAGTTCCAGGCCCACGGCGGCCAGTTCGGCGCGTACGCCGTCCTTGCGGAACTTCGCCGACACCTCGGTGCGCAGTTCCTCGCCCTCGGCGAAGTCCACGGCCAGGTCCAGCGCCGGGATCTTCACCGTCTGTTCCGCGCGCGAGCGCAGCCGCATCTCGATCCACTCGTTCTCCGTGTCCCACAGCGCCACGTGGTCGTAGGCGTCGGGGTCGAAGTCGGCGTGGAGTTCGCGGTTGACGACGGTCAGGACGTTCTTGTTGAAGGCGGCCGTCACACCGGCCGCGTCGTCGTACGCCTCGACGAGCACCCTCTCGTCCTTGACCAGGTCGGTGCCGAGCAGCAGCGCGTCGCCGGGGGAGAGCAGGGAGCGGACCGAGGTCAGGAACACCGCCCGTTCGGCGGGCAGCAGATTGCCGATCGTGCCGCCCAGGAACGCCACGAGGCGCGGCCCGGGGGTGTCGGGCAGGGCCAGGGAGGCCGTGAAGTCGGCGATCAGGGCGTGCACGCTCAGTCCGGGACGCTCCGCCACGAGCGCCTGACCGGCCTGGGTGAGCGCGCTCTCGCTCACGTCCACCGGGACGTACGTGTGCAGTCCGGTGAGCGCGTCGAGGAGGTGCCGCGTCTTGTCCGACGAACCGGAGCCCAGTTCGACCAGGGTGCGGGCCCGCGTCGCCGCGGCGATCTCGCCGGCGCGCGCGAGGAGGATCTCGCGCTCGGCGCGCGTGGGGTAGTACTCGGGCAGTTCGGTGATCTGCTCGAACAACTCGCTGCCGTGCGCGTCGTAGAACCACTTCGGCGGCAGCGTCTTCGGGTTGCCGGTCAGGCCGTGCAGGACGTCGGCGCGCAGTGCGGCGTCCGTGGCGTCCTCGGGCAGGGTGCGGGTGAGAAGGAACGGACTCACGTACGGGGCTCCTTCGGCAGTGCGGTGGCCGAGGTGTCGCTCGGCTCCTTGAGCGGGGTGAGCAGCACGTCCGTGCGGCTCGCCGCGAGAAGGGTGCGGTCGGGGACCTCTTGCCAGTGCGGGTCGTCGTCGTAGGGCTCGGAGGCCACGACGGTGCTGCGGCCGGGCCGGGACAGGTACCAGAGGGTGTCGCCCCAGGTGGTCGCGGTGATCGTCTCGCCGTTGGTGAGCAGCAGGTTCAGCCGGGAGCCGGGGGCCGCCTCGGCGACCTCCAGCACCGTGTCGGCCAGCGCCTGCGCCTCGTCGTCGCCGTCGCGCAGCCGCGCCAGGACCAGCGCCCAGACGAGCGCCGAGTCGTTGCGGGCCTCCAGCGACAGCACGTCCACGGCCGGCAGCCCCTGCACCAGGGGCGCGAGGGACTGCGGCCAGCCCCTGACGGCGCCGTTGTGGCTGAACAGCCAGGGCCCAAAGGCGTACGGCGCCGCGGCGGCCTCCGCGTCGGCGCCCGACAGCGTCGCGTCGCGCACGGCGCCCAGGAGGGCGCCGGTGCGCACGACCCGGGCGAGGTCGGCGAAGGACAGGTCCGCCCAGACCGGTCCGGCACGCCGGTAGCGGGCCGGCACCGGGTCGCCGTCGGCGTACCAGCCCACGCCGAAGCCGTCGGCGTTGACGGTGCCGTAGCGCTGGTGCCGCGGCGCCCACGACTGACGGTAGAGGCTGTGCGCGGGCTCCACGAGAAGGGTGCCCAACGGCTCCGGGGGCCCCAGGTAGGCCAGGTGACGGCACATCAGACGTCCGCCGCGGAACGCGCGGTGCGGAACCCGGAGAAGATCTGCCGCCGGATCGGGTAGTCCCAGTTGCGGAACGTCCCCCGGCAGGCGACCTGGTCCACGGCGAACGAGCCGCCGCGCAGCACCTTGTACTCCGGCCCGAAGAACACCTCCGAGTACTCCTTGTACGGGAAGGCCTGGAAGCCCGGGTAGGGCAGGAAGTCGCTCGCCGTCCACTCCCACACGTCACCGATCAACTGCCGTACGCCGAGCGGTGACTCACCGGCTGGGTAGCTGCCGGCGGGGGCGGGGCGCAGGTGCCGCTGACCGAGGTTGGCGTGCTCGGGCGCCGGGTCGGCGTCGCCCCACGGGTAGCGCGTCGAGCGGCCGGTCGCCGGGTCGTGGCGGGCCGCCTTCTCCCACTCGGCCTCGGTGGGCAGCCGCCGGCCGGCCCAGCGGGCGTAGGCGTCGGCCTCGTACCAGCACACGTGGACGACCGGCTCGTCCGGCGGCACGACCTCCGTGACCCCGAAGCGGCGGCGCAGCCACTGCTTGCCGTCGCGGTGCCAGAACAGCGGTGCGTGCAGGGAGTTCTTGCGCACATGGGCCCAGCCCTCGGGCGTCCACCAGCGCTCGTTGTCGTAGCCGCCGTCCTCGATGAACGCCTGGTAGGCGCCGTTCGTCACGGGTGTGGTGTCGATGTGGAAGGACGCCACCTCCCGGCGGTGCGCCGGGCGTTCGTTGTCCAGCGCCCACGGTTCGGTGGACGTGCCCATGGTGAACGGGCCGCCGGGGACGAGGACTTCGGCCGGGCCGGTGAACAGGGCCACGGGCTCGGGTTCGGGGGCGGTCAGGGCCTGGGGGCCCTTGCGCAGCTGATGGGTGATCAGCATCGTCTCGTCGTGCTGCTGTTCGTGCTGGGCGATCATCCCGAAGGCGAAGCCCGCCTGGGTCAGCCGGGTGCCGTGGAAGTCGGCGCCCTCCAGTACGTCCATCACCCGGCCGCGTACCTCGGCCGCGTAGGCGCGGGCCTCCGCGGGCGGCAGCAGCGGCAGCGTGGGGCGTTCGGAGCGGGGGTGCTCGAAGGCGTCGTAGAGGCCGTCGATCTCGGGGCGCATCGCGTCCCGGCCGGCGACGGCCCGCAGCAGCCAGAGCTCCTCCTGGTTGCCGATGTGCGCGAGGTCCCAGACCAGCGGTGACATCAGCGGGGAGTGCTGGGCGGTCAGGTCGGGGTCCTCGACGCAACTGGTCAGCAGCGTGGTGCGGGTACGGGCGGTGGTGAGGGTGGTCAGCGCCCGCTCCCGGAGTGCTTCCGCATCGATGGTGGGTTCGTCGATGGCGGGGTCGGTCATGAGCTCGGGTCCTTCCCGTGGGCGCGAGGGCTCGTCTCGCGCAGGCGGTCCAGCAGATCGTCGGCAGGGGTCCGGCCCCTGCGGACGTAGCGCTCCAGGTACGTGGCCACGGCGTCCGTGACCCGCTCGGTGGCCCCCGTCCGGGGCAGTGCCTCCAGCGCCGCGGTGAAGCAGCCGACGGCCGTCTCGTGCAGCTCGGGGTCGGCCAGGCCGTCGCGGGCCGCGGCGGTCCACAGCGGGTTGTGCGGCGCCGGACGCCCCGTGGAGCGTTCGGCCAGCGGCTTGACCAGCCGGTAGGCGGTCTCGGCGGCCTCCGGGTCCTCGAACAGCGCGGTGGTCACGGCGAGCGGCACGATCCAGCCGTCGTCTCCCGGCTGTGCGTCGATCATGCGCAGCTCCAGGAAACCGCGCGGCCTGACCGGCGGGAACAGTGTCGTGATGTGGTAGTCGAGGTCCTCGCGCGTCGGCGCCCGGGGCGCCTTCGAGCGGACCCACTCGCGGAACGTGAGCCCGTCCGGGACGTCCCAGGGGCCGCCCTCGCGCCGGACGCACATCACCGGGGCGTCCATCACGTGCCGGGCCCAGGCCGCGCGCGGATCGCCGTTCAGCACGGGTCCGCCCGCCCGGCCGGCGCCGATCTCCATCCATGTCAGCTGCCGGGTGGAACGCCAGCCGGTGGGCCGTCCGCAGGCCAGCGGGGAGTTGGCGAAGGCGGCCAGCAGCACCGCGCCCAGCTGGTGCGCGAGCCACCAGCGCCGTCCGTGGCCGAGCGGTCCGGGCTCCTCGTACCCGGCGTCCAGGCACACCTGGACGGAGGCCGAGGTGCACATCATGCGCCGCCCGGCCGGGCCGGCGCGGTCCAGGGCGACTTCCATGGCGTCGTAGCGCGGCTGACGCAGGAAGCGGCGGGGCGGATGCCAGGGGTCGTGGCCGATGCCGACGAGGCCGAGGCCCTGCCGGGCGAGCGCCGTGCGGACGGCGTCGAGGTCGGCGGAGACGGTACCGATGCACTCCATCAGGGAGGTGGCGGGCGGTGAGCTCAGTTCGAGCTGGCCGCCGGGCTCTGTGGTGAGCGCCGACCTCAGGGGCACGGTCCGCAGTGCGGCGTACGCCGCGTCGAGTCGTTCGGGTGTGACGGGGAGCTGCGGCCGGCGCAGCTCGTGGACGAGCCATTCCACTTCGACCCCGATGCCCCGGGGCGGGCCGGTCTTGAAGCAGATGCCCCGGACCAGGGCCTCCACCTCGGCTTCGGACAGGGCGGTACGGGGCTCCGTACACTCGCCGCAGTCAGTGGCTGAATCGGACATTCCGGGATCCCTTTCTGAGATTCCACCGTGCCGCCGGCCCGGCCCGTCAGGCGCCCGGACGGCGGCACTCGTCCCACCCAAGACCTTCGTGCCGATTCGCACAAGGGTGCGTACCGGTACGTTCCGGCTCGGTAATCTCCTCCTTCCCCCGGTTTCCCGGGGCTTTCCTGCGCGTTTTCGGACACGAAAACTCTGTTGCACCGTCACTCCAGCATCACCCACGATCGGTGCATGAGCACGACGGGGGAGCGCGCACGGCGCGCGAGCATGGCGTCCACGGGGGTGGCGCCATGAGCGCGCGCCTGCGCGGCATCGCGCGCGAGACCGAGGAGATCGTCGAGGCGGGCGGCTACCGCACGCCCGGCGGGCGCGAGGTGTCCATCGCGGAGCCCGTGGCCGCGGCCCGGGCCGGCACGCGCGTGTACGGGCCGGAGCCCGTCCCCGTGCCGCAGACCGCGCCCGCCGAGACGTTCTTCGAGGTCACCGGCGAGAGCAGCCTCGAGGCGGCGCGCCGCCTCGGCGGTGGCCCGGCCGTGCTGAACTTCGCCTCCGCCCGCAACCCGGGCGGCGGCTTCCTCAACGGCGCCCAGGCCCAGGAGGAGGCGCTGTGCCGCTCCTCCGCGCTGTACCGGTGCCTGCTCGAGGTCCCCGGGTTCTACGACCATCACCGCGCCCACCGCGACCCGTTCTACTCGGACCGCGTCATCCACTCGCCGGCCGTCCCCGTCTTCCGCGACGACCGGGGCCGCCTGCTGGACGAGCCGTACACGGCGGGGTTCCTGACGGCCGCCGCACCGAACGCCGGCGTCATCAGGCGCACGGCGCCCGAGCGGGCCGCCGAGCTTCCGCGGGCCCTGGCGGTGCGCGCCGAGCGGGTGCTGGAGACGGCCGCCGCCCACGGCTACCGGCGGCTGGTGCTGGGGGCCTGGGGGTGCGGCGTGTTCCAGAACGACCCGGTGCAGGTGGCCGCCGCCTTCCGGGCGCTGCTCGGACCGGGCGGACGGTTCGCGGCGCACTTCGAGCACGTGGTGTTCGGGGTGCTCGACCGCAGGCCGGACAGCGCGGCACGGGAGGCGTTCGCGCGGGCGTTCCCGGCGGGGCGGCTCCAGCCGTCGTAGGCCGCGGGGCGGGACCCGGGAGGTGGTGAGGCCCCCACGGACGGGGGATGCCGCGGGGACCTCACTCAGAAAGACGGACGAGGGGCCGTCCGCGTTCCCGTCCGGCCGAGTTGTTTCGGGGGCCTTCGCCTCAGCGTGCCCGGCCGATCCGCATGCCGGGGCGGCGCCGGTGGACGGTGAGGTAGGCGAGGCCGTCGTCGCCCGCGGTGATGCTGCGGGTGGAGCCGTGCGGGAGCCAGAACAGGGAGCCCGCGGCGAGGGGCAGCGGTTCGCCCTCGACGCCTGCCCCGAGCGTGCCGGCGCCTGACACGACGAGCACCAGGACGTCCAGGTCCGGTTCCGCGTGCGGGGCGATGTGGTGGCCGGGCGCCAGCCGGACCAGGTTGGCGTCGAGCTGACGCCCGCTCTCCGTGAGCTTCCAGAGCACCCCCGTCGCGGATGCCGTCGCCAACGCCTCGACGTCGCACAGAGGAGCCGGCATCGGCTCCTCCTCGTGCGCCTGTGGGACTCCCGCCATCGCTCTCTCCGCTCCCGGCCGTCCGGGCCTTTCGGCTCCCGACCCGCCTCCAGTTTCCTCAATTATTACAGGTAGTATTTGGAGAAAATGGCACGGCGGCAGAGACGGAAGAGGGGTGAGGAGGCGTGGCCGGCTCACGCACCACCAGCCCGCGCCGCGGCGAGGTCCTCGCCGTGCTGCGGGCGGCCGACGCTCCGCTCGGCGTCACCGAGACGGCCGAGCGCGTCGGCGTCCACCCCAACACCGTGCGGTTCCACCTGGACGCCCTCGTCGACGAAGGTGCCGTCGAGCGGCGCACGCAGCAGCCCTCCGGCCGCGGGCGCCCGCGCACCGTCTACACGCCCCGCCCGGGCATGGACCGCGGCGGATCCCGCGGCTACCGGCTGCTCGCGCGGATGCTGCTGAGCCGGCTCGCGGGCACCGGCTCCGAGGGGCGCTCCGCCGCCATGGAGACGGGCCGGGCCTGGGGCCGTTTCCTGGTCGAGCAGCCGGAGCCGTACCGGCGGCCCACCCCCGAGGACGCGGCCGCCCGTCTCGTCCGCCTCCTGGACGACCTCGGTTTCGCCCCGGACGCCGAGGACGGCACACCGCCCGCCCGCATCCGGCTGCGCCACTGCCCCTTCCTCGAACTCGCCGAGGAGCACGGCCAGCTGGTCTGTCCCCTGCATCTCGCCCTGATGCAGGGAGCCCTGGACGAGCTGCGGGCGCCACTGACCGCGACCGGCCTCGAACCCTTCGCCGAACCCGGCGCGTGCCTGGCCCACTTGGCGCCCGCACCGCACCTGACAGCGGAAAGGCACCCTTGATGCACCCCACATGGGCCGTGACGTCGGTCGCGGTCACCTTCCTCTGGCTGGGAATGGTGCTGGCGATCTCCTTCCTCGAGGCGCCGCTGAAGTTCCGCGCCCCCGGCGTGACCGTTCCCATCGGCCTGGGGATCGGGCGGCTGGTCTTCCGCGCCCTGAACCTCGTCGAGGCCGTCCTCGCCCTCGCGCTCGCGGTGGCCGTGGCCACGGGGGACCGGCCCGTCGGTGTCGTGGGACCGGTCGTCGCGGCCGTCGTCCTGCTCCTGGCCCAGCTGCTCGTGGTGCGGCCGCGGCTCAACCGCAGGTCCGACCGGGTCCTGGCGGGCGAGGACGTACCCCGTTCCCGCGAGCACCTCTCCTACGTCGGCCTTGAGGTGGCGAAGGTCGCCGCGTTGGTGGCACTGGGGATCGGGCTGCTCACCCATTCATGACGGCCGGAGGCCACGAGCGGCGGACGGTGGGCGCGCCGGGCGCCCGGTGACGGCTGTCAGCCGTCGGTCAGGCCTTACGGCTCTCCGCCTCGGCCTGGGCCATGGCCTCCGCCTCGGTCTCGGCCAGGGCGATCGCGACGCCGAAGGCCTGGGCGATGTGACCCGCGGCCGACATGACGCGTGCCGTGCCCACGACGGGAGCGATGGCGACGAGCAGGTCCTGCAGCTGGTCGACCGTGAAGTCGGCCTTGATCGCCGGGTCGATGTGCGCCAGGTAGGAGATCGCGGGTGCGTCCATGGCGACGAGTGCCGAGATCCGGGCGAGGATCAGCGAGCGTGGTTCCATGTGGCAGCGCTCGACGGAGTCGAGGGTCATGGCCGTGAGGGTGTCGAGTACGGGAGTGTCGGGTGCAGCGGTCATCGCGCACCGCCTTCCTGTGTCGTCAGGCGCCGCCCCGGGTACACGCCGGGCTCTCGTCGCGCAGTTGAGCGTCCAGTGCCCGGGCACAGCTGCTGGACTGAGCTTCCGAACAGCAGAATCCACCGCACGGCGAGAGCCTCAATCACCCGAGGCGGGTGAAACTTCCTGACGGGCAAGGCCGGGGGCGCTCAGCGCCAGCCGTAGCGCTCGTGCAGGCGGTGGCGGACCAGGTTGAAGCGGCCCCGGTCCAGCGCGCACGCCTCCCGGCGCATCCCGTCCTCGTGCAGCCTGAGCACCCGGTCCACGGAGACCCAGGAGTCGCGCCCCGACCGGTCCCACGGCCCGTTGCCGATCGCGACCCACTCCCGGTCGTCGTCGTGCCGCTTGCTGGACAGCTGCACCGCGAGCAGGGTGCCGGCGGCCTCGCGGGCGACCACCAGGACCGGACGGTCCTTGCCCCGGCCGTCGTTCTCCTCGAACGGCACCCACGTCCACACGATCTCGCCCGGGTCGGGGTCGCCGTCGTGCGCGGGGGAGTACTCGGTGCGCACCGGGCCGACCCGGCGGGGGTCGGCCTCGGTGGTGGCGGTGGGGCCGAAGCGGCCCGGGACGTTCTCATCGGTAAACGCAGTCACGCAGGCACCTTAGTGGTCGCCGCCGCCGGGCCGTTCGGGAGCTTGCGCCCCATGCTGCACGCGGCCGAGCCCGGGAGCTCTCGGAACCGAGGCCCCCGGGCGTACCGCCCGGACGGACGTCCGTCTCGCGCCTACGCCTCCCGGTCCACCGGCACCTTCTGCGAGGGCGGCGGCGTGACCCCGTTCAGGGACGGTGAAGTGCCGTTCTGGGTCTGCCCGTTCTGGTTCATGGACGCCAGCAGCTGGCGAGCGAGCCCGAGGCCCGCGCCGCCCATGGTGAGCGCCTTGGTGAACATGTCCGTCATGCCGTCGGCGCCGTTGAGCAGCACCATGTTGTCGACGTTGCCGAAGGCGGACGCGCCGGCTCGTACGATCTCCGGCCAGTTCTCGGCGAGTTGCTGGGCGACGACCGCCTCCTGGTTCTCGGCGAGCGCGGCCGCCCGTGCCTTGATGGCCTCCGCCTCGGCGAGTCCCTTGGCCTTGGCCGCCTCGGCCTGCGCCAGCCCCCTGGCCTGCGCGGCCGCCGCCTCGGCCTCACCGGTGGCCCGGGTGGCGGCGGCGGTCGCGGCACCGCGGGCCTTGGTGGCCTCCGCCTCGGCACCGGCGGCCGTCTTGACCCGGGTCGCCTCGGCGGCCGCCGCTAGTTCCGTCTCCTTGGCCTTGGCCTGCGCAGCCGAGATCCGCGCGTCACGCTCGGCCTCGGCCAGCGTCCGCTTCTCGTAGGCCTGGGCGTCGGCCGGCTTGCGGACGTCCGCCTGCAACTGCTGCTCGCGCCGGTGCGCCTCCAGTTCGGCGACCCGCGTCTCCTGCACGACGACCTCCTGCCGCGCCGCGGCGTCCGCGAGCGGACCGGCCTGACGGGACTTCGCCGCCGCCTTGTCCCGCTCGGCCTGATAGCCGGCCTGGAGGATCTCGCTGTCCCGGGTGGCCTCGGCCATCCGCGCGTACGACTGCTGCTCCGCCTCGGTGGCCAGCCGGTTCGCCTCCGCCTGCGCGATGCGCGCGTCCCGCTGGACGGCCGCCGCGTGCGGCATCGCCAGGTTCTGGATGTATCCGGTGGGGTCCTCGATCTCGTGGATCTGCAGCGAGTCCACGATCAGCCCGAGCTTCTCCATCTCCGTGCCGCAGGCGGCCCGGGTCTGGGCGGTCAGCTTCTCCCGGTCGCGGATCATGTCCTCGACCGTCAACCCGCCCACGATGGACCGCAGATGACCGGCGAAGACGTTGTGGACGCGCTCCGCCATCAGCTTCTGCTGGTCGAGGAACCGGCGGGAGGCGTTCGCGATCGACACGAAGTCGTCGCCCACCTTGAAGATGACCACGCCCCGCACCTTCAGCGGGATGCCCTGGTGCGTCACGCAGTCCACGTGCAGTTCGGTCTCGTTGAGATCGAGCGAGAGCTTGCGCACCGCCTGCACCCCGGGCAGCACCAGCGTGCCGCGCCCGGTGACGATGCGGAATCCCATGCCCTCCTCGAGGCCCTCGGTGCGGTGCTTGGAACCGGAGATGACGAGTGCCTCGTTGGGCTCGGCGACCCGCCACATCATCTTGAACAGACCGATCAGAACGAGAACGGCGGCGACCACCACTCCCGCAACGACGCCGACGATCATCGGCATACGCCCCCTTTGAATGGTGCCCTCTCGGCACCGAACGAAGGGAGTGTGCTCCCGCGCGACCGCGGGGTGAAGACGCCGGCGCATCCTTGTCGCAATCTTGACGCGCGGCCCCCGACACGCCTCTCACCTGGGCGGAAGCGGGCTCACCTGTCGCCGCGTCAGACGGCTGGGCCGTCGTACGCCTCGGTGACGTAGACCGTCCTCGGCGGCAGGTACTCCACCACCATCACCACCGTGCCCCGCTCGATCCGCGCGGTCCCCTGGGCCGGGTAGGCGAGGAAGTGCTCGGCGCCGCCGCGCACCCGGACGATCACCTCGCCGACGAGCCCGGGCCCGACCGTCCCGGTGACCCGCCCCATGAGCCCGACCATCGACGCATCGTCCATGGTCACAGGGTACGCACCGAACCCGCCTACGCCGCCGGGGAGTTCGTGGCAAGGCGCTGCGGCGGCCACGCCTCGTGCCAGCGCAGCTCCGCCTCCAGCTGCGCGGCCAGCGAGATCAGCAGCGGTTCGCTGCCCGCGGGGCCCAGGAGCTGGGCTCCGACGGGCAGTCCGTCGCCGACGAACCCGGCGGGCACGTTGACGCCCGGCCAGCCGAGCACGTTCCACGGCCAGGCGTAGGGGCAGGCGGCGATCATGGCCCGGTCGGTGGCGAAACCGCCGAGCGACAGCATCGCCCCGACGCGCGGCGGGGGAGCGGCGGTCGTGGGCGCGAGGACGACGTCGTACGACTGGAAGAACCCGCCGATACGGCGGTGCAGCACCGCTTCCGCCCGCCGCGCCGCCCGCAACGGCGCCCCGCCGAGCAGGCGTCCCAGCCGTGCCGCGTCACGGGTGCGCCGGTCCAGGAGCGCGGGGAACGGGGCCTCGAGGGCGCGTTCGGCGATGCCGGCGGTGGCCCGGGGCACGAAGGTGAGCCCGATCCGGCCGTACGGGGGATCGGCCTCCTCCACGATGTGCCCCGACTCGCTCATCTTCTCTGCGAGTTCGACGACCTTCGCGCGGACCTCCGGCCGCAGGCGGGCGGGCACCGCGGTGAAGGGCGGTTTGAGCGACAGGGCGACGCGCAGGCGGCCGGGGTCGCGGCCGACGGCCTCGGACGCCCGGATGGCAGGCGGGCGGTGCGGATCGAGCTCGTGGTTGCCGCTCGCGGCGTCCAGGAGGAGCGCGGCGTCCGCGACCGTGCGCGCGAGCGTGCCGTTGACGGTGATGCCCTGGAAGGACTCGCCGCGCGGCCAGGTGGAGATGCGGCCGCGCTGGGGCTTGATGCCGACGAGGTGGGTCCAGGCGGCGGGGATGCGCACGGATCCGGCGCCGTCGGAGCCCAGGGCGGCGGGCACCAGTCCGGCGGCGACCGCGGCGGCCGACCCGCCGGAGGAACCGCCCGGCGTGTGCTCGGTGTTCCACGGGTTGCGGGTGGCGCCGAACGCAGGCCCCTCGGTGAACGGCCACTGGCCGAACTCGCACGTGTTGGTCTTGCCGACGACGACCGCCCCGGCCGCCCGCAACCGCCGTACGGCCTCGCCGTCCCGGGCGACGGGCGGGAACTCCCCGGCGCAGCCGAACGCGGTCGGCAGACCGGCGACGTCCATGTCGTCCTTGACGGCGACCGGCACGCCGAGCAGCGGCCGCCGCACCCCGGCCGCCAACTCCTCGTCGGCGGCGTCGGCTTCGGCTAGCGCGGCGTCCGCACGGACGATCCGGAAGGCGTTGAGCGAACCCTGCGTGGCCTCGATGCGGGCCAGCGCGCGCTCCACCAGCTCCCGCGAGGTCACCTCCCCCGCGGCCAGCGCTCGCGCGGACTCCGCCAGGCCTTCGGCACGGTCGAGCGTCATACGGGACACCTCCGGAAGCGGGTTGTCTACTGAACGGTAACGTCTGTCGGGCCGCCCCGGTACGGGATGCCGAACATCACCGGCCGAGGCGACGGCCGGGCAGCGGCACATGTGTCACACAGGTATCGCCGAGCCCCGTTCAAAGCATTGACGTGCTCACGTCTCACCCTTACTTTCTGACCGACTTGCCGAACCATGTTCGAAATCCCGTATCCCATGGTGTCGGCTGGACCAAGGAGCCGCACGTGAGCACACGACCCCCCACCCCGTCCCGCCGCGCCCTGCTGCGCGCGATGGCCGCCCTGCCCGCCTCGGCGCTCGTCCTGGGCGAACTCCCCGGCCTGCTCGGAACGGCGGCCGCCGCCGCACCCCCGAGCGGCTCGGCCACCCGCTACACCATCGTGCCGTTCCTCGACAGCGACGACGGCACGGTGAACGTCTACGAGTCCGACGATGCCACCGACTTCCGCCTCGTGCGGTCCTCCGCCTACACCCCGCCCGCCAACCGCATCCGCGACGCGAGCGTCTTCAAGCACACCGACGGCTCCTACTACCTGACGTACACCACGCACACGTGGCAGGACGTCAGCACCACGATCGGCTTCGCGCGCAGCTCCGACCGGGTCAACTGGACCTTCCTGTACGACTACACGGTGCCGATCGCCAACCTGTCCCGGGCCTGGGCACCGGAGTGGTTCGTCGACGGCGACGGCAGCGTGAACGTCATCGTGTCCTGCTCGACGGCCGACAACGAGTGGATCTTCACGCCGTACGTCATGAAGGCGACCGACTCCGGCCTGACCGCGTGGAGTTCACCCACCGCACTGTCGGGGATCGGCGCCAATCACATCGACACGTACATCGTGCGGATCGGCACCACCTACCACGCGTTCACGAAGAACGAGACGGCCAAGTACATCGAGTACGGCACGGCGTCGAGCCTCACCGGCCCGTACACGATCTCGAAGACCGGCGACTGGGCCGGCTGGGGCAGCTACCGCGAGGGCCCGTCGGTCGTCCGGCTCGACAACGGCGCCTGGCGGATCTTCTTCGACGGCTACGGAGACGGCACCTACTACTACAGCGACAGCCGCGACACGTTCGCGACCTGGACCGCCCCCAAGGCGCTGCCGGTCATCTCCGGGACGGCACGCCACTTCACGGTCGTCAAGGAGACCGTGCCGGGCGGCGTGACCCTCCCGGCCAACGTCTCGCGCTCGTTCCGGTCCGCCAACTACACCACCCGGTACTGGCAGGAGCAGTCGTCCCTGCTGAACCTCCCGGTGGTGACCGGCTCCAGCACGACCGCGGCGAAGCAGGCGTCGTCCTTCACGGTCGTCCCCGGCCTGGCCGACTCGGGCGCCTTCTCCTTCCGTGACGCGTCCGGCAACTACCTGCGCCACTACGACTTCCGCGGCCGGTTCGACGCCGATGACGGCACGTCGACGTTCGCCGAGGACGCCACCTTCGTCGCCAGGACGGGCGCGGCGACCGGCTCGGTGAGATTCGAGTCGTACAACTATCCCGGCCACTACCTGCGGCACTACGACTACCAGCTGCGGCTCGACGTCACCGACGGCACGGACCTCTTCCGGCAGGACAGCTCGTTCGTGCCGGTGAGCGCCTGGGCCTGAGGACGGCGGGCCGGAGCTACTTCCGTGGGTGTACGTGCGCACACGCCCGTGGGTGGATGATCTCGGGCCCGGGGCGGGCGATCCTGTGACCGGAGAGACCGGGCAGAATGGAAGATCACGTGGACACCCACCCCGAGACCGGGCCGACCGAGCCCCCGCAGGCGGATGCCGGCGCCGTGCCCCGCGCCACCCTGCGGCTCGGACGGTGGACGCGGCGCGCGGTGCTCGTCCTGTCGGTGCTGCTGCTGGTCGTCACCACGGCTTCCCTGACCTACAACGCGTGCACCGCGGGACGTGCCGCGCCGCCCGCCGGGCTGCGGTACGTCCAGGCGGCCGACATCCGCACCCGGTACCGGCAATGGGGGACGGCCGGCTCGCCCGTCGTGCTCGTGCACGGCGCCTTCGAGCAGGCCGACACCTGGTCGCGGCTCGCACCGCTGCTCGCACGCGACCACCGGGTCTACGCACTGGATCTGACCGGGGACGGCTACAGCCGGCGCCGCGGCCCCTACACCGTCGACCACTTCGCCCGGCAGCTGCTGGGCTTCCTCGGCGCCCTGCACCTCGGTGGACCGGGCGAGCGTCCCCTGCTGGTGGGTCATTCGAGCGGGGCCGCGGTCGTCACGGAGGCGGCGCTGCGTGCCCCGGGGCGGATCGGGAGCGTGATGCTGCTCGACGGGGACGCCCTCGACACCGGGGCCGGACCGCCGCCCGCCCTCAAGTACCTCCTGATCGACCCCTACCGCACCAGCCTGCTGCGCCTCGGCCTGAGCACCGACCGGCTGATCCGCGCGGTGTACGACGCCCAGTGCGGACCGGCCTGCCCGCGCCTGAACGCCGCCGGAGTGGACGAGTGGCGGCGGCCGCTGCGGGTACCGGGCGCCGAGACGGCGCTGTGGGACATGCTCGGCGAGGGCGTACCCGGCCTCCCGGCGAGCCGGGTCGCCCGCCTGGCGGCCGTCCGCATCCCCAAGTCCGTGGTGTTCGGCGCGCACGACGACGTGTTCGGCAAGGGGACCCCGCAGGAGACCGCCCGGCGCATCGGCGCACCACCGCCCACCCTCGTCCCCGGTGCCCGCCATCTGACCATGATCTCCAGCCCGCACCAGGTCGCGGCCGCCGTGGAATCCCTCGCGCGTGCCGGGACGGAGGCTCCTCGTCGAGGGTGACGGCACCCGCCACCAGGTTCGTCCCGGGCTCCGCGGCCGGCCCGAAGCATTGCCGTACGAGGGGTGTTGACGGTCCGAGGGAACACCCTAAGATCCCTGCTGCTCGAAGTACCGACCACTGTACGAAATGTCGAACGGTCTGTCGCCAAGGAAAGAGCCGCATGTCTTCAGAAGCCGGAGTGCCCCGCAGAACCGTCCTCACCGTCCTGGGGGCCGCGTCCGCCGCCTCCCTCGCCGGGACCTTCGCCGCCGCCCCCGCCGGGGCCGCCGAACTCACCGGCACCACCGCGAGCGCCGCGTCCGCCGGCCTCCCCGCCGCTGCCGCCCACTGGACCTTCGACGAGGGTTCCGGCACCTCCGCCGCCGACTCGTCGGGCAACGGCCGTACCGCCACGCTCCAGGGCGCTGCCGGCTGGGACACCGGCAAGACCGGCCCCCACAGTCTGAGCCTCACCGCGGGCGGCAACGCCACCGCCTCCGGGCCGGCCCTCGACACCTCCCGGGCGTTCTCGGTGGGCGCCTGGGTCAACCTCGCCCAACTCGGCGGCTACCAGACCGCCGTGAGCATCGACGGCAAGGTCGTCAGCTCCTTCTACCTGGGGCTGCGGGACGACACCGGCACCTTCGCCTTCGCCCGGCTCGACTCCGACGCCACCCAGAACGCCGCGGTCGCGGCCGCCGCCTCGGCGCCCACCACCGGCACCTGGACCCACCTGACCGGCGTCAGCGACCCCGCCGCCGGCGTCATCCGCCTCTACGTCGACGGCGTACTGGATGGCGAGACCGCCTACACCGCGGGCTGGGCCGGCAGCGGCGACACCGCCGTCGGCCGGGCCCTCTACGGCGGCGGCCACGTCGACCAGTGGCACGGCCTGATCGACGACGTGCAGCTGTTCCCGGCCGCCCTGACCGCCGAGCAGGTGGCGGCGCTCGCCGGAGTGCCCGTGGAGAACACGACGCCGCTGCTCAGCGTCGACGTCGGCAACCCCGCGCACGCCGTCTCCCCGATCCTGCCCGGTCTGATGTTCGAGGACATCAACCACTCCGGCGAGGGCGGCATCTACGCCGAACTGGTGCAGAACCGCTCGATGATGGCCGACGACACCGCACCCGTCCACTGGTCCGCCGTCGGCGGAACCACCCTCTCGCTGGACACCACCACCCCGCTCAACGCCGCCCTCGACCGCTCCCTGAAGGTCGTCCTGCCGGGCGGCACGGGCGCCGGACAGCGCGCCGGCGTCGCCAACGACGGCTTCTGGGGCATCCCGGTGCGACCCCGCACCACCTACACCGCGCGGCTGTTCGCCAAGGCCTCGCGGCGCATCGGGCCGCTCACCGTCGCCATTGAGTCGGCGGACGGCGCGACGGTGTACGCCTCCGCCCACGTGCCCCACATCGGCACCGCCTTCACCGGCCGCCCGCTCGAACTGACCCTGCGCACCGGTCCGGGCGCGCCCGTGACGGGCGACGCCAGGCTGACCGTCACCACGGCCGACCCCAAGGCCGCGGGCGAGACGCTGTGGCTCCAGCACGTGTCCCTCTTCCCGCCCACCTACCGCAACCGGCCCAACGGCCTGCGCATCGACCTGATGGAGAAACTGGCCGCCCTGAAGCCGAAGTTCCTGCGCTTCCCCGGCGGGAACTTCCTCGAGGGCAACACGATCGCGACCCGGTTCGACTGGAAGACCACCATCGGCCCGGTCTGGGAGCGCCCCGGCCACATGGACGACGCCTGGGGCTACTGGTCCACGGACGGCCTCGGACTCCTCGAGTACCTCCAGTGGACCGAGGACCTGCGCGCACAGCCCGTCCTCGCCGTCTTCGCCGGCTACTCGCTCAGGGGTGAGCACGTCACCGGCGACGCGCTGAAGCCGTTCGTCCAGGACGCGCTCGACGAGATCGAGTACGTCACCGGCCCGGTCACCAGCAAGTGGGGCGCGCGCCGAGCGGCCGACGGCCATCCGGAGCCGTTCCCGCTGGAGTTCGTGGAGATCGGCAACGAGGACTGGTTCGACACCTCGGGTTCGTACGACGAGCGCTTCGCGGCCTTCCACGACGCGATCAAGGCGAAGTACCCGCACCTGAAGCTGATCGCCACGACGACCGTGCACAGCCGCACACCGGACCTGATCGACGAGCACTACTACCTCGCGCCGTCCGCCGCCCAGGCCTCCACGCACAAGTACGACAACCGGGACCGCGGTTCGACGAAGGTGTTCGTGGGGGAGTGGGCCGCGCAGGAGGGCCGCCCCACGCCCGACCTCAACGCGGCGCTCGGCGACGCCGCCTGGCTGGCCGGACTGATCCGCAACTCCGACCAGGTCCTCATGGAGTGCTACGCGCCGCTCTTCTCACACGTCAAGAACAACGTGTGGGCCACCAACCTGATCGCCTACGACAACCTCGACAGCTATGTGTCGCCCAGCTACTGGGCACAGCAGATGCTGACGAGCAGGCTCGGGAAGACGGTGCTGCCGGCCACCGCGCGGGCGCTGCCGGGCCTGGCCACCGTGGCCACCCGCTCCGGTGACCGCGTCTACCTCGCGGTCGTCAACTCCGGTGCGGAGAAGCTGAGGGTGCCGGTCGAACTGAAGGGACTGGCCAAGGGGGTCAGGAACCGGGCCACCGCCACGGTCCTCACGGGCGCCTCGCGCACGGCCACCAACACCCTGACCGCCCCCGACACCCTGGTCCCGAGGACGAGCACCGTCTCCGGCGCGGCCGCGTCCTTCACCAGTGTCGTGCCGCCGCTGTCGGTGACCGTTCTGGAGCTCCGCCTGACCTGATCGCACCCGGGGCTAGAGCGGTGCGGGGGAGGAGGCCCCCGCGATGAGGAGACGGGGCGTGCCCGTGCCGTCCGCGGGCACGCTCCACAGGTCGCTGGTGCCGACCTTCCCCTGGCTGGGAAGCGCGTAGGCGATGGTGTGGTCGTCCAGCCAGGTGGCCTGGTCGTCGACGCTGTGGCGCTCGGCCAGCGGTGTCTCCTTGAGCGTCCTGAGGTCGAGGACGTACTCGTGCCACAGGTCGGTCCGCGAAAGGATCCGCTTCTTGAAGGCGACGCGGGTGCCGTCGGGGGAGAGCGAGGGGCACTCCACGTTCTCGACGAGCGTCGTCACCGTCCGCCGGGACATCGAACCCCGCACCAGGTACGTCTTGTTGCCGGTGTTGAGGGTGGCGTAGAAGGTGTCGTCGTCGGCGGCGAAGGTGACACCCCAGAAGTTGATGTCCGAGGCGTGGTAGGGCTTGCCGTCCCTGACGACGGAGAACGTCTCCAGGCTCGGGGTCAGCTTCATGGTGCGGGTGTCCAGGACCGAGGTGCGGGTGGAGAAGAACGCCGAGGAATAGGACTCGCCGGAGACGAACACGGTCCAGGCGGCGAAGCGGCCGCTGGGCGAGACCCGGGCCCGGCTGGGGGTGCCCGCGAGCGCGAAGGTGTGCCGGGTGCGCAGGTTCGCGTCCAGCAGCAGGGCCCGGTTGCTCTGCTTGAGGACGCCGGTGGTGGACTGGAGGCAGACGCCGGTGCCGGCCGCCGCGTAGAAGCGCGCGCACTTCAGGTCCGAGGCGGTGCGCCGGCCCTTCGGATCGGCGGAGGCGACGGAGGCGACCGCGGTGCGGTGCGGGCCGGCGGCGCCGTTGACGAAAACCAGCCGTTTCTTCTGATGGAGCGTCAACTGACCGTCGGCCACCGCGGGTCCGCCCGTCTGTGGCTGGTTCTGGCGGTCCGCGCGGGCGGCGGCGTGCAGCACCACGCCGGTGCCCACGCCCGCGAGCACCAGGACCGCCGCGACGAGTACGAGCAGGCGGCGGCGCGTCGATGTCATGTGGATCCCCGTGGTTCGGTTCGCTGAGGTGGTCATCGGGCCTCGTCGGCCGGTCGCAGGACGACGCCGGCGGCGACCGCGCAGCACAGCAGGCCGGCCGCCGAGCCGGCCAGCGCCGGGCCGGGTCCCCACAGCGTCCAGGCGGCGCCGAAGGCGAGGGAGCAGCAGAATCTGGCCAGCGCCTGGCTGGTGCCGACGATGGCCAGGCCGCTGGCGCGCAGATGGTCCGGCACGACACCGGCCAGCGCGGCCGGGAGCACGCCGTCGGTGGCCGCGTAGAAGACGCCGTGCAGGGCGAGGACCAGGAAGGGAAGGGCCGGTGCGGCCGGCGCCCAGAGCAGCAGGGCGTAGCCGGTCAGCAGGACCGCGTGCCCGGCGAGGAACACGGTGCGGCGCCCGATCCGGTCGGCCAGCGCGCCGACGGGCACGGCCAGCAGCAGGAACACGGCGGCGGTGCCGAGCGGCAGCAGCGGGAACCACTCCTCGGCGATGCCCGCGCGCCGTTGCAGCAGCAGATAGACGAACGCGTCGCTGACGGTGGTCAGTCCGAGCAGGGCCGCGCACCCGGCGAGCGCCCGCAGCCGGGGCAGCCGCAGCAGCGCCAACGCCTCGCGGACGCGGACGGGTTGCCGGCCGGCGGTGCCCTCTTCCGGTGCCCCCGGGGCGTCCGGCGCCCGCCGCCTGCCCGGCACGAACAGCACCAGCACCAGTACGCCGAGGACGGCGACGCACGCGCTCACGCCGAACACGGCGTCGTAACCGTCGGCCGCCGCGCGCAGGATGAGGAAGGCCGTGAGCGGGCCGAGCAGCGCGCCGGTGGTGTCCATCGCCCGGTGCACGCCGAAGGCCCGGCCCTGTCTCCCGGCGGGCGTGGACAGCGAGATCATCGCGTCGCGCGGAGCGGTGCGCAGGCCCTTGCCGGTCCGGTCCAGGGCGAGGACCGTGCCGAGCGCGCCGACGCTGCCGGCGAGCAGCAGCAGCGGCTTGCACAGCGCGGACAGGCCGTAGCCGAGGCCCGCCATCAGCTTGTGGTTGCGCACCCGGTCGGCGAGGTGCCCGCCGGTGAGCTGGACCAGTGCGCTGACGCCGTTGTAGACGCCGTCGAGGGTGCCGAAGCCGAGCGGGCTGAAGCCGAGCGTGGTGACGAGGTACAGCGGCAGGACGGCGGTGACCATCTCCGAGGAGATGTCGGTGATCAGGCTGACCGTGCCCAGGACGAGGACGACCGGGGCGACTCCGGACACCGGTCCGCGTCTTCGGCCCTGGTCGGCGGCGCCCGCCTTCGGGGGCGCGGAGCGATCGGTGAGGTACAAGTGGTGGCTCCTGGTACGACGGTCGTGCGATCAGTTCTGCCGGCTGCTCTCGTCCCGCAGCCAGGTGCCGAAGTCCTGGGCGTGGATGGCCTTTCGGGACGCCCGCCGGGCGGTGAGCGCCGCCGCGACGAAGACCACGACGCTCGGCAGGAGCCCCGGTCTCTCGCGGACGATGGCCTTCAGATCCGCCTTGCTCGTGCGCGCCGAGGCCTCCTGCGGTCCCCGATGCTGCTCCACCTGGGCGGTGGAGACCGCCGCCCGGATCCGCCGCCTGATCAGATCCGGCCAGGTGCGCGGCGGCCGGATCACGACACCGGCGGCGTCGACCACCCGCCGTTCCGGCGCGCTGAACGCCAGGGACGCGGCCAGGTCGTCCGCCATCAGCGGGGGCAGCGCGGCGATCCGCGCGTGCCCGGCCTTGGAGACGGCGATGACCCCCCGCCCGAACAACCCCTCGCGGACGGCGGGCAGTCGCTGCCACACCCGGTAGTAGGCGCGCACCCGCCAGGCGCAGCCGGCGAGCGGAATGCGCCGTTCCGGAGCGGTGGCGAGGATGCCCGAGGTCTCGTCCTCCAGCGGCTCGGTCAGTGTCCGCACGTCGGCGCCGGTGATCACGACGTCGGCGTCCACGTAGACGCGCGGGAAGCCGCGCGCGTGGTCGTCACCTGCGCGCAGAGCGGCGTGCTTGGACGGCACGGGGATCTCCACCACCCGCACTCGCGGGCCCCGGGCGGCCGCGACGCTCGCGGTGTCGTCCGTGCAGCCGTTGCACACGACCACGATGTCCGGGGCGTCGTCGGAGAGGGAATCGGCCAACAGTGCGTCGAGGAGTCTGCCGAGGACAGGCGCCTCATTGTGGGCCGGGATCACGATGCTCGTCACGCGGGCAGTATGCCGCCGGTGTCACTATTGCGACATGTGTTTCGTCCAACTGTTCCCGACACTGCGCCGCGTGGTCTAGATTGATGGCCGCCGGACCGGTTTGGGTGGGGAACTTGTTCTTGACTGCATGTCACGGTACGGCTGAGTGACACGTTTTGATCAATCAGTAGCCAGCATGCTGGGTGCATGAGGCGGTTGGGGAACCGCCGAAGCTCCCATCGCTTTCCAGCGCCCTCTCTTCGAGGGTGCTTCGGTCAGGGGTACCGCGCATGTGGTGGGGGGCGCATGACCATTGAGGTCACGCATGAGCAAGTTGGTGTGGATCACAGACGTCCACCAGCTCGCCGAAGACGTGGGGAACAGAAGCACCGGATTCTTCTCCTGGCCGCGGACGGCTTCGCAGCCGCAGCCGCGGCCTTCCTGGTCCACGCGGTCTACGGCCGGTGGGCGGTCGCCCTGGTGCTGCCGCCGACCTGGATCGTGGCCATGCTCGCCCACCGGTCCTACGACCGCGGGGTGCTCGGCCTGGGCGCCGAGGAGTACCGACGGGTGCTCCGCGGGGCCGTCGCGCTGCCGGCCCTGGCCGCGCTCGCGTACGGGTTGTTCCGGCACGACGCGGGACTCCTCCATGACATGATCATGGCGGCCGCACCGGCTGCCGTGTTCGCCCTCGCGGGCCGGTACTGGCTGCGCCGCCGACTGCACCGGCGATGGGCGCGCAGTCCCGACGGAAGCGCGACGCTCCTGGTCGGACCGGCCCACGCGGTCGCCGAGCTGATCGCCGTCCTGCGGCGCGGCGGCACCCCGCGGCTGCAGGCCGCCGGGGTCTGCCTGACCGACCCGGAGAACGCCTCGCAGATCCGCAGGCTGGGAGTCCCCGCGCTCGGCGGGGTCGGCGACATGAACGACGTCGTGCGCGCCCTGGGCATCAGCACCGTGGTGGTGCTGCCCGCCCCCGAGCTCGACGCCTCCGTCCTGCGCCGGATCTCCTGGACCGCGGCCGTGCAGGGCGTCGACTTCCTGCTCGCCCCGGTGCTGACCGACGTCTCGGCCGCCCGCCTGGCCGTACGGCCCACCAACGGGGTGCCGCTGATGCGGATCAAGCCCCCGAACCTCTCCCGGGTCGCCCGGCTGCCCAAGGAACTGCTGGATCGTTCCCTCGCGGCCGCGCTGCTGCTGTTCCTCGCCCTGCCCATGCTGCTGATCGCCCTGGTCGTCCGGCTGGACAGCCCCGGCCCCGCGCTCTTCCGGCAGCAGCGGGTCGGCCGGTACGGCGACCAGTTCACCATGTTCAAGTTCCGCACGATGCGCTCCGACTCCGAGGCGCTGCGCGCGGAACTGGAGCACCTCAACCAGAACAGCGACGGCCTGCTGTTCAAGGTGAAGAAGGACCCCCGGATCACCCGGGTCGGCTCCTTCCTGCGGCACAGCTCGATCGACGAACTCCCGCAGCTCATCAACGTCGTGCGGGGCCAGATGTCGCTCGTCGGCCCCCGCCCGCCGCTGCCCGAGGAGGTCGAGGAGTACACCTCGGACATCAAGCGGCGGCTGCTGGTCAAGCCCGGCCTCACCGGTCTGTGGCAGGTCAGCGGCCGCTCCGACCTGCCCTGGGACGAGGCCGTCCGGCTCGATCTCGGATACGTGGACAACTGGTCGATGGGCCTCGACCTGTCGATCCTGGCGCGCACCGGGTCCGCGGTGGTGCGGGGAACGGGGGCCTACTGATGGACCGCCCACTGAAGGACCACAGGAAGAGGAAGACAGTGACGCAGGAGCCGTTGGGGGTCGCCGTCGTCGGCGCCGGCTACTGGGGCCCCAACCTCGTACGCAACTTCCAGGCCAGCGAGCGGTTCCGGCTGCGGTGGCTGTGCGACCTCGACGTGGAGCGGGCCCGCCGGGTCCTCGGCGGCTACTCGACGGTCGAGGCCACCGCGGACTACGCAGCCGTCCTCGCCGACCCCGAGGTGGCCGCCGTCGCCGTGGCCACGCCGGCCGGCACCCATCTCGACATCGCCCTGGCCGCCCTGCGCGCCGGGAAGCACGTCCTCGTGGAGAAGCCGCTCGCGGCGACCTACGCCGACGGGTTGCGTCTGGTGACCGAGGCCGAGGAACGCGGCCTGACCCTGATGTGCGACCACACCTATTGCTACACGCCCGCGGTGGGCCGTATCCGCGAGATGGTCCACGGCGGCGACCTCGGCGAGATCCACTTCGTCGACTCCGTCCGCATCAACCTCGGGCTCGTGCAGAAGGACATCGACGTGCTGTGGGACCTGGCCCCGCACGACCTGTCCATCCTGGACTTCATCCTGCCCGCGGGCGTCGAGCCGGTCGCCGTCGCCGCCCACGGCGCCGACCCGATCGGCGCCGGACAGGCCTGCGTCGCCTATCTGACGCTCACGCTCAGCACCGGGGCCATCGCCCACGTGCACGTCAACTGGCTCTCCCCGACCAAGGTGCGCACCACCATGGTCGGCGGCTCCAAGCGCACCCTGCTCTGGGACGACCTCAACCCCCTGCAGCGGGTGGCCGTCTACGACCGCGGCGTGGAGATGGCCGCACCGCAGGAGATCGGCGCCGACGAGCGCCGGGAGATGCTCGTCTCGTACCGCTCCGGCGACATGGTCGCCCCCGCGATCGGCGAGAAGGAAGCGCTGCGCAGCATGGTCGACGAGTTCGGCGACGCCATCAGGACGGGCCGGGCGCCGCTCACCGACGGCCGGGCCGGCCTGCGGGTGCTGGACATCCTCGAGGCCGCGTCCCGGAGCCTCGAGTTCAAGGGCGCGGTCGTCGGCCTGCGCGCCGGGCGTTGACGGAACCCAATTCGCTGAGAGGTAACAGCACTTGAGCAGCGTACGAGGCAAGAAGATCCTGGTCACCGGGGGAGCGGGCACCATCGGCTCCAACCTGGTGGACCTCCTGGCCGAGGGCGGCGCCCGCGAGATCGTCGTGCTCGACAACTTCGTGCGCGGACGGCGGGCCAACCTCGCCAAGGCCCTGCCCAGCGGCGTCGTGGAGGTCGTCGAGGGCGACGTCCGGGACGCCGGGACCGTACGGAAGGTCACCGAGGGCGCCGACCTGGTCTTCCACCTGGCCGCGATCCGCATCACCCAGTGCGCGGAGGAGCCCCGGCTCGCCAACGAGGTGCTCGTCGACGGCACGTTCAACGTCCTGGAGGCGGCGGCCGAGGCCGGCGTCGGCAAGGTCGTCGCCTCCTCCTCGGCCTCGGTGTACGGCATGGCCGAGGAGTTCCCGACGACCGAGCGCCACCACCCGTACAACAACGACACCTTCTACGGCGCGGCCAAGGCCTTCAACGAGGGCATGCTGCGCAGCTTCCACGCCATGTACGGCCTGGACTACGTGGCCCTGCGCTACTTCAACGTCTACGGCCCCCGCATGGACATCCACGGCCTGTACACCGAGGTCCTCATCCGCTGGATGGAGCGCATCGAGGCGGGCGAGGCGCCGCTGATCCTCGGCGACGGCACGCAGACCATGGACTTCGTCGACGTCCGCGACATCGCGCGCGCCAACGTCCTCGCGGCGGAGTCGGATCTCACCGACGAGGTCTTCAACATCGCCAGCGGCACGGAGACTTCCCTCAAGGAACTCGCCGAGGGCCTGCTGGAGGCGATGGGCGCCCACGGCCTGGAGCCCGAGCACGGGCCCGCCCGCGCGGTCAACGGCGTGGTCCGGCGCCTCGCCGACACCTCCCACGCCGCCGAACGCCTCGGCTTCACCGCGCGGATCGACCTGCGGACGGGCCTCAGAGACCTGGTCGAGTGGTGGCGCGCGGAGCGGGAGGCCGCCCGGTGAGCACCGACCGCATCCCGGTGATGATCCCCTGGCTCGGCGAGGAGGAGGCCAAGGCCGCCTCGGACGCGGTGCTGTCCGGGTGGGTCGCCCAGGGCCCCCGCGTCGCCGAGTTCGAGCGGGCCTTCGCCGAGCGGGTGGGCGCCGAGCACGGCATCGCCGTCAGCTCCTGCACGACCGCCCTGCACCTCTGCCTCGTCGCGCTCGGCCTCGGCCCCGGCGACGAGGTCGTGGTCCCCTCGCTGTCGTTCATCGCCACCGCCAACGCCGTACGGTACGTCGGCGCCGAGCCGGTGTTCGCCGACGTCGACCTCGCCACCGGCAACCTGACGCCGGCCACCGTGGACGCGGTGCGCACCGCGTCCACCCGGGCCGTCCTCGCCGTCCACCAGGGCGGTGTCCCGGCCGACGTGCACGCCCTGCGCGCCGCCTGCGCCGAGTGGGACCTGCCCCTGGTCGAGGACGCGGCCTGCGCCATCGGCTCCACGGTCGGCGGCAAACCCGTCGGGCACGGCGCGCTGCTCGCCGCCTGGTCCTTCCACCCCCGCAAGGTGGTCACCACCGGCGAGGGCGGCATGATCACCACCGACGACGCCGACTGGGCGGCCCGGCTGCGCCGGCTGCGCGAGCACGGCATGAACGCCTCGGCGGCCCAGCGCCACGCGAGCGACAAGCCGGTCCTGGAGAGCTACCTGGAGGTCGGCTTCAACTACCGGATGACCGACATCCAGGCCGCCGTCGGCCTGGTCCAGCTCGGCAAGCTCGACACGATGATCGCCCGCCGCCGCGAACTGGGCGCCCGCTACGCCGCGTTGCTCCAGGACATCCCCGGCCTCACCCCCGTACGCGACCCCGAGCACGGGCAGAGCAACTTCCAGTCCTACTGGGTGCTGCTGGAAGAGGACTTCCCCGTCGGCCGGGACGATCTCCTCGCCGCGCTCGCCGCCGCCGGCGTCTCCGCCCGGCGCGGGATCATGGCCGCCCACCTCGAACCCGCCTACGCGGACCACCCGAGCGCACCGCTGCCGGTCACCGAACGCCTCACCGGCGACTCGCTGATCCTGCCCCTGTTCCACACCATGACCGAGGACCAGCAGGACCGGGTCGTGGCCGTCCTGCGCGAACAGGCGCGAAGATGACCGGACTTGTCATCATCGGCGCGGGCGGTTTCGCCCGGGAGACCGCACAGGCCGTACGGGACGCGGGCGGCTTCGAGCTGCTCGGCCACCTGGACGACAAGGCGGCCCTGCACGGCACCGAGGTGGACGGCGTCCCCGTCCTCGGCGGCTGCGACCTCATCCACCGGCTGCCCGCGGCCCGGGCCGTGGTCTGCGTCGGCAACCCCCGGGACTACGCGGCCCGGGCCCGCCTGGTCCGCAGGCTCGCCCTGCCCGCGGACCGCTACGCCACCGTGATCCACCCGACGGCGTCGGTGGCCCGCTCGTCCCGGGTCGGCCCCGGCTCGGTGCTGCTCGCGCACTGCGCGCTGACCGCCGCCGTCCGGGTGGGCGCGCACGTCGCCGTGATGCCGCAGGTCGTCCTCACCCACGACGACGTGGTCGAGGACTTCGCGACGCTCGCCTCCGGGGTACGCCTGGGCGGCGGCGCGCGGCTGGAGCGGGGGGCCTATGTGGGCTCCGGCGCGCTGGTCAGGGAGGGCACGACGGTCGGCGCCTGGTCGCTGATCGGGATGGGCAGTGCCGTGCTCGGCGACGTTCCGCCGGGCGAGGTCTGGGTGGGGAGCCCGGCCCGGCGGCTGCGCGCGGCGGAGGGGCCCGCGCTCGACGAACTCGCAGTACCGACAGTGGGGGGACCGCTGACATGAACCAGATTCCGCTTGTCGACCTCAAGGCGGCCCATGAGGAGGTCGCCGACGAGGTACGGGCCGGATTCGACCGGGTCCTGGCGAACACCGCGTTCGTCGGCGGCGAGGAGGTCCGCCGATTCGAGCGCGAGTACGCCGCGTTCGGCGGCGTCACGCACTGCGTGGGCGTAGCCAACGGCACCGACGCCGTCGAACTCGCCCTGCGCGCGAGCGGAGTCGGCCCCGGCGACGAGGTCGTGGTGCCCGCCAACACCTTCATCGCCACCGCCGGCGCCGTGGCGAGGATCGGCGCCCGCCCGGTCCTGGCCGACTGCCTGCCCGGCAGCCATCTCCTCGACCCGCAGGCGGCGCTGGACGCGGTCGGCCCGGCCACCCGCGCCGTCGTCCCCGTGCACCTGTACGGCCAGATGGCCGACGTGACGGCCCTGACCGACCGACTGCCGGACCGCGTGACGGTGGTGGAGGACGCCGCCCAGTGCCAGGGCGCCACCCGCGACGGCCGTGCGCCGGGCAGCGGCGGCATCGCGGCCACCAGCTTCTACCCGGGCAAGAACCTCGGCGCCTACGGCGACGCGGGCGCCGTGCTCACCGACGACGAGGAACGCGCCGGGCTGGTGCGGGCGATCGCCAACCACGGCGGAGTCGCCAAGTACCGCCACGACGTAGCCGGGTTCAACAGCCGGCTGGACGGGCTGCAGGCCGTCGTCCTGCGGGCCAAGCTGGCGCGGCTGGCCGACGGCAACGCGGCCCGCCGGGCGGCCGCCGCCCGCTACGACGAGCTGCTCGCCCACCTGGCCGACGCCGGCCGGGTCGTCCTGCCGGTGACCGCGCCGGGCAACGTCCACGTCTGGCACCTGTACGTCGTCCAGGTCGTCGGCGCCGACCGGGACGACATCGTCGGCAAGCTCAACGCGGAGGGCATCGGCGCGGGCGTGCACTACCCCGCCCCGGTCCACCTCACGCCCGCGTACCGCCATCTCGGCCACCGCCGGGGCGACTTCCCGAACGCGGAGCAGGCAGCGGACCGCATCCTCTCGCTGCCGCTCTACCCGCAGATCACGCCCGAGCAGCAGCAGCGGGTCGTCGACGCGCTCGCCGACGCGCTCGGCATCTGACCGCCCCCCACGCCTTACCGCCGGCCCGCGGGCCGGTCCTGCACAGCACCGCTGAGAGGTACGCATGAAAAGATGGAGCAGACGGATCAGAGGCGGTCGCCTCGCCGTCATAGCGGCATTGATACTGGCGGTGCTCCCGCTGGCCGGGTCCGCCCAGGCGGCATCCGACCCCTGCGGGTCGGGCTCCAACGCCGTCGTCTGCGAGAACTCCAAGACGGGCAGCCCGAAGTCCGACTGGTTCTCGCCCAACGCCTACGGTGACATCAAGGGCTTCACCACCAAGGAGAGCGTCCAGGCGGGCGACACCGTCCAGTTCAAGGTCCAGTCGCCGGTGTCGTACAACATCCAGATCTACCGGCTGGGCTGGTACGGCGGCGACGGCGCCCGGCAGATGTCGACCGCGGCCCAGGCCGCCCAGACCTACCCCGCCAACTACACCTCCAAGGCCGCCGGTTGCACCACCAAGAGCAGCACCGGCCTGGTCGACTGCGGCAACTGGCCGGTGACCGCGACCTGGACCGTGCCCAGCGACGCCGTGTCCGGCCTGTACATCGCCAACATCACGCAGACCGACGGCGACGGCCTGATGCCATACCCGTTCGTGGTGCGCAACGACGCCAGCACCTCCGACATCGTCGTGCAGACCAGTGACCAGACCTGGCAGGCGTACAACGACTACGGCGGCCAGGACCTGTACGGCGGCACCGGGCCCGCGCCCGACGGCCGCGCCTACGAGGTCAGCTACAACCGTCCGCTGGACATCGGCGGCGACAACGGCATCTACGGCTCCGAGTACATGATGCTGTCCTGGCTGGAGCGCAACGGCTACGACGTCAGCTACACCTCCGGGGTGCAGGTGTCGTCCTCGGGCGGCGCCACCCTGCTGAAGAAGCACAAGGTGTACATGTCGTCCGGCCATGACGAGTACTGGACGCAGAGCCAGTACTCCAACGTCCTGGCGGCCCGCAAGGCCGGTGTGCGGGAGGCCTTCTTCAGCGGCAACGAGGTGTTCTGGAAGACGCGGCTCGCGCCGAGCATCGACGGCACGAGCACGGCCGACCGCACCCTGGTCTGCTACAAGATGACCAAGATGGCGCAGAACAACGGGATCGCCGACCCCAGCGGGGTGTGGACCGGCACCTGGATGGACCCGGCCAGCACCGACTACGGCCAGACCTACCAGCCGCCGAACATCCTCACCGGCTCCATGTTCACGGTGAACGGCTACCGCGCCGACGCCATCACCGTCCCCGGCTCGTACGGCAAGAACCGCATCTGGCGCAACACCTCCATCGCGAACCTCACCTCCGGCCAGACCGCCACCTTCCCGACGGGCACCCTCGGCTACGAGTGGGACAGCGACCTCGACAACAGCACCCGGCCCGCCGGCGCGATCGACGTGTCGTCCACGACCGTCGACATCAACGACGGCAAGCTCCGCCAGGACTGGGGCAACCTCTACGGCAACGGCACCGCGACGCACAACCTCGTCGAGTTCCGCGACCAGGACTCCGGGGCGCTGGTGTTCGGCGCGGGGACCGTGCAGTGGTCGTGGGGCCTGACCAACGTCCCCACCTACAACCCCGCCGACACCGTGGTCACCGAGGACTCCCGGATGCAGCAGGCGACGGTCAACATCCTCGCCGACATGGGCGTCCAGCCGCTGACCCGGCAGAGCAACCTCGTCGCCGGCACGGCCTCCACCGACACCACCGGCCCGTCCGTCACCGTGACGAGCCCGTCCTCCGGGGTCACCGTGCCCGCCCTGAAGCCGGTCACCGTCAAGGGCACCGCCAGTGACTCCGGCGGCGTCGTGGCCCGCGTGGAGGTGTCCACGGACGGCGGCACCACCTGGAAGGCCGCGACCGGCCTGACGTCCTGGAGCTTCAGCTGGACCCCGACCACTCCTGGTCCGGCGTCCGTCAAGGTCCGCGCGGTCGACGACAGCGTCAACATGGGCGCCGTCACCACCGTCCCGCTGACCGTCGGCCCCCAGGCCTGCCCCTGCACCATCTGGCCGGCCTCCGCCGTGCCCGGCACCGTCAACGGCGGCGACGGCGGCTCGGTCGAGCTCGGCGTCAAGTTCCGTACCACGGTGGCCGGTTCCATCACCGGGGTCCGCTTCTACAAGTCGCCGGTCAACACCGGCACCCACATCGGCAACCTGTGGACGGCGTCCGGCACCCGCCTGGCGACCGGCACCTTCACGGGCGAGACGGCCTCCGGCTGGCAGCAGCTGAACTTCTCCACCCCGGTCACCGTCAAGGCCAACACCACCTACGTCGCCTCCTACTTCGCCCCCAACGGCGGCTACTCCTACGACACCACCTTCGCCTCCGGCGACGCCGGACTGGCCCCGCTGACGGCCCTGAAGTCCGGCACCGACGGCGGCAACGGCGTCTACCACTACGGCTCCAGCAGCGCCTTCCCGTCCTCGCAGACCTCCGGCAGCAACTACTGGGTCGACGTGGTCCTGGACACCTCGACGGCCAGCACCACGCCGCCGACCGTCACCTCCACCTCGCCGACCTCCGGGGCGACCGACGCCTCGATCACGGCACCGGTGTCGGCCACCTTCAGCTCGGCCGTCGACACCGACAGCGTGACGTTCACCCTGAAGGACTCCAGCGGCGCCACCGTGCCCGGAGCCGTCACCTTCCCCGCCTCCAACAAGGCGACCTTCACCCCGTCGACGGAACTGGACCTGCACACCGCGTACACCGCGTCCGTCCAGGCCTCCGACGTGTGGGGCAACGCCATGGCCGACCCGGTGGCCTGGTCGTTCACCACCAGTTCCACGCCGCCCGCGGTCACCTGCCCCTGCACGCTGTGGAGTTCCTCCGCGGTCCCGGCCACTCCCGACATGACCGCCGACCCCAACTCCGTCGAGCTGGGCACCCGGTTCACGTCCTCCGCGGCCGGCTGGGTCACCGGTGTCACCTTCTACAAGGGCACCGGCAACACGGGCACCCACACCGGCAGCCTGTGGACCGACGACGGCACCCTGCTCGCCAGCGGCACCTTCACGGGCGAGACCGCCTCCGGCTGGCAGACCCTGACCTTCGCCACTCCGGTGGCCATCACCGCGGACACCGGGTACGTCGTCTCCTACCACGCGCCGAACGGCAACTACGCGGTGGACGGCGGCTACTTCGCGGCGGCCCACAAGTCCTATCCGCTCACGGCCACGGCCGACACCACCACCCACCACAACGGGCTGTACAAGTACGGCAGCACCTCGGCCTTCCCCAACGGTTCCTACGGATCCTCGAACTACTGGGTGGGCCCGGTCTTCACCGCCGACAACCCGACCGCGTCCCTGGCGTCGGAGACCGCGGCCTCGGAGGTGACCGCCTCCTCGGTGGCGCACACCGCCGACGCGGCGCACGCCCTCGTCATGGCCGTGCAGAAGAAGGCCCCGGTGGCGACCGTGAACGCGACCGTGACCGTGCTGAGCGGCTCCAAGGCCGCCCGCAAGCTCCATGTCACGGCCGTCGTCTCCTACAACCGGTCGACGCACAAGGTGTCCGTGCACCTGTCCTCGCCGCTGCCCGACGGCACCCGGTTCAAGGTCACGGTCACGGCCCGGGACAAGCACCACCACACGGTGAAGTCCCGCAGCTGGACGCTGACCGGCAAGACCACGTTCAAGAAGAAGAAGAACTGACGGAGCCGGCACCGACCCGTCCCCACACACCGTCGGTGGTCCGCGCCAGCACGGCGCGGACCACCGGCGGGGATTGGCTTCCCCACCGATGAGCAGCGTCAGTGTTGTGATCCCCTGCTACAAGTACGGGCACTTCCTCGCCGACTGCGTGAGCAGCGTCCTGGACGAGCAGGACGGCGTTGACGTCCGCGTCCTCATCATCGACGACGCCTCGCCCGACGACTCGGCGGAGGTGGCGCGGAAACTCGCCGCCGCCGACCCGCGGATCGAGGTCCACGTCCACGAGACCAACAAGGGCCACATCGCCACCTACAACGAGGGCCTCCTGGAGTGGGCCGACGGCGACTACGTGGCCCTGCTGTCCGCCGACGACCGGCTGGTCCCCGGCGCGCTCGTCCGGGCCGCCCGGCTTCTGGACGCCCACCCCGAGGCCGGGTTCGCCTACGGCCGGCCCCTGCGCTTCCAGCACGGCGGACCGCTGCCCAAGGCCCGGACACGCGGCACCGGTTCGGTCGTCTACCCCGGCCAGTGGTGGCTGGAGCGCCGCTTCCGCGAGGGCACCGGCTGCATCACCTCGCCGGAGGTCGTCGTGCGCACCGGGCTCCAGCGGAAGGTCGGCGGCTACGACCCCGCCCTGCCGCACGCCGGCGACATCGAGATGTGGATGCGGCTGGCCGCCCACGCCGACGTCGGCTACGTCCGCGGCGCCGACCAGGCCTTCTACCGCGTCCACGGCAACAACATGTCCACCGTCGACTTCGGCGGCCAGCTGGACGACCTGCGCCAGCGCCTGGTGGCCTTCGACTCGGTGCTCACCAAGTGCGCCGACCGGCTGCCGCACGCCGACCGCCTCGCCGACCAGGTCCACACCCGCCTCGCCCGCTACGCCCTGCGCCGCGCCTACCGCGCCTACGACCGGGGCCGCACCGCCGTCGTACCGGTCGACGAGTGCGTCGCGTTCGCCGAGCAGTGCCTGCCCGGCTACCGCAAGCTGCCCGAGTACCGCGCGCTGCGGCTGCGCAGACGGATCGGGCCGACGGCCATGCCGTACCTGCAGCCGCTGGTGTGGTCGGCCGTGGCCGAGCGCGGACGGGAGTGGCTGTGGTGGGAGTCCTGGAAGCGCCGCGGTATCTGATGCGCGATCAGTTCAGCTCAGCCCGCCACCACGACCTCGTCGGCGCGGCGGACCGTGCCCGGCGCCTCCGCCTCGCGCCGCCTGCGGCGCAGCGCGAACCGGTCGAGCCACAGCGCGCCCAGCAGCCCGGCGGTCGCGCCCAGCAGCGCCGTACCCGCCAGGGCGCGGGACCTGTTGCCCTGCACCGGGGCGGCACTCGGGGCGACCAGGACGGACGCCGTGATCCGCGCGCCGGGGGCCACGCCCTCCTTCTCCTGCACGGCCGCCACATGCCGGGAGTACACCTCGATGACCCGCTGGACCGCCGTGTCGGCCGCGACGGCGTCACCGCGGCGCGCCTGCACCTGCACCGAGGGGATGAGATAGCGCGGCGTCGCGCTGGTGCCGCTGTTGCGCGGGATCAGCTGGTACGTCCCGTGCACTCCGGCGGCCGCCAGCTCCCTGCGCCCGGCGGGCGACTCCACCTGCTGGATGACGCCGTACGACAGGGTGGCGAGCGGCGGCTGGAGGTTGGTCAGCTGGTTCGGCTGGGAGCCGGTCACCGGCGGCTTGAGCACGACCACCGCCGAACTCAGCCAGCGCGGGGCCGGGTGCAGCACCTTGTAGGCTCCGGCGGCCGTCAGCAGGAGCGCGAGCAGCAGCACGTACCAGCGGCGGAGCAGCGCTTCGGCGACGTCACGAGGCGACACGGGGATTCCTTCCGTCGGCACCGATCCTCGCAGGCGCACGGGCGGTTCGCCACCAAAAGGGAGTTCTCATGAGCCTTGCCGACCTTTTGGCGATCATGCGCAGGCGCTGGTACTTCATGGTGCCCCTCACCCTGCTCAGCGTCCTCGCCGGCGGCTACCTGTACCGGACCATCCCGGTCTCCTACGAGTCGCAGAGCTCCGTCACCCTCCTGGACTCCACGGCGATCGCCGATCTCGCGCCGACCTTCGGCAACCCCCTGTCGAACGCGGGCGGTTCGCTGGTCGTCACCGCCGACGTGCTGATCAGGACGCTCCAGTCGAGCGACTCGGCCAAGGAGCTGCGCTCCCGCGGCGTCACCGACCAGTACACGGTCGGCTTCGCGCCGCAGGCCGACAGCCCGCTGCTCACCCTGAGCGTCACCGGCACCGACCGTCAGAAGGTGCTCCGGGAGACCACCACGCTCACCAAGTTCACCGGCGAGCAGCTCAAGGCCCTGCAGGCCGCGTCCAAGGTGCCGGCCGTGTACGCGGTGCAGTCCGCGCCGGTCGTCCTGCCGCAGACCCCGGTCTCCCAGTCCAAGGGCCGCTACCAGGGCATCGCGGCGGTGGTCATCGTCGGCATGGTCGCGGCGTTCCTGCTGTCCATCCTCGCCGAGGGCGTCGCGGTGGTCCGCCGCCGCGGCCGCGCCCTGGCCGGATACGTGCCCCGGCGCCACCGTGCCCGGCCGCCCGAGCGGCCCAAGGGCCTGCTCGTGCGCCGCCTGGACGCCACCACGGTCCTCACCGGCTATCTCGTGCTGGCCTTCTTCGTGCCCTCCAACCTCACCCTGCCCGCGCTGGGCGGCGTCGGCACACCCGCCAACGTCTTCGCCCTGCTGGGACTTCTCTGGTACCTCGCGACCTGGCTGGGCGGCCGGATCCTGCCGGCCGAGGGCACCAGGCTGCCCCGCGTGGTGATGTGCCTGCTGGCCGCCGCCGTGCTGCTGGCCTACCTCGCCAATGCCACCCGGGACAGCTCGCACGAGGAGGTCCTCGGCGCCGACCGCGGGCTCATCGGGCTGGGGGTGTGGGTGGCGCTGGTGGTGCTCTCCTCGGCCGGCATCCAGGAGCGCAGCCGGCTGGAGACGCTGATGCGCCGGCTCGTCGTCCTGGGCACCGTCGTCGCCCTGATCGGCTACTACGACTTCTTCGCCGCGACGAACATCGCCGACTCCATCCACATCCCGGGCCTGCACTCCAGCACCGCCGGGATCAGCGCCATGGACCGCGGCTCGTTCACCCGGCCGCGCTCCACCACCGCCCATCCGCTGGAGTTCGGCGGGATGCTGGCCATCCTGCTCCCCTTCGCCGTCCACCAGGCCTTCGACCCGGTACGCCGGCACGCGGGCGCGATGCGCCGCTGGGCCCCCGTCGCGATCATGGGAGGCGCCCTTCCGCTGACGGTGTCCAGGACCTCCATCATCGGCGCCTTCATCGTGATCCTGGTGATGGTGCCCCGCTGGAAGCCGCAGCGCCGCTGGGCCGCGATCGCACTGATCCTGGGTTCCGTGGCCGGCTTCAAGGTGATCATCCCGGGCCTGATCGGCACCATCACCAACCTGTTCGCCAGCTTCCTGTCCAACTCCGACAGCAGCACCCAGGCCCGCACCGTGAAGTACAGCGCGATCGTGCCCTACCTGGAGGAACACCCCTGGTTCGGGCGGGGGTTCGGCACCTTCACCCCGGACCTGTACTTCTTCACCGACAACCAGTACATGCTGACCCTCGCCGAGACGGGCGCCCTGGGGACGGTCGCGCTGCTCGCCCTGTTCGTCACCGGCATCCACCAGGGCGGTGCCGTACGGCGCCTGGCCCGCACGGAGACGGACCGGGAGCTCGGGCAGGCCTTCCTCGCCTCGGCCCTGGTCGCCCTCGTCATCAGCGCCACCTTCGACGCCCTCAGCTTCCCCATGTACGCCGGGATGTTCTTCCTGACCCTGGGCGCGGGCGGCAGCTACCTGGGCTTCATCCGCCGCGAGGCCGCCGCTGCCGCCGTCCCCGCCCCTCGTACGACGTCCGAAGTCAAGGTCCCCCAACTCGCGGAGTCCCGATGAGCACCGTCGCCGTCATCGTCGTCACCTGGAACAGCGCCGGCGTGCTGCCCGGGTTCCTCGCCGCGCTGCCCGACGGCATGGCCGGCCTCGACCACCGGCTGGTCGTCGCCGACAACGACTCCGCCGACGACACCGTGGAGGTGCTGCGCACCCTGGCCCCCAACGCCACGGTCGTCGAGACCGGCCGCAACGCCGGGTACGCGGCCGGGATCAACGCGGCGCTGGCGGCGGCGGGTGAGTACGACGCCGTCCTGATCTGCAACCCCGACATCCGGATGCGGCAGGGCTGCGCCAAGCGCCTCCTCGACAGCCTCGGCCACGGCGTCGGCATCGCCGTACCCCTGCTCTACGAGGAGGGCCACGACACCCCGCACCGCTCGCTGCGCCGTGAGTCGAGTGTCCTGCGGGCGCTGGGCGAGGCCGTCATCGGCAACACCCGCGCCGGACGCTTCCCGGCCCTGAGCGAACTGGTCACCGATCCCGCCGCCTACCGGCGGCCCACGCGCGCGGACTGGGCGACCGGGGCGCTGATGGCCCTGTCGAAGGAGTGCCTGGACGCGTGCGGCCGGTGGGACGAGTCGTTCTTCCTGTACTCGGAGGAGACCGAGTACTGCCTGCGGGCCCGGGACCTGGGCTACGCCACCCAGCTGGAGCCGACCGCCGAGGCCGTGCATCTGGGCGGTGACTCCCAGGTGTCACCCCGTCTGTGGACCCTGCTCACCCTCAACCGCGTCCGCCTCTACCGGCGCCGGCACGGCCCGCTCGCCACGGCCGCCTTCCGCGCGGCCGTGCTGCTGCGGGAGACCTCACGGGCGGCGCTGGGCCGCCCGGCCAGCCGCGCGGCGGCGGCCGCCCTCGCCCGGCCGGGGTCCCTGGACGTCACGCCGGGGCCGTGACGGGGCGCGATCAGGCGGGCTGCCACAGCTCGATCCGGTTGCCCTCCGGATCGGTGACCCAGCCGAACCGGCCGACGTCCGGCATGTCCTGCGTCTCGTCGGCCACGTCCGCGCCCTTGGCACGCAGCTGGGCGAGCATCGCCTCCAGGTCGCGGACGCGGAAGTTGAGCATGGTCTGCTGGGCGGGGGACCCGAAGCAGTCGGTGTCGGACTCGAACGCCGCGAACACCGTCGGCCCCGCCTCCTGCCGCCACAGGCCGACCTCGTCGGCGTCCAGGCCCAGGCAGTCGCGATACCAGGCGGTCAGGGCCGCCGGATCGGCGGCCCGCAGGAAGCAGCCGCCGATTCCCAGCACTCGTTCCATACGGGCATCCTGTCAGCCGGTGCCCCGCGGCCGGCACACCATGGCCATGAAGTCGTGTCCCACGTCCGGCAGCACGGCGTCCTCGGCGGCGAAGCACCGCTCCAGCAGTTCCAGCGTCTCCGGCCGCTGGTCGCGGAAGTGGTGCGCGATGCCGGAGAACGCGATGTGCAGCACGGTGCCGCCGTAGGGCCGTTCCTCGACGACCTCGAAATGCCGTCGCAGACCCGGCAGCAGCGCCGCCGCGTCGACGGCCTCCGAGGGGTCGTCCAGCACCATCGAGAGCCGGCTGGGCCGCACCACACGGTGCTTGATCCGGCCGTCGGCCAGCCGCCGCCGCTCCTCGGGGAGCAGGGCGAGCAGGGCGTTCGCCGCGTCGAGCTGGGCGTCGGTCCACTGGAAGCGGGTGGGGCCGACGAACTCGTCGACCACGAACGTGCCGTCCGGCTCGATCAGTCGGGCCAGCCGCGGCAGGGTCTCGTCGAGGTGGTCGAAGTGGTGCAGGGACTGCAGGCCCAGCAGGACGTCGAAGCGCTCCCCGTCGGCGGTCATCCGGTTGACGTCGGTGACCCGGAAGCGCAGCACGTCCCCGAGCCCTTCCTCGGCGGCCGTCCGGGTGGCGAAGTCGATGCGCTCCGGGGCCACGTCCACGCCCTCCAGCAGGGAGAACGCGCCGGTCCTCGCCCACAGCAGCTCGTTGCCGCCGGTGCCGCAGCCCAGCGACAGGCCGCGCAGGTCGGTGCGGGGCGCGAAGTGCTTGGCGGCGACGTACTCGGGGAACGACGTGTCCGCGTCTCCCGTCATCAGCAGGTTCCACCGCTTGATCACCGCCGGTATCGCCCACCACTCGGTCAGCGAGGGGTCGACCCGCGACCAGTGCTGGACCACCCGCGCGCCGCCGCGCACCCGCAGCTTGGCCAGCACCGGGTCCAGGTCCAGCTTGCGCACCTTGCGCAGCAGCCGGTCCGCGTCGTGTCGGTTGACCAGGTTGTTCAGCATCAGCGCTCCGTCCGTACGGCGATGAGCGACTTCGGCGCGCCGAGTACCCGCTCGCTGAGCAGCTCGGACCGGGGGAAGAGATAGCGCATCTCGGTGCGGGTCAGCAGCTCGATGTTGATCACGGCGTTCATCGCCGACTGAGGGCTGTCGGGGCGGCTGTGCACGAGCGGCCAGTGCCGCACCAGCCGGGCCCGGGCGGCCAGCGGCAGGAACTGGAAGCCGGGCGCCACGAAGTGCGGCTCGACGGGGAAGTAGCGGTACGGCGTCTGGATCCAGTGCAGCGGCGCCAGCCGCTCGACGGCCGCGACGAACCTCTGACGCTGGCTGTGGCCGCCGACGTGCTCGATGGTGGAGTTGGAGAACACCAGGTCGTAGCCGCCGGCGTCGCTCAGTTCGGCGGCCACCGCCGGGTCGGTGACGTCGGCGTTCTCCGCGGTGATCCAGTCGGGCAGGTCGGCCGGGTGGGCCTCCAGATTGATCAGATGGACGTGCTTGGCGCGCACCGGCGCGCGCAGCCACATCTCGGCCGTCCCGCCCAGGTCGACGACGCTCATGTTCTCGATGCCGGGGAAGCAGCGCCGGAACCGCTCCCAGCGGGCGATGCGCAGGCGTTCGCCCAGGGAGCCCGGTGCGTCGACGAACTTGTTTCTCAGTGCGCGGGATCGGGGCATCGGATCAACCACCTGACGTCGGAGCGGAACGGGAACGAGGAAGAGGAGCGGAGGCGCACGGGCCGTCACCAGTCCGTGTAGAAGCTGGCCGGGTTCACCAGGTAGCGGACGGTGGGGTGCGGCAGGTGCAGCACCCGGTGCCCGCGGCCGTACCGGCGGATCAGCTCCCAGTCCTCCCGGGGCAGCACCTCCGGTGTGCGGCGCAGCCGGCTGAAGCGCAGGGAGCGGTTCCGGCGGGCGACGAAGGCGTTGGTGTCCAGGAAGGCCTCGCGGGCCGCCCGGCGCCGGTCGAAGGGCACCGACAGGACGTCCTTCTCGCTGCCGTCGGGCAGGACGCGGCGCAGCGCCGTGTAGACGCCGTCGGGCCCGCCGGGGGCCTCCAGAGCCGCCAACGCCCTTTCCAGGTGGTCGGGTTCCCACAGGTTGTCGTCGTCGAGGAAGGCCACGTAGCGCGAGCGGGTGAGGCGGATGCCGACGTTGCGCACCACGCCCGCGACGCCGGTGTTGTGCGCCAGGGAGACGGCGAACAGCCTTGGGTCGGTGGGGAGTTCGGGCAGCCCGGCGCCGTCGTCGACCACGATGACGACCTGGTCGCGCACCGTCTGCCCCAGGGCCGAGCGCACCGCGGCACGCAGTGCCTCCGGGCGCCGGTGCGTGGCGATCACGGTGGCGACGAGCGCCGACGGTGGCGTCGGCAGCGCGGCGGACAGCCGCCGGGTCTCGGCGTCCTCGACACGGCGCAGCCGCAGCGCCGAGGGCGCCAGCAGGACCTTGTTGCGGGCCTCGAAGAGCACCAGCCACCCGAACAGCGCCTTGAGCAGCGTCCAGGGCGCCCGAGCGAGGCGGCGCGTCATGAGGCGGGCTCGGGGGCGATCGGGCGGCCGTCGGACATGCGGTTGTCGCGCCAGACGTTGCCGGCGCCGCCGTGGTTCCAGTGGGCGACCACGCCGTAGCCGCCGGCGGCGGGGTGGTACTGCGTCGAGAACACGTTGTTCGTGACCTTGATCCCGGTGGCGCCGGTGTCCCCGCCGTACAGGGCGTAGGCCCCGCCGGCGATCCAGTTGTGGTCGACGGTGACGTTGCGGACCACGCCGGTGTCGGCGAACAGGCCGATGCTCCCCGAGGCCCCCTGTTTGAGACCGGTCGGGTTCAGCAGGGTGTTGTGGCGGATGACCAGGTGCCCGGTGTTCCCGCCGCCGCTGATCACCGCGTTGGTGTGCTGCCACTCGCCGCCCTGGTTGATGAACGGCTCGATGTCGTGCACGTAGTTGTCGTGGATGTCGCCCTGGCCCATGGACAGCGCGTCGCCGAAGACCGAGACGTCGCACCAGCCGACCTCGACGGAGCTGCCGCCCATGTTCGACACGGCGTAGTCCACCCCGCCGTTGTCCGGCCCCTTGCCGGGTACGGCCGTGATGGTGGAGTGCAGCACGCGCAGGCCGTGGTAGCCGGGGCGCAGGTTGATGCCCCACCAGTTGTCCGAGGTGATCTTCGTGTCGATGACCGTGACGTCGTTGGCGTAGATGTCGAGCGAGCCGGTGATGTCCCAGCCCCGGATGGTCAGCCCGTTGGTACGGATGGCCTTGTAGCCGGTCTTGTGGGGGGTGAGGGCGATGCGCGGGCCGGTGGTGCGGGCGTCGGGGAAGCCGCAGGCGCTCGGCGAGGAGCAGGCGGCCTTCGCCGCGGGGGAGCCGGATGTGCCGCTCGCCGAGGGCGTGCCCGACGGGGACGGCGAGGCGGTGGGGCTCGTCGGCGTCGCGGCGGGCGCCGAGCTCGCCGGACTGCCGCTCGGTGCCGCCGAGGAGCCGCTCGCCGGGCAGGTCAGCGCGTCGTCCGGGCAGTCCGGCAGCGCGGAGTCGTGCGATCCCGAGCAGGCGGCGCCCACCACCGCCAGCAGGGACGCCAGCAGCAGCCAGACGAGCGAACTCCGGCGGATACGCCGTGACATGCGGTTCACCTCATGTCCTGTCGGGGAGGGCGGACGGTGCGGCCGACCGGTGCCGTCCGCGGTGGGGCCGTTCCACGCCGCGCAGGAAGTGGCGGCTGGGCAGGACGCACAGCGTGTAACACGCAAGGGCGACCGTGCCGTTGACGAGGAGCGCGAGCCGTCCGTCGCCCAGCAGGCGCTCCAGACCGAGGACGACCAGGGCCATCACGGCCCCGCCGAGGAAGGGCCAGGCACAGGCCCGGGCGATGCGGCCGAGGCCGATGCCGCCCCGGCCGAGGGCGAACAGGAAGACGGGCACCACCAGGCCGCCGGCCACCAGGACATGGCCCTGGGAGACGCCGACGATGCCGCCCAGGTGGGCGGCCGCGAGGAGCACCGGCACGAGGGAGACCAGCCACAGGCCCTGCACCAGGAAGAGCGAGCGGCGCTGTCCGACCGCGACCAGGCAGTCGTAGGCGAGTTCGCTGCCGATGCGGATCAGGCCGAGGACCATCAGCCACGGCAGGGCCGCTGCCGCCGGGGCCCAACGGTCGCCGTAGACCGTGCGGATGAGCGGCTCGGCGAGGCCCGCCAGCAGGACGCACAGCGGGACCGTGCCGGTGATCAGCACGCCCAGGGCACGGCTGAAGCCCTGGGCGAGCGCCTGCGGCGAGTCGGCCAGCCGCGAGAACCCGGCGAAGGACACCCGGCGGGCGGCCTCGGAGATGATCCGCACGGGCCAGCCGGAGATGTTGAAGGCGAGGACGTAGAAGCCGAGGGAGACACTGCCCAGCGTCGCGCCCACCACCATGGTGTCGACGTTGACCACCGCCAGGGCCAGCATGCTCGCCCCGGCCAGCGGCAGCCCGAATCGCAGCAGCGCCCGGGCCTGTTCGCCGTCCCAGCCGAACTTGAGGGTCCCCGGCGCCGCCAGCGCGCAGCCGATCAGCGTGACGACGTTCCCGACGACGGCGCCGACGGCGAAGCTCATCGCGCCCCAGCCCTCGAAGGCCAGCAGCAGGGTCACCGCCGTGCCGAGCACGAAGTTGAGCCCGTCGATGACCATCCGCCTGCCCTGGGCGAACTCTCGGGTCAGAAAGCCCCCGGGGACCTGCGCCACCCCGTCGATCACCACGCACAGGCACATCACCCGCAGCACGCCCGCGGCGTGCGGCGAGCCGAGCAGGCCGGCCACCGTCGGGGCCGCGGCGAACAGCGCCAGGTACAGCAGGCCGCTGGAGAGGGTGCTGAGGGTCAGCACGGTCGGCGCGAACCGCCGCGCGTCCCCCTCCCAGCGCACGATGGCCAGGCCCACGCCCAGTTCGTTCGCGGACAGCAGGACCAACAGCACCGTCTGGGCGATGCCGTACACGCCCCATTCCGCGGGGCCGAGGGCGAAGCGCGCCAGGACGATGCCGGTGGCGAAGTTGCCCAGGCGCAGAACGACGGTGTTGATCAGGCTCCAGCGGGCCGCGGAGCGGACCTTGCGGCCGAGGGAGGCAGTGGGCTGAGGTGCGGGGACGGGAGCAGCGGGTACGTCGCCCGTCTCACCGGTCGCGCTGTCCGGTGCGCGGGCGATGTCCATGGGTCGACTCCTCGTCGAGCGGCTCGGCGGCGGACGCCACGGCCATGGCGGGCCGGGGCGCGTCGGTCTCGGCGGCGGCCCGGCCGTCCCCGGCGGACCGTGACCAGCTCGGCGGGCGCCGGATGGCGAGCGTCTCCTCCACGGCCCCCTCCTGCGTGAACGGCTCCTCCACCGCCGGTTCCTCCGTGGACGCGGCGCCGGCCGCGGCGGTCGTCCCCGGCTGTCGCGGACCGGCGGGCGGGGCCTGCTGCTCCGGCGCGCGGGGCCTCTTGCGCGCCTCCATGTAGAACGCGGCGACGAGGGTGACGACCAGGCCCAGGGCGCCCGCCATGATCAGGTACTCGAGCCGGGTCTTGGTCTGCGCCACCGGGTTCTGCGGGGAGACGATGGTCGTCATGCGGATCATGGCCTTCGGCGCGACCGACTGCTGCTTCTGGAACTGGTCCAGCCGTTCCTTGGCGTAGGCGGTCAGGATCTTGTCCGAGGACAGGACGGCCGCCTTGTCGGTGCCGGTGACGGTGAGCCACAGCAGCGGCCCCTGCGCGTTGTCGGCGAGCTTCGCCTCGAACGTGCCGGTCGCGCCACGGGCCTTGAGGTCCCGCAGCGAGTCGTCGGAGTTGAGGTTGCGTGCCAGGCTGTCGGCCATGCCGGTGAGCGAGGTCTGCGTGCTGAGGAAGGGGTTGCCGTCGTAAGCCACCGTCGCCTTCTGGGAGTTGAGCAGGACCACCGTGCTCTGCGACTGGTAGCTGACCGGCACCAGCACGACCACGCCGACGATCAGGGCGGCGGTCAGCAGCAGACCGGGCAGCAGGACGTACCAGCGCCTGCGCAACACCCGGAAGATCTCAGCGAGATCCATGACGGTCCCCCCTAGCGGCCAAACGTTCGACGAGCATCAGTTGCAAGCGGATCATATGGGGAGCGTTCGATCCTCGGGTCTGGGCCGGTCGGCGGATTTCGGCCGGGGGAGGTCGGTGGGCCGCGGCCGGGTGCTCGCGGTGCCTCCGTCCAGCAGTACGTCGGCGATGCGGTCGCTGGCGCGGCCGTCCCACAACGCGGGCCGGCGGGGGGCGGGCGGAGCGTCGAGCACCCGGTTGACGGTGGTCACGATCCGCGAAGGGTCACGGCCGGCCAGCACGTTGGTGCCCTGCTCCACGGTGATGGGGCGTTCGGTGTTGTCCCGCAGCGTCACGCAGGGCACGCCCAGTGCGGTGGTCTCCTCCTGCACCCCGCCGGAGTCGGTGAGCACGACCCGGGCGGCGTCCTGCAGGGCGATGAAGTCCAGGTAACCGGCGGGCGGTACGAGCCGGATGCCGCCGGGGACACCGATCTCGGCGAGCCGTCCGGCCGCGCGCGGATGCACGGGCAGCAGCAGCGGGCAGCGCCCGGCGATCTCGCCGAGGGCCTTCAACAGCCCCGTCAGTACGGCGGGATCGTCGACGTTGGCCGGGCGGTGCAGGGTGACCAGGCCGAACTCGCCGCGGGTGAGCCCGTGTCGGGCCAGCACGTCGGAGGCGCGGGCGCGCTCCAGGTTGGTCAGCAGTGTGTCGATCATGACGTTGCCCACCAGGTGGATCTGGTCCTCCCGGTACCCCTCCGCGCGCAGGTTCTCCACGGCGTCGGGGGAGGGGGCCAGCAGATGGTCGGCGACGCGGTCGGTGGCGACCCGGTTGACCTCCTCCGGCATGCTCCAGTCCCGGCTGCGCAGGCCCGCCTCGACATGGGCCAGCAGCGGCCCGGCCTTGGCGGTGACCAGCGCGCAGGCCAGCGTGGAGTTGATGTCGCCGACGACGACCACGATGTCCGGCGAGACCTCGTCCAGCAGCGGTTCGAACGCGGTCATCACCCGGCCGGTCTGCTCGGCGTGGGTGCCGGAGCCGACCCCGAGGAAGCGGTCGGGCGGACGGATGCCGAGGTCGGCGAAGAACACGTCGTTCATGGCCGGGTCGTAGTGCTGGCCGGTGTGGACGAGGAGGACCTCGGCGCCCCGGCTCTCCAGGGCGTCCATCACCGGTTTGATCTTCATGTAGTTGGGGCGGGCGCCGGCGACGCACACGATGCGCGGCATGGTTCAGAGCACCTCGATCGTGGGTCCGGAGGGCAGGCGGCGGCGGCAGTCGAGGACGAACGGGGCGTGCTCGGCGACGAGTTCGTAGTCGAAGCCGTCGTGGTCGGTGAGCAGCACCACCACGTCGGCCTCGGCCAGTTCCTCGCGCGTCGGCTCGACCCGCACCAGCCGGGTGTCGGCCGGCAGGCCCTCGACGACGTGCGGGTCCGCCGCCCTGACCTGGGCCCCCATGTCGAGCAGCAGCTGGGAGATGCGCAGGGCGGGCGACTCGCGGGCGTCGCCGGTGTTCTTCTTGTACGCGAGGCCCAGCAGCAGGATGCGCGAGCCGTTCACCGAACGCCGTCGGGCGTTGAAGTGGTCGGTGATCCGCCGGGTGACGTACTCGGGCATGTGGTTGTTGATGTCGTTGGCGAGCTCCACGAACCGGAAGCTCTGGCCCAGTTCGCGCTGCACCCGCCAGGACAGGTAGGAGGGGTCGATGGGCAGGCAGTGGCCGCCCACCCCCGGTCCGGGCGTGAACTTCATGAACCCGAAGGGCTTGGTGGAGGCGGCGTCGATGGACTGCCAGACGTCGATGTCCAGGTGGTGGGCGAACATCGCGATCTCGTTGACCAGCGCGATGTTCACGTGCCGGAAGGTGTTCTCCAGCAGCTTGGCGAGCTCGGCCTCCTTGGGCGAGCGCACCGGCACCGTGGTGTCGACGAGTTGGCCGTAGAAGTCCTGAACCGCCTTCAGGGAGGCCTCGTTGACACCGGAGACGACCTTCGGGGTCTCCTTGAACCCCCACACGGCGTTGCCGGGGTCGATCCGCTCCGGGCTGTAGCCGAGGTGGAAGTCGGCGCCCGCGGTCAGGCCCGAGCCCTCCTCCAGGATCGGGGCGAACAGCTCCTGGGTGGTGCCCGGGTAGGTGGTCGACTCCAGGACGACCGTCGCGCCGGGGCGCAGATAGCGGGCGAGGGTGATCGCCGACTCCTTGATGTAGCGGAGGTCGGGGGTGCCCTCGTGCAGCGGGGTCGGCACGGTCACCACGGCGACGTCGAAGCCGCCGCAGTCGCGCGCGGACTCGCTCGGTCTGTAGGTGCCGTCGTCCAGCGCTGCGCGGATTCTCTCCGAGGAGACGTCCTCGACGAAGGACTCGCCCGCGGCGAGGCTCTTGATCCGGCGGGCGTCGACGTCGTAGCCGATCACCTCGTGTCCGACCTCGGCGGCCCGGACGGCCAGTGGCAGGCCGACGTATCCCTGTCCAACCACGACGACACGCATCAGTGACTCCTGTTCGCGGGAGCGGTCGACGGGGTGAGCCGGATGAGCTCGCGTGCCGTCATGAGGAGGAAGGAGACGTTGGTGGTGAGGTAGCGCCGGCCCAGGCGGCGCGGCTCCTGCAGCACGCGGTAGAGCCATTCCAGTCCCCACCGCTGCCAGGTCGCGGGGGCCCGCTTGGTGACCCCGGCGAGGATGTCGAAGGAGCCGCCGACGCCGTGCACCACGCGGGCGCCGGTGCGGGCGCCGTGGGCGGCGGTGAAGATCTCCTTCTTCGGGGAGGTCATGCCGAGGAACAGCATCTGCGCGCCGCTGCGGGCGATGCCGTCGGCGATCGTCTCCTGCTCGGAGTCGTCGAAGTAGCCGTTGCGGCTGCCGGCGACCTTCAGACCGGGGAAGCGGTCGGCGACCCGCAGCAGCATCCGGTCCAGCACGTCCTGCCGGGCGCCCAGGAAGTACACGGAGATGCCCGCGGCCTCCGCCTCGCCCAGCAGCCGCAGGAACAGGTCGATGCCGGCGACCCGTTCGGGCAGCGGGGCGCGCAGCACCCGCCCGGCCCACACCACGGCCTGTCCGTCGGCGAGGACCAGGTCGCAGCCGGACACGGCCGCGGCGAGCCGCGGATCGCGGCGCATGTTCACCAGCTTCGCGGCGTTGACCACGCCGATCTCCAGCTGTCTGCCCTCGCGTACGGCCTCCAGGCAGTGCGCGACGGTCTCGTCCATGGTCAGCGGGTCCAGCTCGACCCCGAACAGGGTGCGTCTCGCGCTCATATGCCACCCGCCTGCCAGGCGTGGAGCATCCAGCCGAACTCGTAGGGCCGGCACTCGCGGTCCACGGCCAGCGGACGGTAGACCCGGTCCAGGGTCTTCAGCCGCAGGCCCGGAGCGAGCCGGGTGGACAGGCCGCGGGCGGCCCGTACGGCCTTCTTCGGATCGCCCCGGTACACCTTGCGCCAGGTGGCCCCGAGGTCGTCCAGGATCATCGGCTCCCGGTGCCGGGAGCCGGTCAGTTCGGGTACGTCCGTCATCCAGCGCAGACCCTTGCGGATCGCCGCGCCGAAGTCGGTGCCGCCGGCGTCGGCGAGGTCGAACAGGGCGGTCGGCGCCATCGCGTGCTGGTGGACGCTGTAGACGGGGTAGCCCTCGATCACCGCGCCGGTCCGGGCGTCGTAGTGCCACCACCACTGACCGCCCTCGCCCTGCAGCTCGCAGATGCGTGCCGCGCACGCGTCGGCGGCGGCCAGCGCCTCGGGGTCGCCGTCCCCGTCGCCGCCGGCGTGCGCTCGGGCCAGCGCCTGCAGCGGGTACGTCTGGTCGGCGAAGCAGGCGACGTGCGCCCGGTACCAGGGCACCAGGCCGGGAGCGGTGGCGTGCGGGAACAGCGGGCTGTCGCCGATCCGGCAGCGAAGCAGACGGTCGCGAGCTGCGGTGAAACGTCTCTCCACGTCGACCGTGTCGCGAGCCGCCGCGAACGCGGACAGCACCCAGGCCGCCTCCACGGTGTACTGCGGGCGCCCTTCCACGTCCAGCTCCGTCACCCGCGCCAGGGCGTCGGAGAGTTTGGGGTGCCCGGTCTCGGCGGCGGCCCAGGCGATGAGCGCCGCGTCACCGAGGTTGGTCACCGCCGGCAATGACTCGATGAGCAGCCCCGCGAACTCCTCGGCGGTGCGCCCGCCGAGCACCGCGCGCTGGCGGTCCTCCGGCAGGAACCGGGCCCCGAGCACGGTGATGGCTGCGTAGCGGGTGCTGGTACCGCGCCGCTCCAGGGTCCAGGAGCCGTCGGGGGCCTGCTGTCCGGCCATGGTGAAGACGAAGGCCTCCCCACCGGGAAGCAGCATCGACGGAAGCCCCGACTCGGCCACGGCGAGCAGGCGTCGGGCGAGCGCGAGCAGCGGCGGGTCCTCGTCACCGAGTGCCGCGAGACGTGAACTGGTCATCGGTTGGACACACCAACCCCCCTGTTTTTGCGCAGACTTGAGAGCGTCGCGGCACGCACGGCCGGACGTGGAAGACACAACGGACGTCAGGCGACGGAGCGGACGCCGCTCCTCGCTTCAGGCACAGGTTTCCTCACCCGGTAACCCCCCCTGGGCACTGGTTCGTGTGCTCATTGTGCTGTCTCTGCACAGTTCGCACACATGTTATGCCGGTGAATGTTCGAAGATTTGCGATTTGGCGGAAAGACGCGTCATGCGCGCTCGACCAGCCCGCCGTCCTTCTCGTCGTGCAGCGCACCGGTCTCCGGGCACTCCCACACACCCGGCTCGCCCTCCCGTTCCACCAGGCGTACACCGGCCCGTCCCACCCAGCCGATGCGGCGCGCCGGAACACCGGCCACGAGCGCGAAGTCCGGCACGTCCCGGGTCACCACCGCGCCGGCCGCGACCAGTGCCCACCGCCCCACGCGCACCGGCGCCACGCACACCGACCGGGCGCCCAGCGAGGCCCCTTCGTCCACCACGACGGCGACGGCCTCCCAGTCGTCGCCGCGCTTGAGCTTCCCGCCCGGGTCCACCGACCGGGGGAAGTAGTCGTTGGTGAGGACCGCCGCCGGGCCCACGAACACCCCGTCGGCGAGCACCGCGGGCTCGTAGACGAGCGCGTAGTTCTGGAGTTTGACGTTGTCGCCGATGCGCACGCCGGGACCGACGTAGGCCCCCCGGCCCACGATGCACCCGCTGCCCAGCCGGGCGTCCTCCCGGATCTGGGCCAGGTCCCAGACCGTCGTGCCGTCGCCGATCTCGGCCTTGTCGTCGACCTGGGCGGTCGGCTGCTTCCTGAAGCTCACCGGGCTGGGCCTCTCTTGTCGTCGCACACGACCGCGGGCCCGTCTCGTCGCGGATCCGTCGTCCTGGTCGTCATGAGGAGATCTGCACCTTGCTGTGGTCGCCGAGGACGAGACGGTGGGCGGCGGGCTTGCGGGGAGCGGGAGTGACCTCGACGTTGCGGCCGATGAGGGAGGCCTCCACCCGCCCGACGCCGCGCACCGAGGAGTCGCGCAGCACGATCGAGTACTCGATCTCGCTGTCCTCGATCCGGCAGTCCTCGGCGATCGAGGTGAAGGGGCCCACGTAGGAGTCGGCGATCACGGTGTTCGCTCCGATGACGACCGGGCCCACGATCCGGCTGCCGGTCACCTGCGCCCCGGCCCCGACGCGCACCCGGCCGATGAGCTCGCTGCGCCCGTCGACCGTGCCGTCGATCCGGCCCTCCAGGCTCTCCAGCACCGAGCGGTTGACCTCCAGCATGTCGGTGACGTTCCCGGTGTCCTTCCAGTACCCGGAGATCGTCGTGGAGCGCACGTCCCGCCCGGCGTCGATCATCCACTGCAGGGCGTCGGTGATCTCCAACTCGCCGCGCCCGGACGGCTTGATCGCGCGCACGGCCTCATGGACGGCCGGGGTGAACAGGTAGACCCCGACCAGCGCCAGGTCGCTCCTGGGCTGCCGGGGCTTCTCCTCCAGGCCCACCACCCGCCCGGAGTCGTCGAGTTGGGCCACGCCGAACGCGGACGGGTCCGCCACCCGCGTCAACAGGATCCGCGCGTCCGGGCGTTCGGCGCGGAAGGCGTCCACCAGCGAGGTGATGCCGCCGACGACGAAGTTGTCGCCCAGGTACATCACGAAGTCGTCCTCCCCCAGGAACTCCCGGGCGATCAGCACCGCGTGGGCCAGCCCCAGCGGGGCGGACTGCGGGATGTAGGTGATGTCCAGGCCGAACGCGCTCCCGTCGCCGACGGCCGCCCGGATCTCCTCGGCCGTGTCCCCGACGACGATCCCGACCTCGCTGATGCCGGCCTGCGCGATCGCCTCCAGGCCGTAGAACAGCACCGGCTTGTTCGCGACCGGTACGAGCTGTTTCGCCGACGTGTGGGTGATGGGACGCAGACGAGTGCCCGAGCCGCCTGACAGCAGGAGTGCCTTCACGCGATCACCATACTTACGCCACACTTGTAGAGGAAAGGATTCCGCACAGGTGTGGCCGGTGCCCGCCGGTTCACTCCGGGCCGCCGGGTCCGTCGCCGGCGACCGCTCGACGGGTCAGTCGACCCGGATGCCGACGATGCAGGTGTCGTCGTCCGTGTCGGACCTGCTGTGCGTGAGCAGCCGGTCCAGCTGCTGCTCCAGCGTCGGCGGAACCGCGCGCGCCGCCGTCAGCAGCTGGGCCAGGGACTCCTCCACGGACCGGTCACGGCGCTCGATCAGGCCGTCGGTGTACATCAACAGCGTGTCGTCGACGGCGAGTTGGACCTCCTGCTCCTCGTAGCCCGCTTCCGGTACGGCGCCCAGCAGCAGCCCCTTGACCAGCGGCAGCGCCGTCGCCTCCGTGCCGCGCACCAGCACCGGCGGCAGATGGCCGGCGCGCGCCCAGCGCAGGGTGCGCCGTTCGGGGTCGTACAGGGCACAGACCGCGGTGGCGGTGATCGAGCCGGTCAGATGGTGGGCCACCATGTTCAGCCAGGTCAGCACCTGGCCCGGCCCGGCGCCGGTGACGGCGAGCCCGCGCAGCGCGTTGCGCAGCACGACCATGCTGGTGGCCGCCTCTATGCCGTGCCCCGCGACGTCGCCCACACACAGCAGCACCAGCCCGGAGGGCAGCACGACCGCGTCGTACCAGTCGCCGCCGACCAGGTGCTGGGTCTCCGCGGGCCGGTAGCGCACGGCCACCCGCAGCCCGGGCGCCTCCAGCGGGGCCTGCGTCGGCGGCATGATGGCGTGCTGCAGCTGCAGCGCGAGCCGGTTGCGCTCACTGGCCTGCTGCTCGGTGTGGGCGAGCTGGTCACGGGTCGCGGCGAGGGCCACCTCCGTCCAGTGGTGGGCGGAGATGTCCTGGTAGGCGCCGCGTACGACGTACAGCTGGCCGTCGGAGTCGAGGACCGGCTCCGCCACGACCCGGATGTGGCGGGTGACCCCGTCGGGCCGCTGCAGCCGGAAGGCGGCCGACGCGGGCCGGCGCTGGTGCAGCACGGCCCGCAGGAACCGGCCGATGGCCACGGCGTCGTCGGGATGCGCGTGGGCGGCCAGGTCCTCCAGCGGCACGGGGGAACTGGAGGCGGACCGGCCGTAGAGGTCGTACAGCTGGCCGTTCCAGGTGATCTCGCCGGTGAGCAGGTTCTCCTCGAACCCGCCGATGCGGCCCAGGCGTTGGGCGTGCTGGAGCAGATTGGCCAGCCGGGCCGTCTCGTCCTCGATGCGCCAGATCAGCAGGACGCTGCCGCCGTGCCTGCTGATGTTGATGTCGGCGACCGCGGTCAGGTGCACGTCGTCCACCAGCGCGGTCAGCCGCATGCGGTGGGCGCGGTAGGGCTCGCCGGTGGCGTAGACGCGCTCGATCCGCTCGAACAGTTCGCTCTGCCCCGCGGCCAGGGGATAGGTCTCCAGCAGCAGGGCGCCGTTGATGACGCCGCGTGGCCGGCCGGCGGGGTCCAGGAAGCGGCCGTTGACGTGCTGGATGCGGAAGTCGACCAGCCGTCCCTCGGCGTCCAGGTGGGGCATCAGCACCAGGGCCGGGTCGTGCAGCCCGTCGGTGAGGTCCATCAGCTCGGCGACGTCCGGCAGGATGCGCGGGCCCGTGTCCGACGCGGGGTCCGGCGGCGCCGAGGTCTGCAGCGTGTGCGCGCACAGCTCCGCGAGGGCCTCGATCTGCCGGACGATCGGCGGGGAGAGCTGATCCAGCGGTTCCGGCCAGGCGATCTCCAGCACGCCGTGGATCCGGCCGCCGGTCCCCGCCGGTACGGCCACCCGGCCGCCCTCGGGGTGATGGTGCTGGCCGATGGAGGGCAGTCCGGTCTCGGCCAGGCTGCGGATCCATTCACCCCCCTCCTCGGTGAGACCGCGCCGCGCCACCGTCGTCACCCCCGGCGGCACATGCCGCCAGCGTCCGGCCTCGGCGGTGGAGAACCCGGCGCTGCCCGCCAGGCTCAGCGAGCCGTCGGCCCCCAGCCCCCAGATCGCCACCGCCTCCGCGCCGAGCGGTGTCAGGGCGTGCTCCAGCAGGGAGTCGGCCACGGCCTGGGTGTCGTCGGCGGCCAGCGCGCCGCTCTCGGCGGTGCGCAGCCGTACGGCGGACGAGGTGCCCGCGGCCGACGCCTCGGCGTCGGACCGGGCCGCGGTGGCGGCGAGGAAGGCGCTGGTGACCTCCGAGACCCGGTCGCGTGAGGCCTGGTTGATGACCTCGACGGCGAACTCCAGCGGCGTCACGCCCGCTTGCTCGGTCAGCTCGGCGAGCTGCCGCGCCGCCTGCGCCGGCCCGCAGCCCAGCCGCTCGACCAGGATGCCCTTGGCCAGTTCGATCAGGGCGCGGCCGTCGGCCTCGGCCTGCGCCGCCCGCACCTCGCGGCGCAGCCGGTCCACGGTCGCCGCGAGCCGCCCGACGGGGGACGTCTGCTCGGGACCGTCGGCGCCGGCGGTCTCCGCGACGGACGTGCCGGAGTCGCCGGGCGCCTGGACGTGCTCGGTGGCGGGTGATGCCTGCGGCTGACGGAGATCACTCACGGTTGGCCTGTTCTGCGGCGGCGACGCCGGGCGACGTCACGCGGTCGGCTGGGGGACTCGGCGGATGCGGCACCCGGTCACGAGGGCAGCCACTGACGGACGCGGGCGATCAGGTCGCCGGTGTCGACGGGCTTCGTGATGTAGTCGTTCGCTCCCGACGCCAGACTCTTCTCCTGGTCGCCCGGCATCGCCTTCGCGGTGACGGCGATGATCGGCAGCTCCGCGTACTGCGGCATCGAGCGGATCTCCGCGGTGGCCGCGTAGCCGTCCATCTCCGGCATCATCACGTCCATCAGGACCAGCGAGATGTCGGGGTGCGCGAGCAGCATCTCGATGCCCTTGCGGCCGTTGTCGGCGTGCAGGACCTCGAACCCGTGCAGCTCCAGCACCCCGCTGAGGGCGAAGAGGTTGCGCGCGTCGTCGTCGACGACCAGGACCGTGCGGCCGATGAACGAGTCGTCCACGACCTGCGCCGGTGTGTGCTGCGTCTCCTCGGCGCGCACCAGCGACAGCACGTCGCCCGGCTGCTCGGCGGACAGGTGCAGGGTGATGCGCTCGCGCAGCTCGTCCAGGCTGGAGAGGAAGTCCAGCGGCCGGTCGCCCGCCAGGGCCCGCAGCGCCTGCTCCTGGGAGAGGTCGACCCGGTGCCCGGTGTGCACCAGCACGGGCACGCTGGCCAGCGCGGAGTCGCCGCGCATGGCCTCCAGGAAGTCCGCGCCCTCGGCGTGCGGCATGCCGAGTTCGAGGACCACGCAGTGGCAGGGCTCGGCCGCCAGCGTGCTCGCGGCCTCCTCCGCCCCGACGGCGGTGATGATGTCGATCTCGCCGTGCGGGTCGGCCGGGTCGTGCGCGATGTCCGAGACGGCCCGCTCGGCGACGAGCGAGAGCAGACCGCGCTGGCGCTCCTCGACGACCAGCAGGCGGCGCCTGCGGTGCCCGGGCGGCGGTGTGGGACCGGACAGGGCCCGGGGCGAGGCCGCGTCCGGGAGGCTCTGGTCCCGGTGCTGCTCCGCCGGCCTGCCGCCGTCCGCCAGCTCCTCGAAGTCGGCGCGGGCGACGGGCAGATAGAGGGTGAAGGTGCTGCCCTGGCCGGGAGTGCTGTCGACGGTGACGGCACCGCCGAGCAGGTGGGCGATCTCCCGGGTGATGGACAGGCCCAGGCCGGTGCCGCCGTACTTGCGGCTGGTCGTCCCGTCGGCCTGCTGGAACGCCCCGAAGATCGTCTCCAGTTGCTGCTGGGGGATGCCGATGCCGGTGTCCTTCACCCGGAACGCCACCACGGGACCGCCCCGGTGCACGCCGGGCGGCACCTCCCGGTCGGCCGCCGGTTCGATGCGCAGCTCCACGCCGCCCTGCTCGGTGAACTTCACCGCGTTCGACAGCAGGTTGCGCAGGATCTGGCGCAGCCGGGAGTCGTCGGTGAGCAGGTCCGCGGGCGTGCCGGGTGCGGTGGCGACGGTGAACTCCAGGCTCTTCTGCGTCGTCATCGGGCGGAACGTCGCCTCGACGTACTCCAGCAGCTGGCGCAGCGGGACCCGCTCGGGGGAGACGTCCATCTTGCCCGCCTCGACCTTGGACAGGTCGAGGATGTCGTTGATCAGCTGCAGCAGGTCGGAGCCGGCCGAGTGGATGATCCCCGCGTACTCGACCTGCTTCGGGGTGAGGTTGCGCGAGGGGTTCTGGGCCAGCAACTGGGCCAGGATCAGCAGGCTGTTGAGCGGGGTGCGCAGTTCGTGGCTCATGTTGGCCAGGAACTCCGACTTGTACTTGGAGGCCAGCGCCAACTGCTGGGCGCGGGTCTCCAGTTCCTGCCGGGCCTGCTCGATCTGCAGGTTCTTCGCCTCGATGTCGCGGTTCTGCGAGGCCAGCAGGGAGGCCTTCTCCTCCAGCTCGGCGTTGGAGCGCTGCAGCTCGACCTGCTGGACCTGCAACTCCCCGGACCGCGCCTGCAGTTCGACGGTCAGCCGCTGGGACTCCTCCAGCAGCTCGTCGGTGCGGACGTTGGCGACGATGGTGTTGAGGTTGACGCCGATGGTCGGCATCAGCTGGGCCAGGAAGTCCTGGTGGATCTGCGTGAAGCGGGTCAGCGAGGCCAGTTCGATGACGCCGAGCACCTGCTCCTCGACCACGATGGGCAGAACCACCAGGGCGCGGGGGAGCGCGTGGCCCAGGCCGGAGGAGATGCTGACGTAGCCCTCCGGCAGGTCCTCCACGGTGATGGTCCGGCGGTTGCGCGCCGCCTGCCCGACCAGGGAGCGGCCGACGGGGATGCGGGTGGGCCGCTCGTCGTCGTCGGGGAAGCCGTAGGAGCCCACCAGGCGCAGGTCGTGGCCGGCCTCGGTGTCCTCGGCGAGGTAGAAGGCGCCGTACTGGGCCGCGACGAGCGGCGTCAGCTCGTCCATGATCAGCTCGGCGACGACCGGCAGGTCGCGGTGGCCCTGCATCAGGCCGGAGATGCGCGCCAGGTTGGTCTTGAGCCAGTCCTGCTCCTGGTTGGCCCGGGTGGTCTCGCGCAGGGACTCCACCATGGAGTTGATGTTGTCCTTGAGGTCGGCGACCTCGCCGGAGGCCACCACGGTGATCGAGCGGGTCAGGTCGCCCTCGGCGACGGCGCTGGTGACCTCGGCGATCGCACGGACCTGCCGGGTCAGGTTCCCGGCCAGTTCGTTGACGTTCTCCGTCAGCCGCTTCCAGGTGCCCTCGACGCCCTCCACCTCTGCCTGGCCGCCGAGCCGGCCCTCGCTGCCGACCTCGCGGGCGACGCGGGTGACCTCCGCGGCGAACGACGACAGCTGGTCGACCATCGTGTTGATGGTCGTCTTCAGCTCCAGGATCTCGCCGCGGGCGTCGACGTCGATCTTCTTCGACAGGTCGCCGTTGGCCACCGCGGTCGTCACCAGGGCGATGTTGCGGACCTGCCCGGTGAGGTTGTTGGCCATGGAGTTGACGTTGTCCGTCAGGTCCTTCCAGGTGCCGGCC
>NZ_JAMGBF010000080.1 GCF_023516615.1 Streptomyces panaciradicis
GCGCACGGCACCGCCGCTCGCGAACTCGCCCTGTCCTCGCTGGAGGACGTCGTCCTGCTCACGGCGGCCACGGCCCGGCCGCCCGCGGCGCGGCCCGGCATCGACGAGCGGGTGCGCCGGGCCGAGGCGCTCATCGCCGCCGATCCGGCCGCCCCGCACACCGTCCGCTCGCTCGCCGCCCGTGTCTCCCTGTCGCCCTCGCGCTTCGCCCACCTGTTCGCCGAGCAGTCGGGCCGGTCCCCGATGCGGGCGCTGCGCGAGGCGCGGCTGCGGCACGCGGCCCGCCTGCTGGAGGGCAGCGACCTGTCCGTCGAACGGGTGGCGGCGGCTTCGGGGTTCGCCAGCCCGTTCCACTTCAACCGGGTCTTCCGCGACCGGTACGGAGTGCCGCCCGGGGTGTACCGGGCGCGCGGCTCAATGGTTGGCGAGTGAGCGGGCGTGCGCCGGCGCGACAGACGGCGCATGTGGTGGGGCGGGTCCGCCAATGGTTTTCGCCCGGTGATCCGGTCGCGGCGCGCGAATAACGTTCCGCGGCATTGACGTTTCGTCAATATCGCGCGTGGGGCACGGAATGCACAAAACCGCGAGATCCCTTGTTCCGCTTCGCTGACCTGTGCAAAGGTGTGCGTCGGCGGCGCACGGAAAATACATGTTTTCACTGTGCGCGCGAGGCATCTCCCGCTCGTCCCCGGGCTCCATAAGAGCCCTTTCCGACAGGTGTTCGAGATGTCGAACCCTGTACGAGTGGATCTCGTCGTCGTGTCGACGGATCCCCATACCGTTTGGTATGGACTTTATGCGCGTGCCCCGAGAGGAATGCAGCCGTGAACGACGCCGGCCTGTCGAATTCCCCCACAACAGCCCGCCGGTTCGAGGTGACGGACGAGCAACTGAGTGCCGAACTCAAGAAGTGGACCGGATCGTCGCCCGCGCTGCAGCCCGTCGGTGAACTCCTGGACCGGCACTGGGAAGCGGGGTTCGCCTACGCCCGGCTGTGCACCGACGGCATACCCTCGGCCGGAATGCTCACGACCGCCGCCTTCACCCGCCTCTTCGGCGAGACGCTCCGGCAGAACGGCCCCACCTCCGCCTGGCGCCCCCAACTCCTCGTCACCGTACGCCGTATCGCCGCCGAGTGGGACAACGACCACCGGGGCGAACACCTCCACCCGGAACTGCGCTCCGGGGCCGACGGCGAGCGCATCGCGGCCCGGCTGCTGCCACCCGGTGACCGGCGCCTGCTGTCCGGGGCGTTCCAGCGGCTGCCCCAGTCCTTCCGCTGCCTGCTGTGGCACACGGAGGTCGAGGCCGAGCCCATCGACGTCCCCGGCGGGCTGCTCGGCTACGACGCCGAACACGCCCTCCTCGAACTCGGGCGGGCCCGGGACCGGCTGCGCGAGGAATGCCTCCAGGTCCACCGCGAACTCGCCCCCGAGCAGGAGTGCCGCCGCTACCTGCGCATGCTCGACGTGACCTACCGGCGCGGCGGCGCCGACGTCGACCCCGACCTGGCCGCGCACCTCGCCCGCTGCGGCCACTGCCGGGACACCGCCGACCAACTCGCCCAGTTCAACCGGGGATTGGGCCTCGCCCTGGCCGAGGCGGTCCTCGGCTGGGGTGCCCGGGCCTATGTGGAGTCCAGACTCGCCGGCCCCGTCGAGGGCAGCGCCCTGCCCGACGAACTGCGCCCCCGGGTCATGGCGGGCGAGCCCTTCTTCGCGGCGCCCGGCGAGCCCCCGGCCCCCGCACGGACCGTCGCCGGCTCCGCCCCCCGCCCCGGCGGCCGCAGCGCCTCCCGCCGCTCGGACCGCAAGGCCGCCCGGCGCGCCGCGGCCCGCCGCCGCAACCTCACCGCGGCCGTCCTCACGGTGAGCGGACTGATCGTCCTCCCGCTCGTCCTGTGGGCCGTCCTCGGCAACGGCGACCACGCCGCACCGGCCGCCGGCGGCCGGCCCTCGCAGACGCCCGGCCCGGCGAAGAGCACCCCGACCGGCAACCCGTCCTGGATCAGCGCGAGCGAGGCGTCCCAGGGCAACGTCCAGGGGCGGCTGCACAACGTCGGCTCCGGCCTGTGCGTGTCCGTCGTCGGCAAGAAGGCCGTCAAGGGCGCCGAGACCGAACTGGCCTCCTGCTCCTCGGCCAACACCCAGCAGTGGCGCTACGAGACCGACGACAGGCTGCGCAGCGTCGCCGACCCCGAACTCTGCCTCGACTCCCACCTCGGCTACTCGGTGGTGCTCGCCCCCTGCACGGGCGGCATCCAGAAGAACATCCGCTACGACTTCACCCTGAAGGGCGCCCTGGTGCCGCGCTGGAACCAGGACCTGGCCCTGGCCCCCGCCGCCACCGACGGCTCGGGTGCCCTGGTGCTCAAGACCCGCGAGGAAGGCGACGTGCAGCACTGGGCCTTCGACACGACGAAGGCCGACCTCCAGATGCAGGTCGTCAACTGGGACGAGGACACCACCCCGGTGCCGACGCCCACCCGGAGGGCGGCCGGGACGCCGAGCCCCTCACCGACGCCCTCCGCGGCGCCGACCACCGTGCAGCCCGCACCGACGCAGTCGACCGCGTATCCCGAGAACCCCTACTGCGCCTACAACCCGTACTACTGCGGGACGGGCGGGTACGGCGGCTACGGGGGAGGTTACGGCGGCTACGGCGGTTACGGGGGCCGCGGCGGCCGCCACTGACATCCCGCCCGGTTCAGCCGGCCACCTGCAGCGACAGCCACAGCGCCGCCACGGCCGGCACCAGCGCGGCCGGGGTGGCCAGCAGGCCCAGCCGGGTGAACTCGCCGAGGCCCACGTCGTGTTCGTGCCGGTGCACGATCCGCCGCCAGAGCAGCGTGGCCAGCGAACCGGCGTACGTCAGGTTGGGGCCGATGTTCACCCCGAGCAGCACCGCCAGCACGGCACCCGGCCCCGCGGCGGCGGTCAGCGGCAGCAGCACCAGCACCGCGGGCAGGTTGTTGATCAGGTTCGCCAGCACGGCGGCCAGCACGGCGATTCCGAGCAGCGCGAGCAGCCCGGAGCCGGAGGGCACGACGCGGTCGAGGGCGTCGGCCAGGCCGTTGTCGACCACCGCCCGCACCACGATCCCCAGCGCCAGCACGAACGCCAGGAACGCCGGCGACGCGGCCCGCACCACCGTCAGCGGCGTCGCCTTGCGCCGTACGAGCGAGCGGGCGGCCAGCACCAGCGCGCCCGCGGCGGCCACCCAGGCCGGCTCCACGCCCACCGCGGAGGCCACGGCGAACCCGGCCAGCGTGCACCCGACCGTGACCAGCGCGAACAGGGGCAGCTCGGGTGTCTCGCCCGGCTCGGCGGACGGGGCGGCGATCCGCAGGTCGTCGGCGAAGAAGCGGCGGAACACCAGGTACTCGGCGCCGATCGCGACCAGCCACGGCAGCGTCATCAGCAGGGCGAACCGGGTGAAGCTCAGCCCGCTCGTCTCGAACGCCAGCAGGTTCGTCAGGTTGGACACGGGCAGCAGCAGCGAGGCCGTGTTCGACAGGTGGGCGCAGGCGTACAGATGGGGTCTCGCCCGGACGCCCGCCCGGGCCGCGGTGGCGAACACCACCGGGGTCAACAGCACCACGGTGGCGTCCAGGCTGAGCACGGCCGTGATCACCGAGGCCAGCACGAACACCGCGCCCAGCAGCCGCCCCGGCGAGCCCGCGGCCCGGCGGGCCGTCCAGGCCCCGCACCACTGGAAGAGCCCCTCGACGTCGCAGAAGTGGGCCAGCACCAGCACGGCCGCGAGAAAGCCCACGACGGGTCCGAGCCGCGCGGCCTCCTCCCGCGCGTGGTCGAGCGAGATCGCGCCGGTGGCGATGACGAGCCCCGCGGCGGGGACGGCCAGCACCGCCTCCGGCAGGCCCTTCGGCCGCAGCACGGCGAAGGCCAGGACGGCGACGAGCAGGAGGACGGACAGCGTCTCGGCGAGCGCGGTGTTCAGAGCAGGGTCCTTCGCAGCGGATCGGGGCGGGATGATCCATGAAAGCAGCTCACAGTAAGAAAGCGCTCCCGCCCCCTGCCGCTCAGGCGCCCGTGCCCGGGTTGAACACCGTCAGGAAGACCGAGGAGGAGTTGCCCGACACGGGCACCTGACCGCCCGTCCACGTCACCTTCAGGGAGGCCCGCTCGTCGGGGGGAGTGACCAGCAGCGCGGCCGGGGTGGCCGGGTTCGCGCCGCTGACCTCGGGGTTGGAGAACGTCAGCCCCGCCCAGGCGCTGTGGCCCGGAGCCAGCGTCACGGTCGTCGGCGCGCTGCCCGACTCCCGCTTGGGGTCCGGTCCCAGCTGCTTGCCCGAGGCGTCGACGAACGCGGCGCCGGGGAAGCCGCGCACCGTGCAGGTGTGCGACGAGGTGTTGGTCAGCACGATCGGGAAGTTCTCCTGCCCGGCCCCGGGGTCGTTGCGCCCGACGGTGGCCTTCAGCTCGGAGGTGTGGCACCGGCCGGAGGCGGCCGCCACGGCCGAGGACGCGGTCTTGGAGGGCTTCGCGGAGGCGGCCTCGCCCGACGGGCCCGTCGACTGCGTCACGGAGTCGGTCGCCGTGGCGGCTGCGCTCGTACCGCCGTCCGAGGCGGGCGCGGCCGTTCCGGACAGGGTCGTCGGCGAGCTCGCCGTGCCGTCGCCGCCGCTGCCGCAGGCCGTCAGCAGGCCGAGCAGCGCGGCCGTGCCCGCGAGCAGGGCCGTCCGGTGGACGGAGGGGGACTTGTTCGCCATGGTCCTCAGCACTCCCAATGTGATCACGCACCCGCCCGGGCGGATGCGTACGGCGCTCTGTGCCCCGTCATGTATGTCCGATGCGCGCCCGAACGAAAAAGTTCTGGCGCGAGAAGAGTGTGCCGGGTCAGTTTCCGACATGTACCGAAGTCAGGACATGATCGGTCTCCGTCGCGCCGCCCCGCTCGCGGATCTGCACGTACACGCGCGGCCGTCCGGCGCCCCGTGCGGGGGCGAGCGCGGCCTCCGTGACCGATCCGCCGGAGCCGCGGCAGTCGCTCCACGTCCGGACCCTGCCGTGCCACGCGGCGCCCGTCCAGGCGCGGGCGCCGTCGTAGTGGCAGCCGGGGTGGGTGAGGGCGTCCACCGCGGCCGTGAGGTCCCCGCCGCCCGTGCGGCCCACGAACACGCCGTTCACGTCCGCCGTCAGGTCCTGCCACCTCCCCAGGTCGTCCGCGACGACGAACCCCGGCTGGTGCCCGGCGGGCAGCCCCAGCACACGCGGGTCCCATCCCGCACCGCGCAGTTGGCGTCCCCAGGCGCGCGGCACCTCGGCCACGACCCGGCCCGTCGCGTCCGTCACGCGGACCTGGGCGGGCGCCGTGGGGGCGCGGTCCGGCAGCGCCGGCGGTACGGCGACGGCCGCGGCGCACACG
>NZ_JAMGBF010000081.1 GCF_023516615.1 Streptomyces panaciradicis
CGGCCGGGGGGACGGGGGCGGTGAGGGCGGCGGTGGGGGGTGCGGCGCGGCCGGGGCGGGGCCGGGCGCGCCCTCGGCGGACGGGGTCCGCGGTTCCATGTGCCGGGCCAGCCACAGCAGTTCGGCCAGCTCCAGCGGGGTCGGGCGCACGCCGGAGCCCGCCTCGGCCAGCACGTCGGCGAGACGGGCCAGCGGTTCGGGGCGCCCCGGGGTGTCGGACGGCATCCGGCCCTCAGAAGGCGTCCGTGTGCGGGGCGTCGCCCAGGTACGGCATCAGCTGCTCGGCCAGCTCGTCCAGGCTCTCCGCACCGAGGTCGGAGGAACGCGCCAGATAGATGGCGTTGAGAAGCTGGTCGGTGGCCAGGTCGCCGCCGCCGACCCGGGACAGGAACCGGTCGATCAGGGTCTGCGCGTAGGCGTCGGGCTCGCCGTCGAAGTGGGCGCGCACGATCGCGGCGAGCCGGTCGTCGTCCGGCTGGCGCAGCCTGAGGGTGACGCAGCGGCGCAGGAAGGCGGGCGGGAACTCGTGCTCGCCGTTGCTGGTGAGCACCACGAACGGGAAGGCCCGGCAGCGGACCCGGCCGCGCTCCACCGGGACGCGATCGTCGGTGCCGTCGACCATCACCTGCGCCGTCGGCGTACGGCGGGCGCCGCGGACCAGCTCGGGAATCTCGTACTGGCCCTCCTCCAGGACGTTGAGCAGGTCGTTCGGCAGGTCGAGGTCGCTCTTGTCGATCTCGTCGATGAGCAGGGCGCGCGGCCGGGCGTAGGGGAGCAGGGCGGTGCCCAGGGGGCCCAGCCGCAGGTGCTCCTCGATGCCCGCCTCGGTGGCCTGCGCATGCCGGGCCGCGTACAGCCGGGACAGCGGGTCGTACTGGTAGAGGCCGTCGTGCAGGGTGCTGCGGCTGGTGATGTTCCAGCGCAGGACGGGTCCGAGGCGCAGCTCGCGGGCGACCGCGTAGACCAGCGAGGACTTGCCGGTGCCGGGCGGGCCGGTGACCAGCAGCGGGCGGCGCAGGTACAGGGCGGCGTTGACGAGCTGGACGGTCTGCGAGGTGGCCCGGTAGGTCTCGGCGCGGTGCACGCGGTCGGGGGAGGCGGCCGCCGCGTCGCCCTCGCCCGGCGCGTCGAGCAGGGGCGCGCCGTCGAAGGCGCGCCAGGGCGGGGGCGGGGGCAGCCGGGTGATGCCGTCGTGCGGCGTGCCGCTGCCGGTGTAGACGGGCCACAGGGCCATGGAACGTTCGCTTTCTTGAGGGGGGTGGGCCGCTCAGGCGACGGGTGAGTGGAGGAGCGCGGCGGGTTCGGGGAAGCAGCGCGGATCGTCCCACAGCAGCTGCAGACCGCTCGCCCAGTGCCCGTCGGGGTCGTCGTCGGCGTCCGCTGTCTCGCGCAACGCCCTGACCTCGCCGGGCAGTTCGGCGGGCGGGATGCCGGCGAGCCGGTCGGCGAGCTGGTCCAGGAACGCCGTACCGGAGCACGGGCCGTCGTGCCGGGAGCCGGCGCAGCCCGTGCGCGGCCACAGCAGGACCGGCACGGGCGAGTTGAGGCCGGCCTCGAAGTGCGGTTGCGCGGCGTCCGGCGGAAAGGCGTAGCCCGCCAGGTCGGCGTCGTCGTCGCGGAGCCGTTTGCGCAGGCTCTGCGGACGCTCCTGGGCGCCGCAGTCGACGCGGTGCAGCCGGGCCCCCGGCGAGGTGTCCAGCTTCTGCCACCGCTTGGCCAGTTCGCGGCGCAGCCGGCCGCTGCGGTACCGCGAGCGGTCCACGACGACCAGCGGATAGGCGCAGCCCAGCGGGGTGGAGTCGTCGGCGCCGCACTCCCAGCGCGCCACCGGTTCGTTCAGCCATTCGCGGGGCATCACGAACGTGATCAACTCGTTCGCGTCGAGGGCGAGTTGTGAGAACGCCTCGTCGATGCAGACCTGGACCCAGGCGCGGACGGCGGAGCGCCGCAGCCGCCGGGAGCCGACCCGCCGGCGCTGACCGTCGTGGTAGGCGGAGACCTCCACGGTGACCAGGTCGGCGCCGGCGCCGCTGCGCTCGATCTCGACGACGATCGGGGACCACGCCGCGGCGGCGGGCCGCGCGGACGTGCCGTCCAGCACCTCCTGGAGCAGGTCGGCGAAGCGGGTCACCGCCTCGGCGCCCGGGACCTCCCACTGCACGTATCCGGCGGCGGCCTCCAGGGAGGCGACGGCGTCTTCGGGCGGCGGCTGGCCGAAGGGGCCCACGGCGTGGTTGACCAGCCGGGCGGGATCGCAGGCGACGCCCTCCGCCACCGCCCGCCGCACCAGCGCGTACAGCCGGCGCACCGCGTCCCGCCCGTGGCCGGGCGTGGGGACGAGGGCGCCGAGGCCGGGCCAGTAGCGGGCCATGACCTGGGTGGGCAGCATGCGGCCGACCCGGCCGTCGCGCGAACCGGCGATGGTGGTCACCATGCCGACCACCCTGCCGTCCGCGAGGTGCACGGCCGCGCCGCTGAACCCGGGCGCCAGGGCCTGGCCGTGCGCGGTGGCGGCCTCCAACTGGCGCCACTCGTCCGAGACGAGGGCGCCGGGCACGGCGTGGTAGCGGGCGAGCATGCCCTCGTCGTACCCCTTGGGAAAGCCGTACGCCACGAGGGTCGGCGCGTGCCCGCCCGCGAGTTCGGCGCCCGGCGGGGCGAACTCGGCCGGTTCCAGCGGGACTTCACGGTCCAGTTCGAGTACGGCGAGGTCGCCGGGGTCGGCGGCGCCGCCCGCCCAGCCGCCGTGCACGGCCACGGTCGCGGGCACCTGTCCCAGCCCGCGGCCGCCGGGGAAGGACACCGTCACCGCGCTGCTGTCGCCCGCGCGGACGACATGGGCGCAGGTGAGGACATGACGTGCCGAGACGAGGAATCCGGCGCCGATCTCGCTCCCGCAGACGATCCGGGCGTGCCAGGCGAAGCCGCTCATGACCGGCCGGCCGCCTCCCGGTCCGCGTCCGCGGGCCCCGGCGACCAGCTGAGCTTCACCAGCAGATGGCCCTCGGCCGCCCCCTTCGCGATGACCGCCCCGGTCTCCGCGCTCAGCTTCACCCCGAACTCCAGCTCCACCGAGTCCGGGCGCAGCGTCCCGTCCCGGAACACCCTGAGCGCCGACTCGGCGGCGGCCCGGACACCGCCCAGCGCGCTCTCGAACGTGCGGGCCGCCAGCGTCGGTCCGTCACCGCGCGAGACCATCCGCGCCCCCGGGTCCTCGTCGACGCCCTCGACGACGATCAGCGCGCCGTCCTCGGTCTTGAACTCCACTAACGCGTCCATGGCGTGGCGACTCCCCGTGCAGGTGACTCAAGGCAACCCCCCATGTTACGGACGGTGGCCGGTGCTGTCGTGGTTTCCCTTGTGCCGGTTCCGGGTGACCGGCGACAAGGTACCCGGCGGGCCGGCGATGCCGCGGATCACCCCGAGGTCCAGCAAGTCCTGAGGACGGATGCGGAGTTGGTCCGCCGTCGCCCGGATCTCGCCGTCCGGGCGTTTGAGGATGGCGGCGGCCGCCTCCGGCGCGATGACCGAGAAGTAGGCGTCGGGCGTGGCCCAGGTGCCGCCCGGCGCGGCGAGCGCGAGGGCGCCGCCGGAGCCGCCCTCGCCGATCACCAGCGTGGTGACGGGAGTTCGCGCGGCGGCCACCGCACCGAACAGCTCCGCGATCGCCGCCCCGGCGCCCTGCCGCTCCGCCTCCGCGTCGTTGGCCGCGCCCGGGGTGTCCACCAGCGTCAGCACCGCGATGCCGAGCCGGTCCGCGAGCCGGATCAGCCGGGTGGCGGTGCGGTACCCGGAGGGCCGGGTGGCGGTGCCGGTCTGGGCGGCGTAGGCGACGGTGCGGCCCTGGTGCTCGCCGAAGCCGCAGAGCATCCCGTCGGGACCGGCGCCGCCGCACCGGTCCCCGCTGAGCGCGACCCGGTGGCCGAAGTAGGCGTCGAGATAGGCGCGGGCGCGGGGCCGACGGGGCGAACGGGCCCGCCGCACCGCCTCCCAGCCGCTGTCCGGAAGGTCGCTCGCCCCCAGCGCGAAGGGGACGGGGGCGGGCGGGGGAGCGGCCGCGGGGTCCGCCCCGCCCGTCAGCAGCCGCAGCCACCGCCCGAGCACCTGCCGCAGTTCCACCGGCGGCACCACCGCGTCCGCCGCGCCGTACGCCACCTGCGCCTCGGCCGTGTACGCCGCCGGATCGGCGTCCGCCGGGCGCACCCGGGAGCCCGCGAAGCCGACCTGGGCGCCCGGCAGGGCGAGGATCACGTCCGCGCCCGCGCCCAGGGTCGCCCAGCCGCCCCCGGTCGTCGGGTCGCGCAGGACGGCGATCTGGGCCAGGCCCGCCGCCCGGGTGAGGGCCGACTGCCGGGCCACGCGCTGGAGTTGGGTGAGGGCGATCATGCCCTCCTGCATCCGGCTGCCGCCGGTGGCGATCAGCGGGACGACGGGCAGGCGGTGGGCGCGGGCGTACGCGTGGGCCGCCTCCAGACGGTCGCCGGTGCGTTCGCCCAGCGAGCCGCCGAGGAAGCCGAACTCGAAGGCGATCAGGACCGCGGGGGTGCCCTCGACGCTCGCGGTGCCGACGACCACGGACTCACCTTCGCCGGTCCGCTCGGCCGCCCGGGCCCGCGAGGCGTCGTACCCCTGCCAGGCGAGGGGCCCGCCGGGCCCGGAGTCGCCCGCCGGGTGGGGGAGTTCGGCGAAAGTGGCGTCGTCCACGACAAGGGCCAGGATCTCGCGGGCCGTGAGGCGTTCAGTCACGGTTCAGCGCCCGCTTCATGATCTTCCCCATGTCGTTGCGGGGCAGGGTGTCCAGATAGCGCACCACGCGCGGCCGCTTGTGCGGGGCGAGACGGGCGGCCACATGGTCGGCCAACTCCGCCGCGCCGGGCGGGGCTTCGGCGTCCTCCGGCACCACCCACGCCACGATCCGCTCGCCCAGGTCCGCGTCCGGCTCCCCGGTGACCGCGGCCTCCCGCACCCCCGGATGCTCCAGCAGCGCGTTCTCGATCTCGCCGGCCCCGATCTTGTACCCCCCGCTCTTGATCAGGTCGGTGGCCTTGCGCCCGACGATCCGTACGTACCCGTCGCTCTCGCGCACCGCCATGTCCCCGGTGCGGAAGAAGCCGTCCGCGGTGAAGGCGGCCTCGGTCGCGTCGGGCCGGTTGAGATAGCCGGTGAACAGGTTCGGGCCGCGCACCTGGATCTCGCCCACGGTCTCGCCGTCGTACGAGGCCACGGGCGTCCCGTCCTCCTCCACCAGCCGCAGCTCCACGCCCGGCAGCGGCACGCCGACGGTCCCCGCGCGCGGCTCCCCGTCCGCCCGGACGCTGGTGTTCATCAGGGTCTCCGTCATGCCGTACCGCTCGATCACCCGCCGCCCGGTCGCGGCCGCGATCCGCTCGTGGTCGTGCACGGGAAGCGCGGCCGAACCGGACACCAGCAGCCGGGCCCGGCCCAGCGCCGCGGCCAGCTCCGGCTCCTCCGGCAGGGCCTGGGCGATCCGGTGGTACATCGTCGGGACGCCGAACAGCATGGTCGCCCCGGCCCCGAGTTCGCGGGTGACGCCCTCGGTGGAGAACCTGCCCAGGTGCCGGACCGAGCCGCCGCGCCGCAGCGGGCCGAGGATTCCCAGCACCAGGCCGTGCACATGGAACAGCGGCAGCCCGTGCACGAGGACGTCGTCGCCGGTCCACTGCCAGGCGTCGGCGAGCGCGTCCAGGGTGCCGGTGATCGCCCGGCGGGGGATGACGGCCCCCTTGGGCGGGCCGGTGGTGCCGGAGGTGTAGACGACGAGGGCGGGGTCCTCGCCGGTGACGGAGGCGGCGGGGGCCGGGACGGCGGAGCCGATCACCTCCACGTCGACGCGCGGCAGCCCGCTCACCGGGGCGGGCGGTTCGTCGCCCGGAGCCGCGAGCAGCAGCGCGGGCCGGCTGTCGGACAGGATGTGCTCCAGCTCCTTCCCGCCCGACTTCGGGTTCAGCGGGACCGCGGCCACCCCGGCCTCCAGGGCGGCGACCACGGCGACGGCCGTCTCCAGCGCCGGGGTGGCCCACACGGCGACCCGGTCCGCCCCGCGGATCCGCTTCCCGAGGGCGCCGGCCGCCGCCGCGAGCCCCCCGTACGTCAGGGACCGCTCGCCGAAGCGCAGGGCGACCCGCTCGCTCGGCTCATCGCTCAGGGCTGGGAACAGAGAGGACACGCGGTGATCTCCTTGCTGCCGGGGACGACGACACCATCGTCCCCGCAGCGGGCCACGCGAACACACCGCCCTCAGGCCACGGCCTCCACCACGTCCGCCACCACACAGCTGACGTTGTCGGGGCCGCCTCGCGCGTTCGCCTCGGCGACCAGCGTCCGGGCCGCCTCGTCGGGGGTCCGGTCGCCGGACAGCACGGTGCGGATGAGGGCGTCCGGGACGACCCCCGGCAGCCCGTCGGAGCAGAGGAGGTAGCGGTCGCCCGCGGCGGCGTCGCGCAGGGCGATGTCCGGGGCGTCGGTGCCCAGGGCCTTCAGCAGGAGCGAGCGCTGCGGATGGGAGGCGGCCTCCTCCGGCGTGAGCCGGCCCTCGTCGATCAGCGACTGGACCACGGTGTGGTCGTGGGTGATGCGGAACAGCCCGCCGTCGCGCAGGACGTAGGCACGGCTGTCCCCGACGTGGACCAGGGCGAGACGGGAGCCCGTCCACAGCAGCGCCGTCAGGGTCGTGCCGTTGCGCGCGGTGTCGTCGGCCACGTCCTGGACCGCCTCCGTCGCGCCCCGCACCGCCTCCTGAAGGACGTTGAGGACGTCGCCCGCGGGCAGCTCGCCCGTGTCCAGGAAGCGCAGGGCCTCCACCGCGGCGCCGCTCGCCGGGCCGCCCGCGGGCCCGAAGCCGTCGGCGACCGCGAGGAGCCGAGCGCCCGCGTAGGCGGTGTCCTGGTTGGCGGGGCGGACCAGGCCGCGGTCCGAGTGGGCGAAGTAGCGCAGTTCCAGCATCGGGGTGTCCTTTCGCGTCGGTGTCGAGAGGTGCTCCACGAGGAACGCGGCGAGGTCCCGCCGCAGCGCCGTCTGCGCCTCGACGTCCGCCCAGTGGGCGCGGATCGCGGCCGCCGCGGCCGGCGGCTCCAGCGCGCAGACCTCGCGGATGCGGGCCAGCGGCATGCCGAGCCGCCGCAGCCAGGCCACCAGCCGCGCCCGTTCCAGCTGGACGGGGGCGTAGTAGCGGTAGCCGGTGCCGGGGTCGACGCGGGCGGGCCGCAGCAGGTCCAGCTCGTCGTAGAGCCGCAGGGCCTTGGGCGACAGCCGGCTCGCCCGGGCGAAAGCGCCGATGGTCAGCATCCCTGTCTCCCCGTCCACGCGCACCTCTTCTCGTTCTCCCGCCCCGATGCTGGGGCTTTCCCGAAGGGGAAGGTCAACCTGGTTCCCGTGACCGACGGCGGGGCGGTTAGCCTGCGACGGACCGTGCCCGCCGTCGAACGGAGTTCCGCCCGTGCCCCGCGTCGCCCTCGTCACCTACGACCCCGGCCCCCAGCCCCACCGCGACCGCGACCTGCCCGTCCTGCGGGACGCGCTGGGCGCGGCCGGCGCGCGGGCGGACGTCGTGGTCTGGGACGACGCCGAGGTGGACTGGGCCGCCTACGACCTCGCCGTCATCCGCTCCACCTGGGACTACAGCTGGCGGGCGGCCGAGTTCACGGACTGGGCGCGCACGTGCGGCACGCTCACCCGGCTCGCCAACCCGGCGGACATCGTGCGGTGGAACACCGACAAGCGCTACCTCGGCGACCTCGCGGCCGCCGGGGTGCCCGTCGTGCCCACCCGGTACCTCGCACCGGGCACCGCCCCCGACCTGCCCGACGGCCACGAGTACGTCGTCAAGCCCACCTCCGGCGCGGGCGCCCGCTACGCCGCCCGCTACCTGCCCGAGGAGCGGGAGACGGCCCTGCGGCACCTCGCGCGCCTGCACGAGGAGGGGTTCACCGCGATGGTGCAGCCGTACATGCGCGCCATCGACACCGGCGGCGAACGGGCCCTGCAGTTCTTCGGCGGACGCCTGCTGCACGCCAGCCGCAAGCGGGCCGTCCTCGCCCCCGGCACCGCCTACGACGCCGACAAGGTCGCCCACCCGGACCTGGAGCCGTGGTCGCCCACCCCGGCCGAACTCGCCGTCGCCGAGCGCGCCCTGGCCGCCGTGCCGGACGCGGCCGGACTGCTCTACGCGCGCGTGGACCTCGTCGACGGGGAGGACGGGGAGCCGGTGGTGATGGAGCTGGAGCTGGTCGAGCCGAACCTCTTCCTGTTCCTGCACCCCGGATCGGTGGCGGCGGTGCGGGACGCGATCCTGGCGGCGGCCGCGGGCTGAGGGGCGCACTCCGCTCAGTCGGCGACGGCGACCCGCTGCAGCAGCCCCCAGGTGAACTCCGCCGCCACCTGCCGCCGCACCCCCTGCCCGTCCGGCGCCGTGAACGCCAGCCCCCAGCGGGTCGGCGCCGTGCCCTCCAGCGGGCGGGCCGGGGCGAAGGCGCGAGCCGCCTCGTCGACCGTGCAGGACCAGGGCGTGAGGTCGTCGAGGGTGGTGAGGGACGGGGCCGGGGCGCCCGGGGCCCGGACCAGCCATTCGTTCCACACCGCGCCGTTCGGCGCGAGCAGCACCTCGAAGCGCAGGCCGGGCCAGAGGGGCAGCGGCCACCGCCAGGCCTCGCAGTCCAGGTCGCCGATCCTGCGGCCGGCCCTCGACTCGGGCTCGCCCAGGATCGAGCGGTACCGGGAGGCGGCGGCCCGGGCGCGCGGGGAGTGCAGCATCGCCTGCCAGCGCTTGTTGGCCTCGCGCATCCCGGCGATGGAGACGCCCAGCTCACGCCGGGCCTCCTCCACCAGGCCGGGGTTGTGGTCGGCCATGCGGCGCAGCAGGACCAGCTGGAAGTCGAGCGGGGTGAACGGATCAACGGGGCGCTTGGCGGACGGCATGCCCCCCATCGTCGCGCACGGCTCCGACATCGCCCGGGCGGCGGCCGTCGGGCAGGAACAGCACCGAGTTGACGTAGCGGGGGCGGCTGCGGAACGGCAGGACGCGGGGCAGCAGCCCCTGCGCGACCACGTGCGCGACGGCCGCCTGGTGCTCCTCCAGCGGGAACTTCGCGAGCGGCACCCAGTCGCCGCCGGGCAGCACCCAGCCGTCGTAGCCGAGCAGCGAGAGGTAGCCGACCACCGGGGCGACGGGCTGGATGCGGGACTCCAGCTCGACGAAGAGCGCGGGACGGTCGCGGACCAGCAGCCCCGTGGCGCCGCGCAGCACGGCCGACTCGCTGCCGTCCACGTCGATCTTGATGAACCCGACGTCCCGCAGGCCCAGTTCGTCGAGGGTCACGCACCGGACGTCCAGCGCCCGACCGTGGATGTCCCGGCGGACCAGGGACGACACGCCCCGGTCGCCGGCGTCGTCCGGCGGCAGCCACAGCCGGGCGGTGCCCGGGCGGTCCGCGGCGGCCGCCTCGACGACGCGGACGTTCGGCGGGGCCGTGGCCGTCAGCAGCCGGGCCAGATGCGGGACCGGTTCGACCGTCACCACCTGCCGCGCCCGCCCGGCCAGCCGCCGCGTCCAGGGGCCGTACCAGCCGCCGACGTCCACGGCCGTCCCGCAGCCCGCCGGGCACAGCTCCGCCAGCCGGGCCAGCTCGGGCTCGAACCGCGGATACACCGCCCGGGCGGTGGCCGCGACCAGGCGGACGGGCAGCAGCGGGGCCAGGCGGGCGGCCAGGGTGCGGGACGGGCGCCCGGATGCCGTGCTCACCGGGCCATCCGTTTCAGGATGACCTCGTGCTCCTCGTCCGACACCTGCTCCCCGGAGGACGGCAGCAGCTGGGGAATGCCGTCGACGACGGGGTAACGGCGGTGCAGCCGCGGGTTGTACAGGGCCTCGGGTGCCTTGGGCCCGTCCGGCTTGACGAGGTGCAGCGGGCCCTTGTCCAGCGGGCACGCCAGAATCCGCAGCAGCGGGTCGTCGGGGTTCATGGGGGCGTCAACTCCTTGGCACCGATGGGGGGTTCCTGGGGCGCGGCATCGTGTTTGGGCATGGTCAGCAGGACGCAGACGGCGAGCGCGGTGCCCGCGAGGCGCAGCGCGAGGCGCAGCGGGTCGTGCGGCAGCGCCTCGCCGAACGACAGCGTGCCGATCACCGCCGTGTACAGCGAGGTCACCGTCGTGCACACCGGCACGATCAGCGAGGCCCGGCAGCGCTGCAGCGCGGCCTGCGACATGACCAGGCCGAACGCGCCGGTGAACAGCAGCAGATACGGGTACGGCGACTTCAGCACACCGGCCACCGCATGGCCCGGGCCGCTCGTGCCCAGGTAGCTCGACACGCCCTTGATCGCCAGCGAGCTCACGCCGTACAGCAGACCCACCGCCACGCCGTACTCCACGCCGGTGGTCGGCGCCCGGTGCCGGTGCCGGGAGCGGCGCTCGGCGGCGCCGTACAGCCACACGCCGGCCGCCAGCGACGGCACGCACACCAGCAGGATCAGCGGGTACGGGGCGCCGCGGCCGACGGTGTCCGCGTGGGCACCGGCCTCCTTCAGGGACAGGACGACCATCAGCAGCGCGGCGAGGATCGCGCCGAGCGCGTACCGCTCCCGGCCGGTGGTCTCCTCGCCCAGCAGCCGGGCCGACAGCAGGACGAGCAGCACCAGGCCGGAGACGAAGATGCCCTGGGCGGCGGCGATCGGCAGGGTGCGGTACACGACGAGCTGGGCGCCGAACCCGGAGGCCAGGGCCACGGACCCGGCGATCCACAGCGGGCTGCCCAGCACCAGCCGCAGCAGCCGCGCGGGCTGCCGGATCGTCACCTCGGGGAGCGCGGTCAGCGCCCGTTTCTCCAGGACGAAACCGAGGCTGTACAGGGTGTTCGCCAACAGGGCCGCGGCCACTCCCCACCACATGGGTACGCCCCCTAGGTCTTTTGTGCGTGCAGGAGCAGGATCGAGGCGAGGGAGGGTCTGGAGCAGGCCAGCCGGTCCAGCGGGCGCAGCGGACGCGGCACGCCGTGGAAGGGGGCGCCCGCCAGCCGTACGACCTCGAAACCGGACGCGGCGACGAACTCCCGCAGCGCGCGGGCGGTGTAGAGGCGCAGGTGCCCGACGACCTCCGTGCCCGGCCGGCCGTGGATGCCGCGCAGGCTGACCTCGGAGAACACCGGCTGCACACCGGCCAGCAGCAGACCGCGGTTGTACCAGGCGGCCAGGTTGGGCGTGGAGAGCATCAGATGGCCTCCCGGGCGCAGCACGCGGCGGATCTCGTCGAGGGCCGCGTCCGGGTCGACGAGGTGCTCGATCACCTCGCTGAACAGCACGGCGTCCGCCGAGGCCGACCTGAACGGCAGCCCGCCGCCGGTGAGTTCGCCGCGGACGGCGTACGACAGACGGGTACGGGCCCGCTTCAGGGCGTCCTGGGACCAGTCGACGCCGACGATGCGGTGGCCGGCCAGCAGCGGGCGGGCGGTCGCGGCGGCCGACCCGTCGCCGCAGCCGACGTCGAGGACGGTCTGCCCGCGGGCGCTGCCCAGCGCGGCGGCCAGCATGCGGGCCTGGCGGAGGCTGCGGGGGGCGCCGGAGGCGACGGGGACGGACGGGTCCTCGTAGAAGTCGCGCAGCTCCTTGGGGCGCGGGTGCGGCACCGTGGTCGTCATGGGCCGCTCACCTCCGTCGTGTGCAGGTAGTGCTCGAACAGGTCCCGCAGATGGGCGCCGTCGCCGTGGCTGAGCAGGGTCCGGGACCAGCGCAGGGCCAGATGGAGGCGGCCGGCGGTGGAGGCGGTGGTGACGGTGAGGCCGCGGGGCATGCGGGCGGGCGCCGAGAACCAGACGGCGTGCGCGCGGCCGCCCTCCTCGCCGAAGTCCAGCGGGTAGGGGATGCGGCCGATGTTGCTGAGCAGCGTCGTCGACGTCCACGGCGCGGCCGCCCTGCGCAGGCCGCGGGTGAGGGCCGCCCGCCAGGTGACGGGGGTGACCGGGGCGGTCAACAGGGCGGCTCCGTGGCCGAGTTGCGGGCGCGGAAGGGACTTCAGGGCCCGGGTGCGGGTGGCCGTGCGGTGCAGCAGCGTGGGCATCTCGGCGGGCCCGTGTACGGCCAACTCCTCCGGTGAGAAGGGGACTTCGACGAGCCGGGTGCCGTTGCCGATGGGCATGCCGGCGTCCCGGGGGCGGTCGTCCACGGGCATCGTGATGCGCAGCGGGCGGGGACGGGCGCCGTGTTCCCTGTTCCAGTGGGTGATCGTGAGGGCGGTGGTGACCATGAGCTGGTCGTTGACGGTGTAGGGAGAGCCCTTGGGGCGGTGGGGGAGGGGCAGTTCGGTGACGAGCAGTCCGTTGCCCGGCGAGGGCTCGGGGGTGCCGGGGGCGACGCGGGCCGGCGGCGACCAGTTGGAGGGCGTCGCCTCCGGGGCCTGGGGGGACTCCGCGCCGCGTACGGGCGGAGCGGCCGGGGAGTTGTCCCGGCCGCCGTAGAGCTCGGCGGCGGTGGCCAGGACCCGCAGGCACGCGGGGCCGTCGAGGGCGGTGTGGTTGATGGTCAGGAAGAGGACGGTGCCGTCGGACCGCCGCGGCTCGGAGGCGTCGTGCGGAGCCGGCACACCGACCGCGTCCGTCGCCTCGCTCCCCTCGACGTCCCCGGCGCCCTCCACCACTTCCAGCCTGATCGGCGGCGAGGCCGACAGCGGCGGCGCCTGCGTCAGGGCGCGGGTCCGCGCGTCCCGCAGCGCGCACCGGCCCGCCGGGGGAAACGTCACCACCTCCACGTCCGGCTCCGCCGTCAGCTCCCACTCGTAGCGCCGCCGGTACCAGCCGCCGGGTGCCTCGCGCATCAGGATGCGGGGGTGCCGGCGCAGGGCCTCGGCGAAGGCGGAGCGCAGCCGGTCGCGGTCCAGCCGGCCGGGCAGATGGACCTCGATGTGCACGGTCTCCGGCTCCTCCTCCTGGAGACAGTGCCGGGCCACCTCGTCCACCACGGGGAAGGGGATCCGCCTGGCCGGCCCGTGCGGGCCGCCCGCGCGTGCGGGATGTTCGAGCGCGGTCACAGGACTCAGCCCCTCCCCGTGTCGTCGTCCGGCCCCGACGGCCGCGGCGGCCCGGCCTCGGTGGTCCGCAACCGAGGCTTGCGGAACGGAACCCGCCCGCCCGGCTCCCCGGTCTCCGCACCCCCGGGCCCCCGCGCGGAAACGACGGGCCCGGCATCCGGCCGGGGACTCTCCGCGGGCGGACCTTCGGCGTGCTGTCCCTGCCGGGAGCCGTCGGCGGGCATGCCTTCGGCGTGCTGCTCCCGGCGGGAGCCGTCGGCGGGGAGGCCTTCGGCGTGCTGCTCCCGGCGGGGGCCGTCGGCGGGCATGCCTTCGGCGTGCTGCTCCCGGCGGGGGCCGTCGGCGGGGAGGCCTTCTGTGCGGTGCGATGGCCGTGGGCTTTCCACGGGCGCGCTCTCGGTGTGCTCCTCCTGATGAGGGCTGCTTGCGGGCAGGCTCTCTGCGGGGTGCGACTGCCGTGGGCTGCCTGTGTGCCGGCTTTCGGGGTGCTGCTCCTGGCCTGGACCGTCTGCGGGCAGGCTCTCTGCGGGGTGCGACTGCCGTGGGCTGCCTGTGTGCCGGCTTTCGGGGTGCTGCTCCTGGCCTGGACCGTCTGCGGGCAGGCTCTCTGCGGGGTGCGACTGCCGTGGGCTGCCTGTGTGCCGGCTTTCGGGGTGCTGCTCCTGGCCGAGACCGTCCGCGCGGAGGCCCTCTGTGCGGTCCTTCCGCCAGAGGCCGCCTGTGAGCAGGCCCCCCGCTCGGGGCTCCTGCCGCGGGCGTCCTGTGTGGTCCGCCGGCGGCTGCTCCTCCCCTGCACCGGCC
>NZ_JAMGBF010000082.1 GCF_023516615.1 Streptomyces panaciradicis
GAGACCGTCCGCGCGGAGGCCCTCTGTGCGGTCCTTCCGCCAGAGGCCGCCTGTGAGCAGGCCCCCCGCTCGGGGCTCCTGCCGCGGGCGTCCTGTGTGGTCCGCCGGCGGCTGCTCCTCCCCTGCACCGGCCCTGAAGGCGCCCTCTTCGTGTCGTTCGCCGGGTGGAGGGGGCGGGGCGGTCTCCGGTGCGGTCGTCCCGGGGCCCGGTTGCTCCGTGTCCGGATGGGGGTTCTCCCCCCGGTGCCGCTGCGGCAGCTCGCGGGTCGGGGCCTCCGAGGGCGCCCACAGGGCCGGTTCGGTCGCCGGGGGGAGGACCGCCGTGTGGCCGGGGCCCTCGTCCGGCTCGTGGACGCTCACGACGCCGGCGAACAGGCCGATCAGCGCCAGCAGCTGGGCCGCGTGCCCGAACGTCCCGTGGCCGGCGCCCGCCGGTTCCCCGGCCCCCGTCGCCGCCGCGATCCCCGCCCCCACGAGCGCGGCGAACGCGATCGGGACGAGCAGGGCGTGCCGGCGGGAGGCCAGCAGGGCCAGCGCGAGGACGAGCAGGGCGAACCATCCGGCGATCACGATCGCCACCACCGTCAGCGCCACCGTGCCCAGCCACAGCCCCGGCAGCGGCGGCACCGGCTGCGCCGGATCGGGGTTCGGTTCGCGCCGGCGCCATACGGCCAGCCCGATCACCGCCGCCAGTCCGACCGCACCGCCGATCAGCCCGCCCTCGTACGTGGTCGCGGGCTCGTACGACAGCTTGACCGTGCCGCCCGCCCCGGCCGGGACCCGCCAGCCCTGCTGCCAGCCGTCGAGCCGGACCGGCGTGAGCTCCTTGCCGCCCAGGGTGGCCTTCCAGCCGTCGTTGTAGTTCTCGTACGTCGTGAGATAGGTGGCGCCGCCCGAGCCGACGGTCAGCTCGCGCCGGTCGCCGAGCCAGTCACGTACCGTCAACTGCCGTGTCCCGGCGGACGGTTCGCTCACCGTGCCGTGCGTCAGCGTGACGTCGGTCAGGACGAGGGGACCGGCGTCGCCTGCCTCCACCCGGTGGGTCCCGGCGGTCAGCTCCAGGCCGGTGGCCTTGCGGCCTTCCTGGCAGAGCGTCACCTCGACCTGCCGGCGTTCCACCAGGTCCCGCACGGTCCCCCGCACGCTCGTCGCGTACAGCTTCCCGTCCACCGCCACGGCCGGACCCTGCCCGCAGGGCAGCGAGAAGGCGCGGGAGGCGCCGGGCTGCTTGGTGCGGTACTGGTCGAGGGCCGGGATGTACGCCTCGCTCAGCCCGACGGGCAGTTGCAGGTCCTCGTCGGCCACCGGGTTGTGCAGGGTCAGCGGCGCCGCCTGCGTGATCGTGATGTCGAGGCGGTCCGTGGTGATCGGGTCGAAGCGGGCCACGCCGTTCTCGTCGACCCCGGCGATCGTCGCGCCGTCGGGGGAGCTGATGTCCACCTGGGTGGCCCGGGTGGACAGCCCGCCCGCCGGAGCCAGGACGATCTCCCCGACGGGCTGCTTGCCGTTCCAGCTCAGATGGATGGTCGGCCGGTCGCCCGCGACCCAGGCCGTGGTCAGGTCGCCGTCGGTGAGGTTGCGCGCCGACAGCCCCGCGCCCAGGGCGGCCGTGGAGTCGGCGGTCGCGACGATGCGGTTCTGCTGGTCGGGCGCGACCCGGTAGAGCAGCCTGTCGAGCTCCGCGCCGCTCACCGGCACCGCACCCGCCGTCACCTCGTACGTCCCCGCCGCGGCCGTGGTGAACCGGCGGTGCAGGCCGGCCTCCGTGCCCGTCGCGGACAGGCCGGTGGGGTCGGGGACGCGGTGCAGGGAGATCTGCGTGGCGGCGGCGTCGGAGGCGCCGTCCGCGTCGGTCGGCAGCCGCAGCAGACGGGTGACCTGGACGTGCGGCAGGGCGATCTCGGAGAATCCGGCACCCGTCAGACCCGCGTGGCGGCGCTCGGAGTCGACGATCGTCAGCTTCATCCACCGCGTCGCGCCCGCCGGTGCCTTGACCGACTGCGTCTGGCCGTTGGGCCGCAGGAAACTCGTCCTGCTCCCCCTCTCCGTCTCCACCCGCACCTTCGTGGCCGCCGACCGCACGCTCGCCTGCGGCAAAGGCGTCACCTTGAACGACGACGGCATGGCGTAGGAGTCCGTGAAGCCGATCCGCAGCCACTGCCCGTCCGCGGAGCCGGGAGCGCCCTCGGCCCACGCGGTGTCCGGGTTGCCGTCGAAGGCGTTCACCGGGTCGTACTGGGGCAGGTGGAAGAGCCAGTTGCCGGTGGAGGAGGCCGTCACCGAGCGGGCGCCGCGCAGCTCGGCCACCGTCTGGTGGGCGATGCCCTCGGTCGGCAGGATCTGGTGCGGCTTCTTCCCGGCGTCCTGCACGGCGTCCGGCGCGTTGCGCTCCGAACTCGTGTACGTGTACGAGGTGTTGGCGCTGACCAGCCCGAACCGGGTGTCCGCGCGGCGCAGCCCGTCGCCGACGACCTGCAGAGCGGGGCTGCCGAGTCCGGGGGTGTTGTCGCCGGTCAGCACGGTCGCCCGGCCGCGCAGCTCGGTCGCGAGCGGCAGCAGGGCCTCGGGTCCGCCGGAGACGACGGCCGTGTCGGAGACGGGCAGCAGCCGGGCCTGCCCCGGGCGCGGGACGTCCTTGCCGCCCGGCTCGTAGATCTCGACCGCCCGCTGCCGCGGGTACAGGCCCTCCACCTGGAGCGGGGCGTCGTGCGCGATCGTGCCGCCGGTCATGACCGGTCCGAAGCCCGTCACCCGCACATAACCCGACTGCTGAAGGGTCCGCTTCACGGTGGTGGTCGGGACCGCGCCGATCTGGTCGGGGTCGAGGTCGTTGCGTACGACGACGTAGTAGATGCCCGCCCGGCTCAGGTAGTCGGCCAGGCCCGGCACCTCGCTGCCGGAGGCGAGGGCGTTCTCGACGGCGTCCATCGCCCGCCGGTTGCCCGGGGTGCCGAAGGGCACGTAATCCCGTTGCGCCCAGCGGGACTTGGCCAGCACGTCGAGCGGCTGGTCGATGGGGGAGCCCCAGCTGTAGATGCCGTGCGCGGTGGCCGGCACCACCAGGGCGCGCGAGTCGGGGGAGTACTTCTGCAGCCAACTCGCCGTCGTCTTCCAGTACTCGGGCAGCTCCTGGAAGGACCCCGGGTTGAGGATCGAGCCGTTGAGGTACGGCCACAGCAGGCCCGGCAGGATCAGCACCGCCGCGACGAGCGGCGCGAACCGCCGCCCCCGCACCGGCCGGGCGCCGCGCGACTCGGCGGCGACACCCACCACATGGGCCAGCCCGAGGACCAGCGCCAGGGCGAGCCCCGTCTGGAACTTGTAGATGTTGCGGAAGGGGACCAGCCAGCCGTTCAGCCAGTCCTGCACGAGCCCGTGGAAGGGCGCGCCGAACGCCCCGCCGTACCCGGCGAGCAGCACCAGCGCGCACACGATCACGGTCAGCACCAGCCACCGCCGCTCGGGCATGTCCCGTCTCGCGAGCCCGGCGAGCCCGAGCCCGGCCGCCAGCGCCGAGCAGACGATCACCACAACGGAGGCGGCGACCGTCCATCCGGCGGGCAGCCACGCCTGCCCGAAGTGCAGATAGGCCACCCAGTTGCCGGCCCCGCGCAGCGCCTCGGTGCCCGACATGGTGGCGGTGGTGGTCTGCGCGGTCTCCACGTAGGGCAGGAAGTTCTCGCCGTACACGCCGAGCATCAGCAGCGGGATCCACCACCAGGCCGTCGCCACGACGACGCCCGGCACCCACCAGGCGATCAGCTTGCGCTGCCGTGGCCCGGGCGGCCGGGAGAGCAGATACAGCCCGACGGGCAGCAGCGAGGCCAGCGTCGACGCCCCGTTGACGCCGCCCATGAACGGCACGACCAGCGCCGAGCGCAGGGCCGCGACCCGGGCGGTGTACCGCTCGTTCGCCAGCGGCAGCAGCACCCACGGCAGGAAGGCGCCGGGCAGGACGGCGGCCGACGTGGAGCCGACGACGATGGTGAACACGGGCCACAGGGCGTACGCGATCCCCGCGAGCAGCCGGGAGCCGCCGCTGCCCACCCGCAGCCTTTCGGCCAGCCGCAGCGCGCCCCAGAAGGCGACCGACACGATCAGCGACATCCACAGCCGCTCGGCCAGCCACACCGGCAGGTGCACGAGGTGGGCCAGCCAGTAGAACGGCAGCATCGGCCACAGATAGCCGGCGTACTGGTCCTGGATCCCGCCGAAGCCGCCCTGGTCGTGCCAGAGCTGCCCGAGGTCGGAGAGGAACGCGCCGGGATCGGTCGTCACGCCGAGCTTGGTGTCGAAGGTCTGCCGTCCCGGGTGCACCACCAGGAACAGCACGAACATCACGGCCCAGAACCCGACCAGCCAGCGCCGCGACCGCGGGCCCTCCGGCGGACCCGAGGTGGCCGCGGTGGTGGGGACGGCTGCCGGAGGTGGGGCCTGGACCGTGGTCGTCATGGTGGACACCGCCTGAGGATGAGGAGGAGGTTCCAGGTGGCGAACTCCCTGATGCCGGGCGCCTTGACGACCGCCTCGGCGAGGAAGGGCCAGTAGCGGGAGCGCGCCGAGACGACCGTGACGTCGTCCCGGGCGCGCACCTGCCGCAGGGTGGTGCCGATGTGCACGGCGAACAGGTTCTCGCCGAGGGTGTGCTTGGCCGGTCTTCCGGTACGGCGCCGGTAGCGGGCGCGGGCCCGTTCGGCACCGAACCAGTGCCACGGGGCCCACTCGTGGCCGCCCCAGGGGGACAGCCAGTTGGTGAAGGACACGTAGATCAGTCCGCCGGGCCGGGTGACCCGGACCAGTTCGCTGAGGAAGGTCTGCGGATCGGCGACGTGCTCCAGCACGTTGGAGGAGAAGGTGACGTCGGCGACCCCGTCGGACAGGGGCAGCAGATAGCCGTCGGCGATCACCGTGCCCTCGGGCGGCTTCCCGCCCAGCTCGCGCACGTCGGGCTCGAAGAGGTGGGCGTGGGCGCCGCGGCGGCGGAACTCCTCGGTGAAGTGGCCGCTGCCGCCGCCGACGTCCACGACCGTCCGCCCGGCGACGGGGCCGTCGTAGGCCTCGACCTGGTCGACGGCGTCGCGGGCGAGCAGCGCGTAGCAGGTCCCGGGATCGTCCTGCTCGTGGAGGAACGCCCGGAAGAGGGTCATCGACCGGCGTATCGAGGGGTCCTTGAGACCGGTGCCGGTCATGGGGTCCAGCTCCTCACCGCCTCGGCGGCCACGGCGCGGAACTGTCTGACCGTGCGATGCCAGCGGTAGCGGGCCGCCCGGTCCCGCGCGGCCTTGCCCATCGCCGCACGGCGTTCCCCCGACAGGGCGAGCGTGCACCAGGCGGCCGCGAACGACGACTCGCCGTGGGCCAGTACGCCGGTCTCCCCGTCGACGACGGAGTCCCGCAGGCCGGGCACGTCGAAGGCGACGGTCGGCGTCTGCCGGGTCGCGGCCTCCGTGACGACCAGGCCCCAGCCCTCCACGGCCGAGGGGTGCAGCAGCAGCCAGGCGGCGCACAGCAGCCGGTGTTTCTCGGCCTCCGAGACATGCCCGGCGAACTCGACGCCGGGACCGGCGAGTTGTTCCAGCCGCTGCCGCTCGGGGCCGTCGCCCACGATCACCAGCCGGCCGCCGGTGACCGGCCGTACGCGTTCCCAGAGTCTGAGCAGCAGGTCGATCCGTTTGTACTCGACGAGTCTGCCGACCGCCACGAACAGCGGCTCGGCCGACCGCTCGGCCCGTGGGCCGGGCTCCTCGACGCCGTTGTGCACCACGCGGATGCGGTCCCTCTCGACACCGATCGCGCGCAGCGCGTGGGCCGTGGAGGGGGAGACGGCGACCATCAGGCTGCGGTGCTGGGCGCCGGTCAGCGCCCACTGCTCCAGTCTTCGGCCCAGTCGCGCGGCCGGCGTCAGGGGCCCGCCGAACCGCATCTTCCACAGGTCGGAGTGGACGTGGTTGACCAGGCACAGGGTGGGGCCGCGGTGCCAGAGGGGCGCGAGGTAGGGCATGCCGTTGCAGACCTCCACCAGCAGATCGGTCTCGCCGACCTGACGGGCGAAGGCGGACCGGGCGCGCAGGTAGTGGCCGAACTCGCCGCCCGCGGAGACGACCTTGTAGTCGCGGTACGCCGCGGGGCCGCCGCAGATCAGCGTCACCTGGTGGCCGAGTGCGGTCAGGCCCTCGGCGAGCCGGTCGACCAGCAGCTCGGAGCCGCCGGCGGCCGGGTTGTCGAGGTCCCGATGGGCGAGGAAAACGATTCGGCGCGGGTGTGGGGGGAGCGCCGGGAGGTGCTGCGGCGCCCTGGAACGAGCGCTGCGCAGCGGGGATGGCACGTGCTGGGGCATGGGTGCTCCAACTCGTCTCAGGGTGCGGAACTCAGTGGTGGCTTTCCGGACGTGTTGTGGGGGGGACTGAGCTCTTCCTGGGCGTGGGGTGTGGACGGGCTGTGCTCGGGTGGGATTCGACAGTTTTCGCCGCGCCGTTCGCCACGGCTACTCACCGAGGTGACAATTTCCGGCTTTATTAGAACTGACGTCATGTCACATCGTGAGCTGGGGCTGGGGCGATCGGGAGTTTTCGGCCAATTCGGGGCGCTTGCGTCCTCGTACCACCAAAACCGCCCCCAGTGCCGCCAGTACGAATCCGGCCACCGCGGAGGCGATCGGCAACGTCTGCCCCACCATGCGCAGCTGGCCGCTCTCCTTCTTCGCCTGCTTCACCTGTTCCTTCTGCGTCGCGGTGGTGAACCCCAGTTTCCCGCTGTCCAGGAGCACCACCGCGTCCTTCTTCGCACCGGGGGCGCGCAGGGTGCGCCGCGGGCCGACCTGGGCGTAGAGCACCCGGCCGGTGCGCTGGTCCACGACCAGCTCGATGCCGTGGTTGGAGTACCACTCCTCGGCCAGCACCTGCGGCTTGCTCTTCTGGCCGACGATCGTGCCCGGCACCAGCCGCGTGCCGATCTTCGTCGGCGGCACACTGCCGGTGAACCGGTAACCCGTGTACCCCTGGACCTTGCGCGTACCCGCGTAGTGCAGCACCACGGTGTCGCCGAGCGAGTTGTCCCACCACGTGTAGGAGCGTCGCCGCACGTCGAAGGGGAACTTCAGATACGCCTCGCCCTCGAAGTAGGGGTTCTCCTTGCAGCAGTGGACCGGTCGGTTGGTACGGCGGTCGGTCACCCAGCGGTTGAGGAAGAACTCCAGGGCGTCGTGCGGGTCGGCGGCCGGCAGCGACTTGTCCGTGTCGACCGTCGTCGTCACGTCCCACACCGCCCGCCCGCTCTTCTCGCTGTCCGCGACGTTGCCGCGCACCTGCTGGGTGACCGTGATGCGCTGGTCGTCAACTGTCTTGATCTCGTCGGTGTCGAAGTAGCTTCCGGTGCCCTGGTAGACGGCCGTGGTGTCGATGTCGATCGGGTTCACTGCGGCCCGCGGCTCGACGTACCAGACCAGCATCGGCGCCAGGACCAGCAAGAACGTGCCGAGTCCCAGCAGAATCAGCGAGAGGGGGGAGGCTGTACGGCGCATCCGGACACTCCAGGAGGAAGGGACGACGGAGTTCGGGCCGCTCTATGAGCGGAGGACCGTAGGCCGCTCTTGACGGGGTGTCAATGGTTGTCGAGACTGGGCCGACAGGCAGAGGTGGGACACCGGGGTGGGGACGACCTTCCGTACGGAGAGGCTGACCCTGCGATGTCCAGACTGCTCGCCGCCGCGCTCACCGTCGTGGCCGCCGCGGCCCTAGCCGTGGGCGCCGCCCTCGGCATCGTCGCCCTGCTCGACGCCACCCCCGACCAGCCGAACACGCCGTTGATCACGTACGAGCAAGCCGGTCAGGGGAGTTGACCGGTGACGCCCGCGCATCCGCCGGCCGTCACCACCCGCTCGGCCTGGCACGACGTGCCCCGTCTCCAGGTCCGCCGCTTCGCCGCCATCGCCATGGCGGAGGCGCCCGGACTCGCCGAGGAGATCCTGCGCGAGATCCGCCGCGAGTACCCCCACCTGCCCCTCGTCCTCGACGAGTCGGGCGAGCCCATGGCGCTGGTCGGCATCCGCCGGGCCATCGAGGTCTTCGTCCAGCACCTGGAGACGTCCGAGGGCCGCCTCACCGTCCCGCCCGGCGTCTTCCAGGAGTTCGGCCGCGGCGAGGGACTGCACGGCCGCTCCCTCGACTCCCTCCAGGCGATCTACCGCATGGGGGTGCGCCTGGCCTGGCGCCGCTTCGCCGAGATCGGCCAGCGGGTGGAGATCCCGCCGCCCGCCATGTACGAACTCGTCGACGCGGGCTACGAGTACCTGGACGGCCTGGTCGACCAGTCGGTCCGCGGTTACGCCGAGGCCGCCGCACGGCAGGCCGGGGAGCGTCTGCGCCTGCAGCGCCGCCTGATGGAGCTGCTGCTGGCCGAGCACCACCGGGGGGACACGGCGGAGGCGCTCACCGAACGAGCCGCCCGGGTCGGCTGGCCGCTGCCCCGCAAGGTCGCCGTCGGGGTCCTGCTCCGCCCGGCCCGCGAGGCCGTCGCGCCCGCCGTCGGACAGGGCGTACTGCTCGACCTGGACTACGAGCAGCCCCGCATGGTCGTCCCCGAACCGGACGCCGCCGGCCGCCCCGAACTGCTCCACCGGGCCCTGACCGGCTGGTCCGGCGCGATCGGGCCGCCGGTACCGCTGGCCGACGCGGCGAAGTCGCTGCGCTGGGCCGAGGCGGCCGTCCGTCTCATGGAGCGGGGGCTGCTGCCCGCCGGGGACGTCCTGTACTGCACCGAGCACACCGAGGCCCTGGTGCTGCTGCAGCCGGAGGAACTGATCGACGACCTCGCCCTGCGCTGCCTGGCACCGCTCGCGCACTGCGGCCCGACGCACGGACGCCGGCTGGCGCAGACCCTGCTGGCGTGGCTGGAGACCCGCGGCGGGGCGCCGGAGGTGGCCGCACGCCTCGGTGTCCACCCCCAGACGGTCCGCTACCGCCTGCGCCAGATCCGCGAGCTGTGGGGCGACGAGATCGACGACCCCGACCGCCGCTTCGAACTGGAACTGGTGCTGCGGGCACAGAGGTTGAGGGGGATGCTGGGGGAGAAGGGGCAGCGGTGACGCCGGCCGTCACCGGGCCCGGCGCTGCCGCCGCCAGGCCTCGTAGTGGTCCAGCACGGTCTCCTCGACGGGCCGGTACGCGATCCCCAACTCCTCCTTCCCACGGCGGTTGTCGACCTCGAACCGTATGCCGAGGTGCTTGCGGATGTAGTCCTGGGTGAGCCCGAAGGCCGGACCGAGGACGCGAACGGGCCAGTGCGGCAGGCGGGTCCGCGGCAGCCGCAGATCCCTCGGGTACCGCGAACGAACGATCCGCGCCATTTCATGGAAGGAGGTCATCCGCTCGGCGGCGACGATGTACCGCCCCTGGGCGTCCGGCTTCTCGGCCGCGGCGATGTGCGCGTCGGCCAGGTCCCGGACGTCGACCGTGGTGAAGCTGAAGTCGGGGGCGCCGTAGAAGAAGTAGCCCTTGAAGAGCTCCTCCAGGAGGAAGAGGCTGCCGGACTCGGAAGCGGGGGTGAGCGAGGGCCCCAGCACGAGCCCGGGGTTCACGGCGACCATGCTCCACCGCTCCTGAGCCTCGGCGGCCTCCCAGGCGGCTCGCTCGGCGACGGTCTTGGCGTAGTGGTACGGATTGTTGTGCACGGTGCTGGTGGTGTTGAAGTACTTCTCGCTCAGCACCTGCCCGTCCATGGCGAGCACGTCGACGTAGTCGCCGAAGACGGCACCGACGGTGGAGGTGAGCACGAGCCGCCTGACGGTGGGCGTCCGCTCGACACTCCCGATCACGTTCCGCGTCCCCACCAGCGCGGGCTCCACCATGTCCCGCTGCCCGTCCTTGATCCTCTCCGGCATCAGAAACGGCGAGGCGACATGGAACACCACCTCGCACCCCTTCATCGCCTCGTCGAAGTCCCCATCGACAAGAAGATCGGCCTCGAACAACTCCAGCCGCCCGGGGTGATCGTCCTGCATGGCCCGCAGGGGCGCGACCTTGGCGGAGTCGGCGACGCTCCGGACGGTGGCCCGCACCTGATGGCCACGCTCCAGAAGCCGCACCACCAGATGACTCCCGACAAACCCACTGCCACCGGTCACCAGGACGTCCATGCGTACTCCTATCTCGTCGGGTCTCATCGGCACGGGGTTTCTTCACTCTCGGACTCATGCGTTCCGCGCAGAACCATTGCCCGGGCAAACGCGCTATGCCTACCCTGTGTTCGTCATGCCGATCGTCTGTTGAAATTTCGAACACAGGCGCCTAGGAAAACAAGGGAGGGGGCCGGTCGTGGGACGCCTCGTACCTGCGGTGACTCGGGCTCTCGACATTCTCGAGCTCTTCCTCGACGGGGACGGGACGCTCTCCGCCCCCGACATCGTGCGCAGGCTGCAGCTGCCGCGCACCACCGTGCACGAGTTGGTGACCACTCTCGCCGCCCGGTCGTACATCGTCCAGGTGCCGGGGCAGCCGGGACGCTACCGGCTCGGCGTACGGCCGTACCAGCTCGGCAGCCGCTACGCCGAGCAGCTCGACCTCGCGGCCGAGGGGCAGCAGGTCGCCCGGTCCGTCGCCGAGACCTGCGACGAGACCGTGCACGTGGCGATCCTCGAAGGCACCGACGTCATCTACATCGCCAAGGTGGACTCCACGCACGCGGTACGGATGGTGTCCGCCGCCGGGCGCAGGCTGCCCGCGCACTGCACGTCCGTCGGGAAGATGCTGCTGGCCTCCCTCCCGGAGCCGGAACTCACCGCGCGCATCCCGGACGACGCCGAGCTCGTGCGGATGACACCGAACAGCATCACCGAGCCCGCGGCCCTGCGCGAGGCCCTCGCGCAGATCCGTGAGCGGGGGATCGCCGTCGAGAGCCGGGAGTCCAACCCGGACGTCAGCTGTGTCGCCGCACCCGTCCGCGACCGCACCGGCCAGGTCGTCGCCGCCCTGTCCATCTCCGTCCCGATGATCCGCTGGAGCGACGACCGCCGCGCCGAGCTGGAGCAGCTCGCCGCCAAGGGCGCCGCCGAGCTGTCGGAGCGCCTCGGACACCGGACCGTCGCATGACGGCCTACGAGGTGGCGGTGCGCGCCGAGGCGACCCTGGGCGAGGGCCCGACCTGGGACGCCGGCGCCGGGCGGCTGATCTGGATCGACATCCTGGGCGCGCGCGTGCACACGTACGACCCGGTCACCGGCCGGCGCACGGTCCGCGTCACCGACCAGCACGTCGGCGCGGCCAAGCCGCGGGCCGGCGGCGGGCTGGTGCTCAACCTCCGGGACGGCGTCGGGCTCGTCGACCCGGACGGCGCCTTCCGCTGGCTGCACCGCGAGCCGGTCCCCGGCCGCCGCGGCAACGACGCCGCCGTCGCCCCCGACGGCTCCCTGTGGGCCGGCACCATGCGCTACGACGAGGCCCCCGGCGGCGGCACGCTCTCCCGGATCACCGGGGACGGCTCGGCCGAGGTCGTCCTCGGCGACGTGGCCGTGAGCAACGGCACCGGCTGGAGCCCCGACGGGCGCCTGATGTACTACATCGACTCGCCGACCCGGCAGGTCGACGTCTTCCACCACGACAACGGCCGGATCACCGACCGGCGCCGCTTCGCGCAGATCGAGGAGGACGCCGGCTTCCCCGACGGGCTGACGGTGGACGCCGACGGCTGTGTGTGGGTGGCCCTGTGGGACGGCGCCGCGGTACGCCGCTACACGCCCGACGGCGAGCTGGAGCGCGTGATCGAGCTGCCCACGCCCCGCGTCACCGCCTGTGCCTTCGGCGGCCCGGAGCTGACGGACCTGTACATCACGACCGCCCGCGTGGGCCTCACGTCACCCCACCCGGTGGCGGGCTCCCTGCTGGTCGTCCCCGGCGCGGGGAAGGGCCTGCCCCAGCCGGCGTTCGCGGGCTGAGCGTCCAGAGGGGCGGCCGGGCGGCACGCGGTACGGCCGCCCGGTCCCGCTCCCCGGGTCCGGGCGGGCGGCGCCGGGGGTCCCCGCCCGGCAGGAGGGGCCGCAGCGTGGCGGCGAGGCGGCGACCGAAGGCGTCGGCCTCCGCCTCCTCGGCCGCGCGCGAACCGTCACGAGCCGCCACCGACAGCGCCGCACCGCTCCACTCGCGTTCCCCGGCCAGTGCGGTCCCGGCCGTGTGGTGATGGCTGTGCCCGACATGCAGATGCCACAACTCGTGGCCGAGAATGACCAGTTGCTGGGCGCCCTCGGCCCGCTCCTCGACGATGACGAGGTCGAAGTCCTGGAAGCCCACCCACAGCCCGGTCACCTCGATCTCGTCCGGGAACCGCTCGAACCGCAGCTGGACGGGCCGTCCGCCGCGCCGCGCGCTCATCTCCTCGCACAGGGCCCGGCACAGCTCCCGCGCGCCGACCGGCGGCCGCGTCCTGACCCGCAGGGCGGCGTGCAGCCCCTCCGCCAGCTCCCGCATCCCGGAGGCTCTCGGCGAGCGGCGCAGCCTCCCGGCGACCCGGGCAGCCGTCCTCCGCACGCCCGCGATGTCCATCGCTTCCCCTCTCGCCGCCGAGCAGGCCGTTCGAGACTACGCCGGTGGTTCAACCATGAACGGCCCCGTCTGGCCGGAAAAGCGTGCCCGAACCATTGACGGGCAAGCGCTTCCTCTTTACGGTCCCGTTCGAAGTCACGAGCGTAGGTCGACATGTCGAACGCGACCGAACAGCCCCCGCAGCCGCCGACGCACCACGCACCAGCCACCCCGAAAGGCGCACATGCACACCGCCCGCTTCACCCTCGACCCCGCCTTCACCGTCGGCGAGGTCAACCCCCGTCTGTTCGGCTCCTTCGTCGAGCACCTCGGCCGCTGCGTCTACACCGGCATCTTCGAGCCGACCCACCCCACGGCCGACGCCGAGGGCCTCCGCCAGGACGTCCTCGACCTCGTCCGCGAACTCGGCGTCACCGCCGTCCGCTACCCCGGCGGCAACTTCGTCTCCGGATACAAGTGGGAGGACTCCGTCGGCCCCGCCGAGGACCGCCCCCGCCGCCTCGACCTCGCCTGGCGGTCCACGGAGACCAACCGCTTCGGACTCGCCGAGTACATCGCCTTCCTGAAGAAGGTCGGCCCGCAGGCCGAGCCGATGATGGCGATCAACCTCGGCACGCGGGGCGTGGCGGAGGCCCTGGAGCTCCAGGAGTACGCCAACCACCCCTCCGGCACCGCCCTGTCGGACCTGCGCGCCGCCCACGGCGACAAGGACCCCTTCGGCATCAAGGTCTGGTGTCTGGGCAACGAGATGGACGGCCCCTGGCAGACCGGACACAAGACGGCCCGCGAGTACGGCCGCCTGGCCGCCGAGACCGCGCGTGCCATGCGGCAGATGGACCCGTCCGTGGAACTGGTCGCCTGCGGTTCGTCCAGCCAGTCCATGCCGACCTTCGCCGAGTGGGAGGCGACGGTCCTGGAGGAGACGTACGACCTGGTCGACTACATCTCCCTGCACGCCTACTACGAGCCCCAGGACGGCGACCTCGACTCCTTCCTGGCCTCCGCCGTCGACATGGAGTCCTTCATCGAGAACGTGGTCGCCACCTGTGACCACGTCGGCGCCAGACTGAAGTCCCCCAAGAAGATCAACCTCTCCTTCGACGAGTGGAACGTCTGGTACACCTCCAGGTGGCACGAGATCGAGAACTCCTCGGCGCGGGACTGGGCCGAGGCCCCCCGTCTGCTGGAGGACAACTACAGCGTCCTGGACGCGGTCGTCTTCGGCTCGCTCCTCATCGCCCTGCTGCGGCACGCCGACCGCGTCACCGTCGCCTGCCTCGCCCAGCTCGTCAACGTCATCGCCCCGATCATGACCGAGCCCGGCGGCCCGGCCTGGCGGCAGACGACCTTCTTCCCCTTCGCCCAGGCCGCCCGGCACGGCCGCGGCGAGGTCCTCGACGTGCGCGTGCAGTCACCGACGTACGAGACGAGCAGGTACGGCGAGGCCGATCTGCTGCACGCCACCGCGGTGCGGGCCGCGGACGGCACCGTCACCGTCTTCGCCGTCAACCGCTCCCGGACCGAGGCGCTGCCCCTCGAAGTGGCCCTGAACGGACTCGACCTGACGTCCGTGGCCGAGCACAGCGTCCTCGCCGACGCCGACCCGGACGCCCGCAACACCCTCACGGAGCCCGAGCGGGTCGTCCCGCACGCCGTCGAGGGCACCGAGGTCCGGGACGGCACCCTCACCGCCGTACTGGAGCCGCTGTCCTGGAACATGATCCGGCTGGCCTGACCGTCACAGGTCCGGTCCGCGCGGTCAGACCGGCAGCACCGGAACCCCGCCCGCCGCCGCCCCCAGGAGCGTCAGCCGTACGTCCGACGGCCCCGACGGTGTGGTTCCGTCGGACAGTACGGCGAGAGCGAGTGTGTTGGAACCTCGTGTGCGCAGAATCCCGTTCGGCAGGACGAAGGTGTGCTGCGGGCCCACGTCGTTGATGTACTGGCCCATGTTCCAGCCGTTGAGGAAGATCTGGACGCGGTAGGCGCGGGCCGGGTCGTCGTCGAGGACGAGCCCGACGGACGCGTCGATGCCGGGGTCGACCGCCAGCCGGAAGGACGTCCGGTACCAGGTCACGCCCTGCCGCCGGTCCGCGCGGGGCAGCGAGGCGGCCGGCCAGCTCCCGTCGGCGTACTCCGGCAGGTGCCAGCCGTGCCGCTCGCCGTACAGCCCGCCGGTGTTCTGCGGCCCGCGCTTCGCGTCCGGCGCCTTCTCGCCCTGGATGCGCCAACTCACCCGCGGCGCCGCCCCGTCGAAGGTGACCGCGGTCAGCCCGCGGGCCGCCTTGTGGGTGTCCTGCGCCTTGCCGTCCTGGTCGTGCTGCATCCGGCGGACGAGCACGGACAGCACGTGCGGGCCCGCCGTACGCGCCTCCGCCGGTACGGAGAACACCGCCGTGTCCGTCCATGTCCCCTTGCGCACGGTGCTGTTGTCCGGCACGGGCATGCGGTGGGTGCCCAGCGGCCGCCCGTCCAGCCAGGCCATCAGCAGGCCCTGCGTGCCCGTGCTGTAGGCGAGGGACACCGTTCGCGCGCCGCGGGCGTCGGTGAAGTGGCCGCGGTACCAGACGTCGCCGTAGTGGAAGCCGTAGTCGTCGGCGAAGAGGACGGGCTGCCCGGCGGGGACGGGCGTGGTGCTGTACGACGTCGTGCGGTCGGCGCGCTTCCAGGCGGAGTCGTCGTAGCCGGGCACCGACTCGGGGTTCTCGGTCCTGCGCCGCCAGCCCCCGCGCAGCGCGGGCAGCGAGACCTTCCCGACGCCGGGCAGCGGCCGTGCGGTCCGCAGACTTCCGGACGGTGTGGCCTCGACCGCCAAGTCCCGCCCGTTCCAGGAGAGTTCGGTGATGCCGCGCGGCCCCCACACCTCCAGTGCGGCGGCCGCCACCGTGTCCCCGGTGAGCCGGAGGGCCCTCCCCTTCACGGCCGCCGTCCGCACCAGGGCGGGACCGTGCGCCAGCACCGGCCCGGACGGGGTGTCGTGGGGGAACAGCCGCAGCGAGGTGTCGTCGTCGGCCAGGAGCAGCAGCAGCGGGTTGCCGGTCCCGTCGCCGGAGACCAGCACCCGGGTCAGGCCGTCGAGCCTGGCCTCGACGCGCAGCAGTCCGTCCGTGTAGGTGTGGGCCGCGCCGCCCTCCAGCACCGTCACCGCGGGCCGCTGCGGGTACTCCAGCACGGTCACCGTCGCCTCGCCCGGGCGTCCGGTGAACACGGCGATGTCCTGGTGTCCCGCGGTGAGGGAGAGCATCGGCTGCGCGGTGGAGCAGCGCACCTTCCGCCGGCCCAGGACCATCCCGGCGACGAGGAGGCGGGCGTCCTTCGCCGGGACGGTGACCGGCAGCCCGCCGAGGCCCGGCACGGACGAAGTCATCGCACGCGCACCGTCGTTGCGCGCCACGTACACGTGCGCCCCGGTGTCCGGATTGGTCAGGTGGTACACCCGCAGACCGGCCGCCTCCACGTCGGCGGCCCGGTCCAGCTTGGCGAAGTCCGGTACGTGGTGCAGCAGATGGCCGAGCTGGTGCATCGGGACGAGCTTGGCGGTGGGCTGCCGCCCCTCGTCGAGTGCGGCGCCGTAGTCGTACGAGGTGTAGACGACCGGCGCCGGCAGCCAGCCCCATGAGGTGCCGCCGTAGGTCATGTAGACGTTGTGCAGGGTGATGCCGTTGGCGAGGTTGGTGAGGTAGAAGCGCCGTTCGTACGCGGCGTCCCGCTGCCGCCGCGACTCCGCGTACCCCTTGCGGCCGAACCAGACCCCGCCCCACGGGTCGAACCAGCCGCCCCCGAACTCGGGCATGAACCCGGGCGTCCGCGGGCTCGCCGTGGCCCCGCCCTTCGTTCCGCCGACCCCGAAGTGCCCCCAGTCCGGCGGCGTCTGGGTGGGCGAGGGGTATCCGTCGAAGCCGTAGAGCCAACCCCCGCCCTCACCGCGGGTGTCGAAGGAGCCGGGGATCCAGTAGCCGTTCCTGCCCTTGTCGTTGTGGAACAGCGGGACGTCGATGCCGTCGGCCCGCACCTTGCCGTACAGGTGGGCCATGTAGTCGCGGCCCGTCGCCTCGGTGACGTGGGCGTCGTACTCGTTCTCGATCTGGTAGAGCAGGATCGTGCCGCCGCCGTCGGTGTACAGGTGGCGGGACGCGATCGCGTTCACGTGGGTGAGCCACTCGTCGACGTGCGCGAGGTACGCCGGGTCGGCGGTGCGTGCCGTGCCCCTGGCGGCGGTCAGCCAGCCGGGGAAGCCGCCGCCGTCGATCTCGGCGTTGATGTACGGGCCGGGGCGCAGGATGACGTAGAGGCCGGTCTCGGCGGCCGTGCGCAGGAACAGGTCCAGGTCGCGGATGCCGGTGAAGTCGTAGCTGCCGGGGGCGGGGGAGTGGTAGTTCCACGACACGTAGACGCTGACGGCGTTGTAGCCGTGGGCGCGCATCTTCTGCAGGACGTCCCGCCACAGGGAGGGGCTCGGCAGCCGGAAGGGGTGCATCTCGCCCGACCAGACCACCAGCCGCCGGCCGTCGACGACGAGCGAGTAGCGGTCGAAGCCGACGGTGTGGTGCCGGCCGTCCGCGGCGGGCGGCGCGGGCGCGGGTCCGGTCGGTGCCGTCGGGGCGGCGTAGGCGCAGTTCGCCGCGCCGCTGCCGCCGAGGGCCAACCCCAGTGCGGTGGTTCCGGCGAGAGTGCTGAAGGTACGTCTGCTGAGCCCCATGGGAGCCTCCCGTCGTGCCGGTCGGTGGGCGGCGCGTGCGGGCTCATTGTGTACGCGGGACCGGCCACAATGGTCGTATGAGGATCTCGGCACGAGCGGATTACGCGGTACGGGCGGTTCTTGAGGTCGCCGTTCGGCAGGACGGCGGACCGGTGAAGGCGGAAGCCATCGCCGCGGTGCAGGAGATCCCGCACAAGTTCCTGGAGGGCATCCTCGGCGACCTGCGGCGCGGCGGCATCGTCGACAGCCGGCGCGGCGGAGGCGGCGGCTACCGGCTGGCGCGCGAGGCCCGGGAGATCACCGTCGCCGACGTCATCCGGGCCGTGGACGGACCGATCGTGTCCGTGCGCGGCGAACGCCCCACCGGCCTGGAGTACACCGGCTCCGCCCAGCCCCTGCTGCCCCTGTGGATCGCGCTGCGCGCCAACGTCCGCCGCATCCTCGAAGGCGTCACGATCGCCGACCTCGCGGCCGGCGCCCTGCCCGAGCAGGTGCGGGACCTGGCGGCGGAGCCGGCGGCATGGGAGAACCCGTAGCCGCGGCGCGCTCTCAGGCTGTCCTCAGGTCGAGGTCCTAGGGTTCCGTCCCGTTTACTGGCAACAGGACGGGACCGACACATGCGCACGCTGATCCTGCTCGCCCTCGCGGGCCTGGGCGCCCAGCTGGTGGACGGCAGCCTCGGCATGGCGCACGGCGTGATCTCCACGGTGCTGCTGCTCGCCCTGGGCACCACCCCGGCCGCCGCCTCGGCCGTCGTGCACTTCGCGCAGATCGGCACCGGACTGGTCTCCGGCGCCTCGCACGCCCGCTTCGGCAACGTCGACTGGCAGGTCGTGACCCGGATCGGCGTTCCCGGCGCCGTGGGCGCCTTCGCCGGGGCGACCGTGCTGTCCCACCTGTCCACGGCGCTCGCCGAACCGGTGATGGCGGTGATCCTGCTCGTCCTCGGCCTCTTCGTCACCTGGCGCTTCACCGTGCGCGGCGTCCCGCGGGGGAGTACGGGCCGGCCGCCGGGCAAGCGGTTCCTGGTGCCGGTCGGGCTGGCCGCCGGGTTCCTCGGCGCCACCGGCGGGGGCGGCTGGGGGCTGATCGGCACGCCCGCGCTGCTGGCCAGTGGGCGTCTGGAGCCGCGCAAGGTGGTCGGCTCGGTCGACGCGAGCAAGGCGCTGGTGGCCGTCGCCGCGAGCCTGGGCTTCCTGTTCTCGCTCGGCTCGCAGGGCGTGAACTGGTCCTGGGTGCTCGCGTTCCTCGTCGGCGGCACGGTCATCGCCCCGGTCGCCGCCTGGCTGGCCCGCTTCGTCGCTCCGCGCGTCCTCGGCTCCACCGTGGGCGGCCTGATCGTGGTGCTCAACGCCCGCACCCTGCTCACCGACTGGTTCCACGTCCCCGGCACGGTCCGCGCGGTCGTGTACGTCGTCCTCCACGGCCTGTGGGCCGCCGCCCTGACGCACTCGGTGCGCGCCCATCGCCGGGAGCGGGACATCCGGACCGAACCCGCAACGGAGCCGGAGCCGGTCGGCGCCCGAGCGGTGTGAAATCCGCGCATGTGAATGGCCGGAGTTCGCCCTGACCACCGCCGCCGCGGCTTTCTACGATGCGGAGCGCCTCCGGCCTTCACAGAAACCTCACTGTTTCTCCAGAGAGTTCTCCGAGCTTTCCGGGGGGCCGGGGCGTGCCACCCCCCACTCACAGAATCCGGAGAGACCCATGTCTGGCGGACTCCTGCTGGGCGGCGCCGTAGCCGCTCTCCTCACCACCGCGATACCCGCGAACCCGCACTCGGGCGTCTTCGACAACCCGCCCCCGGACAAGATCGTCATCGACGTCGCGACCGTGAACGGCTCCGGCTGCCCCGCGGGCACGGCGGCCGTCGCCGTCGCCCCCGACAACACGGCCTTCACGGTGACCTACAGCCAGTACCTCGCGCAGGCCGGCGGCAACTCCGACCCCACGGCCTTCCGCAAGAACTGCCAGCTCAACCTGATCGTGCACGTCCCGCAGGGCTTCACCTACGCCGTCGCCAGCGCCGACTACCGCGGCTTCCTCTCGCTCCAGCCGGGGGCGAGCGCCACGCAGCGGGCGTCGTACTACTTCCAGGGCTCCTCGAACACCGTGCCCAAGACCCACCCGTTCAGCGGCTCGTACAACGACGACTGGCAGGCGACCGACTCCACCGACTGGGCCCAGCTGGTCTGGGCGCCCTGCGGGGTCCAGCGCAACTTCAACATCAACACCGAGCTGAGAGTGAACGCCGGGACCGCGAACCCGGGCAAGGTCAGCTTCATGACGATGGACTCGACCGACGGGGACATCAGCACCGTGTACCACATGGCGTGGAAGGAGTGCCCGGCGTCCTGAGCCGGCGGAAGTCCGGCGCGGAAAGGGGGTGGCCCCCGGTGCGGGCCACCCCTGCCGGTGCGGAGACGGGTCAGCCCTGCCGGCGGGCGTGCGCCAGGAAGTCCGTCCAGGACTCCGGCGAGAGCGCGAGCCGGCCGCCCTGCCGGTCCTTGGAGTCACGGACGTGGACGGTGCCGGGGGTGAGGGCGACCTCGACGCAGTCGCCGTCGCCGCTGCTGCTGTGGCTCGACGTGAACCAGTGCAGTTCGTCGCTGCTCATAGCGCTCCTCGCATCCGCTTCAACAGGCTCACGGAGTCTTCGGGGGTGAGAGCCTGCGAACGCATCCTGGCATACCGCCTCTGGAGCACGCTGATCTCTTTCGGGTCGCTGATGAACAACCCGCCACGCTGACCTTCGTTGTAGGCGAACCACCGGTTCTCAGGTGTCTCGAGCAGCTGCACGGGCCCCGCCAGACCGGCATGCGTGCCGTGCGTCAGCGGCATGAGCTGGATCTCGACGTTCCGCAACTGCCCGATCTCCAGCAGGTGGTCGATGAGTTCACGCGTGACCTCGACTCCGCCCGTGCGCCGGAGGAAGAGGTGCTCTTCCAGGATGAAGCTGTACGCCGTGTTCGGCCGCTCGCGCAGCAGCCGCTGCCGCTCGGCTCGCGCGGACCACCGCTCCTCGATCTGGACGTCGTCCAGCGGTGGCAACTGGCCGTCGAACAGGGCCCTGGCGTACGCCTGTGTCTGCAACAGCCCCGGAATCATGCGGCCTTCGTACGTGTACAAACTGATCGCCAGCTGCTCCAGCCGCGCCCACCGCCGAAACCAGGCCGCCAGCCCCGGCTGGCGGGCCAGTGTGGGCAGTGCTTTCCGGAGTGCGCCCGTGTTGCCCAGCAGCTCCTCCGCCCGTTCCACGAACGCCGTGTCGGGCATCCGGCGTCCCAACTCCACGGACGCCACCGTGTGTTTGGAGAACCGGACGAGATCGGCGTACTCCTCCCTGCTCATCCCCGCGTGCTCCCGCAGGGCCTGATGCACCGCCCCGAACGTCCGCATGCTGTCCGACGACTCCGGCTCACCGCCACCATCGACCACAGTCGGTCACCTCCCGCGCCCATGGTCACGGCCCGTCACGAGTACTGTCCAGTGTGTGACCGCGTACGCTGCGGCGGCGTACGCGCGCCCGGCCTGGTGAAGACGGGTGCGGGCCGGTCAGATGGGGGTCATGACCGCACGCCCCGCTCCCCAATGCCCGGTTACCGTACGTACGTTCACCCAGCGCCTCAGCTCCACCCCGCGAGGAGCCCGGCTGGCCCGGCACCTCGCCGTCGCCCAACTGCACGCCTGGGGCATCCCGCACGGCACCCCGCCCTCCGACGCCGTCGCCGCGATCGTCGCCGAACTCGCCGCCAACGCCGTCGTCCACGGCCGGGTGCCGGGGCGGGACTTCGAGCTGCGGCTCTCGCTCGTCACCGGCAGCGTCCGCGTCGAGGTCACCGACACACGGGGCGAGTCGAGACCGCCCGCCCCGGACGCCGTACGGGCTCCCGATCCTCTTGACGAGCGCGGGCGCGGTCTCGTCCTGGTCGACGCGCTCGCCGACCGCTGGGAGGTCCTGGACCACCGGACGCCCGGAAAGACCGTGCGCGCCGAGGTCGATGTGCCCGGGTGGCGCTCCCTGGCCGCGGCGACCGGCGCCTGAGCGCCGGCCTCAGGCTGCCGCGGGCGCCGCCGGCCGGAGGGCGGCCAGGGCGGTGTCCTGACGAGTGGTGACCCGCTGGATCAGGACGACGATGAGACCGGCCGCGGCGACGAACAGGGTCTCGGAGAGCACCAGGAGAGGCAGCGAGGTTCCGGACTGCGCCACCACGGCGAGGAGTGCGTGTCCGGTCCAGGCCGCCCACCAGGCGTTCACCAGGAGATCGTCACGCCTCCCGTCCGCGGCGGGGCCGCTGGCCCGCAGGGTCCCGAGCAGCAGTCCGCGGGGGAACCACAGGTTGGCCACCGGGACCAGCCATGCCGCGACGGCCCAGCCGTCCGACCCCAGCGCGGCGTCGGGCGAGATCAGGCGGGCGTTCTTCCGGCAGCGGCCGAACCACACCAGGAAGAGCACGGCCGCGACCGTCGCCGCGTACACCAGCAGCATCGACGCGAACGCCGACCGGTGGGCCGAGGTGCTCGCGGGATGCAGGTGGTGTGCATGGACGGTCGCGGCCCGGAACACCTCCGCGGCGGCGGTCAGAGGTATCGCGCCCTGCGTGAGGCGGGCGAGGAGCCGGGGAGCCCGGCTGTCGGGTCTGACGGGTTCGGTCATGGTGGGGAGCATAAGCGTTCACCTGTGCGATTTCCGCCAACTCCCGTGACTACGGGGACCGATGACGCGCAAACCGACGGCGTGGCCGGAAGCCGCTCGTCCATCCGTACGGGCTAATCACCCCGCTTTGTGATCTTTCGGTGAAGATCAAGGTGATATGAAACTCCTTGGCCGAAAGGACAACTTCAGAGGCGGGTATGGGGAAACGGTTCGACCCGGGCGCACAGGTCGGTGTGGTGATCGTCGGGGCCGGTCCGGCGGGCCTGGTGCTGGGCAATCTGCTGCTGGACCGGGGCGTCGACTGCGTGATCCTGGAACGGCGCGGACGGGCGGCGGTGGAGGGGCGGGCCAGGGCCGGGTTCCTGGCCGCCCACTCCGTACGCGTCCTGACCGAGCACGGTCTGGCGGCCGGGGTCTCGGCCCGGGGCAGGGCGCACGGCACCTGCCTCTTCCGCAGCGAGCGGGGGGAGTTCACCCTCGACTACGGGCGGCTGGGCAGGCGCGAGGTGCACACCGTCCACCCCCAGCAGGAGCTGGTGCGGGACCTGATCGCCGAGTACCTGCGCCGCGGCGGCGACCTCCGCTTCGACGCCGAGGTCGAGCAGATCGAGGACGGCAGGGTCCGGGTGCGCGGCGGCGAGGACGTGACGGGCCGCTACGTCGCCGGCTGCGACGGGCACCGCGGGGTCGGCCGGGCGGCGCTGGCCGCCCGGGGCGTGCGCACGGCCCGCCGGGACCACGGCGTCTCCTGGCTGGCGGTGCTGGCCGAGGCCCCGCCGAGCATGGCGGCCGTCGGATACGCCCTGCACGAGCGGGGGTTCGCCGGTCACATGGCGCGCACCGAGTCCGTCACCCGCTACTACCTCCAGTGCCCGCGCGGAACCGATCCCGCCGACTGGAGCGAGGACCGCGTCTGGGCCGAGCTGGCGACCCGCATGCGGACCGCCGAGTTCGGGCCGCTGCGCGAGGGCGCCGTCATCGACAAGGCGGTCGTCGACCTGCGCTCCGACGTGCTGCAGACCCCGGGCGCCGGGCGCCTGTGGCTCGCCGGTGACGCGGCCGGTCTCATCAGCCCGTCGGCCGCCAAGGGCGCCAACCTCGCCGTACTCCAGGCCGAGCGGCTGGCCCTCGCCCTGGAACGGGCGCTGGCCGGCGACGCGGACGGCCTCGCCGGATACGCCGCCGAGTGCCTGCCCCGCGTCTGGCGGGCGCACGAGTTCTCGCACTGGATGAGCGGCCTGCTGCACGGACCGGCCGGCGACGACGCCGAGGCCCGGTACGGCCGCGAGCTGCAGTACGCCCGCCTGGACAGCCTGCGCACCTCCCGCGCCCACCAGGACTTCTTCGCCGAGAACTACACCGGCATCTGACCCACGGGAACCTCCATGAACCTCCCCGTCGTACAGGCGTGTCTGACCGAGACCGACCTGACGCGGATCCACCGCGCCGTCTCCTACGTCGCCGGCCACGACACCCACCAGGTCCTGGCCGAGCTGCTGCCCGGCCTGACCCCCGAGGAGCGGGACGACGTCTCCCGGCACCTCGTCTTCGACCACACCGCCGTCCTCGTCTTCCCCGACTCCCTCGACGGGCTGTGCGAGGAACTGCGCCGCTGCGGGCTGCGCCCCGGCGCCGTCACCCCGAGCGTGGTCGTCCGCGACCGGCTGGCCCGGCGGCACGGCGCGGTCCTCGGCGACAGCCCCGTCGGCATCGTCCATGTCGCCGTCGAGGGACGGAGCGTGGAGATCTTCGCGCTGCCCGTGCCGCCGGGCTCCGCGCTGGAGGCGGTCGCCGCCGCCGAACGCGCCGCCGAGCACGAGGCGCACGCCGCGTTCGCGGTGACCTCACCGGGCGCCGTGGTCCCCGCCGGGCTGCGCACGCTCCTGACGGAGCGGGGCGGCGCCGCCCCGGACGGCGGCGGCTACAACGGCCACGAGGACGTGACCGTCCTGTACTTCCGCACCGCGCAGCACCGCCGCTTCGAACTGCGTCTGCCCGGACGCCACGAGCCGCTCCCCGACCCCGCCACCGCGCTCCTGGGTGTGATGACCGGCGCCTGGGCCACCCAGGCCGTCGCCGCCATGGCCGAACTGCGCCTCGCCGACCACCTCGCCGACCATCCGGGCCGCACCGCCGAGGCCCTCGCCCACCTCACCGGCGCCGACCCCGACGCACTGCGCCGGCTGCTGCGCTACCTCACCACGCTCGGCCTGCTGACCTCCGCCGACGGCACCTACCACCTCACCGAGACCGGCCGCCCCCTGCGCACCGGCGGCGAGTTCTCCCTGCATCCGCTCGCGCTGCTCTACGGCGGCCCGTTCTACGACTCCTTCGCGGGCCTCGCGCACTCCGTCCGCACCGGGCAGGAAGCTTTCGCCCACCGCCACGGACAGCACCACTTCCCCTACTTCGCCGAGCGCCCCCGGCTCGGCGCGCTCTTCCACCGGGCGATGGCGGCGAGCGCCGAGATGTTCACGCCGGTGCCCCACCTGGCCGACTTCTCCGGCGTACGGCGCGTGATCGACGTCGGCGGCGGCAACGGCGCGCTGCTCGCCCGCGTGCTGCGCGCGCACGGTCACGTGGAGGGCGTACTCCTGGAGCGGCCGGAGGCGCTGGAGGCGGCGCGAACGCACCTGGCCGCACAGGGACTCGACGGGCGCTGCACCTTCGTCACCGGCGACTTCACCGCGTCCGTGCCGGACGGCGGCGACGTCTACCTGTTGTCCCGCGTCCTGCACGACTGGGACGACGACCGCTGCCTGACGATCCTGCGCCGGTGCGCGCGGGCCATGCGCCCCGGCAGCCGGCTCCTGGTCGTGGAACGCCTGCTGCCCGAGCGGGAGGGAGCGTGGTCGACAGCCGTGGCCTGGGACGTCCACATGCTGTGCAACGTGGGTGGCCGAGAACGCACGGAAGCCCACTACCGACACCTCTTGTCGGAGGCGGGCTTCACCCTGAGGACCTCCCACGACCTCCCTCTGCAAGCATCGCTTCTCCACGCCGAGCGCGTGTAGCGCCCCGAAAGGGGCGCGGGGAACTGCGCGGCCAGCCACAACGGACCCGCACCCGGCCACGCACCGGACCCCGACGGCGACTACCCGGCCTGCCCCATCCCCGCCGCGTTCGGCCAGCTCTGCGCGTTCGGCCACCCCGTGGCGGGAGCCGGGGTCAGCCCCGGCCCGGTGGTCCCCCGCACCTGCGCGGCCGTGAGCCCACCCCGGGCCGGCACCCCCGGCGGCGTGGGCCCGGGCATGGCGGCGGCCGGCGTCATCGGTGCCGCCGCAGGCATGGGCGCGGGCGCCGGCATCGGAGCAGGAGTCGGCATCGGCGCCGGGGCGGACATCGGCATGGGAGCAGGCGCAGGCACAGGCGCAGGCATCGGCGCGGGTGTCTGCAGGGGAGGCGGCGCCTGCAGGGGAGCCGGCACCGGCTGCGGCCCCGCCTGAGCCGCCGCGGGCACCGGCATCGGCATCCCGACGCCACCCCCGCCCCCGCCCCCGGCGAAGGCCTGCGCGGCGAGCGGCAGACCGGCCCCGTTGGTCTCGCTGACCAGCCGGTCCACGGCCGCCGTACCCGAGCTGTAGCTGGTCCCGGCGCCCAGCTCGGGCACGGCGGCTCCCCTCCTGGTCCCGTAGAGCACCTGTTCCATGCCGGACACCAGGCGACGCACGTCCGTCTGGGGGCGCACCACGAGCCGCAGGAAGCGGCTGGAAGAACCGATCTTGTTGCCGCACTCGCGGACCAGGATGCGGTGCTCGGTGAGCATCCGGTCCCGGACGACGGTGCCTTCGGCGCCCACGGGAAGGCGTACGAAGAGGAAGTTGCCCTGGGAGGGGTAGACCGTCAGACCGGGCAGCGCGGAGAGCTGGCCGGCCATGTCGAGGCGGTCCCGGCGCACCTGCTGCAGGCTCTGCGCGTACTCCGCGCCGTGCTCCTTCAGCATGAACACCACGTGCTCGGCGAAGGAGTTGAGGTTCCACTTGGGCAGCATCGAGCGGACCTTGCCCGCCAGGGCGGGGTTGGCGACCAGGTAGCCGAACCGTATGCCGTGCAGGCCGAAGTTCTTGCCGAGGCTGCGCAGCACGACCACGTTCGGGCGGATCATCGCCTCCTGCACGACCGACGGCTCGGCCTCGGCGTCCGCGAACTCGAGGAAGGACTCGTCGACGACGACCAGGTCCAGGTCGGCCATCGCGTCCATGAACTGCACGAGCGACTGCTTGTGCAGATAGCCGCCGTCGGGGTTGTTCGGGTTGCAGACCACCGCGACCCGGGTGCCGCGCTTGCGGATGAACTCGGCGTACTGGGCCAGGTCCAGGGCGAAGCCGCTGGACTCCTGCAGCGGGAACATGTCGACCCGCTTGCCGGTCTCCATCGGCTGGTCGGTCCAGCGGCCGAAGGTGGGGACGGGGATGGCGAGGGACTCGCGGACCAGCAGGTGGTCGATCCAGGTGATCAGCTCGGTCGAGCCGTTGCCCATGGCCACGCACTGCGGCGGCAGCTGCAGCAGGTCGCACAACTCGGCGGTGATCGTGTCGGCGCCGCTCGGGTAGTACGTGAGGATGTCGCGGAGGCGGGCCGCCATCTCCTCGAACATGGCCGGGGTGGGGAAGTACGGATTGCAGGGGATACAGAAGTCGATCGGACCGGCACCGTCGCCGCCCTCCCGCGCCAACGCAGCCATCGACGGACTGTGGGCCGCGGTGCTGCGGAACAACGAGGTGACGTTGTCGGCCATGGAACCTCCGTATGGGGCGGACCCGCTGGGGAGGATCGGGCCCGTCGTCTTTGGGTGGCCCGCGCGGGGGAGCACGGGCCGCACCTAGATACGGGGGCGGCGGAGGCCGTGTTCAACTCCCGTCGAAACCTTGCGAAGCGTCCGGGCGTTGGCCAACCGGCGCCCGCACCGGCCCCGTTCGACCCTTCACGCGGGACCTGACGGCCTATGCCCGCAGGTCGCGCCCGCGGACACCATGGAGGGGTGATGCCGTCGCTTCGCGTCACGTTTCCGAACGCCGATCGAAATATCGAACACTTGGAAGGGTGGCCGACTGATGAAGCCCGAACTCTGCGTCGTGGGGGTCGACTTCGGCACGCTGTCGGGCCGGGCGGTGGTGGTGCGGGTCGGCGACGGCGCGGAACTGGCGTCGGCGGAACACCCCTACACGCACGCCGTGCTGGACCGGGAACTGCCCGACGGCACGCCGCTGCCCGCAAACTGGGCGCTTCAGGTGCCGGCCGACTGGATCGACGTACTGCGCACCGCCGTACCCCGGGCGCTGGCGGCGGCGGGGGTGCGGCCGGAGCAGGTGATCGGGATCGGCACGGACTTCACCGCCTGCACGGTGCTGCCCGCACTGGCCGACGGCACCCCGCTGTGCGAACTGCCCGGCCTCGCCGGCCGCGCGCACGCCTATCCCAAGCTGTGGAAGCACCACGCGGCGCAGGGACAGGCGGACCGGATCAACGCGCTGGCCGCTGAGCGCAAGGAGCCGTGGCTGGAGCGGTACGGCGGCAGGATCTCCTCGGAGTGGGAGTTCGCCAAGGCGTTGCAGGTGCTGGAGGAGGACCCGGAGGTCTACCGGCGCACCGAGCGGTGGCTGGAGGCGGCGGACTGGATCGTGTGGCGGCTGTGCGGCACGTACGTCCGCAACGCCTGCACCGCCGGGTACAAGGGCCAGTACCAGGACGGCCGGTATCCCTCCCGCGAGTATCTGGCCGCCCTGCACCCGGACTTCGCGGGCTTCGTCGCCGACAAGCTGGACCAGCCCATCGGCCGGCTCGGCGACCGGGCGGGCGGCCTGACGGCCGAGGCGGCGTCCTGGACGGGGCTGCCGGAGGGCATCGCCGTCTGCGTCGGCAACGTCGACGCGCATGTCACCGCCCCGGCGGCGACGGCGGTGGAGCCGGGCCGGATGGTCGCCATCATGGGCACCTCCACCTGCCACGTCATGAGCTCCGACCGGTACGGCACCGTGCCGGGGATGTGCGGGATCGTCGACGGCGGCATCCTGCCGGGCCTGTGGGGCTACGAGGCGGGGCAGAGCGGGGTCGGTGACATCTTCGCCTGGTTCGTGCGCACCGGCTTCCCCGCCGCCTACGCCGAGCGGGCCGCCGAGGCCGGGCAGGACCCGCACGCGTACCTGACCGCGCTCGCCGCCCGGCAGCAGGTCGGCGCACACGGGCTGGTGGCCCTGGACTGGCACAGCGGCAACCGCTCGGTGCTGGTCGACCACGACCTCAGCGGCGTCGTCGTGGGCCAGACGCTGGCCACCCGCCCCGAGGACGTCTACCGCGCCCTGCTGGAGGCGACCGCGTTCGGCACCCGCACCATCGTCGAGGCCTTCGAGTCGGCGGGCGTTCCGGTCAAGGAGCTGATCATCGCGGGCGGGCTGACCAAGAACGCCCTGCTGATGCAGATCTACGCCGACGTCACCCGCCGCCCGCTGAGCGTCATCGCCTCCGCCCAGGGACCGGCGCTCGGCGCGGCCCTGCACGCCGCCGTCGCCGCGGGCGCCTACGCCGACATCACCGCCGCCGCCCACGCCATGGGCAAGGCCGACCGCGGCGTCCACCTTCCCGACCCCGGCCGGGCGGCGGTCTACGACCGCCTCTACGCCGAGTACCGCACCCTGCACGACTACTTCGGCCGCGGCGCCAACGACGTCATGCACCGTCTGCGCCGCATCCGCACCGAAGCCTCCTGACGAACCGATCTCCCCGAAGGGAAGCGTCATGACCGCACCGAACGAGACCTGCCGGCCTCAGGAGATCTGGTTCCTCACCGGCAGCCAGAGCCTCTACGGCGAGGACACCCTGAAGCAGGTCGCCGACCAGTCCCGCCGGATCGCCGGCATCCTCGACGAGTCGCCGAAGATACGCGCCCGGATCGTGTGGAAGCCGGTCCTCGCCGACGCCGAGTCCATCCGCCGGCTGTGCCAGGAGGCCAACGCCTCCGACACCTGCACGGGCGTGATCGTGTGGATGCACACCTTCTCCCCGGCCAAGATGTGGATCGGCGGACTCGGCGTCCTGGACCGGCCCGTGCTGCACCTGCACACCCAGTTCAACCTGTCGCTGCCCTGGTCGAGCATCGACATGGACTTCATGAACCTCAACCAGGCCGCCCACGGCGACCGGGAGTTCGCGCACATCGAGGCCCGGCTCGGCGTACCCCGCAAGATCGTCGCGGGGCACGTCACCGAGCCCCGGGTGATCGCCCGTGTCGCCGCCTGGTCCCGCGCCGCGGCCGGCCGGCAGGCCGCCCGCACCCTGCGCCTGGCCCGCTTCGGCGACAACATGCGCGACGTCGCCGTCACCGAGGGCGACAAGGTCGAGGCGGAGCTGCGCTTCGGCTACTCCGTGAACACCTACGCCGTCAACGACCTGGTCGCGCTCGTCGACGAGGTCGAGGACAAGGCGGCCGCCGAACTCGCCGCCGAGTACGCGGAGTCGTACGACGTGGTGCCCATCCTGCGTCCCGACGGCCCCCGCCATGACTCCCTGGTGTACGAGGCCCGGGTCGAACTCGCCCTGCGAGCCTTCCTGCTGGACGGCGGATTCACCGCGTTCACCACCAACTTCGAGGACCTCGGCGGCCTGCGGCAGCTGCCCGGACTGGCCGTGCAGCGGCTGATGGCCGACGGCTACGGCTTCGGCGCCGAGGGCGACTGGAAGACCTCCGCGCTGCTGCGCACCATGAAGGTCATGGGTGCCGGCCGGCACGGCGGCACCACCTTCATGGAGGACTACACCTACCACCTGGGTCCCGGCACCCCGCGCATCCTCGGCGCCCACATGCTGGAGGTCTGCCCGTCCGTCGCCGCCGGCCGCCCCCGCCTCGAGATCCACCCGCTGTCCATCGGCGGCCGCGAGGACCCCGTCCGGCTGATCTTCGACGCGGCGCCCGGCCCGGCCGTGGTCGTCGGCCTGTGCGACCTCGGCGACCGCTTCCGGCTCACCGCCAACACCGTCGACGTCATGGCCAGTGAACCGCTGCCCTATCTGCCGGTCGCGCGGGCCGTGTGGGTGCCGCGTCCCTCGCTGGCCGAGTCGGCCGAGAGCTGGCTGCTGGCCGGCGCCCCGCACCACACCGTGCTCAGCTCCGCCGTGGACCTGGAGACCCTCACCGACTACGCCGCCATGGCCGACGTCGAGCTGCTCACCATCGACGAGCACACCACCTCGGACCAGCTGGCCAAGGAGATCCGCTGGAACTCCGCCTCCTACCGCCTCGCCCACCGGAGCCGGCCATGAGCACCCATGTCCGCGACGCCCTGCGCCAGGAGGTCCTGGAGGCCAACCTCGCCATCCCACGGGCCGGCCTCGCGACCCTGACCTGGGGCAATGTCAGCGGGGTCGACCGGGAGGCGGGGGTCTTCGTCATCAAGCCGTCCGGAGTGCCGTACGAGGAGCTCAAAGCGGACGACCTGGTGACGGTACGGCTGTCCGACGGGGCCGTCGTCGACGGCCGGCTGCGCCCCTCCACCGACACCGAGACCCACCGCTGCCTCTACCTGGCGTTCCCCTCCGTCGGAGGCGTCACCCACACCCACTCCACCCACGCGGTGGCCTTCGCCCAGGCCCGCCGGGACATCCCCGTCCTCGGCACCACGCACGCGGACACCTTCAACGGGCCCGTCCCGTGCACGCCCGACCTCACCCCCGAGCAGTGCGCGAAGGACTACGAGTACAACACCGGCCGGATCATCGTCGACCTGCTCGACGGCGACGACGAGCGGGCCGTCGAGGTCCCCGGCGTGCTGGTCGCCAACCACGGGCCGTTCACCTGGGGCGCGAGTGCCCGCAAGTCCGTGGAGCACGCGATCATCTGCGAGGCCGTCGCCGACATGGCGATCCACACCATGGCGCTGGCCGCCACGGCACCGCCGCCGCGCCATCTGCTCGACCGCCACTACACCCGCAAGCACGGCCCGGGCGCCTACTACGGCAACTGACCGTCCGGACAACGCGGAAGGCGGCCCGTGCGCACAGCACAGGCCGCCTTCTCACCAGCGGACGCGGATCAGCAGCCGAAGGTGTGGATGGTGCTCGTCCGGTACGTCTGCCCGGGACGCAGCACCGTCGACGGGAAGTTCGGGTGGTTCGGCGCGTCCGGGAAGTGCTGGGTCTCCAGGCACAGCGCGTCACCCTGGCGGTAGGTGTGGCCGCCGGTGCCGGTGAGCGTGCCGTCCAGGAAGTTGCCGGAGTAGAACTGCAGGCCCGGCTGGTCGGTGGCGATCTTCAGGGTGCGGCCGGAGCGCGGGTCGCGCAGGGTCGCGACGTGCTCGGGCTTCGCGGTGATGCCCTTGTCCAGGACCCAGTTGTGGTCGTAGCCCTTGGCCTGCACCTGCTGGACGTGGCCGGCGCGGATGTCCCGGCCGATCGACTTGGTCTTGCGGAAGTCGAAGGGCGTGCCGGCCACCTTCGCCAGCTCACCGGTCGGGATCAGACCCGAGTCGGTGGGCGTGTACCGGCCCGCGGCGATCGACAGCTCGTGGTCCTCGATCGTGCCGGTGCCCTCGCCGCCGAGGTTCCAGTAGACGTGGCTGGTGAGGTTGACGACGGTGGCCTTGTCGGTGGTGGCCTCGTAGTCGATGCGCCAGTCGCCGTGCTTGGTGAGGGTGTACGTCACCTTCGCCCTGAGCGTGCCCGGGTAGCCCATCTCGCCGTCGACGGACGTGTAGTGCAGGTGGAGGCCGACGTCGGAGCCCTTGGTGAACGGCTCGACGTCCCAGATGTGCTTGTCGAAGCCCTGCTTGCCGCCGTGCAGGCTGTTGTCGCCGTCGTTCACGGACAGCTGGTAGCTCTTGCCGTCCAGGGTGAACTGGCCCTTGGCTATGCGGTTGCCGTAGCGGCCGATCAGCGCGCCGAAGTACGGGGTCTTCGCCACGTAGTCGTCGATGTTGTCGAAGCCGAGGGAGACGTTGGCGTAGTGGCCCTTGCGGTCCGGGATCTCCAGGCCCTGGACGACACCGCCCCAGTTGAGGACCCTCAGCCGCGTGCCGCCGTTCTCCAGCGACCAGCGGTAGACCTTGGTGCCGTCGGCGAGCTTGCCGAAGAGCTCCTTCACCGGCTTCCTGCCTCCCGAGGCGGCCTCGGCGCTGCCTGTGCCGAGGGTGGTCGCGGCGATGCCCGCCGCCGCGGCTCCTGCGATGACCGTGCGTCTGTTCAGTTCCATGTTGCGGCTCCCGTAAAGGGGTGGGGCCCCGCCTTGCGACGGGGCCCGAGCTGACTACGAACCGGACTTGCGCTTGTTCCAGACATCGAAACCGACCGCGGCCAACAGGGCCAGGCCCTTGATGACCTGCTGCCAGTCGGTGCCGACGCCGAGGAGATTCATGCCGTTGTTCAGCACGCCGAGGACGAGACCACCGATGATCGCGCCGATGACGGTACCGATACCGCCGCTCATGGACGCACCACCGATGAACGACGAGGCGATGGCCTCGAGTTCGAAGTTCAGTCCCGCCTTCGGAGACGCCGCGTTCAGACGGGAGGCGACCACCAGACCCGCCAGGGCCGCGAGCACGCCCATGTTCAGGAAGACATAGAAGGTGACCTTCTTGTCCTTCACGCCGGACAGCTTGGCCGCCGGCAGGTTGCCGCCGATCGCGTAGATGTGGCGGCCGAAGACGGAGTTGCGCATGACGTAGCCGTAACCGACCACCAGGACACCGAGGATGATCAGCACGATCGGTGCGCCGTTGTAGCTGGCGAGGGTCAGCGTCAGCCAGATGATCGCGCCGACCTGGGCGGCGAGCAGACCGTAGAACAGGCCCTTGGGCTGTACGTCGAGCGAGAACTCCTGCTGCCTGCGCCGGGCCCGGACCGCCTGCCACACCACCGAGGCGGCCAGGACGATGCCGAGCAGCAGCGTGATGTTGTGGTAGTTGGTGTTCGGGCCGACCGCGGGCAGGAAGCCGTTGCCGATCTTCTGCAGACCGTTCGGGAACGGGCCGAGGGTCTGGCCCTTCAGCAGGATCTCCGTCAGACCGCGGAAGAGCAGCATGCCGGCGAGCGTCACGATGAACGAGGGGATGCCGCCGTAGGCGATCAGGAAGCCCTGGATGCTGCCCGCGACCGCGCCCATCAGCAGGCACAGCACCAACGCCACGGGCCACGCCACATGATGACTGACCGTCAGGACGGCCGCGAAGGCCCCGATGAACGCCGTGAGCGAGCCGACCGACAGGTCGATGTGCCCGGCGATGATCACCAGCATCATGCCGATCGCGAGGATCAGGATGTAGCTGTTCTGCAGGACCAGGTTCGAGACGTTGCGCGGCAGCAGCAGATCCCCGCCGGTCCAGAACTGGAAGAGCACGACGATCAGCAGCAGCGCGATCAGCATGCCGTACTGGCGCCGGTTCTGGGCTATGAAGCCGAAGACCACCTGCACGAAGTTGCGGCCGCCGGACGGGCTTCCGCCGCCGGGCGGTGCCGCCGCCGGCGTCTTGTCGGTGACGTCCGTGCTCATCGGGTTACCTCTTTGTCCTTCGTCATCTGGCGCATCAGCACTTCCTGCGTGGCCTCGGCCCGCTCCACCTCGCCGGTCAGCCGGCCCGCGGCCATCGTGTAGATGCGGTCGCACATGCCGAGCAGCTCGGGCAGCTCGGAGGAGATGAAGACGACCGCCTTGCCCTCGGCCGCCAGCCGGTCGATGACCGTGTAGATCTCGTACTTGGCGCCCACGTCGATACCGCGCGTGGGCTCGTCCAGGATCAGCACGTCCGGACCCGCGAAGATCCACTTGCTGAGGACGACCTTCTGCTGGTTGCCGCCGGACAGCTTGCCCACCGGCTCGAAGACGGTCGGCGCCTTGATGTTCATGGACTTGCGGAAGCCCTCGGCGACCTGCCGCTCCTCGTGCTCGTCGACCACACCCCGCTTGGCGACCTTGGCCAGCGCGCTCAGCGAGATGTTCCGGTTGACGGTGTCGATGAGGTTGAGCCCGTAGTGCTTGCGGTCCTCGGTGACGTACGCGATGCCGTGCCCGACCGCCTCCGAGACGGTCTTGGTACGGATCTCCTTGCCGTCCTTGAGGACCGTGCCGCCCGCGTGCCGGCCGTAGGTGCGCCCGAACACGCTCATCGCGAGCTCGGTGCGGCCGGCGCCCATCAGGCCCGCGATGCCCACGATCTCCCCGCGCCGGACGTTGATCGACACGTCGTCGACGACCTTGCGGGCCTGGTCGATGGGGTGGTGCACCGTCCAGTTGCGGATCTCCAGCGCGGGTGCCGCGTCCCGCTCGCCCTCGTACGCAGTGCGGTCGGGGAAGCGGTGGTCGAGGTCGCGGCCGACCATGCCGGAGATGATCCGGTCCTCGGTCGTCTCCGCGGCCTTCACGTCGAGCGTCTCGATGGTCCGCCCGTCGCGCAGGATCGTCACCGAGTCCGCCACCCGGCGGATCTCGTTCAGCTTGTGGGAGATGATGATCGAGGTGATGCCCTGGTTCTTCAACTCCAGGATCAGATCCAGGAGTTTGCCGCTGTCCTCGTCGTTCAGGGCAGCGGTCGGCTCGTCCAGGATGAGCAGCTTCACCTTCTTCGACAGCGCCTTGGCGATCTCCACCAGCTGCTGCTTGCCCACGCCGATGTCGGCGACGCGGGTCTCCGGGTGGTCGCTGAGACCCACCCGGCGCAGCAGTTCGCTGGCGTGCTTGAGCGTCTCCCGCCAGTCGATGAACCCGCCCGAGGCGTGCTCGTTGCCGAGGAAGATGTTCTCCGCGATGGACAGGAAGGGCACCAGGGCCAGCTCCTGGTGGATGATCACGATGCCGTGATCCTCACTGGCCCGGATGTCCTTGAACTCGCAGACCTCTCCCTCGAAGAGGATCTCGCCCTCGTAGGTGCCGTGCGGATGGACACCGGAGAGCACCTTCATCAGGGTGGACTTGCCGGCGCCGTTCTCTCCGCAGATGGCGTGGACCTCGCCCTGGCGGACTGTCAGTGTGACGTCCGACAGCGCCTTGACACCGGGAAAGGTCTTGACGATAGAGCGCATTTCCAGGACGGGTCCCGCCATGGTCGTGCCTTCCAATCAGTAGGGGGCGGCGGTTACTTGAGTTCGGCGTCGGTGTAGTAGCCGCCCTTGACCAGGACGTCCTCGTAGTTGGTCTTGTCGACGCTCACCGGCTGCAGCAGGTAGGCGGGGACAACCTTGCTGCCGTTGTTGTAGGTCTTCGTGTCGTTGACCTGCGGCGTCTTCTTGTTCAGGACGTCGTCGACCATGGTCGCGGCGACCTCGGCGAGCTTGCGGGTGTCCTTGTAGACGGTCTGCGTCTGCTGGCCCGCGATGATCGACTTCACCGAGGCGAGCTCGGCGTCCTGGCCGGTGATGACCGGCAGCTTCTGCTTGGCGGTGCCGTAGCCGTCCGACTTCAGCGCGGCGAGGATGCCGATGGAGATGCCGTCGTACGGCGAGAGGACCGCGTCGACCTTGGCGCTGGAGTACGTGGAGGTGAGGATGTCCTCCATGCGCTTCTGGGCGGTGGCGCCGTCCCAGCGCAGGGTGGTGACCTGGTTGAGCGCGGTCTGCTTGGACTTGACCACCAGCTCCTTCTTGTCGATGTACGGCTGGAGCACGCTCATCGCACCGTTGAAGAAGTACTTGGTGTTGTTGTCGTCGTTCGAACCGGCGAACAGCTCGATGTTGAACGGGCCCTTCTTGCCCTTGTCCAGGCCGAGCTTCTGCACGATGTACGTGCCCTGCAGCACGCCGACCTTCTCGTTGTCGAACGAGGCGTAGTAGTCGACGTTCTTGGTGCCCAGGATGAGACGGTCGTAGGCGATGACCGGGATGTGGGCGGAGGCGGCCTCCTGAAGCACGTTGTTCAGGGACTTGTTGTCGATGGCCGCGATGATCAGGCCCTTGACGCCCTGCGTGATCAGGTTCTCGATCTGCGAGACCTGGGTGTCCGGGTCGTCCTCGCCGTAGACCAGCTTGGTCTTGTAGCCCTTGGACTCAAGGTTCTTGACGACGTTCTTGCCGTCGGCGATCCAGCGCTCGGAGGACTTGGTCGGCATCGCGATGCCGATCGTGCCGCCCTTGGAGCTGTCGGCCTTCTCCTTGCTGCCGCCGGAACTGCTCTGCCCGCAGGCGGACAGGGTGAGGGCGAGGGACGCGGCTCCGGCTATCGCGGTGAGGGCTGCTCTGCGGTTGCGCATGGGTCATCCATCCTTGGGTTTCTCGTCGTTGAGAGGGGTCAGGCTTCGGTGGGGAAGCGGTTGAGCGGTCCGGGCAGCCGGGAGCCGAGCGGCGCCATGTCGCCGTCCGCACCGTGCCGGGCGAGCAGGTCGAGAGCGAGACGGCCGCGCCGCACCCGCTCCCGGGCGGTGTCCAGGGTCACGTCCCGCAGGTGGGTGCCCCACGGGTAGATGCCGGGAGCCTTGGACAGACCGAACTTCAGGTAGAGCGGTGCGCCACGCCGGATCAGCTCGGCGACCTCGTACATCCGGATGTAGCCGCCGAGGTCGTCGGGGGCCTCGATGTACATGTCCATGGGAGCGGCGGAGACCCGCCGGATCTCGGTGAGGTGATCCAGCGTCAGGTCGCTGGGCACGTTGAGGGAGTCGGCGCCGAGCCGCTCGTACACCGCGTACGAGGCGGGGTTGACGGGACCGATCAGCGCCGAGACCTTCAGGGTGGTGTTGGCCGGGATGATGCCGGCCTCGCGGGCCCGGTGCAGCGTCCACAGCACGCCCTCGTCGGCGACGAGGAGGCACTTGACGCCCAACTCCGTGGCGCGGACGGCGTCCTCGACACAGCCGGCGACGGCGTCGTGGCCGCGTGCGCGCAGTCCGGCCCCCCGCGAGTCGGACCGTACGGAGCCGCCGATGTCCCAGGTGCCGCGCGGCCCGGTGAACAGGCACAGTTCGATGTCGCGCTCGCCGGTCGCCTCGACCATCTCGGTGATCTCGGCGTCGCTCAGCATCCACACCCCGCTGCCCTGGCTGATCCGGTGGATCGGCACGTCCAGGCGCGAGGACTCCTTCAGGACGACGGCCAGCGCTTCGGGGCCCTCGCACGAGGGGATCTCGGTGCGCCACTTGCCGCCGCCGGGGAAGGTGTGCGGGGAGGCGTCGGCGGGGTCGGGGGCGGGCGCGCCCATGCCGAGGGCCGAGAGCACCTGCTCACCGGGTCGGCGGGCCGCCGTGGCGGAAGCGTCGGTCGTCACAAGCTGTCCTTCGTGTTCGATATTTCGGACGAGGTTCGCGGCTCAAGTCATGGGGGGCTTGGGTGTGCGCCGGTACGGAGGCCGCCAGGTCGCCCCCGTACCGGCACACGGTCTAGGGGCGAAGCAGCACCTTGCCCACCTTCGGATCGCCGGACCCGACCAGCTCGATGGCCTCCGCGAACTGATCGAGCGGCAGCTCGTGCGTGACCAGGGGCAGGGGATCGAGCAGCCCGGCGCCGAACACCCGGACCGTGTGGGCCCAGGCGTCCGGCGGCGCGCCGAAGACAGTCGACACCTCCAACTGCCGTACCACTAGGGCCGTTGGGTCCAGCCCATCGGCGCCCGGCGCGGGAATGCCGGTCAGCACCAGACGTCCGCCGCGCCGCAGCAGCGAGGCGGCCGTGCACGCGGCCGACGCGGACCCGGCGGTCTCGATGACGACGTCGAAGTCGTCGGGGAGCTCCTGGTCCCTGGTCCGGAAGTCGGTGGCGCCGAAAGCTTTCGAAAGCTCCGCGCGGTCGGGTCGGGTCCCGACCACGAGCAGCTCGGCCGGCGAACCCGCCTTCAGGAACTGAACGGCGAACATGCCCAGCGTCCCGGTGCCGACGACGGCGACCCGCTCGCCCGGCAGCGCGTTCGCCTTGATCGCGGCGGCCGCGATGCAGGCGGCCGGCTCCAGCAGCGCGGCGGCCGTGAGGTCGGCGTCGTCCGGCAGGACGTGCAGCAGCCGCGCCGGCAGGGTGAGCGTGGTGGCCATCGCACCCGGCTGGGTGAACCCGGTCTCCTCGTACCCGCTGGTGCACAGCGTGGTCTCGCCCGCGTGGCAGCGGTCGCACACCTGGCAGTTGCGGAAGCCCTCGCCGACGACCTTGCGGCCGACCAGCGTCTCCGGGATCCCGGCGCCGACCGCCTCCACGGTCCCCGACCACTCGTGGCCGGGCGTGAGCGGGTAACGGACGTACCCCTCGGGCCGGTTGCCCTGGTACACCTCCCGGTCGCTGCCGCAGATGCCGACCGCGTGGACGGCCACCAGCGCCTCGCCGGGCCCCGGCTGCCGCGGGTCGTGCGAGGTCAGCCGGTGCTCGCCCGGCGCCTCGATGACGACCTGGGTGCTCACTTGCTGCCCTTGGGCTTGCGCTGCTCCCAGCCCTCGGCCCACAGGTCGAAGCGGGCCTGCTGCTGCGGGAACTCCGCGGCCGCGTCCACGTCGAGCTCGACGCCGAGACCCGGCGCGTCCGAGAGGTGGAAGTAGCCGTCCACGACCTCGGGCGCCCCCTTGACCACCTTCTTGATCTCCGCGTCCGCGAAGTCGTTGAAGTGCTCCAGGATCTTGAAGTTGGGGGAGGTGAAGCCGACCTGGAGGGAGGCGGCGGTCAGCACCGACCCGCCCACGTTGTGCGGGGCGACGAGCATGTAGTGGGTCTCGGCGGTGGCGGCCAGCTTCCGCGTCTCCCAGATGCCGCCGATGTGGCCGACGTCCGGCTGGATGATGTCCACGGCCTGGCTCTCGAACAGCTCACGGAACTCGATGCGGTCGTGGATCCGCTCACCGGTCGCGACCGGGATGTCGACCTTGGCGGCGACCTTCTCCAGCGCCTTGAGGTTCTCCGGCGGGCAGGGCTCCTCCAGCCAGGCGGGCTTGAAGGGGGCGAGCTCCTTGGCCAGCCGCACCGCGGTCGCCGGCGAGAACCGCCCGTGCATCTCCAGCATCAGCTCGGCGTCCGGCCCGATGGCGTCGCGCACGGCCTCGATGAGGGAGACGGCGTACAGGCTCTGCTCGTGGTCGAGCTCGAAGTGCCCGGTGCCGAAGGGGTCGATCTTCAGCGCCCTGTACCCGCGCTCCATGACCCCCTGGGCGGCCTTGTGGTACGCCTCCGGGGTGCGCTCCGTGGTGTACCAGCCGTTGGCGTAGGCCTTGACCTTGTCCGTGACCTTCCCGCCCAGCAGCTGCCAGACGGGCACCCCGAGGGCCTTGCCCTTGATGTCCCAGCAGGCCATCTCGACGACGGCGATGCCGGACATCACGATCTCACCCGCACGGCCGTAGTCGCCGTACTTCATCCGGCGTACGAGGTCTTCCACGGCGAACGGGTCGGAGCCCAGAATGTGATTGGCCTCGGCCTCCCGCAGGTAGCCGATCAGCGCGTCGGTGTGGCCCAGCATCCGGGTCTCGCCGACTCCCGTGATCCCCTCGTCGGTGTGCACCTGGACGTATGTCAGGTTGCGCCACGGCGTCCCGACCACGTGTGTGCTGATTCCGGTGATGCGCACGGCAGTTGCCCCTTGCTGCGTCGTCTGCTTGCGTTCGGCCCATTCCGTGTGTTCGAGATTTCGTCACACGTTCGAAATGCTGGCGTGACAGTAAGGACGGGGCGGCGGGAGTGTCAATGGGTCGAACGCATAACGGTTTCGACACTGCTTTCGGCACGCTTTTCGGTCGCCGTTTCGCAGATGTCCTCAACTCGCCGCGCCGGGACAGATCGTTCACCACACAACTTTCACAGCTGTGCCTAGGAACGTGACCTGTCAGGAACTTAGTCTTCCCGCGTCATGGACTACTGCGACCCGTGCCGACGGCACCTCAACGGCGCGCTCGCCTGCCCTGGGTGCGGCACCACCCTCGAAGAGCTCCGCGCGCAGACACCCGCGCACGACCCGGGCCTGCCCCCGTACGGGGGCGAGCACCGCGTGGTGTACGACGGCCACGGCGACGAGGGGTCCTACGAGGACGCCCCCTACGACGACGAGGGCTCCCATGACGCCGAGGACGCCCCGGAGGACGGGTACCCGGCCGGCCGGGCGGCGCGCCGGGCGCAGGGCCGTGGGCGCGGACGCGGGCGGTCCGGCGGGAGCGGCGAGGGTCCCGCGGGCCCCGAGGGCGCGGCCAGTCGCCGCGATCGCAAAGCCGCCGCGCACCGCAGACGCCGGCGCCGGGTGCTGCTGATCACCACGGCGGCCGTGCTCGCGGCGGGCGGCCTCAGCCTCGCCGAGCTCGGCATGGACGCTCCCTTCTCCTCGCCGACCCCGGTCACCGCCGGGGGCGACACGGCCGAGGGCGGTGCGTCCGCGGAGGCGGGCGGCAAGGCCAAGTCGGCCGACGACCCCACGGGCGCGGGGACCACGGGCACCCCGACCGAGGGAGCGTCCCCGTCCTCGACGGCCTCGAAGCCGCCCAAGGACAAGAAGAAGGACGAGGCCGGCGCATCGGCCTCGTCCACCCCGACCCGCACCGGCTCGGGAACCACGACGACGGCCCCCACGGCGGCGCCCCCGGCGACCACCGCACCCTCGACGTCGGCCCCGACGACCGCGGCCCCGAGCCCGACCCCGTCCCCCACGAAGACGTGCACGCGGTTCCTGTGGTGGTGCAGCTGAGGGCTCGTACTCGAGGTCGGCCGGCAAGTCCCAGCCCGTCCGGCGTTTGAGGACGAGGCCCGTCCAGGGCCGAAGCGGCAGCCCCCGGTACGGCACGCCCGGACACGCCCCGCCGGCGCCACCCCGGGCATCCGGACATCACGCCCCCGGCGAAGCCCCCAGCATCCGCTGAAGCAAATCCCGCAAAGACAGCCGCTCCGCCTCCGACAGCCCCGCGAGCGGCTCGCGCGCGAAGCGCAGCCCGTCCCGCAGCTCCCGGGCGACCCGGAGCCCCTCCTCCGTCGCGGCCGCCAGCTTCACCCGCCGGTCGGCCGGGTCGGGCCGCCGCTCGACCAGCCCCCGCGACTCCAGCCGGTCCACGATCCCCGTGACGTTCGACGGCTCGCACTTCAGCTTCTGGGCCAGCTTCCGCATCGGCAGCGGCTCCAGCGACAGCAGGCTGAGCAGCCGGGCCTGCGCCCCGGTCAGCGTGTGCCGCGTCGCCGCCTCGTCGAAGTCCGCGTGGTAACGCGCCACGACGTCACCGATCAGCCCGACGACCTCGAGGGTCAGCGCGTCGGGACGGTGGGTCTGCTGCGGAGTGGCCATGGCTCCAGCCTACCCCATTGCTTGACAACCTGAAATATTCAGAGGCATGGTTGTTTCAGTAACTGAAGTAAATGCGAAAGGCTCCGTCATGATCAACCGCGAGTGGCACCTCCTCTCCCGCCCCGTCGGCTGGCCCAAGCCCGAGGACTTCGCCCTGGTCGAGGCGGAGGCCGGCACGCCGGGCGAGGGCCAGGTGCTGGTCCGTAACGAGTACCTCTCGGTGGACCCGTACATGCGTGGCCGTATGAGCGACGCCAAGTCGTACGTTGCCCCCTACGAGCTCGGCAAGGTCATGCAGGGCGGCGCGGTCGGCGAGGTCATCGCGTCCAACGCCGAGGGCATCGCCGTGGGCGACCACGTCCTGCACTTCCTCGGCTGGCGCGAGTACGCCGTCGTGGACGCCAAGAGCGCCGTCAAGGTGGACCCGGACGCGGCCCCGCTCAGCACCTACCTGGGCGTGCTCGGCATGACGGGCCTGACGGCGTACGCGGGCCTGCTGCGGGTCGGCGCCTTCAAGGAGGGCGACGCGGTGTTCGTCTCCGGCGCCGCGGGTGCCGTCGGCAGCCAGGTCGGCCAGATCGCGAAGCTGAAGGGCGCCTCCCGGGTCATCGGCTCGGCCGGCTCCGACGAGAAGGTCAAGCTGCTCGTCGAGGAGTACGGTTTCGACGCCGCGTTCAACTACAAGAACGGCCCGGTCTGGGAGCAGCTCAAGGAGGCCGCCCCGGACGGCATCGACGTCTACTTCGACAACGTCGGCGGCGAGCACCTGGAGGCCGCCATCGGTGCGCTCAACCTCAAGGGCCGCGCCGTGATCTGCGGCATGATCTCGCAGTACAACTCCACCGAGCCGACGCCCGGCCCGCGCAACATGGTCAAGATCCTGCAGAACCGGCTCCGGGTCGAGGGCGTGCTGGTCGGCGACCACTACGACCTGCAGCCGCAGTTCGTCCAGGAGGTCGGCCCGTGGGTCGCCTCGGGTGCGCTGAAGTACCGCGAGACCGTGGTCGAGGGCATCGAGAACAACCTGGAGGCGTTCCTCGGGGTCCTGCGGGGCGAGAACACCGGCAAGATGATCGTCAAGCTGTAGGTCTTCCTGTTTGGTCTTCCCGTTGGGTCTTCCTGTAGGCCTTCCTCGTTGTTTCCGGCATGCGGTAACTTCTTTCCGAATTCCGTCGTCGATCGTGGGCGCGAGTCGCGGCGGACCGAGGAGGAAGACAACCGCATGCCCATTCAGCAGTCCGACGTCCTGTACACCGCCGTCGCCACCGCCGAGAACGGCCGCGACGGCCGGGTCGCCACCGACGACGGCAGACTCGACGTGGTCGTCAACCCGCCCAAGGAGATGGGCGGCAACGGCGCGGGCACCAACCCCGAGCAGCTCTTCGCGGCCGGCTACAGCGCCTGCTTCCAGGGCGCCCTCGGTGTCGTCGCCCGCGAGGCGAAGGCCGACATCACCGGTTCGACGGTGACCGCCAAGGTGGGCATCGGCAGGAACGACGACGGCTTCGGGATCATCGTCGAGATCTCGGCGCGGATCCCGAACGTCGACGCCGCGACGGCCAGGGATCTCGTCGACAGGGCCCACCAGGTCTGCCCGTACTCCAAGGCGACCCGCGGGAACATCAGCGTGACGCTGGTCTGACACCGGTCGTTGAGCACGAGCGAGGCCGCACCCCTGGACGTGGGGTGCGGCCTTCGCGGTGCCGCGGAACCGGCCGGGCCCGCTCAGCCGGCCAGCGCGGCTGTGTGGACCGCCCTGACCAGGCGGTCGTTCTCCGGGGCCGCGCCGCCCGGACAGGCGAGGCGGCGGCGGGTGTAGCCGTAGGCCAGGCCGCTGCGCGGGTCGGCGAAGGCCTGCGAGCCGCCCGCCCCGCTGTGGCCGAAGGCCCCGGCCCCCAGGACCGGATGCCACATGTCCGCCGTCGCCTGGAACCCGAGGCCGAACGCTCTGTGGGAGCGGCTCACCAGGTCGTAGCCGGCCGAGTGGATCTGGCCGACCTCGGCGATCGTGTCCGGCTTCAGCAGCGGCGCCTTCCCGTCCATCTCGCTGATCGCCGCCGCGTACATCCCGGCCAGCCCGCGCGCCGCCGCCACCCCGCCCGCGGAGGCCGGCCCCCTGGCGCGCACGGCACGGGAGTTGGCGTAGTCGACGAGCGTGCCCGCGTCCGGCGCGTGCGCGTTCATGGCGATGGAGGCGAGGGTGTGCGGTCCCGTCGGCGCCTCGTCCAGCACCGCCTGCTGCACGGGGGTCGGCATCATCGGCTGCGCCGGCCGGAACCGGGGTTCGAGGGCGGCGGGCAGGCCCAGATGGAAGTCCAGGGCGTACGGGGCGCGGATCCGCTCCTCGTAGACGTCCTGGAGCGTGCGGCCCGTGGCCCGGCGTACGACCTCGCCCGTCAGCGCGCCGATCACCAGCGCGTGGTAGCCGAAGGCCGTGCCCGGACGCCAGAACGGCTTCTGGTCCGCGAGCCGTTCGGCCATCGCGCGGTCGTCGGCCAGTTCCGCGGGCGTGAACCCGCCGTCCGTGCCCACCACCCCCGCACGATGGCTGATCAGGTCGCGCAGGGTCACCGAGCCCTTGCCCTCGGCCGCGAACTCCGGCCAGTAGTAGGTCACTTTGCGGTCCAGCTCCAGCGTGCCGTCCTGCACCAGCAGAGCCGCCACCAGATGGGCGGCGCCCTTGGAGGACGAGTACACGGCGTAGAGGGAATCGGGCTCCGTACCGTCACCGGCCCACAGGTCGACGACCTTGCGGCCGTGCAGGTACGCGCACAACTGGCCCTCGTAGTCCGGCTGTTCGCCCGCCACGAAGGCGGCGAACTCCTCGCGCACAGCCTCGAAGCCGTCGGCGACGGTGCCGTGGATCTCCTGCGTCATCCGTTCTCCTCACCTGAACCGATGTCTGCCACCGCGAACGCGCGTACCTCTTCCGGAGAGCTTCCTGAGATCGGTACGGCCGGGCGCGCCTGTTCGACTCAACCGCACCAATGAGGAGTTGTGGTCACGGAACTCCCGGACCGCGCATACCGGGTGCCGTCCGGAGGGCATCCTGGGGTCGGACCGTCGGCGGCGCTCATGAGGCGAGGAGTCTCCATGGCAACGATCCCTTCGCTCCCCAGCAGGGACGACGTGCTGCGCGTGGCACGCAGCACGACCGACATCACCGGCCAGCTCCTGGACACGGCCGGCAACCTCACCAGGATCGCGATCAACACCTTCGACCCACGGGACGGTTCCGGCGCGGAGGTGCTGCGCGTCCTGCGCGAGACGACCGCGGAACTGGCCGAGGCGAGCGCGTCCCCGCAGGCGCAGGAGGCGTTCTACCGCATCGTCGACACCCTCACCCGCCTCGGCACCAGCGGCGCCCCGCTGGCCGTCCACCCGGTGAGCGAGCCCGTCCGGGCCCTGCTCACCGCCCTCGGCGACAGCCTGCTCCCCGTCCTGGACGCGGTCGAGCCCGCCGTCGAGGAGTTCACGAACGCCCTCGGCGACCTGGTGGAGGCGTCCTCGCCGCTGCTGCCCGCGGCGGCGGGCGCGGCCGCCGGAGCGCTGCTCGCCGTGACGCCGGTGCTGCGGGCCGCCGCGGACGTGCTGCGCGAGTCGTCCCCCGAACTCAGCCGCATCGCCGAGGCCCTGACCGACGCCCTGGCCCCGCTGATGCCGCTCCAAGTGGCACTGGCGGAACGGGCGTCGGCGGCGGGCGCGGGCGTGGTCCGGGCGGCCCTCCCGCCGCTGGCCGACCTCACGGAGGCGGCGGCCGCGACGACGAAGGCGGCGCGTCCGATGCTGGTGGCGGGGGAGGAGCTGCTGGTGTCGGCGCTGGAACAGCTGCAGCCGATGCTCCTGCGCGCCGCCGCACGGGCCGGCGGCCTCGCCCGCGCGACGGCGGTACGCGTGAGCGCGGCCGTGTCACCGGCGAGCGACCGGGGCATCGTGGTGGCCGTCGCACCGGCCTGAAGCCCGGGTCCGGGCCCGGCATCCGCCCGCAACGCCCCAACCGCCGCCGGGTAAAGTCCTCCCCATGCGTGATCTTGCCGCCGGCTTCAGCTACCTCCTCAAGGGCCAGCGCTGGATGGCCCGGCACGGCAGGCACTACGGCTTCGGCCTGCTCCCGGGCCTGATGACCCTGGTCCTCTACGTCGCCGCGCTCGTCGCCCTCGCCCTGTGGGGCGAGGACGCGGTCGCCTGGTCGACGCCCTTCGCCGACCACTGGTCCAGCCCCTGGCAGGGCCTCTTCCGCGGCTTCCTGACCGCGGTGCTCTTCGCGCTCGGCCTCCTCCTCGCCGTCCTCACCTTCACCGCCGTGACCCTCCTGATCGGGCAGCCCTTCTACGAGAACCTCTCCGAGAAGGTCGACCGGGACGTCTCGCCGGACGGCACCGCGCCCGAGTCCGGGCTCCCGCTCTGGCGCGAGTTGTGGATCTCGGCGCGGGACAGCCTGCGCATCCTGGTCCGCGCCGCCCTGTGGGGCGTGCTGCTGTTCGCCTGCGGCTTCCTGCCCTTCGTCGGCCAGACCGCGGTCCCGGTGATCGGCTTCTTCGTCACCGGGTTCTTCCTCACCGAGGAACTGACCGCCGTCGCCCTCCAGCGCCGCGGCGTCGAACTCCGCGCCCGTCTCACCCTCCTGCGCTCCCGCAGGACCCTGGTGTGGGGCTTCGGCACCCCGCTGGCGGTGGCGTTCCTGGTGCCGTTCGTGGCCGTCTTCCTGATGCCGGGCGCGGTGGCGGGCGCCACCCTCATGGCCCGCGACCTGCTGGGCGAGGAGAACGCCGGGGACGGACCGAAGGACGAGCCGGAGGAGCAGGCCGTCACTTCCTGAACGTCGCGTCGGCGGCCACCGTGATGATCGCCCGGACCTGCGCCACGATGTCCAGCCGGTTGCGCACGAACTCGGCGTCCGTGATCTCGGTCGTGTTCCCGCCGCCGAACTGCAGCACCGGCGTGTGCACATGGCCGCCGGGCAGCGTGTCGTGCAGCCCCAGCCGGTCGCGCAACAGCGTCGCCCGGTAGGCGATCTCGTTGGAGAGGTAGTTCCCGCCGCCGCCCGCCCGGGCCGTCGACCCCGGCGTCGGCCCGTCCGGCCGCACCACCTCCGTCGTGCCGCCCGCCGGGATCTCGGTCACCTCGGTGTGGTCGTACACCGGGAACCGTCCGGTGTCGGCGGCCACGATCGCCTGGTACGGCAGGGTCGTCGTCGTCCACTGCGGCTGCGCGGCGGGGTCGCTCACCGGGACGGTCTCGGTGCGCCCGACGTTGTCGTTGTCCGGGAAACCGCCCCGCCAGGCGCCGTTGGTGCGCTCCACGTCGAACCGCCCGACCCGTCCCTGGCTGACGGTGGTGAACAGATCCACCTTCCTCAGGTACGGCCGCAGCGTCCGCTCCACCGTGCCCTCGGTGAAGTCCTGCCAGCGCACCGGGAAGACGACCGTCTCCACCCGTGCCGGACCGTCCGCCGTCCGGATCACCGTGCCGTCGAGCGCGAGCGCGGTGGCACCGGAGGGATTGGAGATCCGGATGTCCCGGTCCAGCGTGAACGGGTCGAACCCGGTGACGAGGATCCGCTTCAGGCCCCTGCCGTCCGGGTAGCGGACCTGCGTCTGCCCGCGCGAGGTCCGCTCCAGCACGTCGAGCAGCTGCGCCCGCTGCCGGTCGCTCAGCCCGAACTCCGGCTCCCAGGTCCGCACTTCGCGGGTCATGCCCAGCCGCGCCCAGTACAGCGGCCGGTCGTCGTCCCGGCTGAGGTCCCCGCCGGCCGGCCCCCGCCCCTGCACCCGGTCGACGGCCCGCCGCCACAGCGCGCAGCCCGCACGGACCACGATCCGCCGGGCCTCCGCGTAGGAGCCGGCCGCGCCCAGTTCATGGGCCAGCCGCGGCGCCACGTCGTCGAATCCCGACCTGCGGAGGATCTCCCGCGGCACGGCCTTGTCGAGCCGCTGCTCCTCGACGGTGGGGGAGGGCGCGGTCCCGGCGGCCGTCGCCGTGGTGGGGGAGGCGAGTCCCGCGGTCAGTGCCAGTCCGAGGAAAACCATCCGAACACGTATGGATCTCAAGGGGGTTCAGGTCCTTCCGTCGCCGTCGTGGGGGAGCGTGGTGCGGACGGCCGCAGTATCGCGTGACGGAAGTGGTCCACGCCATGGGGTGTGGTTCAGGAGGCGGCGGGGCGGACCCGGGCCGCGGCCTCCCGCAGTACCCCGACGAACGCCTCCACCGCCGGTGCGGGCGTCCGCCCCCGGAGGGTCGCCGCGTACACCGCCCTGGCCGGGCCGCCCTCGTCGAGGACCCGCAGCAGCGTGACGTCCGGGCGGACGGACCCGGCCGCGAGCGCCGGGACCAGGGCTACGCCCAGGCCCGCGGCGACGTACCCCTGCTTGGCCGTCCACTCGGCGACCACGTGCGCCACCCGAGGGCTGAAGCCCTCCCGCAGAGCCGCGTCCAGAAGGGTGCCCTCGGGGCGGGGACCGCCGGAGATCCAGTCCTCGTCGGCGAACCGCCCCAGCGGCACGGGGCCCTGGTGACCGGCCAGGGGATGCCCGGCGGGGACCGCGACGTACAGGAACTCGTCGAGGAGATGGCGCAGTTCGTACGACGCCGGCGGGGTGCCGCCCGTCGTCGAGACCACCGCCAGGTCCAGGTGGCCCGCGGCCAGGCGGTCCAGCAGGCGGGGCGTCAGGCCCTCCTCGCGGGTGACCCGGACCGCCGGGTGACGGGTGCGGAACGCGGCCAGGGCGTGCGGCACCAGCGCCGCGTCGGCCGACGGGAACGCCCCGAACCGCAGCCGCCCGCCCGCCACTTCCCGTAGCGCCGCGAGGTCGAGGGCGGCACCGCGCAGCGCCTCGGCGACACTCTCCGCGTACGGCACGAGGACCCGCCCGGCCTCGGTCGGCCGCACCCCGCGCGGCAGCCGGTCGAACAGCGGCGCCCCGCCGAGGGCCTGCTCCAGCGAGGCGATCTGCCGGGACACCGCGGACTGCGTCCACCCCAGCGCCCGCGCGGCCCCCGTGAACGACCCGTGCCGGGCCACCTCCAGGAACGCCCGCAGCCACACGGTGGACAGCTCCGGCTCGCGATGCGTGTACGGCATGGCAGCCATGCTAGACATTCGCTTGTCGCATCCCGCGGCCCTTTCGTAGCGTCATCGGCATGCAGATCACCCTGGACAGCCCGGCCTCGGCGCCCCAGCCGCTGAGCCCCTACTACTCCCAGGTCGCCCGGGTCGAACACGCCGACGGCGGCGCCCTGTTGTACCTCTCCGGCCAGATCGCCGAGGGCGCGACGCTCGCCGAGCAGACGCGCGGGGCCTTCGAGACGATCGCCGCCCTGCTGAAGGCCCACGGCGCCACCCTCGCGGACGTCATCAACATCCGGACCTACCTGACGGACATCACCGCACTGGAGGAATACGGCTCCGTGCGCCGCGAGTTCCTCACCGGCACCCCGCCCACGAGCATGACGTTCGAGGTGTCCCGGCTGTTCCGCCCCGAGGCCCTCGTCGAGATCGAAATCGTGGCGGCGGTGCCACCCGGCAGGTGATACTGCCGCGCGTGAAGACAGCGAAGGCCGCGAACCTGGGTGTCATATTCCTGCTGGAGCTGGGCGTCCTCGCGGGCGTCTGGTACTGGGCCTGGCAGAGCGCCTCCGGCTGGGGCCCGCTGCTGGGCCTCGCCGGGGCGGTCGTCCTCGCCGCGCTGTGGGGCCTGTTCGGCTCCCCGCGCGCCAGGTTCAAGGTCCACGGCGCCGCCCGGGTCGCCTTCGAGACGCTGTGGTTCGGCTCCGGCGCGGTGTTCTGGTACGCGGCCGGGGCGCATCTCTGGGCGATCGCCTTCGCCGTCGTGTGCGTCGTGAGCAAGACCCTCGCCCACCTCTGGCGCCAGTAGCGGGTCCGTTCAGACGTCCTCGCCCAGCAGCGTGAGGAAGTCCCGGAACGCCCCCGGCATGTCCACCGACTCCGGGTCCAGCAGCCACTGGTACTGCAGCCCGTCCATCACCGCGACCAGCAGCGGCGCCGTCCGTTCCGGCGTCAGCCCGTTCGGCAGCCGGTCGCCGTACTCGGCGCGCAGGACCGTCGCCATGCTCTCGCGCACCTGCCGGTACCGCTGCGTGAAGTACCCGCGCGCGGGATGCCCCTCCGTCACGCTCTCGCCCAGCAGCGCCGAGAAGGTCTGGATGATGCCGGGCCGCATGGCGTTGTACTCGACGAGCGAGGCCAGCAGATCGACCCGCCACCGCGTGGCCGGCACCGCGTCCCACTGGTCCCGCTCCTGAAGCACCGCCACCAGCAGCGCCTCCTTGGTCGGGAAGTGGTGCAGCAGCCCCTGCTGGGTGAGCCCCACCTTCTCCGCCACCGCCGCCAGACTCGCCCCCCGGTAACCGCGCTCGGCGATCACCTCCAGCGCCGCCCGGACGATCTCCGCGCGCCGTTCCTCGCTCCTGACCCTGGCGTTCATGGCGTCACCGTACGACATCGCCGTACGGCCATTGTCACGGCACGATAACGAAACCTACCGTGTTACAGGCGACGGGTGCACGATGGGGCCCGAGACGACAGGACGTGACGAGGAGGCACCGCGATGGCGGCAACCCCGGGAAACCCGGCCGACCAGGCCCGTGAGGCGGCCGTCGAGGCGGCCCTCGGCAAACTGGACCTGGACGCCAAGGCCCGGCTGCTGTCCGGCCAGGACATGTGGTCCCTGCCCGCCCTGCCGGAGATCGGGCTGAGGTCGCTCGTCATGTCCGACGGCCCGATCGGCGTCCGGGGCGTGCGCTGGACCGCCGACGACCCCTCCGTCGCCCTGCCCTCACCGACCGCCCTCGCCGCCACCTGGGACCCCGAACTCGCCCGCCGCGCCGGCACCCTGCTCGCCCAGGAGGCCCGGCGCAAGGGCGTGCACGTGCTGCTCGCCCCGACCGTCAACCTCCACCGCTCCCCGCTCGGCGGCCGCCACTTCGAGGCCTACAGCGAGGACCCGTACCTGACCGGACGCATCGGCACCGGGTACGTCACCGGCGTGCAGCAGGGCGGCGTCGGCACCACGGTCAAGCACTTCGTCGCCAACGACGCCGAGACCGACCGCTTCACGGTGAACAACCTGGTGGGCGAGCGCGCCCTGCGCGAGCTGTACCTGACGCCCTTCGAGATGATCGTCGCCGGCGCCCGCCCCTGGGGCGTCATGACCGCCTACAACACGGTCAACGGCACGACGATGACCGAGCACGGCCACCTCGTGAACGAGGTGCTGCGCGGCGAATGGGGCTTCGACGGCTACAACGTCTCCGACTGGATGGCGGCCCGCGACACGGTCGCCGCCCTGCACGGCGGCCTCGACGTCGCCATGCCCGGCCCGCAGACCGTCTACGGCGCCCCCCTCGCCCAGGCCGTGCGCGACGGCCGCGTCGAGGAGGCGGTCGTCGACGAGGCCGTCCGCAACGTCCTGCGGCTCGCCGCCCGCGTCGGCGCCCTGGACGGCGCCGAGCCGGCCGTCACCGCACCGCCCGCGGCCGTCGACGGCGAGGCCCTGGCCCGCGAGATCGCCCGCCGCTCCTTCGTCCTCGTGAAGAACGACCGCGGGGCCCTCCCGCTCAGGCCCGGCACGGTGGCCCTCCTCGGCGCCGCCGCCCGCGACGCCCGGGTCCTCGGCGGCGGCTCCGCCACCGTCTTCCCCGCCCGGACCGTCTCCCCGCTCGACGGCCTCACCGCCGCCCTCCCCGAGGGCACCCTGACCTATGCCGTCGGCGCCGACCCCAACACCGAACTCGCCGTCGCCGACAAGGGCTTCGCGCTGAAGGCCGTGTGCCGCGACGCCGACGGGAACGTCATCGGCACCGGCTCCGCCCCCAGCGGCCAGATCCAGTGGATGGGTTCCGACCTCCCCGAGGGCGTCACCCACGAGAGCCTGCACACCGTCGAGCTGACCGGCACCTTCACCCCCCGCGACACCGGCCCGCACACCTTCGGCATCAAGGGCACCGGCCACTTCACCCTCACCGTCGCGGGGACGACGTACTTCGACGACGTCCAGCTCCCCGCCGACGACAGCGACCCCTTCGAGGCGTTCTTCGGCGCCCCCGTGGCCCGCGCCGAGCCCGAACTGACCGCGGGCGAACCGGTCGAGGTCTCCCTCACCCACGTCTACGCCCTCCCCGAGGACATCCCCTTCAAGGTCGTCGCCTTCGCCCTGGCCCACCAGGAACCGACGCGCGACGCCGACGAGCTGATCGCCGAGGCCGTGGCGGCCGCCCGGGCCGCCGACACGGCCGTCGTGGTGGTCGCCACCACCGACCGCGTCGAGTCCGAGGGCTACGACCGCAAGGACCTCGCCCTGCCCGGCCGTCAGGACGACCTGGTCCGCGCGGTCGCCGCCGCCAACCCGAACACCGTCGTGGTCGTCAACTCCGGCTCCCCGGTGGAGCTGCCGTGGCGCGACGAGGTCGCCGCCGTGCTGCTGAGCTGGTTCCCCGGCCAGGAGGGCGGCGCCGCCCTCGCGGACGTCCTGACGGGCGCCCACGAGCCGGGCGGCCGGCTGCCCACCACCTGGGGCTCCCTGGCCGACGCCCCGGTCACCCGGGTCACCCCCGAGAACGGCGAACTGCCCTATACCGAGGGCGTGTTCATCGGCTACCGCGCTTGGGAGAAGGAGGGCAGGACCCCCTCGTACCCCTTCGGCCACGGCCTGGGCTACACCGACTGGGCGTACGAGTCCGTCGAGGTCGAGGGCACCACCGCAAGGGTCCGCGTCCGCAACACCGGACAGCGGGCCGGCCGCGAGGTCGTCCAGGTCTACCTGGCGCCCACCGAGCCCGGCCCCGACCGCCCGGCCCGCCTGCTCGCCGGCTTCGCGGGCGTCGAGGCGGGCCCCGGCGAGACGGCCGAGGCGGTCGTCGAGATCCCGCGGCGGGCCTTCGAGGTGTGGGACGACGTGGTCGGCTCGTGGTCGTTTGTGAAGGGTTCGTACGAGATTCAGGTGAGCCGCTCGATCGCCGACCGTCGCCTCACCGCGACGATTAACGTCTGATCCGGGACGACCTCCCCCACGAGCGGCCCCGGTCCGGGACCTGACCCCTGGACCGGGGCAAGCCCGGCGGAGTGCGCATCAGCGCACTCTCAGCGCACCCCGAAGCCGTACACCGTCTGAGAGCGGAACACCTCGCCCGGCCGCAGCACCGTGTCCGGGAACTCCGGCCGGTTCGGGGAGTCGGGGAAGTGCTGGGTCTCCAGCGCCACCCCGTCGCCCGGCGTGAACGGCTCGGGCAGGTGGTCCGCCGTGTACAGCTGCAGTCCCGGCTCGGTGGTCGCCACGGTCAGCACCCGCCCGGACGCCGGGTCGTACAGCTCGGCGACCTCGCGGGCGGCCTCGGTCACCCCGCCGTCCAGCGCGAAGTTGTGGTCGAAGCCCGAGCCGACCTTCCTGCCCTGCCGGAAGTCGAAGCGCGTGCCCGTGACGTCCTGAAGGACACCGGTCGGGATCAGATCCGCGTCCACCGGCGTGTACCGGGAGGCGGCGAGCCGCAGTTCGTGACCGCCCGCGTCGCCGGAGCCGGCGAGGTTCCAGTACGAGTGGTTGGTCAGGTTCACCGGCGTCGGCGCGTCCGTCACCGCCTCGTAGGCGATGCGCAGCGAGCCGTCGGCGTCCAGCGTGTAGGTGGCCGTCACCTCCAGCCGCCCGGGGAAGCCCTCCTCGCCGTCCGGGCTGACCCTGGCGAGCCGCACCCCGTGCTCGACCGGAACGACCTCCCACACCCGCTTGTCGAAGCCCCGCGGGCCCCCGTGCAGGGAGTTGGGGGCGTTGTTGGGCTCCAGCTCGTACGTCACCCCGTCCAGCGTGAAGCGGGCGCCGGCGATGCGGTTGGCGTACCGGCCGACCAGGGCGCCCAGATACGGCCCGGGGTGCTCGACGTAGTCGTCCAGACCGGCGAACCCCAGCACCACGTTCCCGGCACGCCCGTCCCGGTCCGGGATCTCCACCGACTGCACGACCCCGCCGTACGACAGGATCCGCACCCGCACGCCGGCCCGCTCCAGGGTCCAGCGCTCCACCGGGGTGCCGTCGGAAAGTGTGCCGAAGTGTTCGCTCATGAGCGGAACTCTAAGTCACGTGCCTGTCAGGAGTGCCGGGCGGTCACCGTCCGGTAGGCGATCTCGGCCAGCCGTGCCTGACCGTCCACGCTCGGGTGGAACCAGTCCCAGTGGCTCAACTGCGCGGTCCCGAAGCGGTACGCGTACACCGCGCCCCCGTCGAAGCGGCACCGCCGGTCCTTGCCGCACTCCTCGCGCAGCACCTTGTTGTACTCCTCCACCCGCTTCTGCACGGTGTTGCGCCGCAGCATCGCCGCCGAGTCCAGCGCGTCCGCGTCGCCCAGCATGGAGGGGCAGATGCCCAGCTTCCACACCTGCTTGCCCAGCGCGTTCGTCCGGCCCTGCGACCACAGCCGCTTCAGGTTCGGCACGCTCGCCACGTACACCTGCGTCTTCGGCAGCGCCTTGCGCAGGGTGGCGAGCGCGTCCTCGAAGTCGGACCGGAAGTCGGCCACCGGGGTCATCGCCGCCGTCGAGACCCGGCAGGCGTCGTTCGCCCCCACCATCACCGTCACCAGCTGCGGCTTCCTCGCCACGGCCCGCGTGATCTGCCCCGGCAGATCGGCCATCCGCGCGCCCGTCACCGCGTAGTTCCAGCTCCGCTCGGCCGCCTTCGTCCTGCCCAGGAGCCGGACGGCGAGCGAGTCGACCTCGGTGCTGGACCCGGTCGCCCACGACACCTCCGGGCAGTCCGACAGGACCGTGCACGCGTCGAAGCCGCGGGTGATGGAGTCGCCGACGGCCGCGACGGAGGTCGGGCTGACGTCCCAGGCGGGCGCCCGCTTCGCGCTGTGCGTGGGCGCCGCCTCGTCGCCACCGACCGCGTCGCAGCCGGCGACGCCCAGGACGGCCGCCGCCATGACGGCGAGAACGGTCCGTGAACGGTGGCTGGGCTTCCGCATCCGCTGCTGTTCCCCTCGGTCGGCGTGCAGGGAGGTCCCCCCTCATGACAACGCGCGGGAGTTCCCGAACCCGGCAGCGCGCAACGGTTCGCACCCGTACAAGCGTCCTGCCGGGTGAATGGCGGGGGTTTCGGCGCATCGGGACCGACGGTACGTCACACTCCTTGCGCCGCCGCACGGTAGCCTCGCCATCAACGTGGTTCCCCCGGCCACGGCCGTTCGCCAGTTCGCAAGATGTCCCGCTCTGCCCGGAGGTCCCGGTGACGACTCGTGGAGTTCTGTACGTGCACTCCGCGCCGCGCGCGCTGTGCCCGCACGTCGAGTGGGCCGTCGCCGGGGTGCTCGGCACGCGCGTCAACCTCGACTGGATCCGGCAGCCCGCCGCGCCGGGCACCTGGCGCTCGGAGTTCTCCTGGCAGGGCCAGGCGGGCACCGCCTCCAAGCTCGCCTCCGCGCTGCGCGGCTGGCACCTGCTGCGCTTCGAGGTCACGGCCGAGCCCTGCCCCACGGCCGAGGGCGAGCGCTACAGCTGCACTCCCGACCTCGGCATCTTCCACGCCGTCACCGGCATCCACGGCGACATCCTGATCCCGGAGGACCGTCTGCGGGCCGCCCTGGTCCGCTCCCAGCGGGACGAGACGGACCTGGAGGCGGAGATCGCCAAGCTGCTGGGCAAGCCGTGGGACGACGAACTGGAGCCGTTCCGCTACGCGGGCGAGGGCGCACCCGTGCGGTGGCTCCACCAGGTCGTCTGAGCCGACCTCAAGGGCATCCGGCCCAGGGGCGCGGGGAACTGCGCGACCGGCCACAACGCACCCGCACCCGGCCGTGAACGGACCGACACGACGGCGAATGGCCCGATCTCCCACCGGAGACCGGGCCATTTGCGTTCAACGGCGCTCTCAGACCGTGCGGAACGCCAGGACCACGTTGTGCCCGCCGAAGCCGAACGAGTCGTTCAGCGCGGCGATACGGCCCTCCACGGGCAGCTTCCGGGCCTCGCCGCGGACGACGTCGGCGGCGGCCTCCGCCTCCGGGTCGAGGTTGTCGATGTTGATCGTCGGCGGGGCCACCCGGTGGTACAGGGCGAGCACGGTCGCGACGGTCTCGATGCCGCCCGCGCCGCCCAGCAGGTGACCGGTCATCGACTTGGTCGCGGAGACGGCCATGTGGTCGGCGTCGTCGCCGAAGACCTTGCGCAGCGCCTTCAGTTCGGCGATGTCACCGGCCGGCGTCGAGGTGGCGTGCGCGTTGACGTGCACGATCTCCGACGGGTCCAGGTCGGTGCGCTCCAGCAGGTTCTGCAGGGCGTGCGAGATGCCCCGCCCCTCCGGCTCGGGCTGCACGATGTCGTGGCTGTCGGCGGAGATGCCCTGCCCGACCGCCTCGGCGTACACGCGGGCACCGCGCTTGGCGGCGTGCTCCGCGGACTCCAGGACGACGACACCCGCGCCCTCGCCCAGCACGAAGCCGTCACGGGCCGTGTCGTAGGGACGCGAGGCGCCCTCGGGGTCCTCGTTGTTCTTGGACATCGCCATCATGTTGCCGAACGCGGCGATGGGCAGCGGGTGGATGGCCGCCTCGGTGCCACCGGCGACGACGACGTCGGCGCGGCCCGTGCGGATCATCTCGATGGCGTAGCCGATGGCCTCGGCGCCGGAGGCGCACGCGGAGACCGGCGTGTGCACGCCCGCCCGGGCGCCCACGAGCAGGCCCACGTTGGCGGAGGGGCCGTTCGGCATCAGCATGGGGACGGTGTGCGGGGAGACGCGGCGGACGCCCTTCTCCTTGAGCACGTCGTACTGGTCGAGGAGGGTCGTCACGCCGCCGATGCCGGACGCGATGACCGCGCCGAGACGGTCCGGGTCGACCTTCGGGTCCTCACCGGCCTTGCCCTCGAAACCGGCGTCCGCCCACGCCTCCTTGGCGGCGACCAGCGCGAACTGCGCCGAGCGGTCCAGGCGGCGGGCCTGCGGCCGGGGGATGACCTCGGTGGGTTCCACCGCGACGGGCGCGGCGATGCGGACCGCCTGATCGGCGGCCCACTCCTGCTCCAGGGGCTTCACACCGGACCTGCCGGCGATCAGACCCTCCCAGGTAGAGGCTGCGTCGCCACCCAGCGGTGTGGTTGCGCCGATACCGGTGACGACCACGGTGCGATTGGTCGGGCTCACGGGAATTCTTTCTCCAATTACGAGGATTAAGCGGCGCCACCGCCGGGTGGCGGGGCCGGTCAGCGTCCGACCCGAGCAGGAACTCAGGCCTGGTGCTTGAGGATGTAGTCGGTCGCGTCGCCGACGGTCTTGAGGTTCTTGACGTCCTCGTCCGGGATCTTGACGTCGAAGCGCTCTTCGGCGGCGACGACGACCTCGACCATGGACAGCGAGTCGACGTCCAGGTCGTCGGTGAAGGACTTGTCCAGCTGGACGTCCTCAACCGGGATGCCGGCGATCTCGTTCACGATGTCGGCGAGACCGGCGACGATCTCTTCCTGAGTGGCGGCCATGTCAGGCGCTCCTTCTTTGTGATCCAGAGGGTTTGGCAGTGTCCTGCGGGTCCGGACCGTTCGTGATCCGGCACGCAGTGCCTAGGGGAGGGTAACGACAGTCGCGGCGTAGACGAGACCCGCCCCGAAGCCGATGACGAGCGCGGTGTCGCCGCTCTTCGCCTCACCGGTCGCCAGGAGCCGCTCCATCGCGAGCGGGATCGAGGCGGCCGAGGTGTTGCCGGTGGTGCGCACGTCGCGCGCGACCGTGACGTGCTCCGGCAGTTTCAGCGTCTTCACCATCGAGTCGATGATCCGCTCGTTGGCCTGGTGGGGAATGAAGACGTCCAGGTCGTTCGCGCTGATCCCGGCCGCGTCCAGCGCCTGCTGGGCGACCTTCGCCATCTCGAACACGGCCCAGCGGAAGACCGCCTGGCCCTCCTGCGTGATCGCAGGGAACTTCTCGACCGTGCCCTCGCGGTAGTCCGTCCACGGCACGGTCTGCTTGATGGTCTCCGACTTGTCGCCCTCGGAGCCCCACACGGTCGGGCCGATCGCGGGCTCCTGGGAGGGGCCGACCACGACCGCGCCCGCGCCGTCGCCGAACAGGAAGGCCGTGGCGCGGTCGTGCAGGTCGGTGAGGTCGGACAGCCGCTCGACGCCGATGACGAGGACGTACTCGGCGCTGCCCTCGACGATCATGCCCTTGGCGAGGGTGAGGCCGTAGCCGAAGCCCGCGCAGCCGGCCGAGATGTCGAAGGCGGCGGCCTTGTTCGTGCCCAGCCTGTCGGCGATCTCGGTCGCCACGGCCGGCGTCTGCTTGAAGTGCGAGACGGTCGAGACGATCACGCCGCCGATCTGCTCGGCGGAGATCCCGGCGTCGGCGATGGCCTTGCCGGACGCCTCGATCGACATCGCGGCCACGGTCTCCTCGTCGGAGGCCCAGTGCCGGGTCTGGATGCCGGAGCGCGAACGGATCCACTCGTCGGAGGAGTCGATCGTCTCGAGGATCACCTCGTTCGGCACGACCCGCGTCGGACGGTAGCCGCCCACGCCGAGGATGCGCGCGTACGGGGCGCCCTTGCTGGGCTTGATCTTCGACATGTTCGTACGGCTCCTTAGGGCGTCAGGCCTGTGCGTGCTCGGTGATGAGCGCGCGGGCCGCGTCGAGGTCGTCGGGGGTCTTGAGCGCGAGCGTCTGCACGCCGGGCAGGGCGCGCTTGGCCAGGCCCACCAGCGTGCCGCCGGGGCAGACCTCGATGATCGCGGTCGCGCCGAGCTCCTTGAACGTCTCCATGCACAGGTCCCAGCGGACCGGGTTGGCGACCTGGCCGACCAGCCGCTCGACGACCTCGGCGCCGGTGGCGACGGTCCGCCCGTCCTTGTTGGAGACGTACGTGACCTTCGGGTCGGCCGGGGCGAGGTCCGCGGCGGCCTTCGCCAGCGCGTCGACGGCCGGGGCCATGTGGTGCGTGTGGAAGGCGCCCGCGACCTTCAGCGGGACGACCTTGCGGACGCCCTCGGGCTTGTCCTCGTTCAGCGCGGCGAGCTGCTCCAGCGTGCCCGCGGCGACGATCTGGCCCGCGCCGTTGACGTTCGCCGCGGTCAGCCCCAGCCGCTCCAGGTGGGCGGTGGAGACCTCGGGGTCGCCGCCGAGCAGCGCCGACATGCCGGTCTCGGTGATCGCGGCGGCGTCGGCCATCGCCAGACCCCGCTTGCGTACGAGGGTCAGCGCGGCGGTGTCGTCGAGGACGCCGGCGAAGGCGGCGGCGGTGATCTCGCCGACGGAGTGGCCCGCGACCGCGCCGGGCAGGATGTCACCCAGTGCCGCGCCGGACAGGATTCCGGCCGCGACCAGCAGCGGCTGCGCCACCGCGGTGTCGCGGATGGCGTCGGCGTCGGCCTGTGTGCCGTAGTGGGCGAGGTCCAGTCCGATGGCGTCCGACCAGGCGGCGACGCGGTCGGCGGCGCCGGGCAGTTCGAGCCAGGGAGTCAGGAAGCCGGGCGTCTGGGCGCCCTGGCCGGGAGCGACGAGTACGAGCACTCTCACACTCTCTCTTGTGGACGGGCGCGGCCGCCCGTGGGGACAGGGACGAAGAACACGAGGGGGTTTTGTGGAGCCCCGACAAAAGACTAGGCCGGTAGATCTCCATCGGCCAGACGCCCCAGGATCAGCGCGATCCGCAGCGTGAACGCCGAACGTACATCAGAGGGCGACCAGCCGGTGACGTCAGTCACACGTCGAAGCCGGTAGCGCACGGTGTTCGGATGGACGAAGAGCATCCGGGCCGCGCCTTCCAGACTGGACGCCTGTTCGAGATACACGGCGAGCGTCTCCAGGAGAGCCGACCCCGCCTCCTCCAGTGGTCTGTAGATCTCCTCCACCAACTGCTCGCGCGCACCGGGGTCCCCGGCGATGGCGCGCTCCGGAAGGAGATCGTCCGCCAGTACCGGGCGCGGGGCGTCCTGCCACGCCGAGCACGCCTTGAGTCCGGCGGCGGCGGCCTGCGCGGACCGGGTCGCGGCCAGCAGGTCCGGCACCACCGGCCCCGCGACCACGGGCCCCGCCGCATACGGCCCGATCAGGGACTTTGCCACCGCCAGCGGATTGTCGCTGCCGCCCGCGATCACGACCAGCCGGTCGCCGAGCACCCCCGTCAGCACCTGCAGCTTGGCGTGCCGGGCGGCCCGCCGGATCGCCTCGACGGTCAGCTCGGAGTCCCCGTCCGGGGCCGTGCCCAGCACGACGCACACATGCTCGGGCGCGTTCCAGCCGAGCGCGGCCGCCCTGCTCACTGCCCCCTCGTCGGCCTCCCCGCTGAGCACCGCGTTGACCACCAGGGACTCCAGGCGGGCGTCCCAGGCACCGCGTGCCTCGGCGGCCTGGGCGTACACCTGGGCGGTGGCGAAGGCGATCTCGCGGGCGTACACCAGCAGCGCCTCCCGCAGCACGCTCTCGTCGCCGGGCGCCGCGACCTCGTCGATGGCCGACTCCATGACCTCGATGGTCGTGCGCACCATCTCCACGGTCTGCCGCAGCGTGATGGCCCGGGTCAGCTCGCGCGGGGCGGTGCCGAAGACGTCGGTGGAGATGGCCTGCGGGGCGTCGGGGTGCCGGAACCACTCGGTGAAGGCCGCGATGCCGGCCTGGGCGACCAACCCGATCCAGGAACGGTTCTCCGGTGGCATGGCCCGGTACCAGGGCAGCGTCTCGTCCATGCGCGCGATGGCCTGCGCGGCGAGGGACCCCGAGGACTTCTCCAGCCGCTTCAGGGTCGCGGAGTGCTGATGTGCGGCGGTATGGGCTGCTTCGGGCCTGGTGGCTTCGGGTTCGGGCACGGGGACAAGACTGCCTTATCCGGACGACGGCGTGCGCCGCAGGGTTGCCGGTGGCCGCCACGCGGCGCCGTCCGCGCCGCTACCGTGGGACGGGTGATGGACGTACGGCGCGCTGCTGAGCGCTACCCGGGGGGCGACGCGGCGGCCGGTATCGCGTCGTGGCACGCCTTCTCCTTCGGCCCGCACTACGACCCCGACAACCTCCGCTTCGGCGCGGTCATCGCCTGCAACGAGGAGCGCCTCGCCCCCGGCGCCGGCTTCGACGAACATCCCCACAGCCACACGGAGATCGTGACGTGGGTGGTCGAGGGCGAGCTGACGCACCGGGACTCGGCGGGCCACGAGACCCGGGTGCGCCCCGGCGACGTCCAGCGCCTCAGCTCGGCGGCGGGCGTGCGCCACGTCGAACGCAACGACACCACCGAGCCCCTGACCTTCGTCCAGATGTGGCTGGCCCCGCTGCGCCCCGGCGGCACCCCGTCGTACGAGATCGTCCGGGGCATCGCCGACTCCACTCCCTACGCGGTCCCGGAGGCGGCCGCGATGCTGCACGTACGCCGTCTGTCGGCGGGGGAGCGGACCGCGGTCCCGGACGGCCCCTTCGTCTACGTACACGTCGTGCGCGGCGAAGTGGCCCTGGAGGGAGAGGAGTTGGGTGAGGGCGACGCGGCCCGCCTGACGGACGCCAAGGACCTGGAGGCGATCGCGGTGACGGCCGCCGAGTTGCTGATGTGGGAGATGACGGCGGGCTAGCCGGCCCGGCGGGCCTCCGCCAGCACCGCGTCGGTGAACGCCGGCCACGCCTCCACGGCCCACGGCCCGAAGGCCCGGTCCGTCAGCGCGGCGCACGCGATCCCCGCGTCCGGGTCGATCCACAGGAACGTGCCCGACTGGCCGAAGTGCCCGAAGGTGCGCGGCGAGGAGGAAGCGCCCGTCCAGTGCGGGGACTTGGAGTCGCGGATCTCGAAGCCCAGGCCCCAGTCGTTGGGGTTCTGGTGGCCGTAGCCCGGCAGGACGCCCTTCGTCCCCGGGTACTGGACGGTCATCGCCTGAGCGACCGTGCGCGGGTCCAGCAGGCGCGGCGCCTGCACCTCCGCCGCGAACCGCAGCAGGTCGGCCACGGTGGAGACGCCGTCCTTCGCGGGGGAGCCGTCGAGCGTCGTCGACGTCATGCCCAGCGGCTCCAGCACCGCCTGCCGCAGATACTCGCCGAACGGGATGTCCGTCGCCTTGGCGATGTGGTCGCCGAGCTGCTCGAAGCCGGCGTTGGAGTACAGGCGGCGCTCACCGGGCGGGGCCGTCACACGGTGCTCGTCGAAGGCCAGCCCGGAGGTGTGGGCGAGCAGGTGCCGCACCGTCGATCCCGCCGGCCCGGCCGGCTCGTCGAGCTCGACTGCCCCCTCCTCGTACGCGACGAGGGCGGCGTACGCCGCGAGCGGCTTGGTGACCGACGCCAGCGGAAAGGCACGGTCGGCCGGCCCGTGGACCCCCAGCACCGCACCGTCGGCCCGCACGACCCCCGCCGCCGCGGTGGAAACCGGCCAGTTCTCGATCAACGCAAGGCTCTCCAAGGACATGCCGCCGAGCCTAAGCCGCTCAGAGCCTCAGCATCATCGTGGGGTCCGGCTTGTGGGCGAAGCCCATGGAGGCGTAGAGCGGCTCGGCCTCGGCGGAGGCGGTGAGCATGACCTGCCCGGCGCCCCGTTCGCGGAACCACGCCAGGAGCTCCTCCATGCACGCGCGGGCGTAGCCGCGGCGCCGCGCCTCCGGATCGGTCGCCACGCTGAAGACGTAGCCGGACCGGCCGCGCGGATTGCCCGCCTTGCCGATCCGGTAGTCGACCGTCCCGACGACCAGCGCCGCCAGCGCGCCCGGCCGCTCCGGATGGTCGACGACGAATGCCGCGAAGTCCCCGTCCGCCTCACCCAGCCGCTGTGCCAGGATCGGCAGCGACTCCTCGTGCCACTCCACCGAACCGTCCCCGCCGGGCAGGTCGTCGATCATCACCTGACGCAGCCGCAGCACCTCCCGGGCGTCCGCGGACCCGGCACGTCGTACGAGACTCATGCGGGGCACGCTAGCCGCCGTCCCGAGCGAACGTCTGCCGATTTCTTACCGGTTCCGCTTGCTTGGAGTGCACTCGAAGGCCATAGCTTTGAGGGCATGACGGTGATGGAGACCACCCCTACCAGGACCGACTCCTGCGGAGCCCCGCCCCACCCGCACCGGCGCCCCGAAGGCCAGGACAGCTACACGATCAGCGAGGTCGTCGCCTTCACCGGGCTGACGGCGCACACCCTGCGCTGGTACGAGCGCATCGGACTGATGCCGCACGTCGACCGCTCCCACACCGGCCAGCGCCGCTACAGCAACCGCGACCTCGACTGGCTCGACTTCGTCGGCAAGCTCCGGCTCACCGGCATGCCGGTCGCCGACATGGTGCGGTACGCGGAGCTGGTGCGCGAGGGCGACCACACCTTCGGCGAGCGGTTCGAACTGCTGGAGGCGACCCGCCGGGACGTGCTCACCCGGATCGCGGAGCTGCAGGACACCCTCGCGGTGCTCGACCGGAAGATCAGCTTCTACGCCGATGCCGACCGCGCCCGCGCCTACGAGGCGGAGAAGGTGCGACGACCGACCGGTACGCGGACATGACGTTCGCGTCCGCCGGGCGGGAGTGACTCACAGCTCCGCGAGCAGCTCCGCCTTCTTCGTGGAGAACTCCTCGTCCGTCACCAGCCCGGCCTGATGCAGCTCGCCCAGGTGACGGATGCGCTCGGCGATGTCGGCGGGATCACGGCGCGGGGCCGCCGCGGGAACGACCGCGGCGGCCCCGCGCCGCCGTATCGCCCCCAGCACGGCCGCCGCGAACGGCAGCGACTCGTGGACGGGCCCGTACCCGAGCCCGAACACCACCGACGCCGGGTCCTGGTCGGCCTGCGCCGGCGCACCCGCCCCGTCGCGCCGCAGCAGCCGCAGATGCCCCTCGAACACCTCCGGCGAGCGCCACTCCACCCCGCTCAGCTCGTCGATGTCGAAGACCTGGTCCCCGGCCTTCCACTTCGCCGACGACGCCCCCGTCCAGAACCAGCGGAAGCTGACCGTCCTGCCGTCGAAGGACGCCTTGGCGTCGTAAGCCTTGAACTGGCGCGGCGCCTCGGGCGCGGCCACCAGATGACGGTCCACCGGGCCGCCGCCGTCCAGCAGCGGCCGCAGCTCGTCGACGTAGTACTCGGCCAGCGTCTCCTTGTCGGCGGGCAGCACCAGCCGGTAGGGATCGCAGGTCTCCTTCAGCTGCCCGGCCGCCGCGTCCAGCAGCGGATCGGCGCCCTCGCGCAGCTCGGCCCGCACCACCACCGTCCCGCGCCGCCCCGGCGTCAGCGTCACCCCCGCGATCGCATCGAGCGGCACACGGCGCTCCCCGAGCGCCTGGAACAGCCTGGGTGTCCGAATCCCCCGTTCGTAACGGATGAGCACGGAGTCGGACTCGAACTCCCAGGCGGCATGAAATCCGGCCAGTACGTCACCCATGCGGCTCATCGTATGCGTGGTCCGCTCCTTCGTCGCCACCTCGCGCAGACCGCAGTTTCTGCGCCTCTACGCGCGTCCGGCCGTCGTCGTACCGGACAAACCCGCGCTGCACACGCCGTCTTCGCGTGCGCAGACCACCGACCGGTACGCGCCAACCCCGATCTCCGCGAAGTTCAGCAGGCTCGCCGTACCGGGCTCGAAGTACCCGGCGTGGCCCTTGGCGCCCTGCGCCGACAGCACCCGCGCCCCGAAGGCCGCCGACACCGGGTCGGCGCCGTGCCCGAGCCCGCCGAGCTGTAGATAGGGCACGTCCTGGATCCAGTCCGTGGCGTCCCGCATCGCCCACACTGTCGCGGAGGTGTGCAGGTTCGCCGCCCTCTCGACGCGCATGCCGGGGCTGGCGGCCGCGACGATGTCGGACACCCGGCGCGGCAGCGCGTGCGCGGCGACCCCACAGACGACCGAGCCGTAGCTGTGGCAGAACAGCGAGACCGGGGCCCTGCCGGGCAGCGCCCCGAGGAGGGCGTTCAGCCGTACCGAGCCGTCCCGCGCGCGCGTGCCCGTCGCCGAGTCGATGCCGAGCCCGGCCGGTGCCGTGTAGTCGGCCCAGGCGATCACGGCCGTCCGCGTCGTCGGGCTCGCGTCCCGCTCGGCGGCGTACAGCGACTTGGCCATGCCGACGGGCGCCGAGTAGGGGCGGTAGGTCTTCTGGAAGGTGAGCAGGTCGGTGTCGACGCCGGGGACGATCACCGAGACCCGCCGGGCCCGCTCCAGGTTCCCGAACACCTCGGCGATGCGCCCGTTGCCGTCGGGGTCGAAGGCGAGGATGTGCCGCCCGCGCTGCAGCAGCGACTCGTAGCGGTGCATACGGCGGCCCGCCTCCTGCTGCCCGGCGGGCGAGAGGCGGTTGTCGCGCATGCGCCGCAGCTCGACCCTGCGCTGGGAGTCCAGCGCGAGACGGTTGGCGCGGTAGCGCAGGGCGACGGGGGCGCCGTTCATGTTGCCGACCGCGAGCGGGTAGCGGCGGGCGAGCAGCGCGCGCTCCTGGGCGGTGAGCGAGGAGAAGAAGCGGGCCAGGCGGGTGGGGGAGGCGTCCGGGTCCGGCAGCGCGTGGCCGTGTATCCGGCCGTGCTCCCAGGAGGACAGCGAGGCCTGGAGCGGGGTCTTCGCGCCGTGGCTGCGCAGGGCGGTCCAGCCGGTGGTCGCCAGCATCACGAAGACGACGGCCAGCGCGAGCAGTGCGCGCCAGACGTTCAGTTGCGGGGAGGTGTCGAAGGAAGTCACTGGAAGGACACACTAGGAGAACGAGCGGGTCTCGCGTGAGCCGAGTGACGGGTATCACGTTTCGATAAACGTGGCGTCGGGCTCACTGTCTCTCAGCGTGTCCGCCAGTTCTCCGTGAGTGCCGGTCCCACCTGTTCGAGGTACGAGATCGTCAGCGCGCGCATGGCCTCCAGGCTGAAGTCCTCGCCCGTGCTCCACTGCCGCTCGGTCACCCGCATCACCCCGCCGAACACCGCCACCGCCAGCCGCGGCCGCGGGTCGGCCTCCACGTCCAGGCCCTCGCGCTCGGCGAGCACCCGCGCCATGGCCTCCTCGATCTCCATGTTGCGCCGCAGATGGGCGGCGAGCAGGACCGGGGTCGACTCGATCACCCGGTACATGCGCAGGTACAGCTCGACCGGTACGACGGCCTCGATCACCTCGTTGAGGGTCTGCCAGCCCTCCAGGACCGCCTGTTTGAGCGCCTCCATCGGCGCCTCCTCGGCCGGCCGCTCGCGCACCGCCGCCACGAACCGGGTCACGACAAGTTCCTGAAGGGCGAGGGCGGCCTCCTCCTTGCCCGCGTAGTAGCGGAAGAAGGTGCGCTGGGAGACGTCCACCGCGTCGGCGATGTCGTCGACGGTCGTCCGCTCGTAGCCGCGCGTGGTGAACAGTTCGACGGCGGCCCGCAGCAGCGCGTCCCTGGTGCGCTGCTTCTTGCGTTCGCGGAGTGTTTCCATACGCGTCAGTTACCGACTTGTGAACTGGTTTGTCAATTGTCAGCGGCTGACACTAGCCTCGAACACATGACTAGTCAGACCATCGGTACGACGGGGCCGGAGGACAAGGCGCCGGCAGTCCCGTCGGAGGAGTCGCCGCAGTCCTCGGGGCTGCGCGGCCACCCCTGGTTCACCCTGATCACCGTGGCCGTGGGCGTCATGATGGTGGCCCTGGACGGCACCATCGTGGCCATCGCCAACCCGGCCATCCAGAAGGACCTCAAGGCGAGCTTCGCCGACGTCCAGTGGATCACCAACGGCTACTTCCTGGCCCTCGCGGTCTCCCTGATCACCGCGGGCAAGCTCGGCGACCGCTTCGGCCACCGCCAGACCTTCCTGATCGGCGTGACCGGCTTCGCCGCCGCCTCGGGTGCCATCGGGCTGTCGCACAGCATCGCCGCGGTCGTCACCTTCCGCGTCTTCCAGGGCCTGTTCGGCGCCCTGCTGATGCCGGCCGCGCTGGGCCTGCTGCGGGCGACCTTCCCGGCCGAGAAGCTGAACATGGCGATCGGCATCTGGGGCATGGTCATCGGCGCCTCCACTGCGGGCGGCCCGATCCTCGGCGGCGTCCTCGTCGAGCACGTCAACTGGCAGTCGGTGTTCTTCATCAACGTGCCGGTCGGCGCGATCGCCCTGCTGCTCGGCCTGCTGATCCTGCTCGACCACCGCGCGCAGAACGCCCCGCGCTCCTTCGACCTGCTGGGCATCGCCCTGCTGTCGGCCGCCATGTTCTGCCTGGTCTGGGCCCTGATCAAGGCGCCGGCCTGGGGCTGGGGCGACGGCAAGACCTGGGCCTTCATCGCCGCGTCGGTCCTCGGCTTCGCCCTCTTCTCCGTCTGGGAGACGAAGGTCAGGGAGCCGCTGATCCCGCTCGGCCTCTTCCGCTCCGTCCCGCTGTCCGCGGGCGTGGTCCTCATGGTCCTCATGGCCATCGCCTTCATGGGCGGCCTGTTCTTCGTGACGTTCTATCTCCAGAACGTGCACGGCATGAGCCCCATCGACGCCGGTCTCCACCTGCTGCCGCTCACCGGCATGATGATCGTCGCCTCGCCGCTCGCGGGCGTGGCGATCACCAAGCTCGGCCCGCGCGTCCCGCTGGCCGGCGGCATGATCGCGACCGCGGTCGCCATGTACGGCATGTCGACGCTGAAGGTCGACACCGGCAGCGCCCTGATGTCGATCTGGTTCGGCCTGCTCGGCCTCGGCCTCGCGCCGGTCATGGTCGGCGCCACGGAGGTCATCGTCGGCAACGCCCCCATGGAGCTGTCCGGCGTCGCCGGCGGCCTGCAGCAGGCGGCGATGCAGATCGGCGGCAGCCTCGGTACGGCGGTGCTGGGTGCCGTCATGGCCTCCAAGGTCGACAACGACCTCGCGGGCAACTGGAAGGCCGCGGGCCTGCCGCCGCTCACCCCGGGCCAGCTCGACCAGGCGTCCGAGGCGGTCCAGGTGGGAGTCGCCCCGGTCGCCAAGGGCACCCCGGAGCCGATTGTCGCGAAGATCACGGGCGTCGCGCACGACACGTTCATCTCGGGCATGAGCCTGGCCTCGCTGGTGGCCTGCGGGGTCGCGACCGTGGCCGTCCTCGTCGCCCTGCTGACCAAGCGCGGCGAGAACGCCGAGGCGGGCGCGGGCGTCGGCCACATCTGACTTCCCCTATCAGGGTGAAGAGGCTAAAGATCGCTCCCCTTCGGCGCACGCCGCAGGTCACAGTGGGTCAAGCCCTCCGCAGGGGGTGACCGGTGCTGCGGCGCGCTGCCGGAGGGGGACAGCGCGCCGAAGCACCGGTGACGCGACCGGTGATTAGCCGCCGCAACGGGGGTACCCGCTTGTTTGAACCCCGAACAGACCCCGGGGTTCAGGGAGTTGATGATGGCGGGCTTCGGACATGGAACGCGCAGGTACCCCCGCTCACGTGGCCGGACGTGGTCACGGACCGGGCCGGATCGCGCGACGCTCGGGATCATCGGAGTCATCTGCGCGGTCGCCGGGTTCTTCGTGCTGGGGATCATCCTCGGCCCTGTGGCGGTCGTCTGCGGTTGGCTCGCCATGGGCCGCAGCTGGGCGGGCAGCCGTCCGGTGCCGGCTCTGGTCGCGCTCGTTCTGGGCGCCATCGACACGCTCCTGGCCGTCGTCTGGCTGGCGGGAGCGGCGACCCCGGGGAACGGCCTGTTCTGACCGGGGGCGAGTGAGGAAGGGTCCCCCGGTTTGATGGGCCGGGGGACCACCCACGCGGTGGCCGGCCTACAGGCGGTCGGAGACCTCGCGCAGTGCCGCCACCTCCGCCCTGAGGGCCCGGACCTCCTCCGTCAGGGCCTCGATGGCCTGGGTCTGGCGTTGTTCCTCCGCGTCGTCCTTCTCGAAGCGGGCCAGGAACCAGGCGGCGATGTTCGCGGTGACCACACCCAGCAGCGCGATGCCGGACAGCATCAGGCCGACGGCGATCATCCGGCCCAGCCCGGTGGTCGGGGCGTGGTCGCCGTACCCGACGGTCGTCATGGTCGTGAACGACCACCACAGCGCGTCACCCAGCGTGCGGATGTTCCCGTCCGGCGAGTCCCGTTCGACCGACAGCACCGCCAGCGAGCCGAACATCAGCAGCCCGACGACCGCCCCGCCGACGTACGTCGTCAGCCTGATCTGGTGGGCCATCCGGGCCCGGCGTCCCACCAGCAGCAGCGTCGCGACCATGCGCAGCAGCCGCAGCGGCTGCAGGATCGGCAGCACCACCGCGCACAGGTCTATCCAGTGCCGGCGCACGAACTCCTTGCGGCGCCGCGCGAGCGCCAGCCGTGCCACGTAGTCCGCCGCGAAGGCCCCCCACACCACCCACTCGACCACGGTGCACGCCTGCGTCAGCGCATGGCCCGCCGAGTGGTCCACGATCGGCACGGCGTACGCGACGGCGAACACCACGGTCAGCGCCAGCAGCGGCCGCTGCGTGTGGTGTTCCCAGCGCGCCTGCGCCGTTTGCTGCTCCATGCCCGCATCGTAGGGAAACGGTGAGGGGCGGCGGGACCACAGCCCACCGCCCCTCACCGCTCGGCCGCCGGCGCGGGCTACGCGTCGCCGCCCGCCACTCCCGGGTCCGCCGCGGACGCGTCCAGCAGCTGGTACCGGTCGATCGCCTGCTTCAGCACCGACCGGTCGACCTTGCCCTCCTTGGCCAGCTCGGTCAGCACCGCCACCACGATCGACTGCGCGTCGATGTGGAAGAACCGCCGCGCCGCACCCCGGGTGTCCGCGAAGCCGAAACCGTCGGCGCCCAGCGACTGGTACGTCCCCGGCACCCACCGCGCGATCTGGTCCGGCACCGACCGCATCCAGTCGGACACCGCCACGAACGGCCCCTGCGCCCCCGACAGCTTCCGCGTCACGTACGGCACCCGCTGCTCCTCCTCGGGGTGCAGCAGGTTGTGCTCCTCGCACGCCACGGCCTCGCGCCGCAGCTCGTTCCAGGAGGTCGCCGACCAGACGTCCGCCTTGACGTTCCACTCCTCGGCGAGGATCTTCTGCGCCTCCACCGCCCACGGCACCGCCACACCGGACGCCATGATCTGCGCCGGGATCGAGCCGGAGGTGCCCTCGGAGAGCCGGTGCACGCCCTTGAGGATGCCCTCGACGTCCACGTTCGCCGGCTCGGCCGGGTGCTGGATGGGCTCGTTGTAGACGGTCAGGTAGTAGAAGACGTCCTCGCCGTGCGGGTGCTCCTCGGAGCCCCCGTACATCCGCCGCAGACCGTCCTGCACGATGTACGCGATCTCGTACGAGTACGCCGGGTCGTAGGCGACACAGCCCGGGTTCGTCGAGGCCAGCAGCTGCGAGTGGCCGTCGGCGTGCTGCAGCCCCTCACCGGTCAGCGTCGTACGCCCCGCGGTCGCACCCAGCACGAAACCGCGCGCCAGCTGGTCGGCCATCTGCCAGAACTGGTCGCCGGTGCGCTGGAATCCGAACATCGAGTAGAAGACGTAGACCGGGATCATCGGTTCGCCGTGCGTGGCGTACGCCGAGCCCGCCGCGATCAGCGACGCCGTGCAGCCCGCCTCCGAGATGCCGTCGTGCAGCATCTGCCCGGTCGGCGACTCCTTGTACGCGAGCAGCAGGTCCCGGTCCACGGACTCGTACTGCTGGCCAAGCGGGTTGTAGATCTTCGCGCTCGGGAAGAACGAGTCCATGCCGAACGTGCGGTACTCGTCCGGCGCGATCAGCACGAACCGCTTGCCGAACTCCTTGTCCCGCATGAGGTCCTTCAGCAGCCGCACGAAGGCCATGGTCGTGGCGATCGACTGCTGCCCGGAGCCCTTCTTCACGCTCGCGTACGTCTTGTCGTCCGGCAGTCGCAGCGGCTCGGAGCGCACGACACGCGTCGGGACGTACCCGCCGCACTGCTTGCGCTGGTCGTGCATGTACTGGATCTCCTCCGAGTTCCGGCCCGGGTGGTAGTACGGCGGCGCGCCGGACTCCAGCTCCTTGTCGGAGATCGGCAGGTGCAGCCGGTCGCGGAAGCGCTTGAGGTCGTCGACCGTCAGCTTCTTCATCTGGTGCGTGGCGTTGCGGCCCTCGAAGTTGGGGCCCAGCGTCCAGCCCTTGACCGTCTTGGCCAGGATGACCGTCGGCTGGCCCTTGTGCTCCTTGGCCGCCTTGAACGCCGCGTAGATCTTGCGGTGGTCGTGACCGCCGCGGCCCAGCATCAGGATCTGGTGGTCGGTCATGTTCTCGACCATCGCGCGCAGCCGCTGGTCGTCACCGAAGAAGTGGTCCCGGATGTACGCGCCGGTCTCGGTGGCGTAGGTCTGGAACTGGCCGTCCGGCGTGGTGTTCATCTTGTTGACCAGCACGCCGTCCCGGTCCTGGGCGAGCAGCGGGTCCCAGGAGCGGTCCCAGATCAGCTTGATCACGTTCCAGCCGGCGCCGCGGAAGACCGACTCCAGCTCCTGGATGATCTTGCCGTTGCCGCGGACGGGGCCGTCGAGGCGCTGCAGGTTGCAGTTGACGACGAAGGTCAGGTTGTCCAGGCCCTCACGGGCGGCGATGGACAGCTGGCCGAGCGACTCCGGCTCGTCCATCTCGCCGTCGCCGAGGAACGCCCACACATGCGACTTCGAGGTGTCGGCGATCCCGCGCGCGTGCATGTAGCGGTTCATCCGCGCCTGGTAGATCGCGCCGATCGGGCCGAGGCCCATCGAGACGGTCGGGAACTCCCAGAAGTCTGGCATGGAACGCGGGTGCGGGTAGCTGGACAGCCCGTTGGGGTACTTCGACTTCTCCTGGCGGAAGCCGTCCAGCTGCTCCTCGGTCAGCCGGTCGAGCAGGTAAGCGCGCGCGTAGATGCCGGGTGAGGCGTGCCCCTGGAAGAAGACCTGGTCGCCGCCGAGACCGTCGTCCTTGCCACGGAAGAAGTGGTTGAAGCCGACGTCGTAGAGGGACGCCGAGGAGGCGAAGGTGGCGATGTGGCCGCCGACCCCGATGCCGGGGCGCTGGGCGCGGGAGACCATCACCGCGGCGTTCCAGCGGGTGGCGTTCAGGACCTTGCGCTCGATCTCCTCGTTGCCCGGGAAGAACGGCTCGGCCCTGGTGGGGATGGTGTTCACGTAGTCCGTGCTGCGCATCTCGGGCACGGCCACACGCTTCTCGCGGGCCCGCTCGATCAGCCGCAGCATCAGATAGCGGGCCCGCTCCCGGCCCCGCTCGTCGACGGCGGCGTCGAGGGAGTCGAGCCACTCCTGGGTTTCCTCGGGGTCGAAGTCAGGAACCTGACTCGGAAGGCCGCCAATGATGATCGGGTTGCGATCGGATCCGGAAGCCACGCTGGTCCTTACCTGTCAGAGGGCTGTTTGAGCTGCTTTTCGGTATGCCTGCACCGTTCCCCATCGTGGACCTCGGGAAAGCAAACGTCATCTCTACTGTGGGGTAACCGGGGCACCCGCCGGGTCGGCCGGGTTCCCAAAGCCGCAAAGAGGGCACAAAGGTGTGGTGTAGGTCACGCAGGGCGTGGGTGTCGCGCACGGAGTTGGGGTGACACGGCCCGGAACGTCACCGTTTCGGCGGTCTGAACGGCCGGGTACTTGCGCGATCCGTCCCGCCCGTGTGGACTACGGCCAACGCTTCGCGCACGCGCGTGGCTGAACTCCCCCCGAGGGGGGACCCCCGTTCCAAGACATGATCAGGAGGCAACCCGTGAGCGCGACCGCGGACCACGCGGAGACGAGCCCTGCCGTAAGGCTGGGGTTCCAGCCCGAGCAGGTGGTCCAGGAGATCGGCTACGACGACGACGTAGACCAGGAACTCCGCGAGTCCATCGAGGAAGTCATCGGCAGCGACCTGGTGGACGAGGACTACGACGACGTCGCCGATGCCGTGGTGCTCTGGTTCCGCGACGAGGACGGCGACCTGACGGATGCGCTGGTGGACGCCACCACGTACATCGAAGAAGGCGGCTCGATCCTGCTCCTCACGCCGAAGACCGGCCGTGACGGCTATGTGGAGCCCAGCGACATCTCCGAAGCCGCGACGACGGCGGGGCTGTCGGCCTCCAAGAGCGTCAGCGTGGGCAAGGACTGGAGCGGCAGCCGGCTGGTGACGCCCAAGGCGGCCAAGTCCAAGAAGTAGCCCCGAGCAGCTGCATGAAGGACGGGCCGGGACTCCTCGGCCCGTCCGTCGTCCCTCCGTGAGCGCTGCGTAGGGTGGGAGCCACCCGAACAGCCCCACGGAAAGGGACGTACTTCGATGGCGATCCAGGTCGGCGACAAGGCCCCCGACTTCGAGCTCAAGGACAACCACGGCCGCGCGGTGAAGCTCTCCGACTTCCGCGGCGAGAAGAACGTCGTCCTGCTCTTCTACCCCTTCGCCTTCACCGGCGTGTGCACCGGGGAGCTGTGCGAGCTGCGCGACAACCTGCCGAAGTTCGAGGACCGCGACACGCAGGTGCTCGCCGTGTCCAACGACTCCATCCACACCCTGCGCGTCTTCGCCGAGCAGGAGGGCCTGGAGTACCCGCTGCTGAGCGACTTCTGGCCGCACGGCGAGGTCTCCCGCGCCTACGGCGTCTTCGCCGAGGACAAGGGCTGCGCGGTGCGCGGCACCTTCGTCATCGACAAGGAGGGCGTCGTGCGCTGGACCGTCGTCAACGCCCTGCCGGACGCCCGCGACCTCGGCGAGTACGTCAAGGCGCTCGACACCCTGTGATTCTCAGGTCCCAGGGCCTGCGGGGGACGGGAACCCGTCACTAGGATCGATTCGTTGATCCGATGTCATACGCACGGCGGGGCTCCCCGCCCCTGGACACCAATGGAGGACTCGTGGGAGTCAGCCTCAGCAAGGGCGGCAACGTATCGCTGACCAAGGAGGCCCCCGGCCTGACCGCGGTCATCGTAGGTCTGGGGTGGGACGTCCGCACCACGACCGGCACGGACTTCGACCTCGACGCCAGCGCACTGCTGCTGAACAACTCCGGCAAGGTCGGCAACGACCAGAACTTCGTCTTCTTCAACAACCTCAAGAGCCCCGACGGCTCGGTGGAGCACACCGGCGACAACCTCACCGGTGAGGGCGAGGGCGACGACGAGCAGATCAAGGTCAACCTCGCGGGCGTCCCCGCGGACGTCGACAAGATCGTCTTCCCGGTCTCGATCTACGACGCCGAGAACCGCCAGCAGTCCTTCGGTCAGGTCCGCAACGCGTTCATCCGCGTCGTCAACCAGGC
>NZ_JAMGBF010000083.1 GCF_023516615.1 Streptomyces panaciradicis
CCGCCACGATGAACAGCACCGGGCTTTGATCAGCCACCGCCGGGCGGCGGGGTGGAACGGCGCAGGCGCTGGCGGGAGTGGGGCGCCGTAGCGGTGCGGCTCGGGGCTGCCCGGTGAAGCTGCAGAACGGCGCCGGGCCGATGACCTCGATCTCGGTCTTGTCACGGCTCCCGGTTTCGACGCCGTGGCCGGACCTGGCACCGATGTCGTCTTCGGGACGTGGATGCGGCCGCTGGCGGCGGCGTGGATGACGGTGTGGGTTGGAGGGGCGTCGTCCGGGTGGTCATGGCGTGGGTGTCCGGCTGTGGGGGGTGTGGAGAAGGTCGTTGATGAGCTGGGTGGTTTCTGGTTCGGGTGAGCAGTCCAGGTCCCGGTTGATCTGTTGCACGCGGGTGATCGCGGTGTGCAGTCCGGAGCGGTTCCCGCGGGCAGCCTCCAACCTCATCCAATCCCGGTAAAGGAGCTCCGCCGTGGGGTCGACGTCGAGGCCAGTGGCGACAGCCTGGCGGGCGGCTGCGAGGTCGTCGTGGGGGCCTGTGGGGGTGCGGTGGGTGGCCACGGTGCGCGCGACGTCGATGATCCGGGTGGTCATTTCCTGCTGCAGGGGTTCGGCCCAGGGCAGTGGCTTGCCGCCGAAGGGCTTGCCTCGTACCAGGCCCAGTGCGCGCTCCAGGTTGCCCAGTCCGGCGGGGCCCAGCGGCAGCGCGCGCTCGACGAGTCGGAGGAAGCGCGCCCAGTCGCAGCGGACGCTGGGGGCGAGCCGGTAGGGGGCCTCTCCGGTCTTGCGGCGCGGCACGTAGAGGTTGCCGGATGAGTCGCTGCCCAGGCAGCTGCGCAGGCCCTGCATCCGCGCGTTGAGGGTGCTGGTCGACCACGGGCTGACGGGGTCCATGTCGGCACACAGCACGTCTGCGCTGCGTCCGGGCCGGAAGAGCAACGGTGCGGCCAGCTGTGCCATTCTCGGGCCGTGGCCGGTGCTGTCGACGCCCGTCACCTCGACCGGCCCGAGGACCCGGATCTCCGGGGCATGCAGATCCTGCGCTTCACCTCCTTCTTCTTCTTCGATCGTGGTGGGCTCCTCGACGGCGGCCGACGGATCGTCACCTTCCGCCGCCTGCGCCCGGCCGGCAGCTCCTGCTTCGGTCATAGACGGTGGGGCTGCAGGCCGACTGCTCCGGTTTCACCGGTTGGGCCGTGCGACCAGGCGGCGGGGGAGAGGAGCCGGGCGCGCTGTCGGGCTCGTTCGGAACGCCTTCCCAGGGCCCCTCCGCAGGGTGGGGCGCTGAGCCGCCCTGCCTAGTCCTGCGGTGCCAAGGTGCGCAGGACGTCGAACTCGTTGCCCTCGGGGTCGGCCATGACCACCCAGCTCCGGTCGGGGCCCTGGCCGACGTCGACCTTGACGGCGCCTAGACTGAGCAATCTGGTCACCTCGTCCTCGGTGCTTGCGTCGATCGGGCTGACGTCGAGGTGGAGCCGGTTCTTGACGGTCTTGCCCTCGGGCACCTGGATGAACACCAGGGTGGGCGGCATCTGGCGGGCCCGGACCTCCTCGACGGTCGGCATCCACGAGCCGATCTCGACCTTGCCCTCGCTCCGGTCGATCACCTCGAAGTCCAGGACCTCGCACCAGAAGGCCGCGAGTCTCTCAGGATCGTGGCAGTCGACGGTCAACTCGGTGAACCTGCTTGTCATGCTTCTCCCCGATAGTGCGGACGGGGCCCAGAGTAGGTCGCCCGCCCCGCAGATCCGGGGTCTTGCCGACGACAGACCTTCAAGTGGGCTTGATCCGGACGCCGTTGCTACCGTGCGGGGATGGAGGAACTGGGAAGTGTGCCGTGGCCGCCCGAGCCGATCCGGACCGAGCGGCTGGTGCTTCGTGCGCCCGAGGCACGGGACCGTGGGGCGTTCGTCGACCTGCTCGCCTCGCCGGAGGTGCACGCCTACCTCGGTGGTCCCCGCCCGCGTGACGAGCTCGAGCGCGACATGCCCGAGGTGCCCCAGCAACGGCCCGGGAGCCTCGTCGTCGTTCTCGACGGGGCGATGATCGGCCAGATCCTGCTCAGGAGGAATCCGGGCACTGCCCGCCCGGCCGCCGCGGGGAAGGCCGATCTCGGCTATCTGTTCCTGCCGCGGGCGTGGGGGCGCGGATACGCGACCGAGGCGTGTGCGGCGGCACTGGGCTGGCTGGAGGGCGTGCTTCCCGGTGAGCCGGTCGTGCTCACCACCCAGACCGCCAATCGCGGCTCCCTGCGTCTGGCGGCGAAGCTGGGGTTCAGCGAGGTGGAGAAGTTCGAGGCCTGGGGGGCCGAGCAGTGGCTCGGCATACGGTGGCCCCGCACGCCGTCCGGCTGAGTACGGTGGCGGGCCCTGGCCACCGTACTCGCGCGGCGGCGTCAGGGCGTGGCGTGCGGCTGTACGGCGGCTTCGGTGAGGCGCTGGAGGACCCGCCGTTCGGAAGGGGTCAGCGGGGGCTCGGCCAGCTGGGGCAGGGGAGAGCCGTTCACCGTGGCCAGCAGGGCTCCTGGGCGCAGGGCCCGTGCCGGACCCGCCGTCAGGCTGGTGATGTCGTAGAGGGCTGCCGCCGCTTGGAGGGAGCCGGTCGCCGCTCGCGTCAGCCGGCGGGCGAACGCCGTGGTCAGACGGTCGGCGAGCGTCGGCGTGCCGCCCTTCGTGTCCGGGTAGAGGACGTCCATCGCGACCGCGGTGGACCAGGCCGTGTCCACGTGACGGGCCGCGTCGTGGAGCACGCGACGGGCGAGGCCCGGCCGGGAGAGGCCGTACTGTCGCAGTGCCCGCAGGAGGTCCTGCGCGCCGAGCGCGGCCACCGACATGCCCTGCCCGTACGCCGGGTTGAAGGTCGCCAGCGCGTCGCCCAGGACGAGGAACCGCTCGGGCCACACCGGCGACTTCTCGAAGTACCGGCGGACGTTGCTGGTGCTGCGACTGACCGCGACGTCCGTGAGGGGTTCGGCGGCGGAGAGGAGCTGACCGACGATCGGGTGCGGCAGGCTGGAGATGTACTTCAGGAAGCCCTGCGGGTCGCTCGGCGGTTCGCCGCCCCTGGTGCCGCCCGCACTGACCATCCACCGGTTGCCCTCGATCGGCAGCACCATGGCGCTTCTGCCGGGGCGGCCGCTGTAGGGGTTCGCCTGGAGCATGGTCAGCGGGAAGGACTCGGCACCCGCGGGAGTGCGGTAGATGCGGGTGGCGTTGGTCAGTCCGCAGTCGACCTGACGCTCCTCGACGCCCTCGACACCGATGTCGCGGAGCCAGCGCAGGTTGTGCGAACCCCGTCCGCTCGTGTCCACCACGAAGTCGGCTTCGATCCGGCTGCCGAGGTCGGAGCCGGCGCCGCTGACGCGCACCCCTCGGACGCGCCGCGCGTCGCCGATGAGCCCCTCGACGGTGGCCCGGTGGATCGAGAGGTTGGGTGCCTGTTCCGACAGGCCGTCGCGGACGACCCAGTCCAGCAGGGCACGGGTGCAGGTGATCATGCGGGAGCCGTTCCACCGGTAGCGGTGGAACCAGCCGGCGTCCGCGGTGAGGGCGAGCATGCCGCTGCCCAGGGAGATCTCGCGGGCACCCGCATCGAGGAGGCGCTCGCGCATGCCGCCCTCGAAGAGGGTCTCCATGGCGGACCACCCTCCGGCCATGAGCAGGTGGGCGTGCCGGCCCTGGGGAACGCCCCGGCGGTTCTCGGGGCCGTCGGGGAGTGCGTCCCGGTCGAGCAGGAGGATCTCCGTCTCGGGCGCGGCCCGGGACAGCGCCGCTGCGGCGAGCAGACCCCCTATGCCCGCTCCGATCACGACAGCTTTCTGCGACACTCGCTCTCCTTGGTGCAGGTGAAACGTCTTCAGTGGGCGCGTACCTGATGGGACGTCAGGTCGTGCAGCGGGCTCACGGCGAGTGCCAGCTCGGCGAGATCGACGGTGAGGCGGAACTCGTCGGGCGGATCGGCGGCGCCGGTGGTCCGGCCCGAGGCCCGCAGGATCGCGTCGACGATCATCGCCTTCTCCGCGGCCACGCGGGCCTCGTCCTGGCTCTTGCCGGCCTCCAGCGCGGCACCTCGGGCGGCCTCGCCGACCCCTTGGTCGAAGTGAGCCGTCAGGTCCAGCAGGGCGTCGTGGATCTGCGCTTCGAGCAAGTACAGACGGATGCTGGGCAGTTGTCGCCACAGTCGGCGCCGCGGCTCGGTCCGGGGCGTACTGGTGATGTCCTTGAGGGCCGCCCAAAGGGGCATCAGCGCACGGTAGTCGGCCAGGCTCTGTTTTTCCGACGCGGCCGAGACCAGGCGTGGCAGGACGAAGCCCGCGGAGTAGATGAGGGCGCCGAGGGACACGGCGGGCGGTGCCACCGTGGTCGACAGGAAGTCGAGGTCGTATCCGTACCAGCGCGCGACGACCGCGGTGACCTTGGTCAGTTCGAAGCCGAGGACGTCCAGGAGCAGTCCCGCGAGGATCAGACGCAGGCCGACGCGGAGCAGACCCGTCACCTCGCCCCGTATCCACTTCAGGCAGACCACGCTCAGCACGATGGTGCTGGCCAGGTGACCCAGCAGATAGAGAACGATCATCTCGCGCATGTACGGGGTGTTGGCGTAGTACGTGTCCAGGTCCCGGAGCCGCTCGGTGTCCGCGTCCGCGAGGAAGAACAGCACGATGATGGCGACGATCAGGGCCGAGTAGACCGCGATGCTGAGGCGGACCATCCGGCGGATCCGGTCGCGCGGTCCACCCCGCCAGTAGATCAGCAGGATGATCAGGGAGCAGCTGAACGCGGAGATGACGCTGTACGTCAGGGGCGCGCCGAAGTTGGGGATGCCCGTGGCGCTGTTGACCGCGGCCAGTGTCGCCGGCGCCGCGCAGATGAAGCACACGGCGCCGAGGAACGCGGTCGCCCGCGTGGGTACCGTCAGCGGCGTCCGCGGAGTCGTGCGGGACCGGCGGATCATCATCGCGGCCACGACTAACAGCACGGCCGCCGCGTAGACGACCAGACTCATGTCGGCGGCTCCGTTCCCCCCGCTGCGGGGGTGTGTCCGTGCGGGCGCGTCACAGCGACCCGGCCCTGGCCGGGCCCGCCGCGAGGCAGCGTGCCCGGCGTTCCGAGCGCTTCACGGCGTCGGCGATCTGGACGAGCGCCTTGGGGTCCCGCGGCAGCGGCAGCGGGGCCGTGTCGCCGAACGGGCCGGCGGACGGCTGAGCGCTTCGCCGGGCGGCCGCCGTGATCGTGACCGCCCACGCGGACGCCACGGCCCGCCCGTGCGCCCCGTCCTCCGGGTCCGGGCCGCCCGCCCCGCCCGTCTCCCGCAGTCGCTTCAACTCGGCGTCGTGGACCTGTTCGTAGAGCGCCTTGTCGAAGAACACCTCGATCTCGTGGAGGCCGTTGAGGATGGTGCTGCGGCGCCAGGTGCCCCACAGCAGTGGCGAGCGGGGCCGTTCGACGCGCAGGGCGCGGTCCTCGAGGACCGGGTCGAGCAGGGCGTCCAAGGGCGCGAGCCGCACGAAGTCGGCCCACGCCGACAGGTGGTGGCCCGCCATGGGCAGGAGGAATCCGGCGACCGTCAGCAGCGCGCCCAGGCCGGCGCACAGCGAGGACACCGACGTTCCCACCGTCACCCAGTCCTGGCCGGACCACCGCGCGGCGATGGCGGCCAGTTTGCTGATGCTGTATCCGGTGCTGAGTGCGGTGCCGGTGCCGATCGTCAGCAGGCTGGCCCGCAGCCAGGGCCGTCGGCGCACCTCCGGCTCGCGAGCCCAGCGCAGCGACCACACGGCGCTGACGGTCGCGGCCGTCAGATGTGCGAGCAGGTACAGGACGACCATCTCGGCGACCCAGGGAGTGGTCGCGTAGTAGATGTCGAAGTCGGTCCGCCGCTCCTCGGCGGGGTTGCCCACCGCGAAGAGGACGGCGATCCCGATGAGGACGCCCGCGTAGCTGCAGATCCAGTTGCGGGCCGTCCGGCGGATGGACGGGCCGCCGCGCCAGCAGGCGATCAGGACCAGTGAGGACGCGCTGTACGCGGTGATCGCGGCGTAGGTCAGCGGGGCGGCGAGGTTGGGTGTCCCGGTGACGCTGTTGATCAGGGCGACGGTGGGGGGTGCTCCGAGCAGGAAGCACATCGAGGCGAACCCGAGCACGGCGATGATGGCCCGCAGGGAGGGCTCGGACCAGTGGCGCCTGAGGTCGGGCAGCCGGAACAGCAGCGCGATCCAGAGCAGACCGCAACTCAGGTAGTTGATCGCCCCGCTCATCTGCGGTGCCTCTGATAGCCGAGGGAGTCGGCGATGCGACGGGCCGTGTCGCCGACGATCACGTCGCGGTCCATCAGCGAGCGCATCTGCTGGCCGATCAGAAGGCCGAACAGCTCCGCTTCCTTCTCGGGGTCCTCGTCGAAGCGGGAACGCGCGGCGGCGGGCCGGACCTCGTGCGGATGCCCCGAGGCCAGGGCCGAACAGCCGTCCGCCGCCGAGTCCTCGGGTGACAGGCTGTCCTTCTGCCGCATGTGCCACAACTCGTGGCCGAGGATCTGGGCCTGGTGCCAGACCTCGGCGTCCTGCTCGACGATCACGTCGTCCCGCTGCTTCCGCTCGACCCACATCCCGGTGGCGTGGAACGTGCGGGGAATGCGCACGCGGTGGACCTCCAGCGTGCGGTCACCGCGCCACCGCCGGGCGGACTCCACCAGGGCCGCGAACAGCGCCTCGGGGTCCACCGGATGCTGCTGTCCCGATGCGGCGTCCTGCTCGGCGAAGAGCTTCTCCCGGATGGGAGCGATGAGTTCCTCGGCGAACTGGTGCATGTCCCTGTCGCGCTGCCGCAGGCGCCGCCACTGCCGGAAACCGGCGAGAGGATTCACCGCCTCACCGACCACGATGTCTCCCCGCCCCTCTTCGCGCGTAACGTCGTTGACGTTGACCTGACATTACCGGAGAAGGGCTGGGTAAGTCGGCCCGGAAGGAGAGAGCTTGTGGGTCCGTCAGGACCCGGACGTCACGGGTGAGGCTGCGCGGGTAGGGAGGGGCACACGGGTCGGCCTTCGCCTGCGGTCAGTTCGTGATCTCCGGCTGTGGTTCCCCGCTCTGGGAGCGCAGTTGTTCGTTGATGCGCTGGGCTTCCTCGAGCTGGTCCTCGAGGACGACTATGCGGCAGGCGGCCTCTATGGGGGTGCCCTGGTCGACGAGTTCGCGGGCGCGGGCGGCGATGCGCAGCTGGTAGCGGGAGTAGCGGCGGTGGCCGCCCTCGGAGCGCAGCGGGGTGATCAGGCGGTGCTCGCCGAGGGCGCGCAGGAAGGCGGGGGAGGTGCCGAGCATCTCGGCGGCCCGTCCCATGGTGTAGGCGGGGTAGTCGTCGTCATCGAGGGCGGTGACGGGGTGGGTACTGCGAGGGGGCATAGACCTCTTCTTCCGGGGACGCGTCGGGGGGCCCGGGTGCCGTCCTGGCACCCGGGCCCCGAGCTTTCAACACCATCTACCGGCTTACTGCGCCGGCCTTCTTCGTCCGCGGCTGCCGCCGGTACGGCGGGGCTGCGGGGATCGTTGATGCGTGACCGAGGATCACCTTCCAATCCGGGGCCTGCGATACCCGGGCGGACAGTTTCTTCGCCCGGGCGATCCTGATGGCGTGTCGCTCCTTTACCTTCGATTACTCGGCTGTACTGCTCGATACTGCGGTACTGCTCACGGACCCGAAGGTCCGCGTCCTGCTGTCCTGCTTGCGGCATTCCGTGCCTGCCGCGTCTTCTTCGACTTCCTGCGTACACCACATACGGTAGCCCCGTGACGGGCCAATGTCTACCGCCGCCGCGACAGATTTTGTCCGCTGCCAAGGCGTGATCTTCTGCGTCCCCGAACGGAGGGGCCGTCGGGGTCCCGTCGGCGCGGCGCCGCTGTCGTCCGCGGCGTGCGGTGCTGAAACGGCGCTGGTAGGTGGCGGGGCTGATGGACAACACGCGCGCGAAGACCCGACGCAGGCTCCAGGCGAGCGATCACCGCACCGAACCGCGACGCCGGCGTCGCCGGGCTGGCCCTCGGACGGCTGGACGTGCGGATCGGGGCGATCCGCGCGATGACCGAGGCGGCTGCCGCCTTCGCCCCCGAGAAGCGCGTCTCCGGCCGGACGATCATCCAGGTCGCCGAGGAATGAGGGTCACATCGAGCTGGTGTCCAGCCGGGTGTCCACGGAGGGCTCGGTCGTGGGTGATCCGAGAGCGGCGTTCACCGTCGGGGCGATGGGGAACATCGTGTCGAGACCGAGTACGTGCCACACCTGCTGGTAGTGGTCGCTGAGCTCGGCGATGCGCAGGGCTCCGTCGTGCTCCTCGAGGGCCCGGGTCACCATCAGCAGCATGCTGATGCCCGAGGAGTCGAGGTACTGCACCTGTGAGGCGTCCAGGACGAGAGTGCGGCAGCCCAGCTCGATCAAGGACCTGCACTCGTCACCGAGGTGGGAAGCGGTGTCGTAGTCGACTGCCTCGGGCAGCCGTGCCACTGTCGTTTTCCCTTGCCGCATCCGCACTGTGAGCATGGATTGCCTGCTCCCGTCTAGACCGTTCACGCCTTGCCGTCGTTCTTCCGCGTCCTTGAGCCCTTACCCGGAATTTGAGTTCTGTCGCATTTTTCTTTGCACCGGCCCTCGTTCACGGCCGCTCGGGCAGCTCCGTGTGAAGGCGTATCGTCGTGCCCTCGGCGGGCGTGGAGCGGATCTCCACGAGGTCGCAGAGCTGGTGGATGAGCCACAGGCCGCGTCCGCCGACCTGGGTGGCGGTCGGCCTGATGCGTCCGGCCAGCGGATCTGCGATGTAGCCGGCGTCACGGAACTCGCACACGAGCCGGCCGTCCTCACTCCACAGGCGCAGCACGCCACGTCCGCCGCCGTGGTGGATGCTGTTCGCGGCCACCTCCGTGGCGGCCAGATGCAGTTCGCGCAGCCGCCGCTCGGCCAGGCCGTGTCGTTCGGCGCAGGCTGCGATCTTGTCCCGCAGAGCGGGCAGGTCACCGTTGCCGTAGGCGAATTCGTCGTGCGGATCGCAGGGATGGGTGAGCGGGGCGAAGGCGTACGCTGCCTGCGGATCGTAGTCCTCGCACGGCGACGTCCGGCCGTCCCTGCGCATCTCGGGGTGGCAGCGGGCCATCTCCCTCAGCGCGGCCCTGCTGTCGGCGACGTCGTAGGGGCACAGCAGCCACCAGGCCGGGCCCTGCGCGAAGGCCTTGTTGAGCAGCCACTCGTGGTAGCGCAGTTCCGCGGCCTCGGCCGGGCTGCGCACGTCCTCCCAGGGGGATTCGCCGATGCCGCGGACGGGCCGCCCGTCCGACGCGTGCCCTTGGAGCCACTCCTGCCAGGCCGCGATGAGCCTGCCCGGATGATGCGCCACCTCGCTGGTGTCGACGTAGCGCACGGCCTCGTCCTCGCGGATCTCGGCACGCAGCAAGGACGCCTTGTGGTGCGGAACGGCCACCACGACGGCCTCGCCGCCGTCCAGGGCGTCCTGGATGAAGCTCGCGGTGCCCTCGACGAACTCCTCCCGGCCGGAGTAGGGATACAGCTCGTGCCGGTAGCCCGTGTCGGGTGCGGTGGGAAGGGGAGGGGAGGACGTCACGACGCGATCACCACCGGGATGTCGGGTACCGCGAATCCGGACAGCTCCCAGGCCAGCCGTACGGTCTCGTTGGTGCCTTCCAGGATGACCTTGCGTTCCGGAAGGTGCCTGGCGGCGTCGGCGAGCGCGCTCATCCCGGCGGCGTCGAAGAACTCCACCGCGTGGCACAGCAGACGGACCGTCGCCGTCTGGGCGAGGAGCGTGCACAGGACGGTGCTGAAGGCGGTGGCGCCTTCGCTGTCGATGATTCCGCTCACCGTCCATCCCTCCTTCCCCGTCCGGTAGACCTGGAACGCGGGTGGCCCGGAACTGCTGCCCAGTCGGTGGGGGTGTACGCACCGGATCTGCTGCAGCGTGAGGAGGTCGAAGTCGCCGCTGTAGGCGCACACCACCATGGCCCCGGTGTCCGCGGCGAACTCCTCGAGATCGAGTTCGCTGCGCAACAGCTCCTTCGTACGTCCGGTGCGGCAGCCGAGCGTGACATGGCGCAGCACGCGCAGTGAGCGGAAGCCCTCGCGGTCGGCGTTGGCGGCCTCGCGACGCACCGCGGCGAGGAGGGAGCCGCCCAGCCGGGCCGGATCGAGGACCAGAGAGCCGAACTCGCTGTCACGGTGGAGGGCCGGTCCCACGATCACCACTTTGTCGCCGTGGAGTGCCCCGTCCGCCACGAAGGCCCGGCTGCGGTCGACGACGTCGTCGGTGCGCTTGAGCATCTGGCAGACGTGATCACCGGCGTCGACCTCGTCCAGGGTCGCCAGGGTGCGCGACGCTCTCAAAGCTTCTCCCCTCGCTTGCCCGTCAACTTTAGAGGACCGGCACGCGGCCCCGGCCGTCGGTGTGGCGGTCCGTGACCGGCTGACCTCGATGGTTGCGGGCGGGACGCGGTGCGGCTTGACCTCAAGCGCTTGAAGTGTCGGAGGCTTGCGGCATGGCAGCGATCGAAGAGCACGCCGCGGGGCTGACCATCCAGGAGATGGCACGCCGGTCGGGCTTCAGCGAACCCACGCTCCGCTACTACGAGAAGATCGGCCTGCTCGGAACGGTCGCCCGCGAGGACTCCAGCGGGCACCGCCGGTACGGGCCGGCGATCGTGGAGCGCGTCCTGGCGCTGTCCTGCCTGCGGTCTTCGGGCATGACCGTCACCGGGATGCGCCACTACCTGGACCTGCGCGCCCGCGGAGACGCCGCCGCGGCCGAGCAGCACGAGTTGTTCGCCGCGCACGCCGACAGGCTGGCCGCCGAGATCGACCGGCTGCGCCTCCGCCTCGCCTATCTGCGCGGCAAGGCGGACCTGTGGGACGCCCGGGCCCGCGGGGACGAGGACGCCGAGAAGCAGGCCATCGACGACGTCACCGACGTCATGGACCGATTCACCGACTGAAGGACCGCACCTTGAGCACAGACCATGTCACCGCATCCCCCGCAGCCGTCGGAACGGTGCTCGTCACGGGAGGCACCGGTTTCGTCGGCGGTCATTCCGTCGCCCGGCTGCTCGCCGAGGGACACCGGGTCCGGGTGACGGTCCGCGAGCCCGGACAGCAGGCCCAGGTCCTGGCCGCGCTGCGGCGGGCCGAGGTCGACCCGGCCGGCCGGCTGGAGTTCGCCGTCGCCGAACTGGGCGCCGACCGCGGCTGGGCGCAGGCCATGGACGGGGTCGGCCACCTGCTGCACCACGCGTCCCCCTTCCCCGTCACTCCGCCCGAGACGGAGGACGAACTCGTCCGTCCGGCCCGCGACGGCGCCCTGCGTGTCCTCGCCGCGGCCCGGGCCGCCGGCATCCCGCGGGTGGTGATGACGTCGTCCTACGCCGCCGTCGGATACACGCCGAAACCCGGCGACCACTACTCCGAGACCGACTGGACCGACCCCCACACCCCGGGCCTGCCCGCGTATCACAAGTCCAAGGTGCTGGCCGAGCGAGCCGCCTGGGAGCATGTGCGCGCCCACGGCGACATCGAGCTGACGGTCGTCAACCCCACCGGCATCTTCGGTCCGCAACTCGGCGACCGGCCGTCGGGCTCCCTCGGCCTGGTCAGAAACATGCTGACCGGGCGGATGCCGGTGGTGCCGGTCATGTACTTCGGCGTCGTCGACGTGCGGGACGTCGTGGACCTGCACCTGCGCGCCATGCTGCACCCGAAGGCGGCGGGCGAACGTTTCATCGCCGTCGGCGGGCCGGCCGTCAGCCTCCTCGGCATGGCGCGGATCCTGCGCGAGCACTTCCCCGCCGCGGCCGGACTGCTGCCCTCCGCGGAAATGACCATCGAGCAGGTACGGGAGGCCGCCGAGACCGAACCGGCCCTGCGGGACGCCGCTGCTCTGGGCGGCCGCATTCCGGTCATCAGCAACGACAAGGCGCGTGCGGTGCTGGGATGGCGACCCCGGGACGTCGTGGAGACGATCGTGGCGAGTGCCGAGAGCCAGATCCGACGGGGACTGGAGCTGCCGGACGCCGGCTGAGCCACCGGGCGGGACGAGTCTGCCCTGCCCCGTGCCGCGGACTTACCCGATTCTTGACGAACGCGCGGGACTGGCAGGCCGATCCAGGGCAATGAGCGAGGGGTGATACGCAAGGCAATCGTCGCTCTGTTCCTGGCGGGCGGCATCGCGGCCGCCGTCGCCGCGGCCGTCCTCTCGCCCTGGTGGTGCCTGGCCGCCGTACCCCTGTGCCTGCTGGGGCTCGTCGGCGCGGCCGACCTGCTGCAGCGGGAGCACTCCGTGCTGCGCAACTACCCGGTCCTCGGGCATGCCCGCTTCCTCATGGAGCGCATCCGCCCCGAGCTCCAGCAGTACTTCATCGAGCGCAACTACGACGGGCGGCCCTTCGACCGGGACGTGCGCAGCATCGTCTACGAGCGGGCGAAGGGCACCGAGGCCGAACAGCCCTACGGCACCGAACGCGACGTCTACCAGCCCGGTTACGAGTTCCTGGTGCCGTCGATGGCTCCCTGCCCGGTGCCCGAGACGCCGCCGCGGGTGCGGATCGGCGGCCCGGACTGCGCGCGCCCGTACGACATGGCGCTGCTGAACGTGTCGGCGATGAGCTTCGGCTCGCTCTCGGCGAACGCCGTCCTCGCCCTCAACGGCGGCGCCGCCGCAGGGGGTTTCGCCCACGACACCGGAGAGGGCGGACTGTCGGAGTACCACCTGCGGCCGGGCGGGGACCTGGTGTGGGAGATCGGCACCGGGTACTTCGGCTGCCGTACTCCCGACGGCGACTTCGACCCGGGCGAGTTCGCCGACAAGGCGGCGCACGACCACGTCAAGTGCGTGTCCCTGAAGCTGTCGCAGGGGGCCAAGCCGGGCATCGGCGGGGTGCTGCCGGGCGCGAAGGTCAACGCCGAGATAGCGAAGGTGCGGGACGTGCCCGAGGGGAAGACGGTGATCTCACCGCCGTACCACCGGGTGTTCTCCACCCCGCGCGAACTCGTCCGGTTCATCGCGCGGATGCGGGAGCTGTCCGGCGGCAAGCCGACCGGGTTCAAGCTGTGCGTCGGCTCGCGCCGTCAGTTCCTCGCCGTGTGCAAGGCCATGCTGGCCGAGGGGACCGCGCCCGACTTCATCATCGTGGACGGCGGCGAGGGCGGTACCGGCGCCGCGCCCCTGGAGTTCGCCGATCATGTGGGCACGCCCCTGACCGAGGGGCTGCTCACGGTGCACAACGCCCTTGTCGGCACCGGCCTGCGCGACCGTGTCCGGATCGGCGCGAGCGGCAAGATCGCCACCGGTACGGATCTGGTCAAACGTCTGGTGCAGGGCGCGGACTACGGCAACGCGGCCCGGGCGATGATGTTCGCCGTCGGCTGCATTCAGGCCCAGCGCTGCCACACCAACACCTGTCCCACCGGCGTGACGACACAGGACCCCCGGCGGGCCCGCGCCCTCGACGTGCGCGACAAGACGCCGCGCGTCCAGCGGTTCCAGGAAGCCACCGTGGCGAGCGCCCTGCAGATCATGGCGTCCATGGGCGTGACCGACCCCGCCGACCTGCGCCCGCACATGCTCCGCCGGCGCATCGACCCCTACACCGAACGCTCCTACGAGGAGCTGTACGAGTGGCTGGAGCCGGGGCAGTTGCTCGCCGGGTCCCCGCAGTCCTGGGCGGCCGACTGGAAGGCCGCCGACCCTGACCACTTCACCGTCTGACCTTGGAGGAGACCATCGTGGCCCGTACCGTCGCCCGCGTGATCGTGGACGCACTGAGCGAACTCGGCGTGCGCCAGGTGTTCGGCGTCGTGGGAGACGCGCTCAACCCCCTGACGGACGCCGTGCGCACCACCGAGGGCCTGGAGTGGGTGGGCTGCCGGCACGAGGAGGCCGCCGCGTTCGCCGCGAGCGCCCAGTCGCAGCTCTCGGGCACCCTCGGAGTCTGCATGGGCACCGTCGGACCCGGCTCCGTCCACCTGCTCAACGGGCTGTACGACGCGGCCAAGAGCCACACCCCCGTCCTGGCGATCGCCGGGCAGGTGCCACTGGCCGAACTCGGCACCGACTACTTCCAGGAAGTCGACAACGACGCCCTCTTCAGCGACGTCGCCGTCTTCCGCGCCACCATCACCTCGGCCGACCAGATGCCGCAGATGCTGGAGACGGCAGTCCGCCACGCCCTGGGCCGCAAGGGCGTCGCCGTCCTGACGGTCCCCGGCGACCTCGGCGAACGCGAACTGAGCACCGACCGCCCCGCCCGGTTCGCGCTCGACGCGCCGCTCAGCCGACCGGAGGAGCCCGCGGTGCGGCGCGCCGCCGAGCTCCTGGACCGCTCCGAACGGATCACGCTGCTCGTCGGACGGGGCGCACACGGCGCCCGCGAGGACGTCCTCGCCCTGGCCGACCGGCTGGCCGCGCCCATGGTCCTCACCCTCAAGGCCAAGGAAGGCTTCGAAGGCGACGCCAATCCGTTCCAGGTCGGCCAGACGGGCCTCATCGGCAACCCGGCCGCCGCGTCCGCCCTCCAGGAGGCGGACACCCTGCTGCTCCTGGGCACCGACTTCCCCTACCGGGACTGGTATCCGGAAGGCAAGACCGTCATCCAGGTGGACACCGAGGCCGCCCACATCGGACGGCGGGTGCCCGTCGAGGTCGGTCTCGTCGGCGACACCGGTGCCACCGTCCGCGACCTCCTCATCCACCTCACGGCCGCCCCCGCCGGGTCGGACGGCGCACGGGACCGTTCGCACCTGGACAAGGCCCGGGAGCGGTTCGAGCAGTGGCGCGAGGGGCAGGCCCGGCTGGCCGACCCCGCACACGACAAGGGCCTGCTCGGCCGCATGCGCTCGTCGTTGGACAACCGCACCCACGACATCCGCCCCGAGGCGCTGGCGGCCGTGGTGGACCGGCTGGCCGCCGACGACGCCGTCTTCACCTCCGACACGGGCATGGCGACGGTATGGCTCTCGCGCTTCGTGGAGATGCGGGGAGAACGGCGCCTGATCGGCTCCTACAACCTCGGCTCCATGGCCAACGCCATGCCCCAGGCGCTCGGCGCACAGTGCCTCGACCGCGAGCGGCAGGTCGTGGCCTTCTGCGGCGACGGCGGGCTGAGCATGCTCCTGGGCGACCTCATGACGCTCAAGACGCAGCGGCTCCCCGTGAAGCTCGTCGTCTTCGACAACCGCCGTCTGGGCATGGTCAAGCTGGAGCAGGAGCAGGCCGGGCTCCCGGAGTTCGGCACCGTCCTGGACAACCCCGACTTCGCCGCCGTGGCCACGGCCATGGGCATCACCGGCATCCGGGTCACCGACCCGGGCGACCTGGAGAAGGCGGTGCGCCGGGCCTTCGACACCCCCGGCCCGGTGCTGCTCGACGTCCTCACCAACCCCGACGAGATCGCCGTACCGGCCAAGCCGACCGTCGAGCAGGGCTGGGGATTCGCGGTGGCCAAGGTGAAGGAGATCGTCCGCAGCCACGGGGACGGCGACGCGCGCTGAACCGGGCAAGATGGTGCGTTCGAGGCCGTCCGGGGGCGGTCCGATTTAGAAATCGGCGTCTGTGGGGACACGTAGCTGCGTGGTCTCGATGACGTGAGGCGGTGACCTGCCGGTGAGCGACGTGCCGCGTCGGCCGCCCCGACGTCCGGGTGCGGGCCCAGGAGCCGGCCGCGGGGCGAGTCGTGGCCCGCGGCGGATGCGGTACGTCGTGCTCGGCAGCCGGCCCGCGCGTGGCGTCGGAACCGTGGCCCGGGCCCGCAGGGCCGCTACGGAAGAACGGTGCCCCGACGGCGTGGCCGTGCACCACGGGCTGAAGGTGGGCGCCGCGTACGCCTGGCGGCTGCTGGTGTGCGGGGCGGCCGTGTACGCGGGCTTCGTGATCCTCGGGCGGCTGCAACTGGTCGCCGTGGCGCTGTTCCTCGCCCTCGTGGTGACCTCCGTCCTGCGCCCGCTCGCCGATCTGCTGGCGCGCCGGCTGCCCCGAGCCCTGGCGGTCGTGATCAGCGTCGTGGGCAGCCTGATGGCGGTCCTCGGCCTGCTGGCGCTGATCGGTGAACTGGTGGCGAGCGAGTGGAACAAGCTCGGCCGGGAGTTCAGCGGGGGCATCGGGCGCATCGAACGGTGGCTGCAGGGACCGCCCTTCCACGTGAGCCCCACGGTGATGTCGGACCTTCAGGGCAAGCTGAACACCTTCGTCTCCGAGCACCGCTCCACACTGATCAGCAGCGCCGTGAGCGGCGCCGGACGGCTCGTGGAGGTGCTGACGGCAGGCGTGCTGGCGCTGTTCTGCTCGCTGTTCTTCATCCATTCCGGCGACCGCTTCTGGACCTGGTTCCAGGAGTGGCTGCCGCATCCGGCCCGGGACCCGTGGAGCCGTGCGGGCCGTGCGGCGTGGCGGACCTTCGCCGGGTACACGCGGGGCATCTTCATCGTGGCGGCGACCAACGCGGTACTGGTCGGCGTCGCCCTGTTCGTGCTGCGGGTGCCGCTGGCGCTGCCGCTGACGCTGCTGGAGTTCTTCGCCGCGTTCATCCCGCTGGTGGGGTCGCCCATCGCGCTGGGCGTGGCCACGGTGGTCGCCCTCGCCTCGCGCGGTCCGGTCATCGCGATCGTGGTCCTCGCGCTGATCGTCATCGTCGGCCAGATCGAGGGCCACGTCCTGCACCCGCTGGTGATGAGCTGGGCGGTCCGGCTGCACCCGGTCGTCGTGGCCCTGTCGGTCATCGCCGGCGGCGTCCTGGCCGGCGTGGTCGGAGCGGTGGTGGCGGTGCCGATGGTCTCGGTGGCCTGGGCGGTGCACGGCGAACTACGCGGCCGCCCGGTGCCGTGAGGGAGAACTGCGCCGTCGCCGCACGTCGCGCCGGTCAGGGACTGGTGCTGGTGTAGCGCACGCCGGGACCCCACTTCTCCTGGGCCGCCGCCATGCACCACCGGCACAGCGGGCTGCCGCCGGAGCCGTACTTGTGGGTCTTGCGCTGGCAGGCGGCGCACGGGCCCACCTTGTCACCGGGGCAGGTGAGCGCGGACGGATCGGGCTCGCTGACCGGAGGCGGGGGAGTCGTCATGGGGAGAGATCCTGTTCTGGGCGATTGGTTCATATCGCCCAAGATTCAGGATATCGGGCGATATCGTGCGTCGATCGAACGGCGGCCGGTCCTCCGCGGGGATAAGTCCACGACGTCGAGCTGGACGTCGGGCCGGCAGTGGGTGCAGGCCGTGAGGCCCGTGGCGAGGAGGCGGCGGGCCTCGTCGCGGCCGACGGGCCGGCGCCGCGAGCCGGCCATGTGGCAGTCGCCGGCGTGGACCTGGACGGGCCGGCGGCCGGTGCCGATGCCGAGTTCGACGATCCACTCCGGTGGCCGCGGCCGGGTGCGCCGGCCGTGTTCGGCCTCGGCCTGCCGCAGTCGCAGCGCCTCGATCTTCGCGTCGATCCTGGCCAGCCACAGGGCGTGCCAGACGCGCAGGGTGTGCAGGCGGTCCAGGTCGGGCGGCAGGTCATCGAACACGTTTTTGATTCTATGCTCATGATCCCCGCCGCGCGCCCTCGCGTGTTCGATTTAATGTTCGATAACGTGGGGTGCGGGAGGTGAGGGTCGTGACGAGGGCTCGTGAGGTGTCGACGGTGATGCATGTGCGCTGCCCGGACGGGCTGGGGGAGGAGGGCTACCGGCAGGTCCTGGAACAGCTGGCGGAACTCTCACCGGTGGTACGGGCGCTCCCGCCCGGCGCGGCGCTGGTGGAGCTGAAAGGTGCCCTGCGCTACCACGGCGCGGACGCGCGCCGCCTGGGGGAAGTACTGCGCGTACGCACCCTCTCCCGCCTCGGCGTCGACATCAGGGTCGGCATCGGCCCCACGATCACCGTCGCCGCCACCGCCTCCGCCAGGGTTCCCCGCCCCGGCGGCGTCCTCGCCGTCGACCCCGACCAGGTCGCCTCCTGGCTGGGCCCGCTGCCCGTCGAGGCCCTGCACGGCATCGGCCCCCGCCAGGCCGACGTACTGCACGACTACGGCATCCACAGCGTGGGCCTGCTCGCCGCCGTCGAGCCCGCCACCGCGCAGCGTCTGCTGGGCGGGAAGGCCGGCCGCACGGCGTCCGACCGGGCCCGCGGCATCGACCCCCGGCCCGTCGTCCCGCGCGAGCTGCCCACCACGGCGGCCGTGAGCCGCGCCTTCGACCGCCATGTCCTGGACGGCGCCGACGTCCGCGCCGCCCTGCTGGAACTGGTGGTGCGCCTCGGCCTGCTGCTGCGCCGCCGCGACCAGGCCGCCCGCGCCGTGACCCTCACCCTGCGCTTCGCCGGCGGCAGCCGCTGGGAGAAGACCCGCCGCCTCGTGGAGCCGTCCGCCCACGACGACGACCTGCGCGTGCTCGCCTACCGGCTGATGGACGCCGCCGGTCTGCAGCGCGGACGGCTGACCGGGCTCGCGCTCAAGGGCGAGGACCTCGTCGACGCCGGCGAGGTCGCCCGGCAGATCAGCCTCGACGACGCCCGGGAAGCCCGCCTGGTGGCCGAGGAGGTCGTCGACCGGGTGCGGGAGAAGTACGGGCCCGACGTCATCGGCCCGGCCGCGGTCTTCCGCCACGCCTCCTGACCGATCCGTCGCGCCGGTGGGGCCACCGCCGGCCCGGTCCGGGCTCGCCGGTTGACCGCCGACCCGGGAAACCCCAGCTCACAACCGGTTTCCCGGCCGGTCTCGGGACGGGCAACAGGAAACCCGTCGACCCCGGCCGTGGCCCGGGACAGGCTGATCCCCGTCAGCTCGAAGCACGGCCTGCGACGACGCAGGAGACCCATCAGGGGGAAACATGCGCAAGATGTTCAGTGCCGCCGCCGCGTTCGCGACCGCGGCCACGGTGGTGGTGGCGATGAGCGGCGCCGCCCACGCCGCGCCCGCCGGCGACGCGTGGGACGGATGCCCGTACGGCGCGGTCTGCGTCTACGGGCAGGGAGTGGAGCCGACCGACAACCCGCACCCGACCGACGTGTACTACAGCTACGGCGCCCACAACCTGAGCAACCAGTTCGGCAACCACTGGGTCTACAACAACCAGTACGGCGGCGCGTCCATGAGCCTGTGCAAGGGCTACAACGGCACGAACTGCGGTACGCCGGTCCCTGAGGGGTACGCCGTCTACGCCGACCTCACACCCGTCAACTCCATCACCCTCAACCGCCCGTAGCGCATCCAGCGCCCTTCGCCACGGGGGAGCGACCGCCGGGACCGGCCCCACACCGGTCCCGGCGGTCCCGTTTTTTCGCCACTCCGGGTGAAAGGCTTGGTTCCGTGTCCGACCCCCGCAGTAGCCTGGGCATCCGCCGTCTCACGATCCGGGCAGGCCAGTGCCATGGGGGACGTCTTGGGGGACCAGGAACACGTACACGCGGGCGTCGACCGGACCGACCAGCCGGAGAACCCCGCACAGGCCACTCAGTCATTTCCCGCGCAGCTGAGACGGCTGCGCCGGGAGCGCGGTCTGTCGCTGGCGGACCTCGCGCGCCAGACCCACTACAGCAAGGGCTATCTCAGCAAGATCGAGACCGGCGTCAAGCGGGCGACCCTCGACGTCGCCCGCCAGTGCGACCACATCCTGCGCGCCGACGGCGAGTTGCTCCGGCTGGTGCGGGAGAGCGCCCCGGTGGAGCGCGGCGGCGGGCCGGCCGCCGACACCGGTGCGGCCGCCTGCCCGTACCGCGGCCTGGCGGCGTTCACCCCGCAGGACGCGGCCTGGTTCTTCGGCCGGGAGCAGGCCACGGCCGCGCTCGTCGAACGGGTCTTCCAACGCGTCGGCAACGGGCCGCTGTTGCTCGTCGCCCCGTCCGGCGCCGGCAAGTCCTCCCTGCTGAACGCCGGTCTCGTCCCGGCACTGCGGCGCCCCGGCGGCTTCCCCATGCCCGGCGCCGACCGCTGGCCCGTCATCGCCCTCACCCCCACCGCCCACCCGCTCGACGAACTCCTCGAACGGGCCACGAAGGTCCTCGGCAGCGATCTCGACCTCACCGCGGCACGGGTTGCCGACCACCCCGAGGCCCTTCTGGAAGCCGTCCGCGCCCGCTCCCACGACCCCGCGCCCGACCCTGACGGCCGCCGACCGCCACCGGTGCGACCCGTGCTGCTCGTCGACCAGTTCGAGGAACTGTTCACCCTCTGCTCCGACGAGGACGAGAGACGGACCTTCGTCCGGGTCCTGCGCGCGGTGTCCACCTGCCCCGACCCGGCCGTCGTCGTGCTCGGCGTCCGCGCCGACTTCTCCGGGCACTGCCTCGAACTCCCCGAACTGGCACCACTGTTCACCGACGGACTGTTCGTACTGCTCCCCATGACCGTCGCGGAACTGCGCCAGTCCATCACCCGCCCCGCCGAACTCGCCGGGATCACCCTGGAACCCGGCCTCGTCTCCCTGCTCCTGCGTGACGCGGGCCTGCGCGACGAACCGGCCGGCGCGAGCGGCGCCGCCGCCCCCCAAGGCGCCCCGTCCGGTGCGCTGCCCCTCATCTCGCACACCCTTCTCGCCACCTGGCAGCAGCGCGAGGACACCACCCTCACCGTGGCCGGCTACGAACGCACCGGCGGCATCCAGGGCGCCGTCGCCCGCACCGCCGAGACCGTGTTCGCCCGTCTGTACCCGGCCGAGCAGAAGTCCCTCCGGCGCATCCTGTCCCGCCTGGTCCACGTGTCCGACGACGGGACCGTCGCGACCCGGCGCCGCACCGGCCGCAACGCCCTCATGGAACAACTCGGCGACGCGGACGCCGCCGCGGCCGCCCTCGACGCCTTCGTCCGGGCCCGGCTGATCACCGTGGACCGGGACACCGTCGAGATCACCCACGAGGCCCTGCTGCACGCCTGGCCCCGGCTGCGCGACTGGATCCACGCCGACCGGGCCGGTCTGCTCGTCCACCAGCAACTCGCCCACGCCGCCGCCGAATGGGAGCGTGAGCACCGCGACCCGTCCGCCCTGTACCGCGGCACCCGCCTCGACACCGTCCGCTCCTGGGCGGACGAACTCGACACCCGCAGCCGTCTCGGCCCGGGCGAAGAGGCCTTCCTTCTCGCCAGCCAGGCCGAGGAGGACACCCGCAGGCTGCTGGCCAGGCGTCAGACACGCCTGAAACAAGCCCTGTCGGTCGTCCTGGCCGTCCTGCTCGGGCTCGCCGTGACCGCGGGCGGCCTCGCCTACCAGCAGCGCTCCGCCGCCCTCGACCAGGAACGCGTCGCCCGCTCCCAGGCACTCGCCGTGCAGTCGACCTCCCTGGCCGGCGGCCAGCCCGAGGCGTCCATGCTGCTCGCCGAGGAGGCCTACCGCGCCGACCGCACCCCCGAGGCGCGCGGCGCGCTGCTGAGCACCCAGGCCCAGGCGTTCTCCGCCCGCCTCGTCGGCCACGACGGGCCCGTCAACGCGCTCGCCTTCGCCCCGGACGGCCAACTGCTCGCCGCAGCCGGGGCGTACGGCACCGTGCAACTGCGCCGTACCGCCGCCGACCACCGGACCGTCGCCACCTTCACCGTCCCCGGACGGGTCCGCTCCGTCGCCTTCAGCCCCGACGGGCGCACGCTCGCGGCGACGTCGACGGACGGGCCGGTACGGATCTGGGACACCGCCCGCCACCGGCTGCGGACCCTGCTGCCCGCGGCCAGCGGCGGAGCCCGGTCGCTCGCCTTCGACCCCCGCGGCCGTACCCTCGCCGTCGCCGCCCGCGACGGATCGGTGCAGCTGTGGGACACCGGCGGCGACCACCCCACCGCCAGACGGCTCGTCGGCCACACCGGACGGGTCGACTCGCTCGCCTACTCCCCGGACGGGCGGACGCTGGCCTCGGGCGGCTCCGACGGGACCGTACGGCTCTGGGACACCGACCGGGCCCGCCCCCTGGCCGTCCTCAAGGGACATACCGACGAAGTGCTCGGGGTGGCGTTCGCCCCGGACGGGCGGAGCGTGGCCTCCGGAGGCGGTGACCGGACCGTGCGGCTGTGGGACGTGGCCACGCACCGGGCCACGGCGACGCTCACCGGACACAGCGACGACGTCAACGCGGTCGCCTACACACCGGACGGCACCACGGTCGTCAGTGCGGGCGGCGACGGCACCACCCGCCTGTGGGACGTGCGCACCGGCCGCCCGGCCGCGATCCTCGCCGGGCACACCGACTACGTGATGTCCGTCGCCGTGAACTCCACCGGGACGACGCTCGCCACCGGGGGGTTCGACCAGTCCGTGGTGCTGTGGGACCTGCGCGGCCCGGTGCTGACGGCGCGACCGTTCACCGAGGTCTCGCAGGCCGCGTACAGCCCCGACGGAAGACTCCTGGCCACCGCCGACGCGGACCACACCGTACGGCTGTGGGACGTCGCCCGGCACCGGATCGTGAAGACCTTCACGGGCCACCGCGAGAGCGTGTTCTCGGTGGCGTTCGCGCCGGACGGCCGCACCCTGGCGTCCGCGGGCGCGGACGGCACGGTCCGGCTGTGGGACATCCCGGCGCACCGCGCGCTCGCCACCCTCACCGGCCACACCGGGAACGTCTTCTCGGTGGCCTTCGCGCCGGACGGCCGCACCCTGGCGTCCGCGGGCTCGGACGGCACGGTCCGGCTGTGGGACATCCCCGCGCACCGCGCGCTCGCCACCCTCACCGGCCACACCGGGAACGTCTTCTCGGTGGCCTTCGCGCCGGACGGCCGCACCCTCGCGTCCGCGGGCGCCGACCGCACGGTCCGCCTGTGGGACGCCGGGACCCACCGTCAACTCGCCGTGCTGCACGGGCACACGGACTTCGCCAACGATGTCGCGTTCAGCCCCGACGGCCGCACTCTGGCCAGCGCGGGGGACGATCTGACGGTACGGCTGTGGGACACGGCCGGCCACCGTCTGCTCGCCACCCTCACCGGCCACACCGGCGCCGTCCGGGGCGTCGCCTTCAGCCCCGACGGAACGACCCTCGCGAGCAGCGGCAACGACGGCACGGTCCGCCTGTGGGACGTCCGCCACCGCCGTCTCGAGGTCTCCCTGACCGGTCACGCCGGCTCGGTCCGCGGCATCGCGTTCTCACCGGACGGCCGACTCCTCGCAAGCAGCGGCAGCGACCGTACGGTTCGGCTCTGGGACGTGCCCGGACGGCGCCCCTGGGCCACGCTCACCGGGCACACGAACGCGGTGTGGGGCGTCGCGTTCGCCCCGGACGGGCGGACGGTGGCCAGCGGCAGCACCGACGGGACCGTACGGCTGTGGGACCTGGACCTCGGCGCCCGGCTCGCGCGGATCTGCCGGCTGCGCCTGGCGATCGGACCGGAGGAACGCAGGGCGCTGATGCCGGGACTGCCCGTCCCCCTCGACCCGGCGTGCGCGCGACCCTGATCGCGGCGGGGCCGGACTCCGCTGGTCGCAGGGGGTTTCCCAAAGGTTTCCCGTTGCCTCTCGGGGTGGGGTGACGCCGGGTCCTCGACCGGCCGGTGCCCGGTGGGCAGGCTGAGGCACGACCATTCACGCATCACGGAAAACGGGGGTCCCGGCATGCTCCGGCGGACCGGAATCATCGGCACACTCATCGGGTTACTGACTCTTCTCCTCTGGGCGCCCGCGGCAGTCGCCGCGCCCGCAGCCCCGGCGGCGAGCGGCTGCGGCGTCCTCGCCTCCGGCGGCTCCGCGGCCGCCGAGCGCGCCATCGCCGCCGCCTGCGCCCAGGTCGACGCGGGCACCTGGTACACCTGGGGCGGCGGCCACGGCGCCCAGCCCGGCGCCACCTACGGCCAGGTCGACCCCACCGACCCGGCCAGCGCACACGACCCCGAGCGGCTCGGCTTCGACTGCTCGGGCCTGGTCCGCTACGCCTACGCGCAGGCCGCCGGCTCCGACATCCTCAACGGCGACGCCGGCCAGCAGTACTACACGGTGCGCGCCGCCGCTCGCTTCACCGCCGACCAGGGCACCGCACCGTTGCTCCCCGGTGATCTGCTGGCCTACGGGACGTCGGCGGACCTGCACCACATCGCGATCTACCTCGGCGCGGGCAAGATGGTCGAGGCGAAGCAGTCCGGCACGCATCTGATGGTCAGCGACGTCCGCCTGGGCGGCGACTACTTCGGTGCCGTCCGCGTCGACACCGGCGCGGTCACCGGGCACGTCTTCAAGACCTGGGGCACCGGCGTCTGGACGAAGAAGGCGCCCTCCGTCGGCGCCGGCCGCGTCTACGCCTTCCCCGGCCCCACCACCATCCGCGTGGAGTGCCAGAAGCACGCGGAGGTCGTCACCTCCGACGGCTACACCAACGACGCCTGGGCCTACCTGCCCGACTACAAGGCATGGATGACGAACATCTACATCCAGGGCCCGGCCTGGCTGGACGGCGTGCCCACCTGCGCCTGAACCGACCTCGGCCCCACCGCGCAGGGCTCCTCCCGCACGTCGCATCCGTCGGCGCGTGGGAGGAGCCCGCCCTCATGAGGGCTGAGGTGCGATCCTGCCTCGATGAACGACTTCGGCGACGCGCACCTGCGCAGGTGGACCCTGCACATCACGGCCCTCCTCGCGGCGGACGCTCAGGACCAGCTCGCCTGGCTGGGGAAACGGGAGTGGGACACGGGATCCGTGGTCTACTAGAAAATCAGCGCCATCTCCAAGCCCTCGGCCGCTGCCTCGCCGAGATCGACACCGCCCGGCGCGCCGGCCTCTGGAACGACGCCCTGACCACCGACCCCGCGTGGTCCGACATACGCACGCACGCCCGCCGGTTCCTCCTCACGACGCTGGGCGACTGGCACCAGCCACTGCCACGCCATTTCCCCTCACACACGGTGCACCGCTGACCGCCCGGGTGCGGCGGCCGCCGAGGCGACATCGCCAGTGGGGGATCAACGGGCGTCGGCTGCAAGGAAGGTGGAGACTCGCAGGGGCGCTTCGGTGCGGGCGATGACGTCCTCCACCGTGACGCCCGGAGCGGTCTCGGCCAGGCTCAGGCCGCCGGGGGTGACGTCTAGGACGGCGAGGTCGGTGATGACCCGGTGGACGCACCGTTCTCCGGTGAGCGGGAGGGTGCACTCCTGGAGGATCTTGGGGCTGCCGTCCTTGGCGGTGTGGTCCATGAGGACGATGACGCGGCGCGCGCCGTGGACGAGGTCCATGGCGCCGCCCATGCCCTTGACCGTCTTGCCGGGGATCATCCAGTTGGCGAGGTCGCCGCCGGCCGAGACCTGCATGGCGCCCAGCACGGCGGTGTCGATGTGGCCGCCGCGGATCATGGCGAAGGACAGGGCGGAGTCGAAGAAGGCGGCGCCGGGCCGCACGGTGACGGTCTCCTTGCCCGCGTTGATGAGGTCGGGGTCGACCTCGTCCTCGGTGGGGTAGGGGCCGGTGCCGAGGATGCCGTTCTCGGAGTGCAGGGTGACGTGCACGCCGGGCGGCAGGTGGCCGGGGATCAGGGTGGGCAGGCCGATGCCGAGATTGACGTAGGAGCCGTCGGTGAGTTCGGCGGCGGCGCGGGCGGCCATCTGGTCGCGGGGCCAGGCCATCAGGAACGTACCGTCCTCTTCTCGATCTGCTTGTCGGCGGCCTGAACGGCCGTCAGTTCCACCACGCGCTGCACGAACACGCCGGGCAGGTGGACGTCGTCGGGGCGCAGGTCGCCCGGTTCGACCAGTTCCTCGACCTCGGCGATGGTGACGCGGCCGGCCATGGCGGCGAGCGGGTTGAAGTTCGCGGCGGCCTTGCGGAAGCGGAGGTTGCCGTGGCGGTCGCCGCGCCAGGCCCGTACGAGGGCGAAGTCGGTGGTGATGCCGTGTTCCATCACGTGCGGGCGGCCCGCGAAGTCGCGGGTCTCCTTGGGCGGGGAGGCCACGGCGACGGAGCCGTCGGGGGCGTGGCGCCAGGGCAGGCCGCCCCGGGCGACCTGGGTGCCGACGCCGGCCGGGGTGTAGAAGGCGGGGATGCCGGCGCCTCCCGCGCGCAGGCGTTCGGCGAGGGTGCCCTGCGGCACCAGTTCGACCTCCAGCTCGCCGGAGAGGTACTGGCGGGCGAACTCCTTGTTCTCGCCGACGTAGGAGCCGGTGACGCGGGCGATGCGGCCCGCGGCGAGCAGCACGCCGAGCCCCCGGCCGTCGACGCCGCAGTTGTTGGAGACGACCCGCAGGCCGCTCGCGCCCTGGTCGTGCAGCGCGCGGATGAGCGTTTCGGGCACGCCGCTGAGGCCGAAGCCGCCGACGGCCAGCGAGGCGCCGTCGGGGATGTCGGCGACCGCCTCGGCGGCGCTCGCGCGGACCTTGTTCATACGGGGAGTCCTTTCAGGGGGTCGCGCCGGGCAGGACGGCGGACCAGCCGCCGTCGACGACGAGGTTGGCGCCCGTGATGTACGCGGCTTCGTCGGAGGCGAGGAAGACGGCGGCGCTCACGACCTCGTCGGGGAGTCCGACGCGGCCGAGGGGGATGTGCCGGGCGATCTCGCGCATCGGATGGTCGTCGGCGAGGAGGTCTGCGCGGGTGCCGTCGGTGTCGATCATTCCGGGGCTGACGCAGTTGGCGCGGATGCCGTGCGGGGCGCCCTCTGCGGCGAGTTGGCGCGTCAGGGCGATGACCGCGCCCTTGGAGGCGGAGTGGGCGGTGCGCCGGTTGGTGAGGGAGCCGGTGAGGCCCGCGGTGGAGCCGACGGTGAGGACGCAGCCGCGACTGCTGGTCAGGTGCGGCCAGGCGGCCCGCACGGTCAGCCACACCGAGTCGAGCTCGGCGCGCATCGTGAACGCGAAGTCCGCATACGGCTGGTCGGCGATCGCCCCGAAGCGGACGGCACCGGCGTTCGCGTAGACGATGTCGATGCCGCCGAACGCGTCCACGGCCGCCTCGGTCCAGGCGCGCACGGAGTGCTCGTCGGTGACGTCGAGCGGGCCGGGGGTGAGCGCGGTGCCGCCCTCGCGGGCGATGAGCCGCTGGGTGTCCAGGGCCTGTTCGTGCAGCAGGTCGCCGCCCACGACGAGCGCGCCCTCGGCGGCGAAGCGCAGCGCCGCGGCCCGGCCCGGCCCCGTGCCGTCCCGGAGATCAGGGCCACCTTGCCGTCGAGCCGCTTCACCGGCCGCCCCCCGTCATGAGCGCGTCCGAGAGGGACTTCACACCGCCGTGCGCGGTCAGGCCGCCGTCGACGGGGATCTCGGCGCCGGTGATGAACGAGGAGTCGTCCGACAGCAGGAACACCACCAGCGGGGTGATCTCGTCCACGGTGCCGGTGCGGCCCAGCGGGGTCTCACGGATGTTCGCCTCGCGGAAGGCGGGGGCGGCGGAGGCGGTCATCTCGGTGTCGATGTAGCCGGGGTGGACGGTGTTGACGCGGATGCCGCGCGGGCCGAGTTCCAGGGCCGCCGTCTTCGACAGGCCTCTGAGGGCCCACTTGCTGGTGGTGTAGGCGACCGGGTAGTGGGCGGTGAGGGCCGCCGAGGAGCCGATGTTGACGATGGAGGAGCCGGGCGGCATGAGCGGGGCGAGGTGCTGGATGCCGAGCAGCGGTCCGGTGACGTTGACGGCGTGCACGCGGTCGAGGTCCTCGGGCCGTACGTCGCCGAGCCGGGCGCGCCAGGTGATCCCGGCGTTGTTGACCAGGCCGTGGACCTGCCCGTACGCCGCCTTCAGCTCGGCGGCGAGATCCGTCCAGTCCTGGTCGCTGGTGACGTCGAGGCGTCGGCAGCCGTCGGCGGGTTCGACATCGGTGGCGATGACGCGGGCGCCCTCCCGGACCAGGGCTTCGGCCTCGGCGGCGCCCTGGCCGCGGGCGGCGCCGGTGACCACGACGACCTTGCCGAGGAGCCTCTTGGGGTGCAGGTCGCTCACGGCCGCTCCCGGGAGCGGCGCCGGCCGGCGGGCAGGGGGACGGGGGCGGCGCCGGGGACGACGGTGTTGGTGAGGGTGCCGATGCCGTCGACGGTGAGGGTGACGGTGTCTCCGGGCTTGAGTGGCGGGGGGCTCTGCTCACCGCGACGGCCCCACAGTTCGGCGAGGCAGCCGCCGTTGCCGCAGGTGCCGGAGCCCAGGACGTCGCCGGGCAGCACCCGGGTGCCGCGGGAGGCGTAGGCGACCATCTCCTCGAAGGTCCAGCTCATGTTGGACAGCAGGTCGCGGCCGACGATCTCGCAGTTGACCTCGGCGGTCAGCGCGAGCCGCAGGAAGCCGTCCTCGTCGCGGTGCTCGTCCAGTTCGTCGGCGGTGACGAGCCAGGGGCCGAGGGTGGTGGCCGTGTCCTTGCCCTTGCAGGGGCCGAGGCCCACCCGCATCTCGGCGGACTGCAGGTCGCGGGCGGACCAGTCGTTGAGGACGGTGTAGCCGACGATGTGGTCGCGGGCCTGCTCGGGGGTGAGGTCGCGGCCCTCGCGGCCGATGACGGCGGCGACCTCCAGCTCGAAGTCCAGGACCGTGGAGCCGGGCGGCATCGGGATGTCGTCGCCCGCCGCGTGGACGGCGTGCGGGTTGGTGAAGTAGAAGGTGGGGGCCGCGTACCACTGCTCGGGCACTCCGGCGGCCCGGTCGACGGACCGTCGTACGCCTTCGACGTGTTCCTCGAAGGTGACGAAGTCCCGTATCGAGGGGGGCTGGAGCGGTGGCAGCAGGCGAACCTGGGAGACGTGCGGCCCGGGCGGGACGTCGAGGGTGGCGGCGCCGAGGTCGAGGAGTGCGGGCAGGCCGTCACCGGCGGCGAGGGCTTCGGTGAGGGAGCGGACGCCGGGCACCGGGTACAGCACTCCGTCGTCGTCGACGACCGCGAGGCGGCGCTGGTCGTGGTGGGCGTAGGCGGCGAAGCGCATGAGCGGGCTCCTGGCTGTGGGCTGGGCCCGGGGGCACGGCGGGCGGTGCGTCAGGGCAGTTGACAGGGCTGCCGTGCCCCCGGGAGTCGGGGCGGGGGGTCAGACCGGAGGGGCGACGAAGCAGCCGCGGTCCGGGTCGTTGAACGACTCCTTGGCGATGAGTTCGTTCATCGGGTTGGCGGTGCCCCACTGGTCGGTGACCTCGGGCCGGGAGAAGTCGTAGACGTGCGGGTGCCAGGTGTCCTCGTCGAGGAGCTCCAACTCCGTCGTGTACTCGACCGTGTTGCCGTGCGGGTCGAGGAAGTAGGTGAAGGTGTTGTCGCCCGCCATGTGCCGGCCGGGGCCCCAGATCTTCTGGAAGCCGGCGCGGATGACGCGGCCGGAGCCGCGCATGTACTCGTCGAGTCCGCGCATCTCGAAGGAGACGTGGTGCAGCGAGGTGTGCGGGCCCTTGGCCAGGGCCATCGAGTGGTGCTGGTTGGAGATCCGCATGAAGTGCATGACCTCGCCCATGTGCGGCGAGCTGAGGGTGTCGGACAGCCGGAAGCCGAGGTGCCGCTCGTACCACTCCCTCGTGCAGTCCAGGTCGGGGGAGTTGAGCACGACGTGGGACAGCTTGACCGGGATCGCCTCCTTCTCCTCGATCTTGCGGTGCCGGCGGACCTCGACGTCGGCGGAGACCTCGATCGTGCGGCCGTCGACGTCGAAGAAGCGGAAGCCGTAACCACCGCCGGGCGTGTCCACCTTGCCCGGCCGCGTGATCAACTGCACTCCACCGGCCAGGAGTTGCTCGGCGAGCGTGTCGACGTCGGCCGCGCTCGCGGCGCCGTAGGAGACGAGGTCGAGGCGCTTCTCGTCGGCCTTGCGCAGCCGGACGACGTACTGCTCGGGGGAGCCCTCGGCGGCGAGGAAGGAGATGCCGGAGTCCTCCTCGACCTTGGTGAGGCCCCAGACGCCGGCGTAGAAGTCGAGTTGCCTGTCGTAGTCGGGCACGGCGAGGTCGACGTGCCTGAGGTGGGTGAGAAGGCGTGCGCTCATGATGTCGCTCCCAGGGAGAGGAGGGCGGCGGCGTTGCCACCGCGTACGGCGTGGAAGTCGGCCTCCGGCAGGCGTGCCGTGCGCAGGGCGCCGACGGGGTCTTCGGTGCCCATGTCGAAGGGGAAGTCGGAGCCGAGCAGGACCCGGTCGGGTCCGGCGATGCGGATCAACTCCCGCAGCACCGACGGGTCGTGGACGAGTGAGTCGAAGTACAGGCGCCTGAGGTAGCTGCTGGGCGGGTGGGCGCAGCCGGCGCCGGCGTCGGAGCGGGCCGTCCAGGCGTGGTCGGAGCGGCCGATGTGGGTGGGCAGGTAGCCGCCGCCGTGGGCGGCGATCACCTTCAGCCCGGGATGGCGGTCCAGTACGCCGGAGAAGATCAGGTGCGACAGCGCGACGGCGTTCTCGGTGGGCTGGCCCACGGTGTTGGACAGGTACCACCGGTCCAGCCGCTCGTCGAGGGTGCAGCCGAAGGGGTGCAGGAAGACGAGCGCGCCCGTCTCCTCGGCCCGCGTCCAGAAGGGTTCGTACGCCGGCTCGGACAGCTCCCGGCCCGGCGCGTGGCTGGAGATCTCCACCCCGGCCAGCCCCTGTTCCAGGGCGTGGTCCAGGGCGGCCACCATCAGGTCCGGGTGCTGCAGCGGGACGAGTCCGAGGCCGCGCAGCCGGCCGGGGGCGGCCGAACAGTGGGCGGCGGTCGCCTCGTTGGCGAGGCGGCACAGCTTCTCGGCGGTCTCCTCGTCCGTCCAGTAGTGGTAGTGCGAGGGGGAGGGGCTGACGAGCTGGACGTCCACGCCCTGGGCGTCCATCGCGGCGAGCCGTGCGGTGAGGTCGAGCAGCAGTGGGACGCGTTCGCGCACCATGGGGCCGTTGACGGCGAGGGCGGCGGGGCCGTTGCGCCGGGCGTCCAGCGCCTTGGCCTCGGCCAGTCCGGGCAGGCCCTCCACCAGGGCCTCGACATCGGGCAGCAGCAGGTGGGCGTGCACGTCGACGGTGGGGGAGGCGGGTGCGGGGTACGTGGTCACGGCAGCTCCCTGAGCAGGGTCATGGTGCGGCCCATCAGGCCGGGCAGGTCCGCGTCGCGTACGCCGTCCAGCTGCCACTGCCCGATCTGCACGGACGCCTCGACGACCGGCCGGACGCGCGCGATGCGCCGCTCGTAGTACGCCTGGAACAGCGCGTCGTCCCAGTCGTCGGACGCGGTCAGCAACTGCGCGAGCACCCAGGAGTCCTCCAGGGACATGGCCGCGCCCTGGGCGAGGGTGGGCGGGCAGCAGTGCGCCGCGTCGCCGACCAGCACGACCCGGCCGCGATGCCAGGACCCCTCCACCAACAGCCGGTCGAACCAGGTGTAGTTGACCTTCGCGGGGTCGGTGATGTGCCGGGTGATCTCCGGCCAGAAGCCGCCGTACGCGGACGCGAGGCGCCGCATCTCGTCGGCGTAGGTCTCCGGGGGGATGGAGGCGCGGTCGCGGTTGGCCTCGACGACGTAGGCGTAGATCGTCGTGTCGCTCGTCGGGCAGTAGCCGGCGATATAGGCGGGGCCGCCGTAGGCGAGGTCGGTGCGGGTGACGCCGGCCGGGCGGGGGGTGGCGACGCGCCAGATGGCCATGCCGGTGGGTTCGGGCTTGGCGGTGATGCCGAGGGCGGCGCGGGTGGCGGAACCGACGCCGTCGGCGGCGATCACCAGGTCGTAGCGGCCCCGGGTGCCGTCGGTGAAGGCGACGGTCACGCCGTCGCCGTCCTGCTCCAGGGACTCTGCGCGGGTGCCCAGCCGTACCGAGGCGCCGCTCGCCCGGACGGCGTCGATCAGGACACGCTGGAGCCGGGGGCGCTGCATGCCGACGGTGGCGGGCAGGTCGTCGCCGCCGGTACGGATGTCGCGGGCGACGTGCAGGACCGTGCCGTCGGGGGCGGTGATGCCGACGGACCCGAACCCGAAGCCGGAGGCCTTGACCTGCTCCCACACCCCCAGTTCGCGCAGCACGCGCAGCGCGTTGCCCTGGAGGGTGATGCCGGAGCCGGCGGTGGCGTTCCAGTCGTCCTTGGCCTCGATCAGGTCCACGGCCAGGCCCGCGCGCCGCAGCAGGATCGTGGCGGCGTTGCCGGCCGCGCCGCCGCCGATGACGAGGACCGAGCGGGGTGCGCTGCGGGGTGTGCTCATAGGGGAACTCCTTCGTTCCGCTGGTTACTTGACGGCGACGGGGCTGACGGGCGAGCCGACGGCACCGGTGATGGGCAGGGGAGCGGCGGTCAGCCAGAACTCGTGCACGCCGTCGGCCGCGCAATCCTCGGCCAGGGCCTCCAGGTCCCACATCTCGCCGATCAGCAGGCCGATGTTGGGGATCGCGACCTGGTGCAGGGGCTGGAAGGCGTGCTCGAACTCGTTCGGGCGGACCTCGAAGCCCCAGGTGTCGGTGGCGATCGCGGCGATCTCGCTGCCGTGCAGCCAGCCGGCGGTGGTGAACGACAGACCGGGCGCCGGACCGCCCGCGTAGTCGCCCCAGCCCTCGCGGCGCACCCGGGCGAGCTGGCCGGTGCGCACCAGCACGATGTCACCGCGTCCCACGCTCACCCCGTGCGCCTCGGCGGTCGCCGTCAGGTGCGCGGGGGTGATCGCGAAGCCGTCGGGCAGTTCTCCCGCCTCGCCGGCCACGCGTCCGACGTCCAGCAGCACGCCGCGCCCGGCGACGTGCGGGGCCATGTGCTCGATGCCGGTGACGAGGTCGCCGTCGGAGGTGACGACCTTCTCGGCCGGGCGTCCGTTCCAGGCCTTGCCGTGGTCGAAGATGTGGCCGAGGCCGTCCCACTGCGTGGAGCACTGCAGCGGCATGGCGATCACGTCGTCGGCGCCGCCGATGCCGTGCGGGAAACCCTGGTTGCCCAGGGCGGCGTCGGTACCCGTGTCGAGCATGGTGTGGACGGGGTTGGTGCGCCGCCGCCAGCCCTTCTGCGGGCCGTTCATGTCGAAGGACTGCGACAGCGAGAAGCTGACTCCGCGCCGGACGAGGGCCGCGCCCTCGCGACGCTTGGCCGCGTCGAGGAAGTTCAGCGTGCCCAGCCGGTCGTCCTCGCCCCAGCGTCCCCAGTTGGAGTACGCCTTGGCGGCCTCGGCGATCGCGCCCTCGGGATCGAGCCGGTTCACGACGCCTCCGCGACACAGCGGGTGCGCTGCGCGCCGAGGCCGGTGATGGACCCGTCCATCACGTCGCCGTCGCGCAGCAGCCGCCCCCAGTGCATTCCGTTGCCGGCCGGGCTGCCGGTCAGCACCAGGTCACCGGGCAGCAGACGGGCGGTCTGCGAGGCGTACGACACCATCCGCGCGACCTTGAAGATCATGTCCTTGGTCGACTCGTCCTGCATGGTCTCGCCGTTGAGCTTCAGCGTGACGCGCAGGTCGTCCGGGTGGGCGATCGACTCCGCGGGCACGATCCACGGGCCCAGCGGGGTGAAGCCGGGGGCGTTCTTGCTGCGCAGCCAGTCGGTGCCGATCTGCGGCATGTCGCGGCGGAAGACGGTCGCACGATCGGTGAGGTCGTTGGCGATCGTGTAGCCCGCGATGCACGCCGATGCCTCCTCGACGGACACCCGGTGCGCCGGCCGGCCGATCACGACCGCCAACTCCAGCTCCCAGTCGGGCTGTTCGGCCCAGGCGGGCAGCACGACGTCGTCGTAGGGGCCGGTGATCGCGCTGGGCAGGCCGATGAAGACGTACGGCAGGTCCTCGGCCGCCCGCCGGTCCATGATCTCCGCCGCTTCGGCGCGCCGCTCGGCCTCGGGCCGGTCGTCGCCGGGCGCGCGGTGCGCCACGTGCAGGTCGATCACGTGCTGCCGGTAGTTCGCCCCGGACTGGAACACCTGGCGCGGTTCGACCGGCGCGTGCACGTGGAGGTCCGCGAGCGGAGTCCGGGCGAGGCCGGTGTCGGCGGCCAGCGCATGCAGCCTCGGCAGCGTCGCCGGCCAGTCCTCCAGCAGGTGCCGCACGGTCAGCCGCTCGTCGCCGAACGCGGACCGCAGATCGAGAACCAGGCCGTCGGGGGTGACGAGGGCGGGGAAGCGAGGCCCGTCCGGGGCCGAGAGCGTCGCGAGAGCGAAGGGTCCGGCGAAGAGGGCGGACGCGGATTCGGGTTTCACGGACATGTCCTCCTGATTGCGGTGCGACTAATCTGGACCCCGCACCCGCGATCAGGGAAATAGATTGTGTGGATCACCCCGATCCGTCACATGGATAGTCCCCGATCGGCGCCGCACTGCCGAGGGAAGCGCATGAACCTGGCCCGACTCGATCTCAACCTCGTCGTCGCCCTGCGGGCCCTGCTGGAGGAGCGCAACGTCACCCGTGCCGGACAGCGCGTCGGCCTCAGCCAGCCCGCGATGAGCGCCGCCCTCGCCCGGCTGCGCAGGCACTTCGACGACGACCTGCTCGCCCGCGTCGGCGGCCACTACGAGCTCACCGCACTGGGCCAGATGCTCCTGGACCGCACCGCCACCGCCTACGACGTGCTGGAACGGCTCTTCGCCAGCCAGGCCGACTTCGATCCGGCCAAGGAGAACCGCGAGTTCAAGCTGCTGGCGTCGGACTACGCCGTGGCCGTCTTCGGCACCGAACTGGCCCGCGTGGTGCACGAGGAGGCTCCCGGCATCCGGCTGCGCTTCACCCACACGCCGACGACCGTCGTGGACGACACCGCCACCCTGCTGAGCGCGAGCGACGGGCTGCTCATGCCGCACGGCGTCATCAGCGACTTCCCCGCCACCGACCTCTTCGACGACCGCTGGGTCTTCCTGGTGGCGCGCGACCACCCGAGCGTCGACGACCGCCTCACCCGCAAGGACCTGGAACGGCTGCCCTGGGTGACGTACCAGCGGACCTACGACGCCCCCGCGGTGCGCCAGCTCGGCATGCTGGGCGTCGAGCCACGCGTCGAGGTCTCCGTCGACAGCTTCCAGCTGCTGCCGCTGCTGGTGGCCGGCACCCGGCGGGTCGCCCTCGTGCAGTCGCGCCTGGCCCGGCTGCTGGAACCCATCGCCGACGTCCGCGTGGTGGAACCGCCGTACGAGGCCGTACCGCTGCGGGAGGCGTTGTGGTGGCATCCGGTGCACACGCACGACGCCGCCCACATCTGGCTGCGCGAGACGGCCGCGCGGGTGGGGGCGCGGGTGCAGTCGGAGAGCTGAGGGGCGGGGCGGGTGACCGTGTCACCGCGCCATCCACGCGCTGGATCAGCTCCATCGCAAACTTGGATGACGGAGGGACTGGGCAGGCCGGGGCCCGGAACGCATAGTCGTGGCACACCGCCGCGCCGCCGCAGGCCGCCACCGGGCGCCGTCCGCCCGTCCGCCGCGCGGTGACCCTCCCCGCCCACGTTCCGGAGTGCCGCCATGCCCGCTTCCGCCGCTCTGCCCGCTCACGAACACACGGAGGACCCGGCCGTCGGGGGCAGGCTGCCGGCCGTGCTGCTGATGGCCGGCAGCTGCCTGCCGATCCTGGGCGCGGTCCTGATCGCCCCGGTGCTTCCCCGCATGCAGGACCACTTCGGGGACGTTCCCGGCAACGCCGTCCTCGTCCCGCTCGTCCTCACCGTCCCGGCCCTCTCGCTGGCCGTCCTCGCGCCGTTCGCCGGCGCCCTCGTGGACCGGCTCGGCCGCAAGCGCCTGCTGGTCACCGCCACCGTCCTGTACGCCCTGTTCGGCACCGCGCCGCTGTGGCTGTCGTCGCTGTACGGCATCGTCGCCAGCCGGGTCCTCGTCGGCGTCGCCGAAGCGGCCATCATGACCTGCTGCACCACGCTGATCGGCGACTACTACACCGGACGCACCCGCGACCGGTACCTCGCGCTGCAGACCATGTGCGCGTCGGCGTCCGCGACCCTCTTCTTCGTCCTCGGCGGCGCGCTGGGCTCGGCGGGCTGGCGGGCACCCTTCTGGCTCTACCTCGTAGGACTGCTGCTCGCCCCGGCCATGGCGCGTGTGCTGCCCGCCCCGCAGCCGGCCGCGCTCCCGGCCGGTGAGCCGACGGCGGCGGACCGGCGTCCCTTCCCGCTGCGGCGCATGGCCGGCATCTGCCTGCTGACCGTCTTCGGCGCGGCCGTCTTCTACACCGTGCCCGTGGAGATGTCCTACCTCATGGACGACCTCGGCGTGCACTCCACCGGCGTGGTGGGCGCCGCCACGGCGCTCGCCAGCGCGGCCACCGTCCTCGGCTCGGTGCTGTTCACCCGGCTCGCCGACCGGGCGCGCCGCCGCCTTCCCGCCGTACTCGCCGTGTGCGCCGCGGGCTTCGTCCTGATGGGCGCCACCGACCGTCTTCCCCTGCTCATCGCCGGGGCCGTCGTCAACTGCGTCGGTACCGGGATGCTGCTGCCGTCCCTGCTGACCGTGGCGCTGTCCCGGCTCGCCTACGCCGACCGCGGGCGGGGCACCGGCCTGTGGACGTCGGCCTTCTTCCTCGGCGAGTTCGCCTGCCCGCTTGCCCTGCTCGCCGCCCAGAACACCCTGGGCACCCTGGCCTCGGCCGTCCTGCTCCTCGGCATCCTGACCCTGCTGGTCTCGGCGGCGTTGCTGCCACTGACCCGCCGGGCGCCCGAGGCGCTGCCGCAGGCCGCTCCCGAGAGCGTCTGACGGTCCCGGGCGGGGGCGCCAGGGGCCTACCGGGGCTCGGGTTCTTCCCGGGTGATCTCCGGTTCCAGGCCCTCGGTGACCGCTGTGCGGTCCCGGCCCACGTCCGAACGCCAGGCCTCGAACGCCCACGCGGTCACCGCGACCACGGCGAGGCCGAGGAGCCAGCCGCCCAGAACGTCGCTGCACCAGTGCACACCGAGGGCGACCCTGGTGAAACCGACGCCGACCACCGAGAACACCGCGACGCACCAGCACACGACCCGCCAGGCCCGCGGTATCAGCGGCAGCAGCACCAGCAGGAAGATGCCGAAGGACGTGGTGGCGGTCATGGCGTGGCCGGAGGGAAAGGAGTACCCGGGCGCATGGGCCACCGGGTCCTGCAGCGCGGGCCGCGCCCGCTCCACCACCGTCTTGACCAGCAGGCCGATCAGGCCGCCCGCCACGGCGGTCACCGCCGCCCAGGCCGCCAGGCGCCAGGCCCGGCGGTACAGCAGCCACGCCGTGAGTACGGCGACCGCCAGGCGCAGCGTCACCGGGTCCCAGACCCAGTCGGACAGCAGGTGCAGCACGCTCCTCCAGGCCGGATGGCCGATCACCTGCGCGTGCAGTCGTCGCGCGGCGCCGGTGTCCAGGCGTTGCAGCGGCCGCCACCGGTCCTCGACCAGGATCAGCAGCAGTCCGAACAGGACCGCGCTGACGGCGGCGATGCCGGCGGAGACGAGCAGTCGCGCACCGAACCTGCGGTCGGCCTGGCGGGGCTGTCGAGTTGATGGACGCAGGGTGGAGTTGGTGCCCATGTCAGACTCCCGGATCTTCCTGGATCGGCCCGGGACGGAGGCCGCGTACCGCTTCCAGTTGTGCTGCGAAGGACAGGCCCAGCAGCAGCGCGATGGAGGTGAGGTAGGCCCACAGCAGCAGCGACATGAAGGCGCTGAGGGGGCCGTAGATGGTGTCGAAGGAGCCGCTGATGTTCAGGTAGAGGCTCAGCAGCCAGGTCAGGGTCATCCACAGGACGAGGTACACGGCGGCTCCGAAGGCCAGCCAGGTGTAGCCGGGCTGGTTGCGCCGTGGTGAACGGCGGAAGACGGCGCTCGCCGAGATGAGGGCGAGCAGCAGACCGAAGGGCCAGCGCAGGACGGTCCAGGCGCGCAGCGTGCTGTCGTCCAGGTGGTAGACGGTCACGGCCGCCGAGGCGATGTCGCCGCCGGCGATCATGGCGATGAACCCGAGGCCCAGGGGCAGCCCGGCGCTGAGGGACATCACCAGGCCGCGCAGGTACTTGCGGTGGAAGGGGCGGTCGCGTTCGTTGCCGTAGATGCGGTTCGCGCCCCGCTCGATCTGGCACATGGCCGTGGTGACGTTCATCAGGGAGAAGACGGCGCCGAACCAGAGGGCGACCTCGGCGCCGGAACCGGACTTGTGGCGGCTGCGGTCGAGTGCGTCGTCGACGACCTGCGCGCTGGGGCCCTGGGCGATCCGGTGGATCGTCAGTTCCGCCAGCCTGCCGACGTTCTCGGTGTGCAGGCTGGCGGACAGGCCGACGAAGGCGATGGCCAGCGGGATGACCGCCAGGACCGTCTGCAGGGCGAGGGCACGGGCGTGGCTGAAGCCGTCGGCGTAGCGGAAGCGGACGAAGGCGTCGCGCAGCAGCGACCAGCCGCCGTAGCGGCGCAGCGTGGCCCAGGCCTCGTCGGCGGACAGCTCCTCTCCGCTCATGTCCCGTGTCTCGGGGACCCGTGTGGCAGTACCCATCACTTCCCCCGGGCGGGCAGCAGCATCTTCAACGCGCCGGGGCTCGCCTCCACGGTCAGGCGGCGGCCGGGGGCGGTGGGATCGCCGTCCAGTTCGCGGGGCTGGTCGCGCTCGAAGGTGAACTCGGCGTGCCGGAAGGTGAAGAACGCCACGGGGGCGTCGCCGGCTTGGCCGGCGGGGGCGTCGGCGGCCGACCGGGGCGTGGCGGTGCCGCGCAGCAGCGTCCACAGGGCGCTGATCCACCCTCCGAGACCGTGCGGATCGAGGATGAGCAGATCAAGCCGCCCGTCGTCGGGACGCGCGTCCGGCAGCAGCCTCATGCCGCCCTGCACCGCGCCGACGTTGCCGATCAGCACCATGCGGGCGGTGCGTCGATGAGCCGGGGCTCCGTCCAGGCTCACGTTCACGCTCATCCGCGGAGTGCGCGACCAGACCCGGGGGAGTGCCAGGACGTAGGCGAGCCAGCCCAGGCTGGCCTTCGTCCGGTCGTTGGCGTTGGCGCGTTGCAGCATCGCCGCGTCCAGGCCGGCGCCGCACATGGCGGCGAAGTGGGTGGCGGGCAGGCCGTCGCCCTCGACGCGGCCGAGGTCGACGCGGTGTTCGGTGCCGCGCAGGGCGGCGTCGAGGGCGTCGACGGGTGACAACGGCAGGCCCAGATTGCGGGCCAGGAGGTTGCCGGTCCCGCAGGGCACGAGGGCGAGCGGGACCGTGCTGCCCGCGAGGGCGCCGGCCGCGGCCCGCAGGGTGCCGTCCCCGCCGCAGACCACCACGAGGCTCGCGCCGTCGCGCACCGCCTCGGTGCTCTGGCCGCCGCCCGGGTCGTCGGCGGTCGTCTCGATGAACTTCGGTGCGCCGTAACCGTGTTCCTCGAGCACCTGCCGAAGAGCGTCGCGGTCGGCCTGATCGGTGACCGTGGGGTTGAAGACCACCGCGGCGTGCCCGGTGCGCTGTGGGACACCGCCTTCCGCCACGACCCCGGCCGCCCCTGTGGACCGGGAAGCCGGCGGAGCGGTCACGAAACCGTCCGTGAGCACGGCGCGCCCCACGATCCACAGGGCCAGACCGCCGTTGACGAGGCCGCCCATGACGTCGGTGGGGTGGTGCATGCCCCGGTAGAGCCGGGCGAGGCCGACCACGATGGGGATCAGGAACACTACGCCGGCCACGACGCGCCGCCACGGGCTGCGCATCCGGGACAGCGCGAGCACCGCGAGGCCGCCGTAGACGGCCGTGGCCGCGCCGGTGTGGCCGGAGGTGTAGCTGGAGGTGGGCAGCGAGCCGTCGAGACGGTGCACCTCGGGCCGGTGCCGGTCGACGGCCACGGTGATGACCAGGAAGACCAGTGACTGCAACGACACCGCGAGCGCGAGGAAGGCGGCCTGCCGCCACATCGGCAGCCTCGGTATCCAGAGCAGCCCCAGACAGCTCACCAGCGTGACGGCGATCACCGTCCCGGTGTTGCCGGCTTCGGAGGCGAACCACGACAGGGTGGTCAGGGAGTGCGTCCGCATCCCCTCGAAGCCGGTGTTGACCCTGTCCTCGACCGTCAGCGGCCACAGGTGCCGGGCGGGGCCGGTGATCAGCAGACCGATGCCCACCATCAACGCCGCCTGGCAGATGGTCAGCGCCGCGATCCAGCGAACGGACCAGCCGATTCCGCGCGGTGCGGTGCGGCCGTCGCCGGCGGCTGTGCGACCTCCCGCGGGTCTCTCCCCGGGCAACTCGGCTGGTCTTCCCGATACGGCGGTCGGCATCCGCACTCCCTGATCGACGTGTCGCGGCCGTGGCCGGCCCGAGGCGTGTCCTCCGGCTCACCGCCGTATGCCCGCAGAACCTCGGTACAGACGCGCCGCGAGGGGGTCGGTCGACGGGGGGTCGGTGCAGGCGGCGGGGGAGTGCACCGACGGCGCAGGCAAGTCGTCCCGGTGAGAGGTGAGTTGGCGGAGCCGACCCCGGACGGAAGCGGCGTGGCAGAAGAATTCGATTCCTCACGGGACGCCCAGGTGGCCGGGCGGGGCGGGCACGAAGGGGGCGGACTTCGGGAGTGCCGCCGTATTCGCCGGGCACGTGGCTTTTCGGGCTGGCTCGTCAGCCCGCACCGAACCACCCCTGAAGGTCAACGGGAGACAGACGTGATTCTCGACGGCATACCGGCAGCTTCTTCTGCTCCTGTCCATGCCCCCGCCACCGGTGACGCGCTCGATGCGCGCAAGCGCCGCCTGCGCCGCCGCCTGGAGCGGCTCATCGGCGTGGCCGCGACCGAAGGCAACGAACTCGTCCCGCTGCGCAACGGCGACCAGATCTTCCCCGCCATGCTCGGGGCGATCCGTTCGGCCCGCCACACGATCGACATGATGACGTTCGTGTACTGGCGCGGGCAGATCGCCCGGGACTTCGCACGCGCCCTCGCCGACCGGGCACGCGCGGGAGTGCGGGTCCGGTTGCTGCTGGACGGCTTCGGGGCCCAGAAGATCGAGCAGCGGTTGCTGGAGGAGATGGACGACGCGGGCGTGCAGGTCGCCTGGTTCCGCAGACCCGTGTGGCTGTCACCCTTCAAACAGAACCACCGCTGCCACCGCAAGGCCCTCATCGTCGACGAGACCACCGCGTTCACCGGCGGCGTCGGTATCGCGGAGGAGTGGTGCGGCGATGCGCGCGGGCCCGGCGAGTGGCGGGACACCCATGTGCAGGTGCGCGGTCCGGCGGTCGATGGCGTGGCGGCCGCGTTCGCGCAGAACTGGGCCGAGTGCCACGACGAACTCTTCGACGACCGCGACCGCTTCACCGAACACCGGCAGCCCGGCTCGTCCGTCGTCCAGGTCGTGCGCGGGTCGGCCAGCATCGGCTGGCAGGACATGCAGACCCTCATCCGCGTCATGCTCACCTCCGCCGAGGAACGCTTCCGGCTGGCGACCGCCTACTTCGCCCCCGACACGTACTTCATCGACCTGCTGTGCCAGACCGCCCGGCGCGGTGTGGAGGTGGAGATCCTCCTCCCCGGGCCGCACACCGATCAGCGTGCCTGCCAGCTCGCGGGCCAGCACCACTACGAGCACCTGCTGGAGGCCGGCGTGCGCATCCGGCAGTACCAGCCGACCATGATGCACGCCAAGATCATCACGGTGGACTCGGTGGCGGCCCTGATCGGTTCCACCAACTTCAACCGCCGGTCCATGGACCACGACGAGGAGGTCATGCTCGCCGTCCTCGACGAGGACTTCACCGCGACTCTCGACCGCGACTACGAGGCGGACCTGAAGAACAGCGTGGACATCGACCTCCGTCGCTGGAGACGACGGGCGGTGCTGCAGCGCGCGAAGGAGGCGGCGGTCACTCCGATCCGACGGTTCCTGTGATCGGCGAGCGCCGCCAGGGCGGGTGGCCGACCGTGCCGCGGTCGCTCAGGCCCCCTCACACGCCATGCCACTCGCCCAGCCGGCCGGGCGCGCCTGTTGCGACGAAGCGGCGCACCAGGTCCCATGCGCGGTCGACAGCGAGGACGAAGTCGCCGCTGAACGCCGCGAGGTCATCCATGACGGGGACGTGGAGCACGGTGTCCGCCGCGGCGGTACCGTCTCCGGCCAGAAGGAAGGTCCTGTCGGCGTCCATGAGATGCAGGACTCCCCGATCGCCCTGGAAGCCCAGCGCCAACAAGGGGAACTCGGCGTCCGGCAGGCGGACTTCGAGGTACCCCCGGCCGCGGGAGCGCAGTTCGCCGAAGTGCTTCGTCAACTCCGACATGTCGGAGCATCTCTCCACCGCGCGGAACCGCCCCGACTCCGGTGCCGTCGCCGCCCACGTCACACTCATCCCCGCACCTTCGACGCGCGTCTGCTGACCGGCCCTCACTCTTGCCGCTCCGTGGCATCGGTCGGGGGGCGATTTCGTGCGAGTTTCGTCACGTCCGGTGCCGCCGGCCTGTGTGAATCCTCCGCGCCGGGCCCCTGATTCGGGCGTCTGTGCCGTGGTGGGGCGGGCTTCTGCCACGCACGGAACGCTTTCGAGGTCAAGGGAGCTGCACTGTAGATTTCCGGGTCATGCTCAGAGTGCAGGTTCTGGGACCCCTCCGCGGCGACATCGACGGTGTTCCGGTCCACCTGGGAAGTCCCCGGCAGCGCGCCGTCCTCGCGCTCCTGCTGGCCGACCGTGGGCGTGTCGTATCCGTCGACCGGCTCGTCGACGGCCTGTGGCGGGGCCGTCCGCCGCGGAAGGCGGCTGCTTCCCTGCACGCCTACGTGTCGAACCTGCGCCGCGTACTCGAACCCGGCCGGGCGCCCCGTACCCCCGCCGGTGTGCTCGTCAGCGCCCCGCCCGGCTATGCCGTGCGGCTGCCCGAAGACGCGGTCGACGCCTGGCGGTTCGAGGCGGCCGTACGGCGGTCTCGCACCGCGCCGCCGGCCGAGGCCCGGCGCTTGCTGGAGGAAGCTCTGGGGTGGTGGCACGGGGCGGCCTACGGCGAGTGGGCCGACGAGGAGTGGGCTGCGACCGAAGCGGCCCGGCTGGGCGAACTGCACGCGGTGGCACGGGAGTTGGCGGTCGGTGCGGCCCTCGCGTCCGGTGACCCGGCGGAGGCGGTGCCGGCGGCCGAGACGCTCGTACGGGAGCATCCGCTGCGCGAGGAGGGCTGGCGGCTGCTCGCCCTGGGCCTGTGGGCCTCCGGTCGCCGTGCCGACGCCCTGGCCGTGCTGCGGCGTGCGGCCGCCGTCATGGCCGACGAACTCGGTCTGGGCCTGGGCGAGGCCCTGACCGAGTTGGAGAGCGCCATGCTGACGGGGCGGACCGAGGTGCTGCGCACGGCGGTGCCCGCGGCCTCCCACCCGGTGAGCGCGGAGTCCCGTCCGGGCGCCTCGAAGGTCGTCGCCCCTGTGGCCGACGACCTGTTCGTCGGCCGGGACGACGAACTGCGCGTCCTGGAGGAGGCCGCACGCGACGCGCTCCACGGCGGTGGCGTCGTCCTCGTGACCGGGGAGCCCGGAGCCGGCAAGTCGGCGCTGCTCGCCCGCTGCCGGCGGCGGCTGAGGGAGCAGGGCTGGACCGTGGTCGTCGGCCGCTGCCCCGAGTTCGACGGCGCCCCTTCGGCCTGGGCGTGGGTGGAGGCGCTCGGCGCGCTCGCGCGCCGCACACCTCCCGCCGACCCGGACGCGCTCGGCGCCCTGCTCCCCGAGACCGGACACCGCCGGCGATCCGACCGCGGTGACGGACCGGCGGACGGAACCACCGGCAGCAGCGACGCGATACGGCGGGGGCGGCAGGGGGAGTGCGACTGCGGAGAGGAGGCACGGTTCGACGAGGAGGGCATGCCGGCCGACGCAGGGACCGTGGTGGCGTCCGGCGGGCGCGGAGACGGGGCGTTCGCGGGGCGGTTCCGGCTGCACCAGGCGTTCGGCCACTGGCTGCGCAGCGCGGCGGCCCAGGCGCCGCTGGCGGTGATCGTCGACGACCTGCACCGAGCCGACAGCGAGACCCTGGCCCTGCTGGAAAGGGCCGCGGGCCTGGTGGGATCGCCGGTACTGGTGATCGCCGCGTACCGCCCGGTCGACGCGGAGGACCGCCTGACCCAGACGCTCGCCGAACTCGCCCACCGCTCCCCGCACCGGCTGACGCTCGACGGACTGCCCCTGTCCGGCGTGGACACCCTGGTCCGGGCCGTGTGCCGGGACCAGGTCGACGCCGCGACCGTGCGGGCCCTGGCCGAACGCACCGGCGGCAATCCCTTCTACGTCCGCGAGAGCGCCCGGCTGCTCGCCAGCGAGGGCGCCCTGGTGGCCACCTCTGAGGTGCCGCAGGGCGTACGGGACGTCCTGCGCAGGCGGCTGCGGCAGTTGCCGCCGGGGACGTCCGCCGTCCTTCAACTGGCCGCCGTGGTCGGCCGGGAGACCGAGGTCGGGCTGCTCGTCGAGGCCGCGGACCCGGCCCAGCACGAAGAGCACGACGTGCTCGACGCCCTGGAAGTGTCCGTGACGGCGGGGCTGCTGACGGAACCGGCGCCCGGCGTGGTGCGGTTCGCGCACGCACTGGTCCGCGACACCCTCTACACCGACCTCGTCGGTGTGCGCCGCGCACGCCTGCACGCCCGCGTCGCGGACGCTCTGCGACGCCGTCGCCCGGACGATGTCGCAGCCCTGGCACACCACTTCGCCTGTGCCGCCAGTCCGCGCACCGCCGCCCTCGCCGTCGAGTACTCGCTGGCGGCGGCCGATCTCGCCGAGCGGCGCTACGCCCACGACACCGCGGTCGAACTGCTCACGCAGGCGATCGAGGCGTTCGCCCGGATCCCGGCCGTCGCGGACGACGGCAGGCCCGCCCGCCGCACGGGACAGCTGGTCGCCCTCCTCGGGCGGCTGCTGCGTGCCCAGAACCGGGCCGGGGCGATCGTCGCGGCGCGCGAGACACGTCAGCGCGCCATCGAGGCGGCCGAGGCCGTCGGGCACCAGGAGCTGACCGCGGCGGCCCTCGACTCGTGGATCGGGCCGGGGCGGGCCCTGAGCGGGCCCCGCGGCCTCGTCGAGCACGCGGCGCTGGACGTGTTCGTCGACCGACTGCTGGCACGCGCCGAGCTGGACCCCGCTGTCATCGGCGTGCCCCGGCCCGCTGTGGCGGACGGGCAGGGCCCGTGGGCGGCACCCGGCGAGGCGCGACAGGCCGACGGCGCGGATCAAGTGGGCGGTGTCGAGCGCCGGTTGGCCGTAGCCCGAGCGGTGGGGGACCCGCTGCTGCTCGCCTGCGCGCTGACCGCGGAGGCCGCCGTGGCGCCGCCCGGGACCGTCGACCGGCGCACGTCCCTCGCGACCGAACTGCGGGTGCTCGGGTACGCGCACGACCTGCCCGCCAACAGCTGGGTGCGCGAGCACATAGGGGCCATGGCCGCCGGAGCCCGCAACGAGGTCGCGAAGGTCCGCGAGCACGCCGGGCAGGGACTGGCCGTCGCCCGACGCCACCGGCTCGAGGAGTCGGAGGCGATCAACCTCACGACGCTCGGCATGCTGGCCCATGTCGAGGGCCGCTTCGGCGAGTCGGAAGCGACGTACACGCAGGCACGGGAGGTGCTGCGCGTCCACGGCTCGCCGCACGGCGACCTGGTGCGGGTCCTGGGCCTGACCACGGTACGGCTGAGCAGTGGCCGCCCCGGCGAGGCCGAACCCCTGCTGCGGACCCTCGCCCCCGGGGCCGTGCCCACGGTGGACCTGGCCCTGGCAGTGGTCCTCGCCCGGCAGGGGGAGGACGAGCAGGCGTACGCGCTGGGCCGTCGCGCTCCGGCCGCCGTGCCGGTCGTACCCGACCACCTGTACGGCATCGCCCTGTCCTTGCGGGCCGAACTCGCCGTACTGCTGGGGGACGTGGACAGCGCCCGCGAGCTCGTCCCGCTCCTGCTCCCGCTGCGCACGCAGCTCGCCGGAGCGGCGAGCATCTCCTTCGTCACCCGCCCCTACGCCCACTCGCTGGGCGAGTTGTACCGGCTCCTCGGTGACGAGCCGGAAGCGCGAGCGCAGTTCGCCCTCGCGGAGGACGTGGCGCACCGGTGGGGATCGCGCCACATGGCCGAGGCCGCCCGGGCCGCCTCGGCCCACGGGGTCCTGCACGGCTGACGGCTCAGGCCAGGTGCCACTTCTGGTTGGAGGTGCCGGCGCAGGCCCACAGCTGGAGCCGGGTGCCGTCGGCGGTGCCGGAGTCCTTGGCGTCGACGCACTTGCCGATCTTGGTGTCGACCAGCGGGCCGATCGGTGCGCCCAAGCCGCCACTCGGCTTCGTCCCGCATCACGGCCCCTCTGCCGCGCGGGTCGGGAGACGGTCCCCGAACCCGCTCACCGGCCTATCCAGGGTTGCTGCCCGTGACACCGCCGATGGCGACCCCGTCACGCGCACCACCGCGTGACGTCCTGGATCGAGGACGCGACCAGGCCCAGCACCGAGGAGAGCGCCGTGGTAGACGCGCTGCGGCGAAGCACACGGGACCACGCGCTGCCGGAGATCTCGGTCAGCGGGCACGGTACCGCCGCCGCGGCGGCACCGTGCGGCAGGGCACTGCGGCTCGGCGCCGAGTCGGCCGATGCCGGGACGCCATGGCGCACCGCCTCGACGCCCACCTGCGGGACCCGGGCTCCCCACTGACCTGCAACGCATTCACGATCACCACCGAGTCCCGTGGCTCGGACCTCCCGCACGGCACGGACCCGGCCTACGGCACCCGGAGGTCCGCCGCCAGGCGATCACCACCGTCGTCCACCGGCGGACCCGGACCCCCTTGGCGTTCCCGCCCGTCCGTCAGCCGGCGCGTCCTGTCAGACAGCCATCGGCTGCCGCCCGCGTCCGCCCGTACGCCCCGAAGGATGGCGGGGGCGTAGCGCGACCGCACCATCTGGGGCGTGCTGCGGACCGAGCGGTGGGACCTCGCTGATCGCCTGACGCCCGTGCGTGTGTCCGCTTCCGACGGCGGGACTCCCGGGAGGACCGCGAGGGTGCGCGAGGGTGACGATCGCGCCGGTGGTCACCTGCCGAGGGCGGTGCTGCGGATCGCTCTGCGCTGGCTCGCGGTGGTGTCGCCCCAGACGCCGTCCGTCTCGCCGTGGCTGATGGCCCAGTCACGGCAGTCGAGCAGGACCGGGCAGCGCCGGCACACCGCGCGAGCACGCGCTGTCGCGCGCTCGGTCTCCGCCAGTGGGAAGAACAGCTCCGGGTCCTCACCGACGCACAGCGCCCGCAGGCGCCAGGCGGAGTTGAAGTTGTCGAGCGAGGGTGAACGCCTCATACCGCACCTCCGCGGTCTCACCAGGGCATACGTAAGATCGCGGCCTGAAAGCCGCGATCCCGGCAGAGGTGTTCGAAATCCTATGTCACACGTCGCCCAAAGGCCATAGCCGACTTTCTGGACATTGCGGTACGGGGGTCCGCTGGGCGGAACCCCGCGCTCTCCGTCGGTCCGACCCCCGGGTCAGTGCTTGCCCGGAAGGGTCAGGAACCCCTCCGCGCGGGCGCTCGCCAGTCCGATGCGGGGGATGTCACTGCTCCTGGCGAAGAGCAGGTAACGGGGTTCCCATATCGGGCGGTACTTGGCGTTGGCGCGGTACAGGGACTCGATCTGCCACCAGCGCGAGAAGAACGTCAGGGTGGCGTGCCACAGACGCAGGACGGGACCCGCGCCGAGCCGGGAGCCCCGTTCGAAGACCGAGCGGAACATCGCGAAGTTCAGGGAGACGCGGCGGATGTCCAGTTCGGCCGCGCGCAGCAGGAGTTCGACGACCATGAACTCCATCAGCCCGTTCTCGCAGTCGCGGTCGCGGCGCATCAGGTCCAGGGACAGGCCGTGCTCGCCCCAGGGGACGAAGCTCAGCAGGGCCCGGGGGACGTCGTCGGCGTCACGGCACTCCAGCATCACGCACCGGCCGTCGGAGGGGTCGCCGAGGCGGCCGAGGGCCATGGAGAAGCCGCGTTCGGTGGAGCCGTCGCGCCAGTGGTCGGCGCGGTCGATGAGCAGCGCCATCTCCTCGGCCGGAATGTCCTCGTGGCGGCGGATGCGGACCGTGTAACCGGCCCGGCGGACCCGGTTGTGGGCCTGGCGCACGACCCGCATCGCGCGGCCTTCGAGGGTGAAGTCGGCGATGTCGACGATGGCCTCGTCGCCGAGTTCGAGGGCGTCCAGACCGTGGCGGCCGTAGATGGTGCCCGCCTCCTCGCTCGCGCCCATCACCGCGGGCGTCCAGGCATGCCGGCGCGCCTCCGTCAGCCAGGCGTCGATCGCTCCGGGCCAGGCCTCCGGATCGCCGATCGGGTCGCCGGAGGCCAGGCTCACGCCGCCCACGACGCGGTAGGTGACCGCCGCCTTGCCGGTCGGGGAGAAGATCGCCGCCTTGTCGCGGCGCAGGGCGAAGTAGCCGAGCGAGTCGCGGGCGCCGTGCTTGTCCAGCAGCGCGCGCAGCCGTTCCTCGTCCTCCTGGCCGAGCAGGCGGCGGCCGCGCGGGGAGCGGAAGAGCGCGTACAGGACCAGGCAGAAGGCCGCCGCGAGGAGGATGTTGATGATGATGTCCGTCCAGCGGGGGGCGTGGACGGTGGAGACGCGGTCGGCGAGCGGGCCGACGCTGACGCCGCGCAGCAGGGTGTAGCCGATCTCGTCGGCGAGGGTGGCGCCGGGGATCGTGTTCGTCGCGTGCACGAGGAGGGTGCCCAGGACGCCGGTCACCGCCAGGCCGCCCACGCCGACGCCCAGCGCCAGCTTCGGGTTGGACGGGTCGCCCACCGCGTTGAACTCACGGCGGCTGATCAGCAGCGCGGCGACGAACAACCCGGTGAGGGCGGCGGAGAGCCAGTTGAAGGCGTGGGCACGGTACTCGTGCTGGGTGAGCGCGAGGGCGTACAGGACGAACAGGGGAGCGGACAGGGCGAGGTTGACCACCCAGGCCGCCCGCTTGCGGCGGCGCATCACCAGCACGAAGAAGATCGCCAGGGCCGCGGAGATCAGACCCGCGGTGGCCAGGTACGGCGTGAAGAACTGGCCGGAGTGGTGGGCGTGTTGCCGGTGCAGGTGGAGCGTGATCCGGCCGTTGTTGTGCTCGTAGACCTCTTGCCGGAACGGGAGCGACATCACCGCCACGATGTTCAGTACGGCGATCAGCCGCAGGTACCAGACGGTGGCGTCCGCCGCCCGCCGGCGCAGGCGGCTCGGCTCGGTGCCGTGGGGGCGCTGTGCGGCGGCTTGGCGGGGGGATATCAGAGCGGACTGTTGTGAGGCCATGGTGAGCGACTACCTTGAAGGCGGCTGGGGGGACGGCGGAGCAGACCCTACACGCCGTAGGATATCGGCGCATGTAAGGAGGGAGTCCGGCCCGAGTACGGGAAACGGTGTGAATACGGGGAGCGTGACGTCACCGCCGCGCCCGTTCCACCCGCCACCGTGCCGCCAGGATCCACGCCAGGTTGCCGATCGCGGCTCCCGCCACCACCGCCGCGACTATCACCCCGCCCGTTGCCAGTCCGTCGCTGAACAGGTGCGGACGCCGGTCGAGGCTGTGCAGGCCGAAGCCGGACAGCTCGTAGACGCCCTCCATCGTGATCAGCAGGCTCACGACCAGCACCGCCACCGTGGGCGCGACACTGCGGCGGGCCTCCTGAGTGTCCGTGCCCTGCATGAGTACCCCCGAAGAGTTGACGGGCCGACGCGGCCGATGGGGGCCCTACAATACGTAGGGCTCGGCCGGTCCGGTGGTCACGGGGTCCATGAAGGGCGCCGGAAGCACCTCACCGCCGCGGCCGGGCGGCACCGTACTCCGAGGTGCCGTGCCCCGCGTACGGGACGGTTCACCGGTCCAGGAGGCGTGTCCGCCAGTGGGCGAGGCCGTGGGACAGCTCACCGTCGCCGGGAGGAAGCCTGAGCAGGGTGCTGTCGATGTAGTACAGGTACAGCGGTACGAGTTCGGCGTGGAGGAGTTCGGTGAGCCGCTCCGCCGAGGCGGGCTGTCCCTGGCGGGCGTGCGTCGCGGCCCGGACGAGTTCCCCTGCCACCGGCGCGGGCCGGGTGAGGTGGTGGCGGATGGCGTCGTCGGTGGATCCGCAGTCCGCGGTCGCGGCGGTGTAGAGGAACCTGAGGGGGAGCAGGACCGCCTTGGTGAACCGTCTGATGTCGCTCGCCAGGCGAGCGGGACGGTGGAACTCGGCCAGGACGGCGTCCGATGCGAGCATCCTCAGCGCGAAGCGGACGCTGTCGGTCACCAGCGTGTCGGCGCCCGGCCGTTCGACGTCCTGGCGTATCTCCTCGCCCAGGAGCAGCTTGCCGCTGTCCTTGAGGTCGAGCCGGTCCACGGCCGGGAACCTGCCGTCGTCGCGGTCCGCACGCAGGGCGGGCAAGGAGCCCCAGAACACCGACAGGCGTCCGTAGGAGCCGTCTCGCTCGTGGAGTTCGCGGGTCGCACGCGCGATGGTCAGGTCGTCGTCGTGACGGCGGTCCGCGAGGATCAGCGCGAGGTCGATGTCGCTGACGGCGGGCGCGAACCCTCCGTGCGCGAGGCTCCCCAGGGCGTAGGCCGCGATCAGCCGGTCGTCGATGACCTGTTGGAACAGCCGCGCGCAGTCCTCGGCGATCCGGGTGGCGGAGTCGGCGTCGAGGCTCTGCCGGGGGAGGGTGCTCATGCCGGTACGGCACTGTCGCGGCGGGCGCGTTCGGCGATCCGGTCGGAGACCATGGTGATGATCTGCCAGGCGTGGTCGAGGAGTTCGATGACCTCGTCGAGCCGCCACTCCGGGCGCTCGGCGAGCAGCCGGTAGCCCATCTCGATGTGTTCCTCGTCCGCTTCGTCGTGCAGGGCGAAGTAGGCGTTGCCGGGAAACGCCAGGGAGCCGGCGTTGCTGAAGGTGAGACTGCCTGCCTCCAGCACGAGGTGGGCCAGGACGACCCGGTGCAGGCCGGGCAGGGTGCGGAACTGCTCGACGAACCAGGCGGCCCCGGCTTCGACGACGGGGTCCCAGCCGGGTGTCCGGCCGGTGCGGTGGCTGTCCGCCAGGATGTCGTTGTGGCCGAGCTCCTCCTGCCGGTGCTGGAGGGCGAGTTCCTTGAGCTGGAGGTCGGTCTCGAACGCGGCCCGCACATCGATCATCCGCTGGAACGCGTCCGACCACGGTGCCACGTGGGTCAGTACGGCATCCCTGGTGGCCGCCGGTGTCGTGGGGTCCTCCAGCAGGACGATCAGGTCGCTGCACCGGTAGGCGCGGACGTGCTCCTCGTTCCTGTCGGCGACTTCCCGTAGGGGTGCGGGCATGGTGGTCATAGAGCGGCGTCCTCCTGGAGGCTCTGCCGGGCCGGCTGAGGCGGTGGGCCGGGCTCGACGGTGGGTGAGGGGTAGACCGGAAACCTGAAGTAGACGGATACGTCGCCGTGTTGCCCCAGTGACCGGTAGCTGACCAGCTCCTGCAGGCCCCGGATCCGGTCCAGGGGCCGCGGTGCCAGGGTGCGGAGCAGGGCGTGGTGACGTCGTGGGTCGAGGCCCTCGTGTGCCATCAGCGCGGCGATCCTGTCCGCGGCTTCCTCGTCGGACGCGGTGAAGCTGGGCACCCGGAAGTAGGTGGTCGACTCGTCGGCGCGGTCGGCGTCCGGCCGGTACGCCAAGCAGGTCAGCGGGGCCTCGCCGGCGGCTTGTGGAGCTGCGCCGAGCAGGGCGCGGAAGGCCGAGCGGGCCCTGCCCGGGTCATGGGCGCGGGCCAGGGAGGCCATCTGCTCCAGGACGGCGACGCTGCCGGTGTGGTTGCGGTAGTAGACCTTCGCCCGGGCCCGCGTGCCGGTGTCCAAGTCGAGGGCGAAGAACTCCAGTTCGCGCTCGACCCCGTCCTCCTGCGCGGCTCGGGTCACCCGGGCCGAGGTGTCGGCCCACGCGGCGTCCATCGCGAGACGGGCCATCGCCTCGCTCACCAAAGCATGCCGATCCGTCATCTCCCTGCCGTACAGACCGAAGTAGATCTTGAAGGCGGGCGGGTGTCCCGGCTTCCAGGCCAAGGAGTGCCAGACGGGGACGGGCGCTGTCTCCCGACCGGCGCCCGGTGCGAACATGTCGGCCACTTTCCCGTAGCGGTCCAGGCAGACCAGCGGCTCCCCGGCCAACCGGTCCGTCAGCGCCGCCGCGGCGGCCCGGTTGGAGGCCGCGGTGACGGGCCGGGATGTGCCGAGGGCCTCGAACAGCACGCGCAGTTCCGGTCGCCCCCGGGACCACTTCACCGACATCTCGGCGGGGAAGCCGTCGCCGGCGACGTAGGAGGGATACGGGGGCGTCTGCCCGACGGGCAGGTCGGCCCACGGCCGCAGCAGATCCTGGATCTGCTCCGTCACGGGCTCGCTCAGGTTCCGCGGCAGGCCGAGCCCGTCGCACATCTCGGTCCACCGTTCGCGAAGGAACGCGCCCATGGAACGCCCTTCACCCGAGAAGACGCTGTCCATTCACCCGTCCCTTCTCCGAGCGTGGCTGGGGTGACGCCGCGGAGGAGGGCCGCGCGAGGCCCCTCGCGGCCGCCGCCGGCGTTCCCGTGGAGCGAGCGCACGCGAACCGTTTCACCGCCGGTCTCGGCGGACCTCGCCGCGTCCGAGGCGATCACCACTGTCCAGGCGCGTCAGCGCACCGGCCATCCTTTCGACGAGCTTCGAAAGGTGGGCCTCGGCGTGGCGGCGCAGGGCGTCGGGGGCTCTGGCCGGAGCGACCGCGGTCACCGTCCTGGGACGACGGCGAGCTTCCGGGCGCGCTCGGCCCGCCGTCACCGAGGGGCGATCGGGCTGACCGGGGCGAGGGGTTCGATGCGACGGCCTGCCTGTGGTGGGGCGGGCGCGTCGACGCGTGAGGGCGGCCGGTCAGGCGGGGGTGCCGGGCAGGGGGCGCCGGGCGACCTCGTGGGCGTCGTCCGCCGGCACGCCGAGCATGAGCAGGACCATCTCGGCCAGGTTCACCGCGGCCTCGTCGCCGTCCAGGTCGGGGCGGGCGAATCTGAGCTCCACCAGGGACAGCAGGGTGCCGCCCAGTGCGGACAGGGCGACCGCCGGGTCGACGGCGGTGAAGCGGCCGGAGGCCATGCCGGCCTCGAGGTCACGCACCGCCCGGCGGGCCAGACCGTTGTCGGAGTGGATGTAGCCGAGGCCGCGACGGCGCAGGACCTGCATCAGCTCCGGTTGGCTGTCGGCCATGCGGGCGCTGAGCCGGAAGCCCGCCGCGACGAGTTCGGCCGGGTCGTCGAGCCCCGTCAGGCGTTCGTCGAAGCTCTGGCCGAACTCCTCCAGAGCGTCGATCACCGCCGCTTCGAACAGTTCGGTCTTCGATTCGAAGTGGTTGTAGAAGGAGCCGAAGCCGACGTCGGCGCGTTCGGCGATCGCCTGGATGCTGACGCCGGTGTCCCCGGTCTCGGCGAGGATCTGCCGGGCCGCGCGGATGAGCGCGCGACGGGTCTCGGCGCGGCGCCGTTCGAAGCGGTTGCCGGGCGGGGCTGACGTAGGCATACGCCGAGTCTAGCCGCGCGGCCGATGACGACAGCAACTCTGATGAATTCATCATTTCTCTCGGCCGACATCTTGACGAGGGAACTGTCAAACTTGATGATTTCCTCATTACGGCGATGTTGCTCGGAGGGCACCATGTCTGAAACCCGCGTCCACGGGCCCGATGCCAGGACGGCCCACCAGGACCTGCACAGCGAGGACGGAGCCCTGCGCGGCGAACACCCCGGTCGCTCCCGGAACCCGGTGATCAAGGTCGCCGATCTGGCCTGGCTGGAGTTCGAGAAGCCCGACCTGGACCGGGCCGAGGTCTTCGCCCGCGACTTCGGCTTCGGTGTCGCGGCCCGCACGGAGCGGGAGCTGTGGCTGCGCGGCACCTTCGCGGGCTCCCCCTGCATGGTGATCCGGCGCGGCCGGACCTCCCGCTTCATCGGCCCCGCGTTCCGTGCCGCGGACCGTGCGGACCTGGACCGGCTGGCCCGCGCCACCGGGTCCGACGTGCGCGAGGCCGACGTGCCCGGCGGCGGCCGGGCCGTCGACCTGCTCGACCCCTCGGGCGTCCCGGTGCGTGTGGTGCACTGCGGCGAGCAACTGCCTGCACTCCCCGAACAGCAGCCGCTGCTGCTCAACTTCGGTACCGCTCACCGTCGTACGAACGCCACACAGCGCCCGCCCCGCGAGCCGTCGCGCATCCAGCGCCTGGGCCATGTGGTCCTGGAGACACGGGTGTTCGGCAAGGCACTCGACTGGTACCTGGACACGCTGGGGATGATCGTCTCCGACTTCCTGTTCCTCGACGGGCAACGCGACCGCGGCCCGACCATGGCGTTCATCCGCTGCGACCTCGGCAGCGTCCCGGCCGACCACCACACCCTCGCCATGCACCTGGGACCCGGCACCGGGTACGTCCACTCCGCCTACCAGGTCACCGACCTCGACTCGATCGCCGCCGGCGGCGAATACCTCAAGGAGCGCGGCTACCAGCGCAGTTGGGGGATCGGCCGGCACATCCAGGGCAGCCAGCTCTTCGACTACTGGCGCGACCCGGACCGTTTCATGCTGGAGCACTTCGCCGACGGCGACCTGTTCTCCTGCGACGTCGAGCCCGGCTGGGCGCCCATGTCGACGAGCGGCCTGGCCCAGTGGGGACCGCCCGCCACCCGCGACTTCCTCGGCGCGAGCCCCTCCCCGCAGCGCATCCGCGACGTCATCGAAGCGCTGCGCGGCGACAACGAGATGGACCCCGCCCGCCTGCTCGGTCTGCTCAAGGCCACCAAGTCCTGACCCCCGCCCCCTGACGAAAGTACCGACATGAGCACGAACGTCCTGCGCACCGCCGACGGCTGGTGGGTGGTCCGCGGCGACCGGGCCCTCCCCGTCCCCACCAAGGCCCTCACCACCGCCGAGCTGATCGCCGACCGTGACGCCGTACGGGAGGCGGCCACCTCGGACGACCCCGGCACGCCCGTCGCCGGCCTTGCCGCCCTCTCGCCGGTCACCACCCCCTGCCGGGTGGTCGCCCAAATGGTCAACTACCGCAGTCACGCCCGCGATTCGGGCTTCACCGGCGACATCCCGGCCACCTTCTTCCGCAAAGCGTCCGGCTCGGTCAGCGGACCTCGCGACGCCGTCGTGCGGCCCTCCCACGTGAAGTTCCTCGACTACGAGATCGAACTCGGCCTCGTCATGGGCGCGCCCCTGCCCATCGGCGCCGTGGTCGAGGAGCGGGACCTGCCGTCGTACGTCGCCGGACTGGTGATCACCAACGACGTCAGCGCCCGCGACGTCCAGCTGACCAAGACCCAGTTCTACGAGAGCAAGTCCTACCCCACCTTCACACCGGCCGGCCCCTACCTGGCCCTTCTGGAGCCCGAGGACTTCACCCGTCTCCTCGATCTGCGGCTGCGGTTGTCCGTCAACGGCGAACTGCGCCAGGACCGCACCCTCGCCGACATGATCGTCCGCCCGGCGCAGGCCCTGACCCTGCTGGCCCGCTTCCAGACCCTCGACCCCGGCGACCTGCTGCTCACCGGCACCCCCGGCGGCACCGCGCTCAAGGCCCCGCCCAAACCGGTCGAGAAGATCGGCGCCCTGCTGCCGGCCGCCGTGAAATGGAAGGCGTTCTTCACGTCGCAGGCCAGGAACCCCCATTACCTGCGCACCGGCGACGTGATCACGGCGACGATCACCACCCCCGACGGCCGGATCGACCTCGGCGAGCAGCGCTCGCCCGTCACGGACGCGGAGTAGGGGACCGAGGTGAGCCGCACCGCACAGCACGTACCCGTCGTCATCGTCGGCGCCGGACCGGTGGGCGTGACCGCAGCCCTCCTCCTCGCCCGGCGCGGAGTCCGCACCGTGGTCCTGGAACGCCACCAGGACCTCTACCCCCTGCCCCGTGCCGTCGCCACCGACGACGAGGTCCGCAGAATCCTCCAGGCCGCCGGCGTGGGGGAGGAGTTCGCCGCGATCGCCCGCCCGGCGAACGGACTGCGGCTGCTGGACGCCCGCCACCGGGTGATGGCGGAGTTCCGCCGCACCGGGCACGGCCCGCACGGCTACCCGCAGACCAGCATGTTCGACCAGCCCGAACTGGAACGACTGCTGCGCGAGGCCCTCCTGCGGCACCCCGCATGCGAACTGCGCGGTGGCGTGGAGGTCACGGGCGTCGGACCGGACACCGCGGGCCGGGTGCGGGTGACCTACCGCGACGACGACGGCGAGCACCAGATGTGGGCCGAGGCGGTTCTCGGCTGCGACGGGGCGAACAGCCTCACCCGCGACGCCATCGGCGCGACCTGGGAGGACCTGCGCTTCGAGGAACGCTGGCACGTCATCGACGTCCGGACCAAGGCCGACGTCCGCTGCTGGGAGGGCGTCGACCAGGTCTGCGACCCGCGCCGCCCGGCGACGTTCATGCGCGTGGGCGAGGACCGCTACCGCTGGGAGTTCCGGCTCGGCGACACCGACGCACCGCTCCGCGACCTGGTCTCCCCCTGGCTGCCGCCCTCCTACGACGGGGACGTCGAGGTCGTCCGCCAGACGCAGTACACCTTCCGGGCCCGCATAGCCGACCGGTGGCGGAGCGGCCGCGTCTTCCTCCTCGGCGACGCCGCCCACCTCACCCCGCCGTTCATCGGACAGGGCCTGTGCGCGGGCCTGCGCGACGCCTACAACCTCACCTGGAAGCTCGCCCGCGTCCTTCGACAAGGCTCCGACGAAAGGCTTCTGGACACCTATGAAAGCGAACGCAGGCCGCACGCACGGCACATGATCCGCCTCGCCGTCGCCATGGGCTGGGCCATGACCGGCGGACAGGACGGCGCCGCGGCCCTGCGCCGGGGACTGCTCGGGGCGGTCTGCCGCATACCCGGCCTGGCCGCCAAGGCAGGCCGCGACCTCACCCCGCCCCTGACCTCCGGCCCGCTCGTCCGCCGCGGCCTGCGCGGAGGCCTGGCAGGCACCCACTGCCCGCAACCATGGGTCACCGTCGACGGACGACGTACCCGCCTCGACGACGTGCTCGGTGACTCCTTCGCCGTGCTCACCGCCACCCCGCCACGGCCCTCGCTGAACGCCCTCGCCCACGGACTCGGCGGCCGCCCGATCTACGTCGGCGACCTCGGCGACGACGGCACACTCGCCGCCTGGCTGCGCGCCGGCCGGGCGGACGCCGTCCTGCTGCGCCCCGACCGCGTCGTCATGGACGTCGTACCGGCCGGAGCCAGGGACTTCACCGGCACCGGCACCTGGGCGTCCCTCGTGCACACCACCCGCAGCCCTCTCCCGCCCGAACAGACCTTCCACCCACGCCCGCTGAGGAGCGCCGCACGATGACCGTGCCTTTCACGACGCCGGATCCGCAGGTCGTCGCCGACAGCAACATCCGGGACTTCGCCCGCCACGCAGGGATGGACGGCGCCGACTACACCGCCCTGCACCAGTGGTCGGTCACCGACCTGGAAGGCTTCTGGGGCACGGTGTGGGAGTACTTCGACATCGACGCGGACACCCCGTACGAGCGGGTGCTCGCCGAGGAGACCATGCCGGGCGCCCGCTGGTTCACCGGCGCCACCCTCAACTACGCCCACCACGCCCTGCGCAACCACGCCGACGACGCCGTGGCGGTCGTCGCCCTCGACGAGACCGGCTCCTGCTACGAGGTGACCGCCGGCCGGCTGCGCGCCCAGGTCGCCTCCGTCGCCGCGACCCTGCGCGACCTCGGCGTCGGCAAGGGCGACCGGGTGGTGGGCTACCTGCCCAACACCCCGCACGCGATCGTCGCCTTCCTCGCCACCGCGAGCCTGGGCGCCGTGTGGTCGGTGTGCGGGCAGGACTACGCCCCCAGAGCCGCCGCAGACCGCTTCGCCCAGCTCGAACCCACGGTCCTGATCGCCTCCGACGGCTACCTCTTCAACGGCACCGCTCACGACCGTCGCGACGCCACAGCCGAACTCGCCCTCGCCCTGCCGACGTTGAAGGCGACGCTGCTGGTGGACCACGTCGGCCTGCCGTGGCCCGCGCGGCCGTATCCGTCCCTGGTGGTTCCGTGGGAGGACGCGGCCACCCGCACGGAACAACTCGCCTTCACGCCCGTGGAGTTCGACCATCCTCTGTGGGTCGTGTTCTCCTCCGGCACCACCGGCCTGCCCAAAGGCATCGTCCACGGCCACGGCGGCGTCCTGCTGGAGCACCTCAAGACCCTGGGACTGCACTCCGATCTCGGCCCCGGTGACCGTCTCCTGTGGTACACCACCACCCACTGGATGATGTGGAACCTCGTCGCCTCCACCCTTCTGACGGGCGCCACCACGTGCACGTACGACGGCAGCCCGGCGCCCCTCGCCGAGCCCGACGTCCTGTGGAAGCTGGCCGCCCGCCACCGGGTGACCGTCTTCGGCACCAGCCCCCAATTCCTGCTGGGCATGGCCAAGTTCGGCATCGACCCCTCGGTCCACGACCTGTCGTCGATCCGCGTGGTCGGCTGCACCGGCTCCGCCCTGCCGGCCTCCGCCTACCCCTGGGTCCGCGACCACGTCGGCGAGCACGTGCTGCTGGCGTCCATCAGCGGCGGCACGGACGTCGTCTCCGGCTTCGCCGGCAGCGCCCCCAACACCCCGGTCTGGGCTGGGGAGTTGTCCGCTCCCCACCTCGGCGTGGCGCTGGCCGCGTACGACGCCGAGGGGTCACGCGTGGTGGACCAGGTCGGCGAACTCGTCGTCACCCGCCCCATGCCGTCGATGCCGCTGTACTTCTGGAACGACCCCGACGGCAGCCGCTACCGCGACGCCTACTTCTCCTCCTACCCCGGTGTGTGGCGCCACGGCGACTGGATCACGCTCACCTCGCGCGGCTCGGTGATCGTCCACGGCCGTTCCGACTCCACGCTGAACCGCAACGGCGTACGGCTGGGCAGCGCCGACATCCACGACGTCGTCGAACGCCTTCCGGAAATCACGGAGGCACTGGTCATCGGCGCGGAGGAGCCCGACGGCGGCTACTGGATGCCCCTGTTCGTCGTGCCGGCCGCGGGGGTGGTCCTGGACGACGCCCTCCGTGAGAAGATCCGCGACGCCATCCGCGACGGAGCCTCACCCCGCCACGTCCCCGACGAGATCCTCGAAGTGCCCGGCATCCCGCACACGCGCACCGGCAAGAAGCTCGAAGTCCCCGTCAAGCGCCTCCTTCAGGGCGCCCCCGTCGAACAGGTCGTCAACCGCGGCGCCGTGGACGCGCCCGACCTCATCGACCACTACGCCCGGCTGGGCGCCGCACGCCGCAAGCGGCCGGCCTGACGACCACGAGGACCGAGCCCCCGTCCCGTTCCGCCTGTCACCGCGCTCTGAGAAAGGCGTCTCATGCCCGTGCGTACGGAGACCCCCGTCTACCGGCCCGACCTGTACTCGGCGTCGGCGATCCGCGACCCCTATCCGCACTACGCCGCGCTGCGCGCACTCGGTCCCGTGGTCCGGCTGCGCAAGCACAAGGTCCACGCCCTGCCGCGCTACGCCGAATGCAGGCAGGTGCTGCTGGACGAGGCGACCTTCGTCTCCTCGGACGGTGTGGCCCTGAACCCCGTCGCCAACCGGGTGGGGCAGGGCACCACCCTGTTCAGTGACGGCGAGGACCACACCCGTCGCCGCTCCCTCCTCGCGCGCGGCCTCACTCCCAGGGCGCTGCGCACGATGAAGGACGTGGTCGACCAGCGGGCCGCCGCCACGGTCGAAGCCGCCCTCGCCCGCGGCAGCGTCGACGGTGTGGAGGTCGCCGCCGCCCTGCCGCTGTCCGTCGTGCCCGACCTGGTCGGCTGGCCGCGGGAAGGCCGCGAGCACCTGTTGCGGTGGGCGGGCGCCACCTTCAACGCCCTCGGCCCGCTCAACGGCCGCACGCTGCGCACCCTCCCCGCATCCCTCGGCATGCTGCGCTACACACGGGGCATCGTCCGCTCCCGGTCGGTGTCGGACGGCAGTCTGGGCCACGCCCTGCTGGCCGCGTCCGAAGGGGGCCGGATCATGCCGGCCGAGTGCGCCACGTTGATGATCGACTACCTGGCGCCCTCCCTGGACACCACCATCAGCGCCATCTCCAGCGCCCTGCACCTGTTCGCCACCCACCCCGAACAGTGGCGCCTGCTGAAGGAGGACCCCGATCTCGTCCGCAATGCGGTCAACGAGGTCGTCCGCTACGCCTCCCCGATCCGGGCCTTCTCCCGCGTCGCCGTCCACGACACGGACATCGCGGGCACGGCAGTGCCCGCAGGGTCACGGGTGCTGCTTCTGTACGGCTCCGCCAATCGCGATCCGCTGGCGTGGGACGACCCGGACTCCTTCGACATCCGTCGCGACGCCGCCCGGCAACTCGGCTTCGGGGTGGGCGTGCACGGCTGCGTCGGCCAGGGCCTGGCCCGCATGGAGACGTCCGCGATCCTCCACGCCCTGATCGCGCGGGTCGATCGCATCGAGGTGGCCGGTCCACCCCGGTGGGCCCTGAACAACATCATCCACGGGCTGGAGCACCTGCCGCTCCGACTCGTCCCGGCCTGACCCGGCCCCTCCCTCAGCGTCGTGTGCGGGCGGGGGGCGGTTCGACGAGGCGATCGTCGAAGAGCCGGGTTCCGGCCTGCTTGACGTACCGCAGGACGGGGGACACCTCCATGCTCTGCAGCCCGGCCAGGGATCCGACGCGCTCGGACGTGAACTCGAACAGCTCGTCGAGGTTCCGGCAGTGCGCGACGGCGTACAGGTTCCAGGGCCCGGAGGTGGCCGCCGCGAAGGCGACCTCGGGTTCCTCAGCGAGTGCGCGGCCCGCGCTCTTGACCGCCGACGGGTGCACGCGGAGCCAGAGGATCGCACGAGCGTCGTAGCCCAGGGCCGCCGGGGCGATCTCCACGTCGACGTGGACGGCACGGTGCCGCAGCAGGACGTCGAGGCGTCGCGAGACACGTCCCGGGGTGAGGCCGGCGGCCGTGGCGAGGTCGACGAGACTGGCGCGGCCGTCGGCAGCGAGCGCGTCGAGCATCCTCTCGTCCTCGAAACCGAGCCGCACAGGCTCACGAGCGACCACCGGGGACTCGGTGAAAGGGGGCCGGCCGGCCGCCCAGCGCCGCTTCCTCCTCCTGGGACAGCGTGCCCCGCAGGGCGGACCAGTAGTGGCCGCGGCCACCGAGGAACTGACGGAGCATCGCGAAGGCGTTGACGTCGATCACCGCGGCGGTGCGCGGAAGCCGCTGCCCCAAAAGGTCCTCGCGTTGCTCCCGCGTCCGGGACTGAGTCGCACAGGTGATCTCGGAGCCGGCCGCGCTCAGAGCCACCCAGTTGACGTCGTCGCGCTGGGCGAGCGCGTCGGCGATCGCCACGACGCTGCCGGGGCGGCAGCGCAGCCGCACCAGCCATCTGCTCTGCCCCAGGGCGCCGGGATTGACCACCCCGGCCACGCGGACGACACCGTCGGCGCGCAGTCGGCGATAGCGGCGGTTGACGGCGCCCTCGGTCATGCCGAGGGCTGCCGCGATCGCCGCGAACGACGCCCGCGGAGCGATCTGCAGGGCCCGGATGATTCGTACATCCTCAGGCTGCAGAACAGCGGATTCCGTCAGGAGCGCCCGTGTCACGGGGGCAATCCTACAAACGAGGGCTCGCTGCTCGCCTGCGGGGAGACGTGGGCGAAACACTGAAGCGCACGGGTCGAGGGCCCGCAGCTGCGGCATCCCGCTGTGCCGTCCCGGGCCCCGTCCCGCCCCCACCCGATTCACACTCCTCGAAGAACGGAGATGACGCCGCATGTCATCGACCGACACCGGACAACACCCGCCCGTCGCCCTCATCGTCGGCGCCTCACGCGGCCTCGGGCACGCGATGGCCGCGGAGTTCCTCGACAGGGGCTGGGACGTCATCGGCACCGTTCGCGACACCACGTCCCGCACGCCGCTGCACGATCTCGCCGACCACGCCGACGGGCGGGTGACCATCGAGCAGCTCGACATCAACGACACCGGCCGCCTGCCCCTGCTGCACGAAGCGCTGGCGGGCCGCCGACTGGACGTGCTGTTCGTCAACGCGGGCATCACCCTGAACGAGCAGACGCCCATCGGGGCGGTCACGACAGCGGACTTCATCGACGTGATGGTCACCAACGCGCTCAGCCCGATGCGCGTCATCGAAGCCCTCGAAGACCTGGTGGCCCCGGCGGGACTCATCGGGGTGATGTCCTCCGGGCAGGGCAGCATCGCGAACAACACGACCGGAGGCCGCGAGGTCTACCGAGGCAGCAAGGCGGCCCTGAACATGTTCCTGCGGAGCTACGCGGCCCGGCAGGGCGGGACACAGCGCGCCTTCCTCCTCTTGGCGCCGGGCTGGATCCGCACCGCCCTGGGCGGTCCGGACGCGCCGTTCACCCTCCAGGAGAGCGTCCCGATGCTGGTGGACGTCCTGCTCTCCCGGCTGGGCACGCCCGGCCTGGCGTACCTGGACCGCTTCGGCAAGACCGTTCCTTGGTGAATCCTCCGCGCCGCCGATGAGTTCTTCCGGCATCCGCAGTCTCAGATCGTGCTTGGTGCGCGCAGCCGCGACCGTGACGGACGCGTGCACCGGCGAACCTGCTGAGAACCGGACCGAGACCCCGAGGAATCCCGATGCGCACCCTGATCAGCACCGCTTTCATCTCCCTCGACGGCGTCGTGGAGGCCCCGGGCGGCGAGCCCGGGTACCGCAACGCCGGCTGGACCTTCAAGGACGTCGAGTTCCTGCCCGAAGCGTTCGAGATCAAGGGGCGGGAGCAGCAGGAAGCCACCGCGATGCTGCTGGGCCGCACCAGCTACCAGGCGTTCAGCCCGGTGTGGCCGGACATGGAGGACTTCGCCGACTACAAGGTGATGCCGAAGTACGTCGTCTCCACCACCCTCTCCGAGGACGACCTGGTGTCGAACTGGGGCAGCACGACGATCCTGCGCTCGCTCGACGACGTCGCCGCGCTGAAGGAGACCGAGGGCGGACCGATCATCGTCCACGGCAGCGCCTCCCTGAACCAGGCCCTCTCGGACGCCGGCCTCATCGACCGATACCACCTCCTCGTCTTCCCGCTCCTGCTCGGGGCCGGCAAGCGCCTGTTCAGCTCCACCGACAAGGACACGCAGAAGCTCAAGCTCGTCGAGCACGAGGCCTACGCGAACGGCCTGCAGAAGAACGTCTTCGACGTGGTCCGCTGACAAGGCGCCTCACTCCTGGCAGCGGATGTCGGCCGCGGCAAAGGTCCCGTCTCGCAACGGGCGTCACCGACGTGTCACAGCGCGCCGGGATCCCACAACCCTCACGGCGGCACGCCTGTCGAACCCGAACACGACACGAGCATCTGCGCACGCAAGGCCCGCCGCAGCGCGGCCACGACCGCCGTCGCGGCGGCGTCCTTCGTGCTGCTGGCGGGAGCGGGCATCCGACACCACCGTGCCCCGGGGCAAGGTTCAGCTCGTCAGCCAGTCGAGCGCACGGCGACCGTCCCCGCCACCAAGCCCACCCAGGGGGCCCGGTGGGGTCTGGCGGTGGCCGCCGCCCGGTTCACGGCCGTGCCGAACCGGTGGTCGGCGCGCCGGAGGAGAACGTGGGCGACGGCGCGGTGTGGCTGCTGCCCAAGAGCGGCAAGGGCCTGCTCGCCGACGGCTCCCCTTCCTACGCGCCGCCGCCCTCGGCGGCAACGCGCACGGCGCCCACTTCGGGTCCGTGATCGACGAGTGATTCCGTACGGACCGGCACGCCGTCACGGCTGTTCCGCTGAACGGCACTTCAGGTGACCGCCGACCCGCCTTCGGCACACCATCCCTTGAGAAGGGCGCCGGCCTCCTCCCCCCACTCGTCCCACTCACGGCCCAGTCCTCTGGGGCCTGGACAAAGGAATCCCATGCGAGGAAAACGACTCGGACGCACATTGGCCGCGGTTTTGGCGAGCATCGCCCTGCTGTTGGGGTGGGCGGGCATCGCCGGCGCCGCGCCCGGCCATCGGGACGCCCCGTCGCACAGCGTCCGCCCGGCTGACGTCGGCGCGACCCTCACGAGTGCCAAGATCACGTTCTTGACCTCGGGTGAGGACAAGGATGGCGACACCACCGTGAGCATCAAGGTGGTGACCGCTGCCGGCAAGACCGCGGCCTCGGCGTTCGACACCTTCGGCAGGTTCGGCGACGGTTCCGTCGTACCCGTCGGTCTGCTCGTGCGGAAGAACATCACCTGGGACGCGCTCCAGGGCGGCACCGTCCGGCTGCACATCCAGCCGAACGGCGACGACACCTGGAAGTTCGGCTACCGGCTCGACCTGACCTTCGACGACGGCGACGTGTCCCAGACGATCGTGAACCGCGTCTCGATGAGCGAGGACAACCGGGACCACACGGACCCGATCGAGTTCTGACCCCGCCTCGCGCGAGTCGGCACGGCCGGACCGACACTGCGTGGCCGGTCCCGGGGGCACCACGCCCCTGGGACCGGCCACATACGGTGTGGTCCGGGGCGCGGCACAAGGGCTCATGATGTGGGGAGGCTGTACGGTCCCTTTCCTGGCTGCTCGTCCGACGGCGATCTCTCGGTCCCGACGGCCAGTGCGGACAGCAGCGTGGCGGTCGTGAGGCTGCCCCAGAGGGCGGCCGGGCCGAGCGGGGCCAGCGCGGTGATGATCGCCGGGGAGACGGCCAGGCCCAGGCCGGTGGAGAGCTGGAAGCGCGCCAGCGCGCGCCCCAGGACATGGGCCGGGGCCAGTGCCGTGACGAGCGCCGTGGCGCTGCCCGCGTAGAGGATCTCGCCGATCGTGCAGACCACGGAAACGGCGGCGACGGCCGGGACGGCCCAGCCGTGACCGAGCGGCGTGGCGGCGAGGAAGCCCAGGTAGGAGGCTGCCAGCACCACGCCGGACAGGGCCAGGACCGTGCGCCGGGAGAAGCGGGACACGGCGACGGTGACGGGCACCTGCAGGGTGACCACCAGCACCGTGTTGGCGACGAAGACGGCCGCCGGCCAGACCGGGGAGGCGTGCAACTGCGTCACCAGGACCAGAGGCAGCGCGATCTCGGGGACGTTGAGGCAGAAGACGTAGACCACGTTGGCGGCGAGGAGCGCGAGCATCCGGGGCGCGGCCTCCTCGTCCTGTTCCCCGTCAACGGTGGACCGAGCCGGACGGGCGTGGACATGGACCGACCACGCCAAGGCGGCCGCGGCGAGGTAGGCGAGCCCGGTGACGGCCGCCATGGCTCGCAGCGCGCTGCTCCCGCCCGCCAGGCAGACGGTGGCGAGGAGCGCTCCGAGACCCAGCCCGGCGTTGCGCACCGCCCGGCTTCCCGCGAGGGCGGTGTCGCGTTCCCGGCCGTCGGCCACCGTCGCCACGAGGGCCGCGTGGGCTGCGGGCCAGGCCTGGTTGCCGATGCCGAGGAAGAGGGCCGCCGTCGCGAAGGGCCAGACCCGTCCTGCCGGGGCGGCCAGCAACAGCGCCACTCCCAGCACGCGCACCAGCATCGAGGCGGCCACGACGGTGCTGCGTGCACCGCGGTCCAGCCAGCGGCCCACCGCGGGCGTGGCCACCAGGCCCGCGACGATGCCGACGGTCATGGCGGTGCCGGTGACCGGCGCGGGCAGTTCGAGGACCGTGACGCCGTAGAGCAGCAGGAAGGGCCGCAGCAGGCCGGTGCCGAGCGCGTCCACGGCCAGGGCGAGAACGTAGCGGGGGCCGCCGGAGGCGCGGACGAGGGCGCGGGGCCGGACTCGGGTGAGGGGTGCCATGGCGTCAGACGGTGCGGGCGGCCGCGGGGGTGCGGCACGCGGGTTGACGCACATCGTCAATCGGCGTCGTCGCCGCCCGTACGGACGGTGATGATGGGGGGATGACGCTGAGGATCGACGTCGGCGGTCTGCCGTCCGAGCGCGTACGGTTCGCTGCCTCCCCGCTGGCCGAGCTGACGGCGATGCTGCACGTGCTGGCCGAACCGGGTCACCATCCGCAGTACGCCGGCTGGGCCGCGGACGTCTGGGCCGGGCTGCGGCCGGAGCTCGCCGAGCGGCTGCGGGAGGCGGAGTTCCTCTGGCGCTCCTCGCAGGCCGACTTCCTGATCCCCGGCCGGCCGCGGTCCACGCTGGCCGAGGAACTGGACGACGTCGACCGCATCGACGACGAGACCTATGTGACCGCCGCGCTCGTCACCACGTGCGGCAGCAACCGCGTCCACTTCCGCGGCAGGTCGCCGCTCAGCGACGCGACCGCGCGCGAACGGGCCCTGGACGTGGCCCAGGCACGCGGCGCGCAGCAGGAGGCCTTCGCCGAACGCCTGCTCGCCGACCCGGCCGCGGTACGGGCGCGGGTGCGCCGCACCCTCGAAGAGTGCGCCGAGGCGTTCTTCGACGCCGCCTGGGCGGACGTGGCGGTACAACTCGCCACCGATCTGCGCCTGAAGAACGAACTCCTCAGGAGGCAGGGCCTCGGGGTGGCCCTCGCCTCGGTCTCCGGCGCGGTCACCCTGGCACCGGACGGTGACCGCATCATCGTGGACAAGGTGCAGGACAAGTCCACCGCGGCGCGTGGCGGCGGGGTCACCTTCATCCCCAGCGTCTTCGGCCGCCCGCACCTGGTGGCCGTGCACGCGCCCGGATGGCATCCGGTGGTGCAGTATCCCGTGGCCGAGCCGCGTCCGGCGGAGCCCGTCGCCTTGGAGACGGTCACCGCACGGCTGGAGGCGCTCGCGCATCCGGTACGGCTGCGGCTGCTGCGCACCTTGGCGCGCGGCCCGCACACCACCGCCGAACTGGCCCACTTCTGGGAACTCACGCCGCCGGAGGTGTCCCGTCATCTCGCCGTCCTGCGCCGCGCGGGTCTTCTGACGTCGCGGCGGCAGGGCCGGTACGTCCGCTACGCCCTCAACCTGTCCGACGTGACGTCCCTGGGTGCCGACCTGCTGGAGGCCGTCCTGCGCTGAACAGGCCGGCCGCGCACGGTCCCGCGGGGCGCGGCGGCATCACCAGTGCAGGTCGACCACGACGGGCCGGTGGTCCGACACCGGTACTCGTGGGGCACCTGAAGCGACCGGGGCGCACCGAGATGTCCCGGAGACGAGCACATGGTCGAACTGGACCAGGGGTCGGTGCGAGGGATACGTCCGTACGCGGGCCAGGTCCCGCCAGCCGTCCGGCCCCGACGCCCGACGCGCGCGACCGGCCACGGGGGCGACCAACTCGGCGGTGTTGAGCACGAGTCGGGGAATCGGTCCGATCAGGTTGAAGTCCCCCAGCAGGACGTGCGGCCGGGGCAGATCGGCGATCCGGTCGCGTACGGCGAGCAGTTGCCGGATGTTCCACCCGGGGACGAACGAGAGGTGCACGGCCACCACCGTCAACTCCCCGTGCTCCGCCCCGATGACGGCGGCCAGTGCGGCGCGTGGCTGGTCGCGGGCCACCGTGAGGCCGGGCCTGCCGGGCACCCGCAGCGGCATGGCCAAGGGGGCCGGCGCGAACCGTATGGCGCGCCACTCCCGCACGGGCAGCCTGGACAGCAGCGCGATGCCGTGCGAGGGCACATCGTCTCGCGCCGGATCATCGTGCGGACCGTGGACCCGCAGGGCCGGCTGGGACGGGTCGAGCACCCAGCCTTTGCCCGGCACGGCCTGCCCATGGACAGCCGACGCGTACCGCCACTCGGGGGCGCCGGCCGCTTCGGCGGCGACGCGGGCCTGATCCACGTCCCCCGACCGCTCCTGGAAGCGGTCGACCTCCTGCAGTGCCAGGACGTCCGCGCCGAGGCCCGTGACGGCGTCGGCCAGGGGACGCCCGGCCTGCGCGGGCGGGACGGAAACGGGACGGCCGTCCTCGAGTGTCCGGCCGTGCAGCACATTGAAGGTCGCGAACCGCATCGAGGAGCACGGTACGTGGCGCACCGTACGCCTGCACACCTATTCGGTCGCTCGCTTCCAGGTGCGGTCGAGGAAGTCGGCGATCAGCGGCGCGATGTCCGGCAGGTGTGTCTCGAGGGCGAAGTGGCCGGTGTCGAAGAGGTGGAGTTCGGCGTCGGGGAGGTCGCGGAGGTAGGCGTGGGCGCCGGGTTCGGTGAAGAAGGGGTCGCCGGTGCCCCAGAGGACGAGCGCGGGCGGGGTGTGCCGGCGCAGCCACGCCTGCCAGTCGTCGTAGCGCTCGACGTTGGTGCGGTAGTCGAAGATCAGTGACTGCTGGGCGTCCTTGCGGCCCGGCAGATCGAGGAAGTGCTGATCGAGGGTCCAGCCGTCCGGGGCGAGGAGATCGGTGTCGGGGACGCCGGTCTCGTACTGGCCGCGGGTGCCGGCGAGGCTGAGGACGTCGCGGATCGCGTCCTGGGCGCCGGGCGTGTGGGGAGTCAGCCCGACCAGGCCGCGCGCCGTGTCCGAGAGACCTTCCTCGTAGGCGTTGCCGTTCTGCACGACCAGGCCCGCGATCCACTCCGGGTGCCGTTCGGCGATGCGGAAGCCGACGGGGGCGCCGAAGTCGAAGACGTACATGACGAACCGGTCGAGTCCGAGGCTTCGTACGAAGCCTTCGGTGATGTCGGCGAGCCGGTCGAAGGTGTAGACGAAGCCGTCCGGTGTCCGGGTGTGGCCGAAGCCGGGGTAGTCGGGGGCGATGAGCCGGTAGTGCGAGCCGAGCGCGTCGATGAGGCGCCGGAACTGGTGGGAGCCGGACGGGAATCCGTGCAGGAGAAGGAGGACGGGTGCGTCGGCCCGGTCGGGGACGGACTCCCGGTAGAAGACGCGGACGTCGTCGACCTCCACGTGGCGGTGGACCGTGCGAGCGATGGCACCAAGCATGTCTAATCCTTTGTTCGCCCTGTTGTACATTAGGTGTAACGGAGGGCGATCTAATGTGTCAAGACTTCGATGTACCATTAGCGGCATGAGTGATCTCGTGCCGCTGACCGGAGAGCCGCTGGCCCTGGACCTGGTCAACACGCGCCCGTCCACGGGCGATCTGCTCGCCTCCCCGGACGACCTGCGGCAATGGTGGACCTTGCAGGCCGCCCGCCTCCCGGACGAGGTGCCGCAGGAGATCCGTGCCGACGACCTGGCCGCCGTACGCGCCGTACGCGAGCACACCGCCCGCGCCCTGGACCACGTCCGCAGAGGCGACGAGCCCCCGGCCGCCGATCTGCGAGCACTCAACGAGGCCCAGCGCGCCGCACCGGCGATCAGCGAGCTCGGCTGGACCGGATCGGCCGTGGGTGTGGTCCGCCGACGCGAGGGCTCACCGGGCCTGCGGCTCGCGGCCTGCCTCGCGGAAACCGCCGCCGACCTGTTCGTCGACCCGGCGGTGACGACGATCCGGGAGTGCGAGGCCGACGACTGCGTGATGCTGTTCCTGCCCACCCACCCACGCCGCCGCTGGTGTTCGGCCGCCCGCTGCGGCAACCGCGTGCGCGTCGCCCGCCACTATCAGCGCCACAAGACCGCGGAGCCGCGCCGCCCAGGCACCCGGTAACAGGGCGTTTCAGGTCGCCTGCGTGGCCAGCCTGTGCAGAGCCCGCACGGCAGGTGATCCGGGGTCGGCCGTGATCAGGACGACTTCCTGGTCGTCCTCGGGCACGAGCAGGACGTCGCAGTTCAACCGCAGCGTGCCGACTTCGGGGTGGTCCAGGGTCTTGGTGCGGTGCCCGGGTGCGTGGACCGGACGTGTCTGCCAGATCTGCCGGAACTCCTCGCTGCCGGCGTGCAGTTCGGCCAGCAGGGCGGTCACCTGCGGGTCGTGCGGGTAGCGGTCGGCGGCCCGGCGAAGCCGCGCCACCACGATGTGCCCGAACTCCTCGGCGCTGGAGCTCTCGTACATCCGTCCCTGGCCCAGGAAGCGGCGCCGGGCCAGGTTCGTCGTCCCGCGCGCGAGGTCGCCGCCGAGCAGTGCCTGGGCCAGCGGGTTCCAGGCGACGACGCCGTACGCCGCGTCAGTGACGATGGCGGCGGTCTCCGGCAGCCGCTCCAGCATCCGGGCCACGTGCGGGCGCACCCGCCCCACGGCGTCGCCGGCGGGCGGCGGGCTCGATCCCGCCAGGCGGAAGAGGTGGCTGCGCTCGGCCGGCGTGAGCCGCAGGGCCTGGGCCAGCGCGTCCAGGATGCGGGGCGATGGCCGCGGTCCCCGGGCCTGCTCCAGGCGCGTGTAGTAGTCGACCGACATGTGGGCGAGATCCGCGACCTCTTCCCGGCGCAGGCCCGGTGTGCGGCGGGCCGTGCCCGTCGTCGTCAGGCCGATCTCGTGCGGGCGCAGGCCCGCTCGGCGGTCCCGCAGGAAGCGGGCCAGTTCCTGCCGCGCCATGCCACCTCCGGCCGCTTGCCTGGTACAGGTTGTCCCTGGCAGGGCGCCCACGGCCAGGGGACCGTTGTTCCCATGAACGATCGCACAGCTTTGGTCACCGGTGCCAACAAGGGCATCGGCAAGCACATCGCCCGGCTGCTCGCGGCCGAGGGCCTCACCGTGTACGTGGGCTCCCGCGACCCCGGGCACGGACAGCGGGCGGTCGAGGAGATCGGTGCCGGCGCCCGGCTGCTGGTCCTCGACGTGACGGATCCCGACGGCATCGCACAAGCCGCGGCCCAGGTGGAACGCCTGGACGTGCTGGTCAACAACGCCGGCATCTCACCGTCGCTCGCCTCGCCGGCCGACACTCTCGTCGAGGAATACCGGCGCACCTACGAGACCAACGTGTTCGGGGTGGCGGCGGTGACCAATGCCTTTCTGTCCGCCCTGCGCCGGTCCCCGCAGCCCCGCATCGTCAACGTCTCCAGTGGCACCGCGTCGCTGACCTGGAGCACGAACCCCAACCCCCAGTTCACCCCGGGAAGCGGCAACGGTGCCGCCTACCGGTCGTCCAAGGCCGCACTCAACGCCCTCACCGTCTTCTACGCCCAGACGCTGGCCGAGGACGGCTTCAAGGTCAACGCGCTCGCCCCCGGCCTGCGGGCCACCGATCTCAACCCCCGGGCCGCGGCTGCCGGCGGCGACCCGGCCGAGGCCGCCCACGGTGCCCTCCGCCTGGCCCTGCTGCCGGACGACGGCCCCACCGGTGGCTTCTTTTCCTGGGACGGAACGCCCGTGCCCTGGTGAGGGGTGACCAGGCATGGGGGCCGACTTGTCCGCGCGACCTCTGACGGGGACTCATGCGGCCGTGGTCCCCCGCGTCTTGGCCTGGCGCACCCCGCGCAGTGCGCCGGACCAGGCGATCACCTGATCGAGCATGGTGCTCACGACGGTGTCGAGGCCCTCCTGGGGAACGAACGTGCCGGTGTGGAAGGAGGGGTGTGTCGAGATGGTGGGCTGGGCGCGGACCGTGGCCACCTGGAGTTCCGCGAGAACGAGCCGCAGCGCCTCGGCGGCCCGTGCCCCGGCGACCCAGCCGCCGTAGCTGATGATCCCGGCGGCCTTGTCGTTCCACTCCCGGTAGACGTAGTCCAGGGCGTTCTTCAGGGCTCCGGGGTAGGAGTGGTTGTACTCGGGGACGAGGAAGACGTAGCCGTCGAAGCTGTCGACGAGGGCGCCCCAGGCGCGGGTGTGGTCGTGCTGGTACTGCTGGAGGTTCGGGTTGCCGGGCTCGTCGAGGTTGCCGAGGTCGTGGCCGGCGAGGTCGACGAGTTCGTACTCGGCTCCACCGTGGGCGCGGGCGGCTTCCAGCGCCCAGGCGGCGATCTGGTCGCCGCGGCGTCCGGGACGGGTGCTTCCGAGGATGAGTGCGATGCGGAGTGTCATGGTGGCCCCTCCCGGAGAGTTGATGCGTCAACTCTAGGTCGAGGTGAGTTGAAGTGACAACTCCGCTGGTCGCGCTATCCTCGACGACATGACGGAGACTCGATCGCTGGACCCTGAGGAGTGGGAGTTCTGGGACACCTGGATGCGCGCGCAACGTCTGCTCATCAGGGAGCTGGAGCGTGGCCTGCAGCGTGACTGCGATGTCTCGAAAGCCGAGTTCAGCGTGCTGGTGACGCTGATGCGGGCCGGCGGTGGCCGCGAGATGCGTGTCGGTGAGCTCTCCGAGTCGCTCGACTGGGACAAGAGCCGCGTCTCGCATCAGCTGACGCGCATGGAAAAACGCGGCTTCGTCGAACGCACGCAGTACGGGGCCGATGGCCGTCGCACGGGGGTAGGGCTGACAGCCGAGGGGCGCCGTGCCGCCCAGGGTGCCCTCCTCGTGCACGGCGGCAACATCCGCCGCCACTTCCTCGACTCACTGACCCCCGAGCAGACCTCGGTCATCCGGGCATGGAGCGAGCAGGCAGTCGAGCGCCTCGAGCGGCACCGCAGCGAGGCGCCCGGCGACGACGCGGCCTAGCGGCGCCCTTCGGGCGGTCGCTTCGGCGCGTCAGGGCGGTGCAGGTCGGAGGGGTCGCGCTGTCAGCAGGCCGTGCCCCTCGGGACGAACGTCAGGCGGGTGTGGTCCGTTGCCTCCAGGGCCTGGTGGTAGGTCGCGCTGTCGACCCGGAACCAGACGTCGTCCCTGGCCTTGTCGCCACCGACGTCGTCGAGGCGCACGCACCAGCGTTCCGGCCGGACGACCCGCCGGTACGTCTCCGTGCCGCTGCGGACGTTCTTGCAGGTCCGCGTCCGCTCGGTGGTGTACCAGGTGCGTGTCTTCCGCCTGCTGCCCGTGCCCGACGTGGAGGTGTGCCTGACCCGTGTGGTGGTGGACGCGCACTTCCTGACCATGTGGGGCCTGGTCGCCCTCGACGTCTTCACCGGGAGGTGGCGGACGGTGTCCCGGAGGCCGGAGACCGTGTCGCTCCGGGAGGTGTTCTCCTCAGAGGAAACGTCACTGCTGTGGGTGACGGTGTGACCCGGCGGTTCGGCATCGGACCGTCCGCTGCCGCATGCGGCGAGCCCCAGGAGGAGCATCGTCGTTGCCCCGACAGCCATCAGGCCTCGCGTGTTCACCATGTCTCCCTGGGAGGTCGCCGGACACCGCCGCGGCGTGCCGGGCGAGCACAGCGGATGGCTCGGCCCGCATCAGAGTCACGGCGTGAGCATGGTCTGCGCTGCGGCAACGGCAGCGTAGACGATCACTCGCGGGCACGGTAAGCCGGGGCAGCCGGGCCCGGCCTCGGCTCACCAGGTCACGGAGGACGGCACAGGTGCCCTGTCCGGTCAGTCGCGAGGGGGCAGCACCGTGTCCGACGGGTCCAGATGGAGGTGGTGGTCGAGCCTTGCCCGCAGTGCCTCGGTGTCGCGGTGGTCGAGTTTCTCGAAGAGGGCCAGGGACCGGGTCCAGGCGTCGCGGGCGTCACGCGGGTTGCGTGCCGCGTAGTGGGTGTCGCCGAGGTGCGCCAGGATGTCCGCCTCGTAGTAGAGGTCGCCGACCTGGTGGAAGAGGGCCGCGGCCTTCTCGTAGCAGGCGGCGGCCTCGCCGTGCTCGCCGAGGTGGTGGTGGGCGAAGCCGAGGGTGTCCCAGGTGTGGGCCTCACCGGAGACGTGGCCGGTGTCGCCGATGAGGGCCAGCGCCTGTTCGCAGTGGTCGATGGCCTGCCGGTATTCGCCCATCTGCACGTGGTCCCAGCCGACGTTGTTGAGCGCCAGGGCCTGCCAGGCGCGGTCCCCGGCGGCGCGGAAACCCCGTACGGCCCGCTGCGAGTACGCCATCCCCTCGGCGGCCCGGCCCCGCTGGGTGCAGACCCTGCCGAGGGCGAGGTGGGTGTGGGCCGCGCCCAACCGGTCGCCGATGCGCTGGTAGAGGCCCGCGGCGCGCTCGAGGTGGGTGCGGGCCTCGTCGGGACGTCCGAGGGCCGCTTCGGCGTTGCCGATGTTGCGGTGGGCGCATGCCTTGCCCGCCTCGTCGCCCGCCCTTCGGGCTGCGGCCAGGCCGGCCCTGTGGGTGCCCGCCCAGTCGGACCACAGCACCTTCCGCTGGTGATACGGCGTCAGCGCCGCCGCCAGCTGCCAGACGTGACGGTCGAAGCCCTCCCGGTCCGCCCGGTCGACGGCGGCGAGGAGCACCGGATGCTCGGCGGTGAACCAGGCCATGGCCGCCTCCCGGTCGGCCGGCTCCTCGGGCGTCACCCCGGGCTGGGCGGGGGAGGGGTGGACGAGATCCGCGGGCGGACCGAGGAGGCGCTGGGCGTGCAGCGCGGTGAACAGGTAGTGGTCGAGGACGCGGTGTGCCGCCCGGCGGCGGTCGGCGTCGCCCTCCTCGGTGCGGGCGAGTTCGGCGGCGTAGGCGCGGAGCAGGTCGTGCGAGGCGTAGCGACGCGGCAGGTGCTCGGTGAGCAGATGGGTTCGGGTCAGTTCGGCCAGTGGGGCTCGGATCCGCGCGGGCGGCACGCCGGCCAGGCTCGCGGCGGCCGCGGCCGAGATGTCCGGTCCGGGATGCAGGCCGAGCAGCCGGAACAGCCGCCGGCCGGCGGGGCTGAGGGCCGCGTAGGACCAGGAGAACACGGCCCGCACCCGCGTCGCGGAATCGCCGCCGTCCAGGGCGTCCAGGCGGCTTCCGCTCTCGCGCAGTTCGTCGGCGAGGACCGCGAGCGGAATGCGGGGCTCGGCGGCGGCACGGGCGGCGAGGACGGCGAGGGCCAGCGGCAGACCGGCGCAGCGGGCGACGATCTCCGCGACGGCGTCGGGCTCGGCGGCGATCCGGGGGGCGTCGAGGCGGTCGGCCAGCAGGGACCGGGACTCCTCCGGCGTCAGGACGTCGACGGAGAGCAGGCGCGCGCCTTCGACGGCGGCCAGGCTGGTGAGCCGGTTGCGGCTGGTGACCAGCGCCAGACAGCCGGGCGTGCCGGGCAGCAGCGGTCTGACCTGCTCGGCGTCCCGCGCGTTGTCGAGCACGATCAGCACCCGCCGGTCTGCCAGCAGGCTTCGGTAGAGGGCCGCCTGCGACTCCGGGCTCGGAGGGATCCGGGCGGCGGGCACGGCGAAGGCGTCCAGGAACCCGCGCACCGCCTCCCACGGGTCCATGACGGTCCCGCCGGCGTCGAAGCCCCGGAGGTTGACGTAGAGCTGCCCGTCGGGGAACGACTCCCGCACCCGGTGCGCCCAGTGCACGGCCAGCGTGGTCTTGCCCACTCCGGCCGTGCCCGACACGGCCGATATGACCACCGGGGCCGGGTGCCGGGCGCTGTCCAGGAGCGCGTCGAGCTGCGCGAGTTCCGTGTGACGGCCGGTGAAGCCGCGTACGGCGACGGGAAGTTGAGCCGGCACGGTGCCCCGCTGCGGTCCGGGCGCCGGTGGAGGCACCGGCACGGTGGGCTGCGGCGGGGCGGAAGGGGGAAGGTTCCCTCGCAGGATGGCCTGGTGGGTCTCGCGCAGTGCCGTCCCGGGATCCGTGCCCAGTTCGTCCGCCAGCCGGCGCTGCATGGAGGCGTAGCACTGCAGGGCTTCGGCGTCCCGCCCGCTGTCGTGCAGGGCCCGCATCAGCGTGTCCGCCAGGGGTTCGACGAGGGGGAAGTCGTCGAGGAGGGTGGACAGCGGTCCGATCGTCGCCGCGGGGGCGCCGAGCCGCGCCTGGGCGCGGGCCCATTCGATGGTCGCGTCCACCTGCTCACGCCGCCATGCCTGCCGCATCTGCTCGGCCCACGGGCCGTCCAGACCGCTGAGCGGTTCGCCCCGCCACAGTCCCAGCGCCTCGCCGAGCAGCGCCGCCCGCTCGCTGTCCGGCACGCGGGTCTCACGGGCCCGGTCGACCAGGTGCCGGAAGCGGTGCACGTCGACCTGTTGCCGGTCGGCCTGCAGCACGTATCCGTCCGACCGGCGGGTCAGCCGCACCGCTTCACGGGAGGCGTCGGCCGCGCGGTCGCAGGCGTGCCGGATCCGGGTGATGTGGGCGTAGAGCGAACGCCGGGCGCCTTCGGGAGGGTCGGTGCCCCAGACCCGGCCGACCAGGACGTCCACGCCGACCGGTCGGCCGGTGTCCACGGCCAACGCGGCCAGGACGGTGCGCCGTTGGGGCGGGCCGACGTCCACCGCAGCGTCCCCCACGGCGAGTTCGACCGGACCGAGTAAGCGCAGCCGCACCATCGCATCCCCTCAGAACGCACACCGTTCCCGCAGATTCTGCTCACAACCGCGGTGCCGCGACAGCTTGATCGGGCCACATCACCGGCTTGGCGCGAAGCGGTCGTCGGCACGCTGGCAGGGAGCGCGCCGCGCCGGGTCAGGGGTGAGGGACGAGCAGCACGGGACTCTCCGCCTGACAGACGGCGGCGTGGGCCACCGCGCCGAGCGAGGAGGCGACGCGGTGGCCGAGGACGGTGAGAGCCGCGTGCCGGGTGGCGGCGGTGACGGCGCAGGCGGGGACGTCCTCCAGGCAGACCTCCTCCACCCGTACGTCCGGGAATTTCCGTCGCCAGGGCACCAGGGCCTCCGTGAGCAGACGTTCGGCGTGGCGAGTGCGGGCCGAGGGGCCGTACGGCCAGGGCGTGACCGGATGGGGCCCGACGGGGGAGGGGGGAATCCATACGTACAGAGCCCGCAGCGGTATGTGGCGCAGCGCCGCCTCCTCGAAGGCGATGGCCGTGCTCAGGTCGTCGTGGCTGTGGCCGGCATCCAGTGCGAGCACGACCGGGGCGCCGCGCACGCGCCGCTCGCCCTGACGGGAGGGGGACCGTACGAGGGTGACGGGGAAGCCGGCCCGCGCGGCGATGCCGGCGCTGGTGGAACCGAGCGGGGACGAGGAGGTGGTGCCCAGGCCGCGTGAGCCGAGGACGAGGAGTTCCGCGTCCTCGCCTGCGCCGAGCAGCGCCTGCGTCGGTGGGGCGTTGAGCACGTGCGTACGGACGGTCAGCCAGGGGTGACGGGTGCGCAGGCGCTCGGCGGCCAGGTCGAGGCAGCGCAGGGCCCAGCGGCGGCGCGCGGCCGACTGCGAGGCGCTGACGCGGCTGCCGTTCGCCGGTGGCCAGGCGGCGACCAAGTGGAGTTCGGTGCAATGGAGTTCGGCTTCCCAGGCGGCCCAGGAAGCTGCGGCGAGACTGGCGACGCTGCCATCGATTCCGGCGGTGACGGGGCGGGGCATGATCACGCACCTCTTGTCGTGGGAGCGGTCCGGGTCCCGGGCAGGGCCCGGAACTCCAGCTTGTCTTCCGGTCCGGACGGCACACGAGGACTCTTGGGACCTGTTCTGAGGCCGTATGGCCCTGGATGAGGGGCGCGAAGGCAGGGCGGCGAATGACAACTCCCCCCAGGAGTCAGGGGTGAAGGACGACCTTTCCCGCGACGGTCCCGGACTCGGCCAGTCGCATCGCCTCGGCGACCTGGCTGAGGGGCAGTTCGGCGGCGATTCGTGCGGTGATCTCGCCGCGCTGCAGGGCGTTGAACACCTCGGTGAGGTCGGCGCGCAGGCGGGCGCGGAAGCGGCCGGTGCTGAGGGCGCGGCCGGCCCAGACGTTGAAGAAGTAGGCGTGGCGGCGGTTGGGCAGGGCGTTCCACAGCCATACGCGGCCGAGCAGCTTGAGGACGGGCCACTGCTTGGAGCCTTCGTCGTCCCGGGTGGAGGCGCTGCCGTAGGCGACGAGCGTTCCGCCGGGCGCGAGCAGGCGCCAGGAGTCGACGATGCCGCGGCCGCCGACGTGGTCGAAGACGGCGTCGACACCGGCCGGAGCGATTCGGCGGACGCTGTCGGGGATGTTCTCGGTGCGGTAGTCGATCGGTGTCACCCCTTGTTCCCGCAGGGCGGTGTGATGGCGTGCGGAGGCGGTGCCGATCACCTTCGCTCCGGCGGCGTGGGCGAGTTGGACGAGGACGGAACCGACGCCGCCGTTGGCGCCGTGCACCAGGACGGTCTGCCCGGCGCGGACGCGGGCCTTGCGGTGCAGCATCTGCCAGGCGGTGATGCCGTTGATCACCACGGTCTCGGCCTCCGCCGCGCTGATGCCGTCCGGCACCGGCACCACGTCCGCGGCGTCGACGGCGACGTGGCTGGCCCAGCCGCCGACCTTCAGCAGCGCGGCCACCCGGGTGCCGGCCAACCCGGAGGGGACGCCCTCCCCGGTCTGCGCGACGGTGCCGACCACGTCGTAGCCGGGGACGAAGGGGAAGGGCGGCTGGTCGTAGTAGCGGCCCCGGCGCATCTGCTGCTCGGCGAAGGAGACGCCGGTCGCCTCCATCCGGATGACGACCTGGCCCGGTCCGGCGACCGGGACGACGCCCCGGTGGACCTGGAGCCCCTCCGGTTCCACCTTGCCCGGCAGTACGACCTCGACCCGTGTGCCCGCGTTCATGACGACCTCCGTCGACTCGGCGCCGGTTAGTGGCTGGCGCGTTCGTTAGAAGTTATAACCAGTCGTTCGCGTGACAGTCAAGAGCGTTCGTAATAGGGTCTAACTCGGAGGGTGCGGTGAAGGCCCTCGTACTGCTCTCCGAGGCCGGAGGCCGGACGACAGAAGGGACGCGCACGTGACCGTCGCGGGCAAGGAGACACCACGCGAGCGCTACCGGGCCCAGCTGCGGGCCGAGGTGAAGGAACGCGCCTGGGAGCAGATCGCCGCGGCCGGGGCTCCGGGACTGTCCCTCAACGCCATCGCCAAGCAGATGGGGATGAGCGGCCCCGCGCTCTACCGGTACTTCGCCGGCCGGGACGAACTGATCACCGAACTGATCCGCGACGCCTACCGCAGTCTCGCCGACACCGTCCGCGCCGCGGCCGTACCGGGCGCGGATCTCGCCCGACTCGGCCGCGCACTGCGGACCTGGGCCCTGGAGGACCCCCAGCGGTACTTCCTCCTCTACGGCACCCCGGTGCCCGGCTATCACGCTCCCGAGGACATCACCGAGATCGCCTCCGAGATCATGGAATGCCTCCTGGACGCCGCCCAGGCGGACGGCGCCGCGGCGGACACCCCGACCGACGCCCCGCTCGAAGCCCACCTCGCCGAACACCGGCGGTGGGCGGCCGGCCATCCCGCACCCCCACCCGCCCTGCGCCGCGCCCTGCTCTTCTGGACCCGCCTGCAGGGCGTCCTCTCGCTGGAGCTGGCGGGCCACTTCACCGGCATGGGGTTCGACCCGGAGGAGCTGTACGAGAGTGAGCTGCGGCATCTGACCCGGTGACCGCCTCCGACCCCGACGCGTGCGGTCACTCGCGGTGCGAGTCGGACCCCGCGCGGCCATGGACGGCGTGCGCGGGGTCCGGTCTGTCAGACGACGGTCAGGTCATGCCTTGCCCGGGGTGACGACCCATCTGCCGTGGACCCAGTGGCCGGCCTTCTCGTAGCCGGAGCGGAAGGAGCCGAGCCAGTTCAGCGTCAGGCCGGCCTCGGCCGTGGACCTGACCGGGGTGTAGCGGGAGGGGCTGTCGGCCGAACCGCCGGTGGTGTTCTCGGCGACGTAGGGGAAGGGGTAGACCGGGCGGGAGGACACGGTCGTGCCGTTGCTGTCGACCGCCTTGGTCAGCAGGCTGTCCGGTGCCCGGTCCTCGGTGACCCAGTCGACGATCGCGGTCAGCGCGTCCAGCTTGTCCGGACCCTGGCCGCCGCCGCAGTGGGCGACGCCAGGGAGGAGGAAGAGCCGGGCGAAGGTGCTGGTGGCCGCCGCTCCGCCCATCGTCTTCTGGACGGCCTTGTAGTACGCCATGGTGCCCACGGCCGGGATGTGCTGGTCGCCCAGACCGTGCCACAGGATCAGCTTGCCGCCCGCCTTCTCGAAGGCGCTCAGGTCGGGGTCGGTGGCGTCGTACAGGCCCTCGTTGGGGCGCATGATCTTCTTGAAGTAGGCCGACTTGAACTTCACTCAGCTGGGCGTGCGGGCCTCCTGCTCCCTGCGCGGGGGCTGGGGATCGCTGGTTCGAAGGAGTGAAGAAGCCTGCTCGACGTGACCGGCTTCCGGCTCTCGGATGCCGACGGACGTCAGATGTTGAAAGAATGCACGGGTGCAGCCGCTGCCCGTTCCCTGCCCCGCTCCCCTCATCCCGGACGCCACGGGTGCCGAGGCTTTCCGGGACGCCTATCGCGAGGCGATGGCGCACGGCGCTGTATTCGTGGCCATCGAATCCGAGTCGCCCCGGCAGTGGACCGTGAAGGCGGACACGCTCACCGCCGGCTCGGACCTTGCGGTGGCCGACGCCGTGAACGAGGCCATTCGAGCCGCGATCCTCCGCCTGGTCGGCAATCGCGAGGCCGATTTCGGCGCCTACACCGGGCCGGTCTACTTCATGATGCACGGGGTGCACAACGAAGGACGGGCCCGGGAACTCGCCGCCGCACTCCACGCGGCCCTGTACGGCGACCTGGAGCCGCTGGCCCGCGCCGTCCCGTCGGGAGCCTGACGTACCCGCTCCGTGGCGACTTCGCACCACTCTTGAAGCAGTCGCCTGAATCTGGGGTGCGGGGGCCGCCGTCGGCCGCGCGATCGGGTATGCCGACGGCGGACCGCGCGAACCTTTGCTGACCTGCGCCGCATGCCCGGTGAAGGGAGGGGCACAAGGGAACGGACGAGCGCGGCTGCCCCCCGGCCGCGCGGGGGAGGGTGAGGCATGCGCATCTGGCAGGAGAACACGGAAATCGGCGCGAGGCCGGGGCAGGCAGCCCCCCTCGGCGCCACCTTCGACGGTGCGGGGACGAACTTCGCGGTGTTCTCCGAGGTGGCCGAGCGCGTCGAGCTGTGCCTGTTCGACGAGGACGGCTCCGAGGAACGCGTCCCCCTGAGGGAAGTGGACGGCTTCGTCCACCACATCTACCTGCCGGACGTCGGCCCGGGCCGACGGTACGGGTTCCGGGTGCACGGACCGTACCGGCCCGAGTCCGGTGAGCGCTGCAACCCCGGCAAACTGCTGCTCGATCCCTACGCCAAGGCGATCGAGGGCGAGATCGAGTGGAACGAGGCCCTGTTCCCGTACCACTTCGAGGACGCCGACCGTTACAACGACCTCGACTCCGCCCCGTACATGCCCAAGTCGGTGGTGGTCAATCCGTACTTCGACTGGGGCAGCGACCATCCGCTGCGGACCCCGTACCACGAGACGCTGATCTACGAAGCCCATGTGAAGGGCATGACGAACACCCACCCGGCGATACCCGAGGCGATGCGCGGCAGCTACGCGGCGCTCGCCCACCCGGCGATGATCGACTACTTCGTCAAGCTCGGCGTCACCGCGGTGGAACTGATGCCGGTCCACCAGTTCGTGCAGGACCACGCCCTGGTGGAGAAGGGCCTGTCGAACTACTGGGGATACAACACCATCGGCTTCTTCGCCCCGCACAACGCCTACAGCTCCTCGGGGCAGCGGGGCGAGCAGGTGCAGGAGTTCCGGTCCATGGTCAAGGCGCTGCACGAGGCCGGCATCGAGGTGATCCTGGACGTCGTCTACAACCACACCGCCGAGGGCAACCACCTCGGACCGATGCTGTCGCTGCGCGGGCTGGACAACGCGGCCTACTACCGGCTGTCCCCGGACGACCCGCGCTGCTACTGGGACACCACCGGCACCGGCAACAGCCTGCGGATGAACCACCCCCACACCCTGCAGCTGATCATGGACTCACTGCGGTACTGGGTGACCGAGATGCACGTCGACGGCTTCCGCTTCGACCTGGCCGCCACCCTGGCACGGCAGTTCCACGAGGTGGACCGGCTGTCGTCGTTCTTCGACCTCGTCCACCAGGACCCGGTCATCTCCCAGGTGAAGCTCATCGCCGAACCGTGGGACGTCGGCGACGGCGGCTACCAGGTCGGCAACTTCCCGCCGCTGTGGACCGAGTGGAACGGCAAGTACCGCGACACCGTACGGGACCTGTGGCGGGGTGAGGGCGGCACGCTCGGTGAGTTCGCCTCCCGTCTGACCGGCTCGGCCGACCTGTACCAGAGCGACGGCCGCCGGCCCTTCGCCTCGGTCAACTTCGTCACCGCGCACGACGGTTTCACCCTGCGGGACCTGGTGTCGTACGACGGCAAGCACAACGAGGCCAACGGCGAGGACAACCGCGACGGCGAGGACCACAACCGCTCGTGGAACTGCGGCGTGGAGGGTCCCACCCAGGACCGCGGCGTCCTCGCGCTCCGCGCCCGTCAGCAGCGCAACCTGTTGGCGACCCTGCTGCTCAGCCAGGGCGTCCCCATGATCTCGCACGGCGACGAACTCGGCCGCACCCAGCAGGGCAACAACAACGCCTACTGCCAGGACAACGAGTTGACGTGGATCGACTGGGAGAAGGCCACGGAGGGGAGCGAACTCCTCGACTTCACCCGCAAGTTGATCGCCCTGCGCCGCGACCACCCCGTCTTCCGCCGCCGGCGCTTCTTCAAGGGGCGCGTCCCCCGGGGGAGCGAGACGGAGAACAAGGACATCGGGTGGTTCACCCCCGGCGGGCAGGAGATGACGGACAACGACTGGGACACCGGCTTCGCCCGGTCCCTCATGGTCCACCTCAACGGCAAGGCCATCACCGAACCGGACCTACGGGGCCTGCCCCAGCAGGACGACTCCTTCCTGCTGCTCGTCAACGCCCACAGCCAGGCCCTCGCGTTCACGGTGCCCGACGAACTCGGCCCGTGGTGGGCGGTCGAGGTGGACACCGCCATCCCCTACACCGAGTTCCGGCCGCTGATCAAGGCCGGCAGCGAGGTGGAGGTCGAAGCCCGGTCACTGCTCGTCCTGCGTGGCCATGAGGACGCGTAGACCGTCCGGCCTCAGGTCGAGAGGGCCTGGCGCAGGGTCGGGCAGCAGTCGATGACGGTGTCGATGCCGACGATCTGCAGCACGCGCAGCACGGAGGCGGTGGGTGCGGCCAGTCGCAGCCAACCGCCGTTCTGGGCGAAGGTGTTGTGCGTGGAGATGAAGAGGTTGATGCCGGTGGAGTCCAGGAACGAGACCTGTCCGAGGTCGACCACCACCCGCAGGAGCGTGGCGTCGGGTCGGGGCAGGGCGTCGCGCAGCACCTCGGCGGAGTCGCGGTCGATCTCCCCGGCGAGGCTGATCACGTGGATGCCGTCGACGACGGTGGAGGTGGCCGACAGCCGGCCGGGGCGCCCAGTGGGGTCGACGTCGGTCATTTCTCCCTCGAACAAGACGTTGGAAATGGCACACTGAAGCGTTGGACCGAGCTGCTGCGTGAAGGATACGTGTGCTTCGTGTGTGTGGCGCAGCCATCGGCAGCAGAGCGGCTACTCGCGATCGTGCGCGGGATCGACGGGGGTCGAAGGCAGCGGTCATGGACCTCTCGCCCGTGAGGAAGGGGGAGACCACGGCGTCGGAGCAGGGGCTGGAGACCAGCATCGCGCTGGACGGTGACGGAACGTGCATCGCCCAGGCCCGGCACCTGGCCGCGGACTTTCTCACCCGCCGGGCCGGGCACGTCGCGGCGGTCTCCGCGCGCGTGGGCGAGGTGGTTCAGCTCGTGGTGAGCGAGCTGGTCACCAACGCCTACAAGTACGCACCCGGCCCGGTGATGATGGTGCTGAGGATCACCGGCGAGGCAGTGGAGGTCGAGGTGTGGGACTCCGACCGCGGGCTTCCGGAATCCCGGCCCGCTGATCCCGACCGGGTGGGCCAGCACGGCCTGGAGATCGTGAAAGCCCTCGCGACGGGCTTCGAGGTGCGGCAGGTGGCGGCCGGCAAGTGCATCGCCGTCCGGATCGCTCTGACGGACGATCCCGAGACGGCCGGACCTCCACGCCCCGGCCGATGACGACACCGCGGCCCACCGGACGTGTTCATGGCTCCAAGGCGCCCCGGCGGGGGTGATGTTGCCACTTGGGGGCATCCGGGAGAAGACACGTCAGGCAACTTCGGGAGGTACGGAATGCTCGCCATCGGCATCATTCTGCTTGTCATCGGTTTCCTCACCGGCGTCTCGATCCTGTGGACCCTCGGTCTCATCCTGACCGTGATCGGCGCCGTCCTCTGGATCATGGGTTCCACAGGGCACGCGGTCGCCGGCCGACGCCACTATTGGTGACGAGAGCCGAGAAGTCCGGGCCCACAGCCCGTCGTAGCGCGAGAGCCCCGGGAGGGGAAACAACCTCCCGGGGCTCTCGCGCGTCCGCACGGAACAACTCCCTTGATCGCCAAGGCGGAGGCGCAGCACGTTCGTCGAGCAGGCCGGCTCGCCGTGCGGGCGGGGTCGGCTGGGTTCCGGCGGGTGCCGGGCGAGAAGACGATCACTCCTCGGGGAGGACGCGCCCGACTGGCCGACAGGCATGTCCAGACACCGAAGAGCGACGGGCCGACCCCGCCAGACCTCATATTGCTGCACTCAACTTGCTGTTGCAAGTTATTAGCAATAAGGCCCGAGCGGGACGGAGACGTAACGGTCAGGGGCGCCAGGCCACCTTGAACACCCACACGTACCGGCCCGCCCTGCGCGCGGCTTCGGGTACGTCGATCACCAGCGCGCCCTTGCTCGTGGTCCAGGACAGCGGCCGGTCGTGGCCGAGCAGGGTGATCCTGTCGCCGGCACGGACGGGTACCGGCGCCTCGACGCGGAGCTTGGCACCCGGCTCGGTGAGTGAGTGGATGTAGAAGGCCTCGTCCGGGCGGACGGTGAACCGCAGATCGTCGCCGAGCTGGGCCATGCGGGACCAGTACGTGGTGTCGTAGATCGCTTCGCCGTTGGTGTGCAGCCAGCGGCCCGTCTCCCGCAGCCGGGTCTGCATGATCTCCGGGATGGTGCCGTCGGCGCGCGGGCCGATGTCGAGCAGGAAGTTGCCGTTCTTGGAGACGATGTCGACGAGACTGCGTACGACGTCCTCGGCCGTCATGTAGGCGTCGTCCGGGGTCGCCCGGTTGTAGCCGTAGCTGAAGGGATCCAGGCCGCGGCTCGACTCCCACTTGGCGACGACCGTGTTCTCGTACGTCGTGTACTCGGGCGTGGTGAAGTCGTGGAAGGCGATGCCCGACCGGTCGTCCACCGTGACGTCGATCGGACGGGCCCGGTTCTTGGCGTGGTTGAAGTACTCGGCGAGCACGTGGAGGCTGTCGTTCGCGCCGCCGATGTCGCACCAGATGAGTTCGGGGTCGTAGCCGTGGATCAGCTCCAGCATCTGCGGCGCCTGGTAGTCCCTCACGAAGTCCTTGCCGGCGGTGTATCCGGTGTACGGCACCGGCTGCAGGGTGTACGGGTTGCGCGGGGCGTGCCCCATCCAGGGGCTGTCCGGGTTGAACCACTCCGGCATCGAGAAGTAGAGCCCCCGGTGCAGCTCGGGCGCGTAGCGGCGGGAGGCGTCGAACAACTCCTTGACCAGGTCCCGTCGCGGGCCCAACTTCACCGCGTTGCGGTCCGAGACCTTGGTGTCCCACAGCGCGAAGCCCTCGTGGTGCTTGGAGGTCAGCACGTGGTACTGCGCCCCGGCGTCGCGGAACAACTCCACCCACGCGCGAGGGTCGAACTTCGCCGCGGTGAAGCGCGGGATGAAGTCGTCGTAGGCGAAGTCCTCCCCGTAGGTCTGCCGGTGGTAGGCATGGACCGCGTTGCCCGGGTCCTGCATGTGGTTCCAGTACCACTCGGCGTACTGCTTGCCCACCGGCGACCAGGCGGGCACCGAGTACACGCCCCAGTGGATGAAGATGCCGAACTTCGCGTCCTGGAACCAGTACGGCGCCTGGTGGCCGGAGAGGGACGCCTCGGTGGGCAGGTAGTCGGCCACGCCGAGCGACAGCCGGCTCCGCCGGGAAGCGGCGCGGGCACCGCGGCCGCCGACGGTCACCGACCCGTCCTGGACGGTTCCGGGAGCAACTCCCCGGCGATTGCGGATGCCTACGCGGACCCGGACCTGCTCGCCGGGGGACAGGCGCCGGATCCGGGCCGGCTCCACGGTGCGGGCCCCGGGCGCCTCGACGGCCACGGACACCCCGTCCCCGGCCAGGAGGGGGACGGTGCCCGCGTTCACGACGGTCGCCTCGACGCTCTGCGCACCGGTGGATTCCATCAGCGAGTTCGTGGAGCGGGCGTTGCGCAGCGTCAACGCCCGTCCCTGAGCGACGGGTTGGAGCGAGAGGGCGAAGACGTGCAGAGACGCCTTGTTCGGCTGCGCGGGGTTGGTGACCGGCAGAGTGAGGGCGATCGCCTCCCGCTGCGGGTCGATCCATACCTCCGACGTGCCGATGCCGACGCTGTGCGCGTCCTTGGTGCCGTCCGGGGTGTAGCGGTACGGCGCCGACAGTGAACCGCCCCCCGCGTACCAGTCGGCACCGCCGAGACCGGCCGTCGTGGTCGATCCGTCGGCGTAGTGCACGGTGGCCGTGCCGGAGGCGTTGCCGTAGCTGCCCGCGGTGAGGAAGTGCGCCGAGAGGTAGCGGCCCCTGGGCAACTCGATCCGCTGGCCGAGGGCGACGACGTTGTTCTTCGCGCCCGCCGCGGAGGAAGGGAAGCGGAAGGGGATGCCGTCCATCTCGACGGGTCCCGCGCCGAGTTCCTCCCCGGGGAAGGTGTAGCCCGAGCCGTCGAAGTCGCCGCCGCGCGCGGCGGAGGTGTCGATGCCGTCGTTGTCGTACAAGGCGTCGAGCGGGACGGGCACGGGATCGGGGACGGGAGCCCACGGCTCGGGCTCCCGTTCGGTCGGCTGGGCCGCGTGCGCGGGGGCGGCGAGGCTGAGGGGGAGGGCCGCGGCGGTGGTGATGCCTGCGGCCGCACCCAGAACCTGACGTCTTGGAGGAGTACTCATGGCGGCTCCCAATTCATCGGATGTCTGATGATTGAGGAGGTGTCGAGACCTGTCAATGGGTCCGGAACGGCGGTCAGTTGAGAAATTGGTCGGATGGGTTGCCGGTTTCTCGATCACCCCAGCGCCTGCCTCCACCTCTGGGCAGATCCGGATGCCTTCGCGGAACTCTTCGACGCGTGCGCCCGCGCGGTGTACAACCACGCCTTCCGGCTGACCGCCGACTGGTCCGCGGCCGAGGACGTCATGTCGGCCACGTTCATGGAGGCGTGGCGGCGCCGGGCCTCGGTCGACGCCGAAGGAGGTTCCCTGCGGCCGTGGCTGCTCGGCATCGCCACCAACGTCGCCCGCTCCCACTACCGCAGCAATCGCCGCTATCGCAACGCGGCGAGCGCCGCGGCCGCCGCGCACGCCGCGGAGGAGCAGGTCGAGGACCATGCCGAGGAGACCGTCGGACGTCTGGACGACCGGCGGCGGATCAACGCCACGCTGGCCGCCCTGAGTCTGCTC